>JAWLGJ010000003.1:0-113140 GCA_041685145.1 Magnetospirillaceae bacterium | reverse complement strand
GGCGCGACCGGCTAACTGGATACCGGCCGCGACCCGGGCGACGGCGGCGGCGGCGCTCAGCGCCACGACGGCATTGGTGGACAGACGGTTCATGGTCCTTCGCGGTGTTCAACGTCCGGTCGGGGGAACACACTAGTACGAAAAACCGGGGGCGAACAGAGGGGGAATCGCGCCCCTACAGGCGGTGAAGATTGGCGGCCACCCATCCGGCGACCAGGGCAAGGGCAAGCGGAATGAGGCACACCGCCGCCAGCACCGCCGGCGCCAGCAGGCGCCGCAGCAGCCCGCTTCCCACCGTCAGCCGCGCCGCGGTGCCGTCGGCGAAGAACACCAGCAGCAACAGCAGCACCGGAACCGCCGGCAACGGCCCCGCCAGCACCGCCGCCTGCGCCAGCGCCACCAGCGCCACCCCGCCGCCGAGGGCGGCCGGGGCGCCGAAGGCGACGCCCAGCAGCCAGGCGACGAGCAGATGGCCCGCGGCCGCCGCGGTCAGGGCGGCGGCCAGCGCTGCGGTGGTGTGGGCGCCGTCCAGCCACGCCAGCCCCAACAGCCCCAGCGCCGCCGCCGCCAGCATGACCGGCGCCGCCGGGGCCATCGGCGCCAGCGCATCCAGGCGCGCCAGCGCCACCAGCGCCGCCGCCAGCGCCGCCGCCGCCAATGCCAGGCCGCCCCAATCCGGCGGCAAGGGGCGCCCCGCGACCAGCCACGAAGACGCCACCGCCAGGACAACCAGCGCCGCCAGCCGCGCCCCCCGCCGCCCGCCCAGCAGCGCCAGCGCCAGACCGGCAAGCAGCGCCGCCAGCACCAGCCACGGCACCAGGGAAAACGGGCGCCATCCGGGCAGCGGCGAAGGCCAGCCGCCCCAGACCACGGCGGCGCCGGCCAGGAACGCCGCCGGCAACAGCGCCTGGGCCAGCACCTCGCCGCGGCCGCCGCCCAGCAGGCGCGCCACGGCGCCGCCGGCCGCGGCCAGCAGGAACGGCACCACGATGTGCAGGTTTTCGCTGATGAATGCCGGAATCATGGCGGTTGCCTCCCAATCCGCGTCCAGCATTAGCGCGACCGCCCCCGCCACTCAAGGCCTACCCCGTGCGCACCATCACGACGGCCACCCCCCTCCCCCTACATGTTCCCCATGCGCCCCGAGCCTGGACGGACCGTGGCGGCTTGGCGCTCGTCTGACGCCGTGCCCGTGCTGTTGGCGGCCGTCGCGCTTATCCTGAGCATTCATTTCCTGCGCTTTGCGCAGGCGGTGGTGATTCCGATCACCATCGCCGTGCTGCTCAATCTCTTGCTGGCGCCGCTGGTGGCGCGGTTGCGGCGCGCCGGAGTGCCACCGGCGCTGGGCGCCGGGCTGGTGGTGGCGGTGCTGGCCTTCCTGCTTGCCTATGGCGCCACCACCCTGTCGGCGCCCGCGGCGGAGTGGTTGCAACGCCTGCCGCAGAGCCTGCGCGAGATCGAGTTGAAGCTGCGCCTGCTTCTGCCCTTCCTGCAGGCGGCCCAGCAAGCCGCCGAGGAGGTCCAGAGCCTGGGGGAATCCGCTGCGCCGCGTGTCGAGGTCGCCGGCGGCGACGACCTGATGCGCCTGGCGGTGCTGGAATCGGGGCGGGTGCTGGCGCAGGCGGTGGTGGTGGTGATGCTGTTGTTCTTCCTGCTGGCGGCCGGCGGCCGTTTCCTGCGCCGCCTGGTGCGCGTGCTGCCCAGCTTCGGGCGCAAGCGCCGCGCCGTCGAGGTGGCGCGGGCGGTGCAGCGCGACATCGTCGTCTATCTGGGCTCGGTGACGCTGGTCAACGCCGGCCTGGGCGTGGCGGTGGCGGTGGCGATGGCGGTGGTGGGGATGCCGACGCCGGCGCTGTGGGGGGTGATGGCGGGGGTGCTGAACTTCATCCCCTATCTCGGCGCCGCCACCACCACCGTGGTCATCGCCCTGGTGGCGCTGCTGCAATTCGACACCGCGGCGCAGGCGGTGCTGCCGCCGCTGCTGTTCCTGGGGCTGACCAGCCTGGAGGCCTATCTGGTCACGCCCGCCTTCGTGGCCCGGCGCCTGACCCTCGACCCCGTGGCGGTGTTCCTGTCGCTGGTGGCGTGGACCTGGCTGTGGGGCGCGGCCGGGGCCTTGTTGGCGGTGCCGCTGCTGGTGGCGTTCAAGGCCCTGGCCGACCACCTGGACCGCCTGGCGCCGCTGGCGGTTCTGCTGGGCGAGCGCTCCTCCGGGCCCTTCAAGGGCGCCTGATCCGGCCCCACGGTCATTCCGACCATCGTCCTGTTGCGGCACTGGGCCGTTCGGCCTAGGCTCTCCCCAGCCAAACGAGGAGGCACCCGTGACCGTTCAGGACATTCTCGTCAACGTCGACGACAGCGAATACTGCAAGGCTCGGCTCGACGTCGCCGCCGCGCTGGCGAAGCGCTTCGATGCACATCTGGCCGGCGTCTATGTGCGCCGCCTGCCGCAGGTGCCGGACTTCGTGCGCGCCCAGTACGGCGGTATGCTCGACTCGCTGCAGCAAGAGTACCTGGGCAAGGCCCAGGAGACCGCCGCCGCCCTCTTCGAGCGCAGCGTCGCCGCCCACGGCGTCGGCTCGCACGCCTGGCGCGCCGTCGACGGCGACGTCGTCGACGTCATGGTCACCCATGCGCGCTATGTCGACCTGACGGTGATCGGCCAGAACGAAGGCGAGGAGCAGGCCAGCCTGGTCGACTATCTGGCCCTGGACGCGGGGCGGCCGGTGCTGGTGGTGCCGGACGCCGGCGCCTATCCCACCGTGGGCGAGCGGGTGGTGGTGGCCTGGAACGCCGGCCGCGAGGCGACGCGGGCGGTCAACGACGCCCTGCCGCTGCTGCGCCGCGCCAAGAAGGTGATGGTGCTGACCATCAACGCCAATCCCTCGGCGCGTGGCCACGGCGAGGAGCCGGGCGCCGACATCGCCCTGCACCTGGCGCGCCACGGCGTCGATGTGGAGGTGCGCCAGGAGGTCAGCCGCGACCTGGATGTCGGCGAGACGTTGTTGGCGCGGCTGGCCGACGAGGACGCCGACCTGCTGGTGATGGGCGCCTATGGCCGCTCGCGCGTGCGCGAGATCATCCTGGGCGGGGCGACACGGCACGTGCTGCAGCACATGACCGTGCCGGTGCTGATGTCGCACTGATCGGTGGCGAGTTCCTCCTCCATCGGCCTGTCGCGTGTGGCGCCGGGGCTGTTCGTGCTGCTGTGGAGCACCGGCTTCATCGGCGCCAAGTTCGGCCTGCCCTATGCCGAGCCGCTGACCTTCCTGCTGCTGCGTTTCGCGCTGGTCACGGTGCTGATGGCCGCCGTCGCCCTGGCGCTGCGGGCGCCGTGGCCGAAAAGCCCGCGCGAGGCGGCGCATATCGCCGTCGGCGGGCTGCTGGTGCACGCCGGCTATCTCGGCGGGGTCTTCTCGGCCATCGAGCATGGCGTACCGGCGGGCGTGGTGGCGCTGATCGCCGCGTTGCAGCCGCTGCTGACGGCGGTGGCCGCCGGGCCGCTGCTGGGCGAGCGCGTTTCGCGGCGCCAGTGGACGGGGCTGATTCTGGGGCTGGCGGGCGTGTCCCTGGTGGTGGCCGAGAAGATCGAGCCCGGCGCCGCCTTCCAGGCCGGGCTGGGCTTCGCCTTCTTTGCCGTTCTGGCCATCACCGCCGGGACGCTGTACCAGAAACGCCACGCCGCCGGGATGGATTTGCGCAGCGGCGCCGTGATCCAGTACGCCGCCGCCACCGCGGCGATGGTGGTGCTGGCGCCGGCCTTCGAGACCATGCGCGTGGAATGGACGGGCGAGTTCGTTTTCGCGATGGGCTGGCTGACCCTGGTGCTGTCGCTGGGGGCGATCACCCTGCTTTACCGCCTCATCCGCGAGGGCAGCGCCGCGCGCGTCGCCAGCCTGTTCTACCTGGTGCCGCCGTCGACGGCGGTGATCGCCTATCTGCTGTTCGGCGAGACCTTCGGCCTGCTGGCCCTGGCCGGCATGGCGGTGACGGTGGCGGGCGTGGCGCTGGCGACCAAGGGCTGAGTCATCACCTGCGCCCCTGCTGCCCGGCCTTGGGGTCCAGCGCGTCCTGAAGGCCGTCGCCGACGAAATTGAAGGCCAGCACGGTCAGGAAGATCATCGCCCCCGGCCACACCGCCAGCGCCGGCGCCGTCCAGATCAGCTCCAGCGCGCCGGTCAGCATGTTGCCCCAGCTCGCCAGCGGCGGCTGCACGCCCAGGCCCAGGAAGCTGAGGGCGCTTTCCAGCAGGATGATGTTGCCGACGCTCAGCGTCGTGGCGACGATGATGGGGGTGGTGACGTTGGGCAGGATGTGGCGGAACATGATGCGGCCCGGCCCCGCCCCCGCCGCCAGCGCCGCCAGCACGAATTCACGCTCGCGCACGCTCAGGGTCGAGGCCCGCACCAGCCGCGCCACCGTCGTCCAGCCCACCAGCCCGATGATGACCACCAGCCGCACGACACCGGCGATCTCGGAGCGGTAAAGATCGGCCGGGACGCCCAGCTTGGCCGGATCGACCGCCGCCAGCACGATCAGCAGCGGCAGCAGCGGCAGGGCGATGACGCCGTCGGTGAGGCGCATGAGCAGCGCGTCCAGGGCTCCGCCGCGATAGCCGGCCACCAGCCCCACCAGGGTTCCCAGCGCCGCCGCCACCAGCGCCGTCGCCAGCCCCACCGCCAGCGACACCCGCCCGCCGTCCAACAGCCGCGCCAGCACGTCGCGCCCCAGTTCGTCGGTGCCCAGCGGATGCGCCGGTGACGGCGGCGCCAAACGGTTGAGCAGATCCACCGCCTCGGGGTCCAGGCCCAGCGCCGCCTGAATCGCCGGCGCCAGCGCCGCCAGCGCCGCGATCACCACCAGCAACGCCAGGCTGGCCACCGCCAGCCGGTGGCGGCGGAAGCGGCGGAAAGCCAGCCGCACGGGCGCGTTGGCGGGCGGCGCCAGCCTCATCGCTGCCGTATCCTCGGATCGAGCCAGCCATAGGCAACGTCGGCCAGGACATTGCCGAGCAGCGTCAGCGCCGTCGCCAGCAGCAACCCCACCAGCGCCAGATTGTAGTCGTTGCCCATCACCGCGTCGTAGATCAGCTTGCCCATGCCGGGATAGGCGAAGACCGTCTCGGTGATCAGCGCCCCCGAGAACAGCGTGCCCAGGTCCAGCGCCAGGATGGTCACCACCGGGATCATGGCGTTGCGCAGCCCGTGGCGCAGCACCACCCGCCCCCAGCCGGCGCCCTTGGCGCGGGCGGTGCGGATCCAGTCGTGGCGCAAGGTTTCGATCATGGCGCCGCGCATATAGCGGATGTGCTGGCCGATGGCGGCCACCGACAGCGTCGCCACCGGCAGGACAAGGTGGCTCAGCCGGTCGCCCAGGCCGCCGCCGCCGATGGGGGCGACGCCGCCGGCCGGCAGCCAGCCCAGGATGACCGAGAACAAGGTCATCAGCATCAACCCCAGCCAGAACACCGGCATCGAGATGCCGGCGAAGGCCAGCAGGTTGACGGCGTAGTCGAAGCCCGAGCGCGGCCGCAGCGCCGCCAGCATTCCCAGCGGCAAGGCGACGGCCAGGGCGACCGCCAGGCTGACGGAAAGCAGCAGCACGGTGTTGCCCAGGGGCTGCCACAGCACCTCCGCCACCGGGCGGCCGTGCAGGCGCGAGAAGCCCAGATCCCCCTGCACCGCCGCCACCAGCCAGTTGGCGTAGCGTTCCAGCAGCGGCCGGTCGAGCCCATAGAGGCGGCGCAGCCGGCGCGCGTCCTCGGCGGTGACATCGGGCATGGCGGCGAGCATCAGGTCCACCGGGTCGCCGGGCATCAGCCCCAGCAGCGCGTAGACCACGAAGGACATCACCAGCAGGACAACGGCGGACTGGGCCAGGCGGTGGAGGACGTGGCGCAGCATCGGCCGCCTACTCCGCCGCCCGCCATTCCTCCACCCACATCGAGCTGGGGTACTGGTGGCCGGTGGGGCGCACCCCCTTCAGCCAGGCGGGCATCACGAAGGCGTCGGCGCGAAAATACAGCGGCAGGGCGGGCAGGTCGGTGGCATACAGATGCTGAAGCCGCCGCCACAGCGCCGCGCGCTTGTCGCGGTCCAGCTCGCGTTCGATGGCGTCGATGAGGGCGTCCATGTCGGCGCTGGCATAGCCGGTGTAGTTCTGCCCCGCCCAGCCGTTCTCCGGAGTCGGGATGCTTTCGGAGTGCAGGGTGGTGCGCGGCACCGCCTCGGGGGAACTGATCCAGGCGAACATCACCATGCCGTCGAAGCGCCGGCGGGTCAGGGTGTCGCCGAACAGCACCCGCGGCGGCTGGTTGACCACCCGCACCTCGACGCCGATGGCCCGCCACTGGCTTTGCAGCACCTGCGCCACCAACTCGCGGATGCGGTTGCCGGCGGTGGTCATCAGCGTGACGCGCAGCGGAGTGCCCGCCGCGTCGCGGCGCAACCCACCCGCGCCCATCCGCCAGCCGGCCTCGTCCAGCAGCGCCGCCGCCCGCGCCGGATCGTGGGCGTAGGTGGGGACGTCCTCGGCGTGCACCCAGTCGAGGGGATTGACGTTGCTGTGCGCCACCGGCTGGCGGCCGTCGAACAACTGCCGGCTGATGGTTTCGCGGTCCATACCGTGCATCAATGCCTGGCGCACCCGCGCGTCCGCCAGCGCCGGATGGCCGAGGTCGAGGTCGATGTGCTCGTAGATCAGCCCCGGCTTGTATTCGACCCGGAAGCGGTCGCCGTGGCGGCGCTCGAAAGCCAGCGCCTGATCGATGCTCAGGCCCAGCTCGCCGGCAATGTAGTCGATCTGCCCCGACAGCAGGTTGGCTTCCAAGGCCGAGGTGTTCTCGACCGCCCGGACCACCACGGTCTCGAAGGCGGGTTCCGGCCCGTACCAGGTGGGGTTGCGCCGCAGCACCAGATGCGATCCGGAGGCCACCTCGACGATGCGGTAGGGCCCGAAATAGAGGCCGGGATGGTCGGGCTCGGTGACATAGGCGGTGCGGTTGCGATAGGCGGCGGGGTCGGCCTCGAAGCGCTCGCGCTCGATATGCGCCGGCAGCAGGTCGATGCCGAAGGCGTTGTAGTCGAAGGTGACGCGGTCGAAATGCACCGTGAAGGTCTTGTCGTCGAGGACGTCGATGCCGGTGATGCGGTTGTAGGTCTCCATCGCCGCGAAGCCGCTTTGCGGGTGGCGGCCGGCCTCCCAGGTGAAGACGACATCGGCGCTGGTGACCGGGGTGCCGTCGCCCCAGGTGGCCTCGGGGTGCAGGCGGTAGGTCACGGCCGCGCCCTCGCCGCCGTCGGGCAGCGCTTCGATTTCCGCCATGCCGTTCTCGAAGCTGGGCAACTCGGTGCACAGCACGCAGACAAGTTTCCAGTCGTGGTCGAAGGCGGTGACCGGGCGCAGCGCCATGCGCAGCACATAGGTCTTGGCCATCATCGAGTCGATGGCCGGGTGCAGGGTGCTGGGAAACTGGGTGATGCCGATCACCAGGCGGTCGCGGGCCGCGGCGGCCGGCTCGGCGACCGGCGGGGCGCCCAGGACCGCGACGGCGAGGGCAAGGAGGGCGAGCCATTGGCGGGGGGTGCGCATGGCGGCGGGCTCCGGCTGCGTGGGGGCGGCCATCCTAGCACCGCCGCGCGCGCCGCGTCAGGGGCTTCGCCCCCTCCTCGCCGTAGGAGGGAACACCGCCGCCGTGGCGGTGTTTGCGCGTCTGACGGCACACGGCCCGGACAACGCCAGGAGGCACGCATGGCCGACAAGTCCGAAACGGCGTCGATTGCGTCCTTGTTCAACAACCTGTTGCGCGACATGTCGACCCTGATCCGCCAGGAGCTTGAACTGGCGCGCACCGAGACATCGGAAAAGGTCGGCGAGGCCGGCCGCAGCGTTACGTCGATGGTCATCGGCGGCGCGATCGCCTATGCCGGCCTGTTGTTCCTGTTGCTGGCGGCGGTTTATGCCCTCGCCCTCGTCATGGACGCCTGGCTGGCGGCCCTGATCGTCGGGGCGGTGGTCGCCATCATCGGCTACGCGATGTTCCGCGGCGCCCAGAAGCGGCTGCGCCCGTCGCATCTGGTGCCCGAGCGCACCATCGAGTCGCTGCGCGACGATGCGGCGATGGTGCGCGAGCAGACCAGGGGCCATCAGATGGGAGGACGATAAGCGATGCCCAACCGCAACTCGGCGCAGATTCAACGCGACATTGACCTCACCCGCGAGCACGCCGCGCGCACCATCGACGCCCTTGGCGAGCGGCTGTCCGCCGGCCGCATGGTCGACGACCTGGTCCAGTTCCTGCGCGAAACCCCGCGCGGGCGCGTCTTTACGCAGAACCTGCGCGGGGCCGTGCAGGACAACCCCGTCCCCGTGACGCTGCTGACCATCAGCCTGGGCTGGCTGATCGCCACCAGCCTGCGTGGGAACGGGCTGCGGCGCGGCGGCTACCGGACGGTGGACGTCGAGCGCGAGGCCATCGGCCATCACGTCCGCGTCGAGCCCGGCGGCCTGGAGGGGCCCGCCGCGCCGCCGCCGGAGGCCGGGCGCCTGCTGGGGGCGGAACGCAGCGGCAAGTCGGCCGCCGCCAGCGCCACCATCTTCCGCAACGAAGGCGAGCCGCCCGCCGAGGGCGAGCCGCGCGGCGCCTGAGCCCGGCGCCCGGCGAGGGCGAGAAGAAGGGGCCGATTTCGCGTGAGCGGGGTCGGCCCTAGTGTCGCCAGCACATCGAACTGACCTTGACGGTCAGCCGGTCGACGCCGATGGCGGCAAGCGGGTCATCCACCCCCTGCGCCGCCAGCCAGCGGGCCTGCAATTCGTAGGCCTGCGGCTCCCACTGGGCCGCGCAGACCGCCGGCACCCGGTTCACCGCCTGCACATGGTGGACCAGTTCGTGCAGCAGGACGCTGCGGTCGACGAGGTCGCTGCCGTCCCAATCCTCGGGCAGATAGACGGTGGCGGAGCGGCGGTCGTAGACGGCGATGACCTGGCGCCCGCCACTGCGGGCACCACCTTTTCCGGCGCCGGGGCCGTAGCGGCGCGCCGCCACCTCCTCGGCCGGCGCCAGAACGACCCCGGGCGCCGCCGGCGCCGGTTGCCCCATCTGCCATGCCGCCCAGGCGAGCAGCGCCGCCACCATCTGTTCCATCTGCCACCCCAGCCAGTCGAGCGCTCCCTCACGGGGAGCGCCCAGTCTGGCTGAGAACGTTTTCGGAAGGCTTGCGGTTCGCGAAAAAAGACGACGGCCCTATGCCGCGGCGGCACTCCGTTCGGCCAGGGCGGCCTCGATGGCCTCCAGCGCCGCCGGGGCCTTGGCGGCGTCGGGGCCGCCGGCCTGGGCCATGTCGGGGCGGCCGCCGCCGCCCTTGCCGCCGACCGCCGCCGATCCCGCCCGCACCAGCTCGACCGCATCGAGGCGTTCGGTCAGGTCGCCGGTGACGCCGACCACCAGCGACACCTTGCCGTCATTGACCGCCACCAGGGCGACGACGCCGGACTTGATCTGCCCCTTGAGGTCGTCGGCCATGCCTTTCAGGTCGCGGGCCGGCACGCCGTCGAGCACCCGGCCGGCGAAGGTGACGCCGCCGACCGTCTTGTTCGCCGGGGCGGCGTCGCCGCTGCCGCCGGCGGCCAGGCGCCGGCGGGTGTCGGCAAGCTCGCGCTCCAGGCGCCGGCGCTCCTCGACCAGCGCCAGCACGCGCTGCGGCACCTCGGCGGGGCCGGCCTTCAGCGCCTCGGCGGCGGCGGCGAGGGCCTGTTCCTCGGCGCGCACATGCGCCTCGGCGGCGGCGCCGACCACGGCCTCGACGCGGCGCACACCGGCGGCGACGGCGCTTTCCGAAACGATCTTGAAGAAGCCGATGTCGCCGGTGCGGCGCACATGGGTGCCGCCGCACAGTTCGACCGAGAAGTGCTGGCCGCCGGCGTCGCCGCCCATCGCCACCACCCGCACCTCGTCGCCGTATTTCTCGCCGAACAGCGCCATCGCCCCCTGTTCGATGGCCTCATCGGGGCTCATCAGCCGGGTGCCGACCTCGGCGTTGCGGCGAATCCGGTCGTTGACCTGGGATTCGATGGCGCGCAGTTCCTCGGTGGTCAGCGCCTTGGGATGGCTGAAGTCGAAGCGCAGCCGGTCGGGCGCCACCAGCGAACCCTTCTGGGTGACATGCTCGCCAAGGGTGCGGCGCAGGGCGGCGTGCAGCAGATGCGTGGCCGAGTGGTGGCCGCGCAGAGCGCGGCGGCGCTCGGCGTCGATGGCGAGGTCGGCGACGTCGCCGACGGCGAGGCGCCCCTCCTCGACCCGCCCGCAATGCACGATCACCTCGCCGACGCGGCGCTGGGCGTCGGTAACGCTCATGCGGCCCTTGCCGGGCACGCTCAGGCTGCCGGTGTCGCCCATCTGGCCACCGGATTCACCGTAAAAGGGGGTCTGGTTGACCACCACCATGACCGATTCGCCGGCCGTCGCGGCGTCCACCGCCGCGCCGTCCTTGACGATGGCGACGATGCGCCCCTCGGCGCTCTCGGCGTCGTAGCCCAGGAATTCGCTGGCGCCGACCTTCTGGTAGAGGTCGAACCATAGGGTTTCGGTGGCCGCCTCGCCGGACCCCGCCCAGGCCTTGCGGGCCTCGGCCCGGCGCACCTCCATCGCGGCGGTGAAGCCGTCGACATCGACCCCAAGGCCGCGCCCGCGCAGGGCGTCCTGGGTCAGGTCGAGCGGAAAGCCGTAGGTGTCGTAGAGCTTGAAGGCGACGTCGCCGGGCAGAACGCCGCCCTCGGGCAGGCGCGCCGTCGCCTCGTCGAGCAGCTTCAGCCCGCGGTCGAGGGTGTTCTTGAAGCGGGTTTCCTCCAGGCGCAGGGTCTCGGTGATCAGCGCCTCGGCGCGCAGCAGTTCGGAAAAGGCGCCCCCCATCTTGCGCGTCAGCGCCGGCACCAGCCGCCACATCAGCGGCTCGGCACAGCCCATCATGTGGGCGTGGCGCATGGCCCGGCGCATGATGCGCCGCAGGACGTAGCCGCGCCCCTCGTTGGAGGGCAGCACGCCATCGGCGATGAGGAAGCTGCTGGCGCGCAGGTGATCGGCGATCACCCGGTGCGAGACGCGGTGGGGGCCGTCGGGATCGACGCCGGCGGCTTCGGCCGAGGCCTCGATCAGGGCGCGCAGCAGGTCGGTGTCGTAATTGTCATGCACCCCCTGCATCACGGCGGCGATACGCTCCAGCCCCATGCCGGTGTCGATGGACGGGCGCGGCAGGTCAACGCGGTTGTCGGCGGCGATCTGCTCGTACTGCATGAAGACGAGGTTCCAGATCTCGACGAAGCGGTCGCCGTCCTCGTCGGGGCTGCCCGGCGGGCCGCCGGGGATGTGCTCGCCGTGATCGTAGAAGATCTCCGAGCAGGGTCCGCAGGGGCCGGTGTCGCCCATCGCCCAGAAATTGTCCGAGGTGGGAATGCGGATGATGCGGCTTTCGGGCAGGCCGGCGATCTTGCGCCACAGGCGGAAGGCGTCCTCGTCCTCGGAATAGACGGTGACCAGCAGGCGCTCGGCGGGAATGCCGAACTCGGCGGTGACCAGCTTCCAGGCCAGCTCGATGGCGGTTTCCTTGAAGTAGTCGCCGAAGGAAAAGTTGCCCAGCATCTCGAAGAAGGTGTGGTGCCGGGCGGTGTAGCCGACATTGTCGAGGTCGTTGTGCTTGCCGCCGGCGCGCACGCATTTCTGGGAACTGGCGGCGCGGCTGTAGTCGCGCTTCTCGACGCCCGTGAACACGTTCTTGAACTGCACCATGCCGGCGTTGGTGAACAGCAGCGTGGGGTCGTTGCGGGGCACCAGCGGGCTGGACGGCACGACCGCGTGGCCGTGGCGGGCGAAATAGTCCAGGAAGGCGCTGCGTATGTCGTTGGCGGTGTGCATGGGCCTCTAGTTAAGCATGGGCACCGGCCGGTCCAAGACGCGCGAACGCCCGCCGGCCGTGGCGTTTCCTCCGCAAGGCCCCCTATTTAGCGCCGGCGCCGCCCCACTGTCCAGGGAAGGCGGCCCGGCGGCCGCCAATCCGTGCCTCAGTCCTCGGCGCCGTCCTGCTCGCCGTCCTGGTCGCCGGGACCGCTCTCCATCGCCGCCCCCACCAGGCCGGCGCTTTGGCGGATGCCGGCCTCGATCTCGGCGGCGATCTCCGGGTGCTCGCGCAGGAAGGTCTTGGCGTTTTCGCGCCCCTGGCCGATGCGCTGGCTGTTGTAGGACAGCCAGGCGCCGGACTTCTCGACGATGCCGGCCTTGACGCCGAGGTCGATCAACTCGCCCATCTTCGAGACGCCCTCGCCGTACATGATGTCGAATTCGGTGGTGCGGAACGGCGGCGCCACCTTGTTCTTGACCACCTTCACCCGCGTCTGGTTGCCGACCACTTGGTCGCGGTCCTTGATGGCGCCGATGCGGCGGATGTCGAGGCGCACCGAGGCGTAGAACTTCAGCGCGTTGCCGCCGGTGGTGGTCTCGGGGCTGCCGAACATGACGCCGATCTTCATGCGGATCTGGTTGATGAAGATGACGATGCAGTGGGAACGCGACACCGAACTGGTCAGCTTGCGCAGCGCCTGGCTCATCAGCCGCGCGTGCAGGCCGACATGGGAGTCGCCCATCTCTCCCTCCAGCTCGGCGCGCGGCACCAGCGCCGCCACGGAGTCGATCACCAGCACGTCGATGGCGCCGGAGCGCACCAGGGTGTCGGCGATCTCCAGCGCCTGCTCGCCGGCGTCGGGCTGCGAGATCAGCAGCTCGTCGAGATTGACGCCCAGCTTGCGGGCGTAAGAGGGGTCGAAGGCGTGCTCGGCGTCGATGAAGGCACAGGCCCCGCCCCGCTTCTGCCCCTCGGCGATGGCGTGCAGGGCCAGGGTGGTCTTGCCGGAGCTTTCGGGGCCGTAGATTTCGACGATGCGCCCGCGCGGCAGGCCGCCGATGCCCAGGGCGATGTCGAGGCCCAGCGAGCCGGTGGAGATGATGTCGGTTTCGACGGCGCTGTCCTTCTGGCCCATGCGCATGATCGAGCCCTTGCCGAAGGCGCGCTCGATCTGGGTGACGGCGGCGTCGAGTGCCTTTTGTCTGTCCATGACATCCCTGTCCACGAGGCGGAGAATGGTCTGCGATGTGCTCATGGCGTGAGCCCCCCACTTATTCCATAGGACCGGCGACCGTTCAACGCGGAAGCAACGGGAGCATTGTACGCGCTTTGTTCGCTACGGCAAGGGGGATGTTCACGCCCCGTTCCGGGTGGTTGGGCGAAGGGCAAGCGGGCGGAAGGTGGCCGGGCGAAGCGTCAGCGCGCGGCGGCGGCGGCGGCCGGCGCGCGGTTGACGACATAGATGCCGCGCTGCCCCTGCACGGGCTTGAACTTGTCGGAGATGCCCAGCACCGTCTCGGCGCCGCCCAGGAACAGGAAGCCGTCGTCGGGCATCTGGCGGGCGATGTTCTCCAGCACCTTGCCCTTGGTTTCCTGGTCGAAATAGATGAGGACGTTGCGGCAGAAGACGATGTCGAACTGCCCCAGCGCGCGCAGGTCGTGCAGCAGGTTGTGCTCGCGGAACTGCACCATCGCCCGCAGGGACGAGTCGATCTGCCAGCTTTCGTCGCGCTTCTTGAAATACTTCACCAGCATCTGGATGGGCAGGCCGCGCTGCACCTCGAACTGGGAATAAAGGCCCGCCTTGGCCTTCTCCAGCATCTCGCGCGAGATGTCGGTGGCGACGAGGTCGACCCGCCAGCCCTGCAGCCGCGCCTGCTCCTCCTTGAGGATCATGGCCAGCGAATAGGGTTCCTGTCCGCTGGACCCGGCGGCGCACCAGATGCGAAGAGACTTCTTGGCCGCCCGCGCCGACAGCACATGCGGCAGCGCCACGGTCCGGAACAGGTCGAAGGGCTTGCCGTCGCGGAAGAAGAACGATTCGTTGGTGGTCATAGCCTCGGTGACGTCGCCCACCACCTTCTCGTCGCGCCCGCGCATCCGCTGCACCAGTTCCGGCAGCCCCGCCAGGCCGTGCTTGCGCGCCACCGGCATTAGGCGGCTTTCCAGCAGATACGTCTTGTCCTTGGACAGCACGAGGCCGGAGCGCTCCTTCAGCGTCTTGGCGACGTAGTCGAAGTCCTCCGGCCGCAGCATCTCAGCCTCGCCTGGTTGCGGTCTTGCGGATGTGGGGCGCGATCTGGGGCAAGGGCAGCACGGCGCTGCACAGCCCGGCGGTCGCCACCGCCCCGGGCATTCCCCACACCACGCTGGTGGCCTCGTCCTGGGCGACGACGGTGCCGCCGGCGCGGACCACCACCTCGGCCCCCTTCATGCCGTCGGAGCCCATGCCGGTCAGGATGACGACGAAGGCGCGCCGCCCCCACACCTGGGCGACGCTGCGCAGCATCGGGTCCACCGACGGCCGGCAGAAGTTTTCCGGCGGCGTCTTGGTCAGTCGGATCACCTTCTGCTGCCCCTGGGCCTCGACGACCATGTGGAAGTCACCGGGGGCGACATAGGCATGGTCGGCCAGCACCGGCTGCCCGTCGACGCCCTCGGCCGCCGGCCAGCCGGTCAGGCGGGTGATGTGTTCCGCCAGGATGGCGGTGAAGGTGGCCGGCATGTGCTGGGTGATCAGGATCGGCACCCCCAGAGAGGTGCCCTTGAGGCCGCCAAGCACCGTGAACAGGGCCTGCGGACCGCCGGTGGAGCTGCCGATGGCCAGCACCCCCATCGGCTCGGTCGAGGGCGAACGCAGGGTAACGGGGCCCGTCGCCCGCGTGGCGCCCGCCGGCTGCACCGGCACCGGCGCCCGCGCCGGGGCCGGTCGCGCGCCGGGCGCGCGCGCCGCCGGCGATGCCGGCCGCGCGCCGGCCTTCTGGCGCCGCACATTACCCAGCGCCTTGACCTTGTTGACCAGTTCGGCCTTGAAGTTGGAGGCGCCGGTGATGTCGCGGGTGCTGGTGGGCTTGGGAATGTAGTCGGCGGCGCCGGCTTCCAGGGCCTTGAGGCTGATGTCGGCGTTGCGCAACGTCAGCGTCGAGGCCATGATGACCTGCAGCCGCGGATCCTTGGCCAACATCTGGGGCAGCGCCGTCAGGCCGTCCATCACCGGCATTTCGATGTCGAGGACGACGACCTCGATGTCGTGGCGGTCCAGCGCGTTGACGGCCATCTGGCCATTGCCGACCGACGCCACCACCTGGACGCTCTTGTCGCCCTCCAGCATCCGCGTGATCAGGCCGCGGACGACGGCGGAGTCGTCCACGACCATCACGCGGATGGCGTCGCTGGCGGCGGGGCCTGGTTGCGCGCTGTTCAAGGTGCCGCCCCTAGATCAGCCCCACCTGCGAGAACTTGGACTGCAGGATTTCGCTGTCGAACGGCTTCATGATGTATTCGCTGGCCCCCGCGCTGATGGCCTCCTGGATGTGCCCGATGTCGTTCTCGGTGGTGCAGAACACCACCACCGGCTTGTCGCCGCCGGGCATCTTGCGCAGCTCGCGCAGGAATTCGATGCCGTTCATCTTCGGCATGTTCCAGTCGAGCAGCACGCAGTCGGGCATGGCCCGACGACAGGCGTCCAGGGCCGCCTGGCCGTCCTCGGCCTCGTCGGTCGCGAAATTGAGTTCCTTCAGGATCTTCCGCGCCACCATGCGGATTACCTTGGAATCATCGACGATGAGACAGGATTTCATGCCGTTTCCACACCTAGCCGGGATCTGAAAATCCGCCGGCGCCCCCCCTGGTAGTCCGGCCGCGGGCCGTCAGCCCGCCGCCCGCGTCGCTCCCCCGAAATCGAGCAGGCGCTGAACGTCTAGCACCACCAGCAACTCCTTGTCGAGCCGGTAAATCCCCGCCGAGAAGTCGCGCCAGAGCGGGTCCAGAGTCGGCGGATTGGGCTCGAAATGGTTGACCGGCAGGCTCAGAACCTCGCCCACCGAATCGACCATCAGGCTGTAAAGCTCGCCGCCGTGCTCAACGACGACGCTCATGGTCTCCTCGGGGCGGTTGACCTGCTTCAGGCCCAGGCGCAGCCGCACGTCGATGGCGGTGACGATGCGCCCGCGCAGGTTCAGCGACCCCGCGACCTCTGGCGGCGCCAGGGGGATGCGGGTGATGCGCTGCACGCCCAGCACGTCCTGCACCGTCAGCACCGGGATGCCGAACATCTGGCCCTGGATGAACATGGTCACGTAGTCCTGGGTCTCGCTGGAGACCTCCTGGATTTCGCGCTTCTGCGCCACCACGACCTGATTCATGCGTTGCCTCCGTGCAGGGTCTGGGCCAGCGTCTGCAGCAGCGAATCACGGTCGAACTTGGCGACATAGTCGTTGAAACCGACCTGCCGGCCGCGCTCGAAGTCCTTCTCGGTGGCGTGCGAGGACAGCGCCACCAGCGGCACGTCGCTCCAGCGCCCCTCGTTGCGCACTTCCTCGGCGAAGGCGAAGCCGTCCATGCCGGGCATCTCGATGTCGCTGATGATCAGGTCGAAGCTGCGGCCGCTGTCGCGCAGCTGCAGGGCCTTGTCGGCGCTTTCGACGCTGGTCACCTCATAGCCCGCCACCGCCAGCAGCGGCGTCAGCAGGTTTCGGAAGAAGGGGCTGTCATCGACCAGCAGGATGCGCTTGCCGTCCTCGCGGTCGCCGAAGGCGTCCTGCTGCGAGGTGCCGAACCAGTCGCCGAAGGCCTGCGTCAGGTAGTGCCCGGCGTCGATGATGTCGGTGGCCTTGCCGGCGATCACCGCCGTGCCGACCAGACCCGGCTCGTTGGCGGCCAGCTCGACGTGAAGGACCTCCTCGATGATGTCGACGATCTCGTCGACCACCAGCCCCATCGAATGCTCGCGGTCGGTGAACACCAGCACCGCATGGCGCCCCTCGGTGGGCAGGTCATGGGCGGGGTCGATCGCCACCAGCGGCATAAGGTGGCCGCGGTACTGCACCACCGGCTTGCCGTGCGAATGCTCGATGGTGGACATGTCGATCTCTTCAAGCCGCGCCACCAGGGCCAGGGGCACGGCCTTCAGATCCTTGCTGCCGGCGCGGAAGATCAGCATCGAGGTGCGCTCGCCGACGTGGTCGGCGCGCTGCGCCGCCATATGGGCCGATTCCTTGGCGGCAGCCATCGCCACTTCGCCGGTGCCGGCGGCGATGCCGTTGGGGTCCAGGATCATGATGACGCTGCCGTCGCCGAGGATGGTGTTGCCCGAGAACATGCTGATGTGGCGCAGGATCGGCGCCACCGGCTTGACGACGATTTCCTCGGTGTCGAAGACGCGGTCGACGATGATCCCGAAGCTGTAGGTGCCGACCTGGGTGACGACGATGAAGGTCTCGCCCCGCTCCTCGGCCTCGTCCTCGCCCTCCAGCTTCAGCAGCTTGCGCAAGGAGACCAGCGGCAGCAGGCGGTCGCGCAGGCGCAGCACCGGGGCGTCGTTGATGCGCTCGATGGCGTGTTCCGAGGTGGTGGTCGTGCGCACCAGTTCCAGCACGCTGATCTGCGGAATGGCGAAACGCTCGCCGCCGCATTCGACGATCAGCGCCGAGACGATGGCCAGGGTCAGCGGGATCTTGATGATAAAGGTGGTGCCGCGGCCTTCCTCGGTCTTCAGCTCGATGGTGCCGCCGATCTTCTCGATGTTGGTTCGCACCACGTCCATGCCGACGCCGCGCCCCGAGACCGCCGTCACCTGCTCGGCGGTGGAGAAGCCGGCCTTGAAGATAAACTGGGCGATCTGCTGCTGGTTCATCGCCTCCATTTCGGCCTCGGTGGTGAGGCCGAGGGCCAGGGCCTTGGCGGCGATCTTCTCGGAATTGAGTCCGCGGCCGTCGTCGGAGATTTCGATGATGATGTGCCCGCCCTCGTGATACGCGTTCAGCACCACCTTGCCCACCTCCGGCTTGCCGGCGGCCCGGCGCTCGTCGGTGTTCTCCAGACCGTGGTCGGCCGAGTTGCGCACCATGTGGGTGAGCGGATCCTTGATCAGCTCCAGAACCTGGCGGTCCAGCTCGGTGTCGGCGCCCAGCATCTGCAGGTCGATCTTCTTGCCCGTCTCCACCGACAGGTCGCGCACGATGCGCGGCAGCTTCGCCCAGGCATTGCCGATGGGCTGCATCCGCGTCTTCATCACCCCTTCCTGCAGGTCGCTGGTGATGTGCGACAGGCGCTGCAACGGGGTGACGAATTCCGAATCGTCCTGGCCGCGCACCATCTGCAGCAACTGGTTGCGGGTCAGCACCAGCTCGCTGACCAGGGTCATCAGGTTTTCCAGCAGCTCGACATTGACGCGGATGGTCTGCGCCGCCACCGAGCTTTCCTTGGACGAGCCCTCCTTGGCGGCGGCGGGAACATTCGCCTTGGGCTTGGCGTCCTTCTTGTCCTTGGGCGGCGCGACGGCGGGCGGCGGCGGCGGCGGCGCCGGTTCGGGTTCCGGCTCCGGCTCGGGTGCCGGCGCGGCGGCGGCGTCGCCGGCGCCGTCCATCTCGGCGGGATCGAAATTGAGCAGTTCGTCCGCCACCGGCCATGAGGGGGCCTCGTCGCCGGCCTCGGCCTCGACCTCGGCGGCCGCGTCGTCGGCCGGTTCGGCCGCGGCGGCCGGGGCCTTGCCGTCGGCGAGGGCGTTGAGCTGCGCGATCAGTTCGGCGTCGTCGCCCTCGGGCTCGGTCTCGGTCTGTTCGAGATGGGAGAGGATTTCCTTGATGCAGTCGATGGAGGTGAGGATCAGGGTGACGGCCTCGGGCGTGACGTCCAGTTCACCATCGCGGAACTTGCCCAGCACGTTCTCGGAGGCGTGCGCCACCGTCTCCAGGCGCGGCAGCCCCAGAAAGCCGCAGGTGCCCTTGATGGTGTGCACCAGCCGGAAGATGTTCTGGAGGATGTCCGGATCGTTGGGATTCTGTTCGAGCTTGACCAGCTCGACGTCGAGGACCGAGAGACTCTCGGTGGTCTCGGTGAGGAATTCGCTTAAAAGATCGTCCATGTCCGAACCTCGACCGCTCTCATCTCCCCCCCATGGAGACGCCGTTATCACGGAAGGGGTAGAGAAGTGATAGCACGGGCCCGGGCAACTACAAAGCCTGCGCGCCCCCCGGCGCGCCGCTTTTTTGCTCTTCCACCGTCAGGTTGAACCCTCCGTCGTCCCGCCGCACGTCCAGATGACCGCCCAGGAGGCGGGTCAATCGGGCGAGGAAGCAGGCCTGGGCGCTGCGCGGCGACAGCCCCGCCGCCGTCGCCGCCGCCAGCCCGGCCAGCACGTCCTCGACCGCCGACCCCAGCCGCCCCTGCGCCGCCAGGGTCACCCGCCACGGCGCCGCCCGGCGAACCGCGACCGCCAGCGTACCGCCCAGCGGCAGCACGTCGCGTCCCGCCAGCACCAGATTCAGAACCAGCTTGCCGTGCGTCTGGCCCCACAGCGGATTGTCGGCGGCGTCGTCCCGCCACTCCAGGCGCGGCGCCTGGCCGCCGCCCGTGGCGACGAATCCTTCCGCCAGTGCCCGCAGCTCGGCGGCCGCCGTCGCCGGGCCGCCGCGGCCCAGGGCGGCGCGCAGGCGGCGCAGGTGGCGCCCGGCGGCGTCGACGCTGGCCCCCAGCAGTCCGGCGACGTCGTCGGGCAGACCGCCCTCCTCGCCCAGCAGTTCCACGCCCGCGGCGGCGCCGCCGACCGGCCCGGCGAGATCGTGGCACAGGCGCGTGCACAGCAGCTCGGCGAGGTGCAGGGCGTCGTCGTCCATGCCGTCCGGGCCGCTCACGGGCGCCGCAGAATCAGCATTCGGCCGCAGGCGCGCAGGCCCTTGGCGGTGACCCCCGCCGCCACCGCCGCCGCGGCGGCGTCGGCGTCGTCAATGACCAGCCCCGACAGGACGCCGGCGCCATAGGAGAACAGCCGCGGCGTCAGCGGACAGCCCGGCCCCACCAGCACGACCTCGCCGCCCGCCGCCAGGTCGAGCAAATGCGGCAGCGAGCGGTTGGCGAAGGTGGCGGCGGTGATCAGCGCCGCGCCGCAGCCGGGCAGCAGCCATTCCGCCGCCTCGGGCGGGAAGCGGCCGGCGCCGGGCTGGCGTTCGATGACCTCGGCGTCCGGCCGGCGCTGCGCCAGCCCCGGAAAGGCGCCGACGCACACCAGCCGGCCGTCGCAGGCGGCGGCGGCGTCGAGGCCGTTGACCGCCGCCCCGGCGAGGTCGCGGCGGTTATAGTGCGCGTTGATCGCCGCCGCCGCCAGCGCGGCATCGAAGGGATCCCACGACGTCAGCAGCCGCGCCGCCAGATCGCGCAGGCTGGCGCCGGCGGCATCGGCGGCAATGGCGCGGCAGCCCTCGCCGCCGCGCGCCGGCGTCTGCGCCAGGCCGACGCCATGCGGCCCCTCGACCAGCGTCCAGTTGACCCCGACGACGACGCGCCGCACGGGCGCGTCCTCGACCCCCAGCATCAGATCCTCGTAGAGGCGATGGGCGCCCCACCACCGCCACAGCGCCGCCGCGTCGGGCGCCAACAGGCGGCACTGCCCGCCGGTGAAGCGCAGCCAGTCCCCCAAGGCATCGCCCGGCACCGCCGTCAGCAGCGGCCGCCCCTCCGCCATCACGGCCAGCATGTCGTCGGCCAGCCCGCCGCCCCGGCGCTCGGCATCGCCGAACTTGTTCACCACCACCAGGTCGACGCCGTCGGCCAGGGCGCGGCGCAGCGCCCCGGAGGATTCGGCCAGGGCGGCGGTGTCGAGCACGCAACTTTGCGAGCCCTTGCCCAGCGGCTGGGCGATGGACAGCCGCCGGCCGGTGTCCAGTTCGATGAGCGCCATGTCGGACTTGCACCCGTCGGCGGCGCGCCGGGTGCGCTGGATCAATCCCCCCAGCCGCCAGCCGCGCCCGGCAAGCTCGCTCGTGAAGGCGCCGAGCAGATCCTCGACCCCCACCCCCGGCGGGTAGACCACCGCCCCCGCCGGGGTGGCGAAGGCCTCGCGTCTGGCGCTTGGCATTGACATGCCTCTTTGTGGCCGGATTTGATGGCCCTTGGCAAGTTCGACGAACGACCGCAGGACCACACGCCATGCCCCCGCCCGCCATACGCCTCCTGATCGGCGCCGCCACCGCGCTGGGCCCCGGCAAGGCGCGGCTGCTGGAAGCCATCGGGCGCACCGGCTCGATCTCGGCGGCGGCGCGGGACATGGGCATGAGCTACCGCCGCGCCTGGGTGCTGGTCGACGCCGTCAACAACAGCTTTAAGGATCCGCTGGTGCTGACCGCCACCGGCGGGCGCGGCGGCGGCGGCGCCCGCCTGACCGCCTTCGGCCGCGACGTCCTCGACCGCTACCGCGCGATCGAGGCCAAGGCGGCGGCGAGCGTGGCGCCGGAACTAGCCGACTTCGCCGCCCTCATGCGCGAGCCCGCCGGCGCGCCGCCGGATGACGATTCGGATAGCTGACCTCGCCGATTTTCCGGGGCGACAGCCGCCGCGATTCCTGCTAGGATCGCTACCGTTGTATACGGCACGTCTTAACGCTTGCCCCGCAACGACGTTGAGGAGTCCGGCGTGATCGATCCTTACGGCCGCAAGGTCACTTATCTGCGGGTGTCGGTGACGGACCGCTGCGACCTGCGCTGCGTCTATTGCATGGCCGAGCACATGACCTTCCTGCCCAAGGCGGAGGTGCTGTCGCTGGAGGAACTGGAGCGGGTGTGCACCGCCTTCATACGGCAGGGGGTGCGCAAGATCCGCCTCACCGGCGGCGAGCCGCTGGTGCGGCGCAACGTCATGAGCCTGATCGGCAATCTGGGCCGGCACGTCGCCGAGGGAGCGCTGGACGAGCTTACCCTGACCACCAACGCCACCCAGCTTACCCGCTTCGCCGACGACCTGTACGCCGCCGGGGTGCGGCGCATCAACGTCTCGCTGGACACCCGCGACCCCGACAAATTCGCCCGCATCACGCGCTGGGGCAGCCTCGACAAGGTCATGGCGGGGCTGGCGGCGGCCAAGCAGGCCGGCCTGGCGGTGAAGATCAACACCGTGGCGCTGAAAGGCGTCAACGAGGACGAACTCGACTCCCTGCTCGCCTGGTGCGGCGAAGAAGGCTTCGACCTCACCCTCATCGAGACCATGCCCCTGGGCGAGATCGCCGAGGACCGCACCGAACACTATCTGCCGCTGTCGGAGGTGCGCGCCCGCCTCGAACGCAACTGGACGCTGGTCGAGAGCACCTACACCACCGGCGGGCCGTCCCGTTACGTGCAGGTGGCCGAGACCGGCCGGCGGCTGGGCTTCATCACGCCGATGTCGCACAATTTTTGCGAGTCCTGCAACCGCGTCCGCCTGACCTGCACGGGGCAGCTTTACATGTGCCTGGGCCAGGAGGACCGCGCCGATCTGCGGGCGCCGCTGCGCGCCAGCGACGACGACGGCGCGCTCGTCGCCGCCATCGAGGCCGCCATCGGCCGCAAGCCCAAGGGCCACGACTTCGTCGTCGAGCGCGGCCGCGGCCCCGCCGTGCCACGGCATATGAGCGTCACCGGCGGCTAAGCTCAACCGTCCCTGGCAATGGCGGCCGGCGGCGCTATACTGCGGCGCCGCAGCGGGGCGAGGCGACATGCGATTCAGCAAGCTATCCTTTCTGGCCGCCGACACCGACCTGGCGCAAGGCGCGCTTGAACGCCTGCGCGACCGGTACGGCCATGTGCCGCCGGCGGAGGCCGAGGCGATCGTCGCCCTGGGCGGCGACGGCTTCATGCTGGAGATGCTGCACAAGCACATCGACCACCAGGTGCCCATCTACGGCATGAACCGGGGCACCGTCGGCTTCCTGATGAATGTCTACCGCGAGGACGGCCTGCCGGAACGGCTGGAACGCGCCGAGGCCGTGCAATTGCACCCTCTGCGCATGACGGCGCGCACCATTGCCGGCGAGGCGGTCGAGGCGCTGGCCATCAACGAGGTTTCGCTGCTGCGCGAAAGCCGCCAGGCGGCCAAGATCCGCATCAGCATCGACGGCAAGGTGCGCCTGTCGGAACTCGTCTGCGACGGCGTGCTGGTCGCCACCCCGGCCGGCAGCACCGCCTACAACCTTTCCGCCCACGGCCCCATCATCCCGATGGGCGCCGGGGTGATGGCCCTGACCCCCATCAGCGCCTTCCGGCCCCGGCGCTGGCGCGGCGCGCTGCTGACCCACCGGGCGGTGGTGGCTTTCGAGATCCTGGAGGCCGACAAGCGCCCGGTGAGCGCGGTGGCCGACTACACCGAGGTCCGCGACGTCGCCCGCGTCGAGGTGCGCGAGGATCGCGGCGTCGCCATGACGCTGCTGTTCGACCCCGAGCACAACCTGGAAGAACGCATCCTGGCCGAACAGTTCATGCCATGACACAAGGCGTTGCGCCGCCGGCGCGCTGGGCGCTGGCGCTGGGGGGCGGGGCGCTGGGCGGGGCGCTGTTCGCCTGGGCGGGGGTGCCGCTGCCGTGGATGCTGGGGGCGATGGCCTTCAGCACCGTCGCCGCCGTGTCGGGCCTGCCGGTGGCGGTGCCGGGGGCGCTGCGCAACGTCATGATCGGCGTGCTGGGCCTGATGCTGGGCAGCGCCTTCCATCCCGGTCTTGTCGGCGAACTGGGGCACTGGCTGCCCAGCCTGGCGGCGCTGGCGCTTTATGTGGCGGCGGTGACCGGGCTGGTGATGCTGTATTACCGCCGCGTCGCCGGCTGGGGGCCGGTGACCAGCTATTTCGCCGCCGCGCCCGGCGGTCTCAACGAGATGATCCTGATGACCGCCACCCAGGGCGGCGACGAGCGCACCGTGGCGCTGGTGCACGCGCTGCGCATCCTGCTGACCGTCTTCGCGGTGCCCATCTGGTACCGCCTGTTCGAGGGCTATGGCGGCGGCGGCGCGGCGGCGGCGATGGGGACGCTGGGCGATCTGAGCGCCGCCGACGCCGTCTGGCTGGCGGCCAGCGGCGTCGTGGGGTTCTGGCTCGCCCGCGCCCTGCGCCTGCCGGCGGCGCTGATCACCGGGCCGATGCTGCTGGCGGCGGCGGTGCATGTGGCGGGGCTGACCGACGTGCGGCCGCCGGGCGAGGCGGTGGCGCTGGCACAGGTGGTCGTCGGCACCGCCATCGGCTGCCGCTTCGCCGGCACCGGCTGGGGCCGCATCGGCCGCACCGCCGTCGTGGCCGCCGGTTCGACGGCGATCATGCTGGGCTTGAGCGTGACGGCGGCGCTGACGCTGGCGCCGCTGACCGGGTTGGCAGCGACGGCGCTGCTGCTGGCGCTGGTGCCGGGCGGGCTGGCGGAGATGTGCCTGATCGCGATGGCGCTGGGCGCCGACGTCGCCTTCGTCTCCACCCACCACCTGGCCCGCATCCTGCTGGTGGTGATGGCGGCGCCGCTGGCCTTCCGGCTGGCGCGGGGCTGGCGCGGGGCTGTTACGGGCGAGTCCCGGGAGGGTGATTCCCGGCCCTAATGCAGGCCGTGCTTGCCCATTGCCAGGAACTTCTCGCGCCGCCGGGCGCGCAGGACGCCGCCGTCGACGCCGGCCAGTTCCCCCAGCGCCCCCTCCAGCGCCGCGCCCAGGGCCTTGACGGCCTCGGCCGGCGCGCGATGGGCGCCGCCCAGGGGCTCGGGCACGATGTCGTCGATGACCCCCAGCTTGTGCAGATCCTGTGCGGTCAGGCGCAGGGCCTCGGCGGCGTCCTTGGCGGCATCGCCGCTGCGCCACAGGATCGAGGCGCAGCCCTCGGGGCTGATGACCGAATAGATCGAGTGCTCCAGCATCAAGACGGTGTTGGCGGCCGCCAGCGCGATGGCGCCGCCGGAGCCGCCCTCGCCGATGACGGCGCTGACCAGCGGCACCCGGATGTCGAGGCAGGTCTCGATCGACCGCGCGATGGCCTCGGCCTGGCCGCGGGCCTCGGCGTCGACGCCGGGATAGGCGCCGGCGGTGTCGACCAGGGTGACCACCGGCAGGCGGAAGCGTTCCGCCATGCGCATGAGGCGCACCGCCTTGCGGTAGCCCTCGGGCCGGGCCATGCCGAAATTGTGCCGCACCCGGGATTCGGTGTCGCGGCCCTTCTCGTGGCCGATGATCATGCAGCTACGCCCGCCCAGGCGCCCCAGCCCGCCGATGATCGCCGCCTCCTCGCCGAAGCAGCGGTCGCCGGCCAGCGGCGTGAAGTCCTCGACCAGTGCTTCGATGTAATCGAGGAAGTGCGGCCGGTCGGGGTGGCGGGCGACCTGGGTCTTCTGCCACGGAGTCAGCTTGGCGTAGGTCTGGCGAAGCTGTCGATCGACCTTGGCCTGAAGGCGCGACACTTCCTCGGCGATGTTGAGATCGTCGCTGTCGCTGAGGTGGCGCAGTTCCTCGATCTTGCCTTCCAGCTCGGCAATCGGTTTCTCGAAGTCGAGAAAGTTCATCTATGTCATCCGCAGTGCCTGCCCCGGGCGCGGTCTTACCATGAAAGGGGTTGCGGTAAAAGCGGGCGCCCGCCGCCGCGCCGTCTAATCCGTATGGATTACCCCCTTTGGCTTAGGGCACCGCCGGTGCTAACCTTAGGCATGGCAATGCGGAAAGCACCCCATGAGCGGGCATCGCCTGTCGCGGTTTAAGCTCGCCGTCCTGGTGCCCCTGGCGGTGTTCGTGGTGTTGGTGACGGTGGGCGTCGACGCCGTCATCGTCGTCCGCCATCACTGGCAGCAGGCCGACGTCGTCCGCGACCTGGCGGCGACGGTCCATCCCACGCTCAACCACATCGTCAGGAAAGAGGCGGAGGCGCTGCGGGCGGCGCTGGTGCCGCTGTCGGCGGTCGAGCGTCTGACGGAGGCGTTCCGCCGCCGCGACCGGGATGGGCTACTGGAACACGGCGGAGCCCTGTTCGACGAGTTGAGGCGCGTGCACGACATCACCCACATGTATTTCATCACCCCCGACCGGCGGGCCCTGCTGCGGGTGCACCAGCCGGACCGCCACGGCGACCGGCTGGACCGCGAGACCGCCCGGCGCGCCCTGGCCGATCGGAGGCCCAGCGCCGGGCTGGAAATCGGCCCGCTGGGCACCTTCACCCTGCGGGCGGTGGCGCCGTGGTTCCGCGACGGCGAACTGATCGGCGCCGTCGAACTGGGCAAGGAAATCGACCACATCGTCGCCGATGTGCGGGCCGTCTTCGGAGTCGAGACCTATATCTTCGTGCCCAAGAATCATGTGGCGCGGCCCGAGTGGGAAGCGGGGATGCGCCTGCTGGGCCGGCGGCCGGACTGGGACCGCTTCGAATCCGTCGTGCTGGTCGACCACACCGAGGAACCGGAGCCGGGCATCGTCGCCCTGGTCGACCAGGGGCTCCTCGACCGGGGAGTGCCCCGCCAGGACGAGGGCGTCGGCGGCCGTGTGCTGCATTTGCTGCCCTTCCAGATTCCCGATCTCTCCGGGCGCCACGGCGCCCGTCTGCTGGTCGTCAAGGACGTCACCGAGGCGCACCGCGACCACCGCCGCCTCATCCTCGGCACTACCGCCGCCAGCACTGCCGGCGGGCTGCTTTTGCTGGCCATATTCTGGGTCATTCTCGATGGCATGGAGCGGCGCCTGCGCGCGTCGGAACGGCGGCTGATCCGCGAGAAGGAGCGGTCGGACGCGGCCAGCGAGGCCAAGTCGCACTTCCTGCACAATATCAGCCACGAATTGCGCACGCCGCTGAACGCCATCCTGGGCTTCGCGGAGGGCATTCAGCAGGAAATCCTGGGGCCGGCGGACGGCCGCTATCGCGGCTTCGTCGACAGCATCGTCGTCGCCGGCCATCGGCTGCGGGAGCTGATCCAGAACGTGCTCGACATCGCCAGCGGCGAGATGGGCGCCGCGGCCCTGGACCCGGCGCCGGTGGCGCTGCCGGCGCTGCTGTCCCGCGGCCGCGACGCCGCCAAGGCCACGGCGGCGCAGCGGGGCGTCGATCTGCGCCTGGTGCCGCTGCCGCCCCTGCCGGCCGTCGCCGCCGACGAGGCCAAGCTGCTGCGCGCCATCGGCCACCTCCTGGACAACGCCATCCGCCACACCGAGGCCGGCGGCACCGTCACCATTGCCGCCGAGGCCGCCGGCCCCGCCGGCGTCGCCATCACGATCACCGACACCGGCGCCGGCATGTCCGAGGCCGAGATCCGCCAGGCGCTGACGCTGTTCGATCGCATCGAGCGGCGCAGCATGACCCGGCACGGCAGCGAGGGCCTGGGCGTGGGCCTGCCGCTGGCCCGCCACATCGCCGAACTGCACGGCGGCGGCCTGGAGGTGCGCAGCGCCCCCGGCGAGGGGACGACCATCATCCTGACCCTGCCGACGGCGACGGCCGCCGACGCCGAATAGGCGCCGAGGCGCCGCCGGGCGTCAGAACCCGTAGGCCGAGGCCATCGCGGGGTCTTTCGCCGCCACCTGCCGGGCGAGGTCGACCAGCACCTTGGCCTGTTTCCAGGTGGCGTCGTCCTGCATCTTGCCGTCGATCATCACGGCGCCGGAACCGTCGGGCATGGCCTCCAGGATGCGGGCGGCGAAGCGCACCTCCTCGGCGTCGGGGCTGAAGACGCGCTTGGCGATGGCGATCTGCTTGGGGTGCAGCGACCACGCCCCGGCGCAGCCCAGCAGGAAGGCGTTGCGGAACTGCGCCTCGCACGCCTCGTCGTCGGAAAAGTCGCCGAAGGGACCGTAGAAGGGCTTGATGCCGTTGGCGACGCAGGCGTCCACCATCTTCGCCAGGGTGTAGTGCCACAGATCCTGCTGGGCGGTGACGCGCGGGCCGCCGTCGGCGCGCGGATCCTCGACGACGCGGTAGCCGGGATGGCCGCCGCCGACGCGGGTGGTCTTCATGCCGCGCGACGCCGCCAGGTCGGCCGGCCCCAGGCTCATGCCGTGCATCCGCGGGCTGGCGGCGGCGATGGCGGCGACGTTCTCCACCCCCAGCGCCGTTTCCAGCAGGGCGTGAATCTGGATGGGGCGCGTCAGCCCGTGCTTCGCCTCCAGCTGCGCCAGCAGTTGGTCGAGGAAGTGGATGTCCCACGGCCCCTCGACCTTGGGCAGCATGATGACGTCGAGCTTGTCGCCGATCTCGGCCACCAGGCGGGTGATGTCGTCCAGCACCCAGGGGCTGTTGAGCGCGTTGATGCGCGTCCACAGGCCGCAGCCGCCGAAGTCGTTGGCCTTGCCCGCCGCGATCAGGCCCTCGCGCGCCGCCTCCTTGGCGTCGGCGGGGATGGCGTCCTCCAGATTGCCGACCAGCACGTCCACCTGCCCGATCAGGTCGGGAATGCGCGCGCGCACCTTCTCCACCTGCGGCGGAAAGAAGTGCAGCATCCGCTCCAGCCGCACCGGCGGCTCGCGATAGGGCTCCGGCGCCCCGACGGCCAGCGGCTCGAAGAACTTGCGCGGCGGTTTCGTGCTCATGACTCCTCCCGGACGGCTTTGCATTCAGGGCGCGGATTGTGCAGCGCAACAGGGCGGCGCGCAAGCCCGGCGCCACGGCGCCGTCACAGCGGCGCCCGCAGCCCCTGCGCGAGATCCAGGTAATCCGGCTCGGCGTCGGGGTCGAGCAGGCCGTGGCGGAGGAAGAAGTCGATCAGCACCAGATTGACGTTGAACTTGAAGTCGTCGCCGCCACGCACCCGCGCCATCACCTCGGCCACCGGCATCAGAGTGAAGTCGGTTATCTCGCCGTCATTGGGGCGCGGGGTGAATTCCGGCGGCAGCTCCAGGTCGTAGACGAACAGGGTGTCGGGCTTCAGGCCGTCGTCGCTTTCCAGGCAATAGGTGACGGCCCCCACCGGCCGGGCGCGGGCGGCGAGGTAGGCGGGCACGGCGGCCTCCTCCCAGGCTTCCTTGCGCAGGTTCTCGGCCAGGCTGAGGCCGGCGGGCTGGCCGCCGGCGACCATGTTGTCGAGCTTGTTCGGCGCCACCGTCTTGTCGGGCGCCCGGCGGCCGATCCACAGCTTCGGGCCCTCGGGCGCTCGCACAATGCCGTTGACGTGCAGGCCGAAGGCCCGCACCCCGAAATGCGCCACATGCCCGCGGTCGAGGCGCATCAGCGGCGATTCGCCGAAGCGGGTGACGACGGCATAATCCTCGCCGCGCGGCGGCCGCACCGCCCCTTCCTCGGCCAGGCGGGCCAGCACCTCGCGCACCGCCGCCGTGCGCGCCTCGGGGGTCGCCAAGCCCTCGGCCAGCGCCACGGCGTCGTCATGGACGCTGAACGTGGCGGTAAAGGCGGCGAGGCGGGTGGCGAAATCGCGCCGCACGCGCCCCACGGCGCGGCCCTCGATCAGGAAGGGGCGGAACCGCGCCGGCGCGTGGGCGTTGCAGCGGTGGATGTGGTCGAGAAGGCTCATGCGGCACTCCCGTGGTGTCTTCCCCCCCACTCTACGAAGGCCGGGGCGGGCGCGGAAGCGCCCAGGGCGCCGCCCCACCCCTGGGGTAAGCCCCCACTGCCCGCGTGGACAGGCTTCGGCGCGCTTGGCTATACTCCCGCGCCCGGTGAAGGAGGAGACGGCAGCGATGAGCGACTTTCCGCGCAAAACCCCGGCCGATTGGGAGGACTTGGCGCGCAAGGAGCTGAAGGGCAAGGAGCCCGACGGCCTGGCATGGGAGACGCCCGAGGGCCTGCGGGTGAAACCGCTCTACACCGCCGCCGACCTGGAGGGTTTGGAGCACCTTGACAGCCTGCGGGGCTTTCCGCCCTTCGTGCGCGGGCCGCGCGCCACCATGTATGCCGGCCGGCCCTGGACCATCCGCCAATACGCCGGCTTTTCCACCGCCGAGGAATCCAACGCCTTCTACCGCGCCAACCTGAAGGCCGGGCAGAAGGGCCTGTCGGTGGCCTTCGACCTCGCCACCCATCGCGGCTACGATTCCGACCATCCGCGCGTCGTCGGCGACGTCGGCATGGCGGGCGTGGCGATCGATTCCGTCGAGGACATGAAGATCCTCTTCGACGGCATCCCCCTCGACCAGATGAGCGTGTCGATGACCATGAACGGCGCCGTGCTGCCGGTTCTGGCCGGCTACATCGTCGCCGCCGAGGAACAGGGGGTGAGCCAGGACAAGCTGTCGGGGACCATCCAGAACGACATCCTCAAGGAGTTCATGGTCCGCAACACCTACATCTACCCGCCCGAGCCCTCGATGCGCATCGTCGCCGACATCATCGAGCACACGGCGGCGCACATGCCGCGCTTCAACTCGATCTCGATTTCCGGCTACCACATGCAGGAGGCGGGGGCGACGGCGGTGCAGGAACTGGCCTTCACCCTCGCCGACGGACTGGAATATGTCCGCTACGCCATCGGCCGCGGCCTCAAGATCGACGATTTCGCACCGCGGCTGTCCTTCTTCTTCGCAATCGGCATGAACTTCTTCATGGAGGTCGCCAAGCTGCGCGCGGCGCGGCTGCTGTGGGCGCGGCTTTTGAAGCCGTTCGAGCCCCGCAACCCGATGTCGATGGCGCTGCGCACCCATTGCCAGACCTCGGGCGTCAGCCTGCAGGAGCAGGATCCCTACAACAACGTCATCCGCACCACCGTCGAGGCGATGGCGGCGGTGCTGGGCGGCACCCAGAGCCTGCACACCAACGCCCTCGACGAGGCCATCGCCCTGCCGACGCCGTTCTCGGCGCGCATCGCGCGCAACACCCAGCTCATCATCCAGGAGGAAACCGGCATCCCCCACGTCGTCGATCCCCTGGCGGGCAGCTATTACGTCGAGCACCTGACCGCCTCGCTGGCCGAGGCGGCGTGGGGCCTGATCCAGGAGGTCGAGGAACTGGGCGGCATGACCAAGGCGGTCGAGGCGGGAATGCCCAAGCTGCGCATCGAGGAGGCGGCGGCGCGCACGCAGGCGCGCATCGATCGCGGCGAGGAGGTGATCGTCGGCGTCAACAAGTACCGCCCCGACAGCAGCGAGGAGATTCCCATCCTCGCCGTCGACAACAGCGCCGTTCTGGCCAAGCAGACCGCCCGGCTGGAGAAGATCCGCGCCGAGCGCGACGACGCCAAGGTGCGCGCGGCGCTGGCGGCGCTGGGGCGGGCGGCGGAGACCGGCGAGGGCAATCTGCTGGCGCTGTCGGTGGAGGCCACCCGCGCCCGCGCCACCGTGGGTGAAATCTCGGACGCCCTGGAGACGGTGTGGGGGCGCTTCAACGCCACCACGCGCTCGGTGTCGGGGGTCTATGGCGGCGCCTATGCCGGCGACGAGGGCTTCGCCCGCATCCAGGCGGCGGTCAACGGCTTCGCCGAGTGCGAGGGCCGGCGCCCGCGCCTGCTGGTGGTCAAGATGGGCCAGGACGGTCACGACCGCGGCGCCAAGGTCATTGCCACCGCCTTCGCCGACCTGGGCTTCGACGTCGATGTCGGGCCGCTGTTCCAGACCCCGGACGAGGCGGCCCGCCAGGCGGTGGAGAACGACGTCCACGTCGTCGGAGTCTCCAGCCAGGCCGCCGGGCACCGCACGCTGGTGCCGCGCCTGATCGCGGAGCTGAAGGCGCAGGGCGCCGACGACATCATCGTCGTGGTCGGCGGCGTCATCCCGCAGCAGGACTACGCCTTCCTGTACGAGCAGGGCGTCGCCGCCATCTTCGGCCCCGGCACCCCCATCCCGCAGGCGGCCGCCAAGGTGCTGGAGGTGCTGGAGGGGCGCGGACAGGCGGCGGACCGCCCCTAGCGCCGCCTCAGCCCGGCGGGCTGCCTTCCTTCATGGCCTGGCGCATCTGGTCGCGGAACTGCGGCGTGTCGTCATAGCCGTGGACGACGCGGCCGTGCTGGACCACGGCCTCCAGCAATTCGTCCTCGGACTCGGCGCAGATCGCCACCGTGCACGCCACGTCGCCGGGATAGTCGCGGCAATCGATGTATTTTCGAGCCATGACGGTTGCCTCCTTGGGAAAGGGTATGGGGGCTCCGGGGCGGAGCCCCCGCCGGGGTGGTGCGGAAAGGTGGGTCAGCGCGTGGTTCCCGCCTCCACCCGTTCCGTACCCCGCGCCAGCGGCGCCAGCATGTAGATGCCCCACAGGGCGGCGACGCCGACGATGATGTAGATCAGGTTGGTGAACCAGGTGTCGGCGCCGAAGATCGCGGCGACCAGATTCCAGTCGAACAGGCCGACCAGCCCCCAGTTGATGCCGCCGACGATCATCAGGATCATGGCGATGATGTTGAGGGTCTTCATCTCGGGCACTCCCTATCGTCCGCCTTCCGCATCAACGAGCCAGCCGCCGTCAGGTTCCACGCCTTGACATCGCCGGGCGGCGCGGCTTCCCTTTCCCCCTGCCCCGCGCAAGGAATCGCCATGCCCGATGCCCTCGACCTCGACTCCGTCGCCGCCGGCGGCAAGGCGGCCGTCGCCGGCGCCCTGACCCGGCTGGAGCGCGAGGCGGAGTCGGCCGCGATCGTCGGCCTGCTGCGCCAGGCCTACCGGCGGCCGCGCGCCCATGTCGTCGGCATCACCGGCCCGCCGGGCGTCGGCAAGTCGACGCTGATGAGCGCCCTCATTGCCGGGTGGCGCCGCCAGGGGCGCACGGTCGCCGTCATCGCCGTCGACCCCTCCTCGCGCCGCTCCGGCGGGGCGCTGCTGGGCGACCGCACCCGCCTGGCCACCGACCCCGAGGACGGCGGCGTCTTCGTGCGCTCGATGGCGGCGCGCGACCGCCTTGGCGGGCTGGCGGAGGCGGCCAGCGCGGCGATGGTGCTGCTGCGGGCGCTGTTCGACGTCGTGCTGATCGAAACCGTCGGCGTGGGGCAGTCGGAAAGCGACGTGGTCGGCGTCGCCGACACGGTGATCTTCTGCGTTCAGCCGGGATCGGGCGACTCGCTGCAATACATGAAGGCGGGAATCGTCGAGATTCCGCATCTGGTGGTCGTCACCAAGGCCGACATGGGGGCCGCCGCCGCACGCGCCGCCGCCGACGTCGAGGGCGCGCTGGGGCTGGCGGCGCCGCGCGACGGCTGGCGGGTGCCGGTATTGACGGTGTCGTCGTTGGGGGGCGAGGGCGTCGCCGACCTGCTGGCGGCGATCGAGGCGCATTGGCGCTATCTCGGCGAGGACGGCGGCCGACGCCTCGCCGCCGCCCGCCTGTGCCAGGCGGAGGACTGGCTGGCGGACGCGGTGCGCGAACGCTTCGGGCGCCACGGCCTGCGCCGCGCCGGCCCCCTGCGCCTGGCGGCGGACGAATCCCCCTTCGACCGCCTGGCGGTCATCACCACGGAATTGGAGACGCGAACATGAACGGCGCCACGGATTGCGTTTTCTGCCGGCTGCTCGCCGGCGAAATCCCCAGCACGCGAGTGTGCGAAGACGAGCACGCCGTCGCGGTCATGGACATCAACCCCGCCGCCGAGGGCCATGTGCTGGTCATCGCCCGCGAGCACGCCCCCGACCTGATGACCGCCAGCCCGGAATCGGTGCAGGCGACGGTGCTGCTGGCGCAGCGGGTGGCGCGCGCCATGCAGGCGGCCCTGGCGCCGGAAGGGCTCAACCTGTTGCAGGCCAACGGCCCCGGCGCCGCGCAGTCGGTGCCGCACCTGCACCTGCACCTGATTCCGCGCCGCGTCGACGACGGCCTGACGATGAGTTGGCTGCTCAACCCCGGTGACCGCGTGGCGATTCAACGCATCGCTGAGCGCATTCGCGCCGAAATGAACCCAGTATGAACGTCGGTTTTTGCGTATTGCCGTTGAATTCATCGCCTTCCTGACGAATAATGCCCGCCGATCGACGCGACTGGTTTGTGCTGAGGAGTTACGCATGAAGCTGAAGGTGATGGTTGCCGGCATCGCGGCCGGCATGGCGTTCGCGGGTTCCGCGTGGGCGTGTGATTTTTCCGCCGACGCCAAGGCGGGCGAGAAGGCATCCGCCGCGTGCAAGGCGTGCCATGTGTTCGAGGCCGACAAGCCCTCGCGCCCGACGGGGCCCAATCTGACCACCGTCTACGGCAGCACGGCGGGTTCGGTCGAGGACTTCAGCCGCTATTCCCCGGCGATGAAGGCCGCCGGCGAAAAGGGTCTGGTGTGGGACGCCGAGACCATCTCGGCCTATGTCGGCGACCCCAAGGCATTCCTGACCGATTACCTCGGGGAATCGATGCGCCACGGCATGTTCTTCAAGCTGCCGGACGAGACCAAGCGCGCGCAGATCTCCACCTATCTGGAAGAGTTGGCGGCCTGCTCGCAGTAAGCGGGCAACGTCGCGCGAATCAGGCGCCGCCGCCCCGTTGGGCGGCGGCGTTTGCGCGTCAGCCCTCCGCCAGCAGGCGCCGCGCCGCGGCCGCGTCGGCCAGCGGGCGCCCCAGCGCGGTGGCGACCTCCGCCGCCGCCACCACCAGCGCCGCGTTGTCGGGGGCGAGGCCGCCGCCGGGCAGGTGAAGGTTGTTTTCGAAGCCGACGCGCGCATGGCCGCCGGCGGCGGCCGCCGCCCGCACGCAATCCCGCTCGCGGCGCCCGAAGGCGCACAGCATCCAGGGTTCCGCGCCCTCCCCCCATGCCTCCAGGAACGCCGCCAGATCCGAGGGCTCGGCCTCCCGGGCGCCGTAGCGCCCGAGGACGAACAGCGCCGTGCCGCCGGGAATGACCCCCCGCCGCCGCAGGTCGCGGTAGCGCGCGATCTCGGCCGGAGCATAGAGGATGAACTGGAGCATCACCCCGGCATTGTGCAGGCCCGCGAGGAAGGCCGCCGCCTCCACCTCGGCGGCGGCGTCGGGAACGATCTCGCGCACCGCCAGCGACACCGCCTCGGCCCCCGCCGCCCGCGCCACCGCCATCTGGTGGTGGCGGTCGTAGCGGCCGGCGGCCTCGGTGGTGATCTGCACCACCATCTCCTCGCCCACCGCCCGGCGCACGGCGGCGGTGGCGTCGCGATAGGCCTCGGCGTCCAGCAGATGCCGGCCGTCGCGGTCGCGCACATGCAGGTGCAGCATCGCCGCCCCCGCCTCGCGGCAGGCCGCCGCCGTCGCCGCCATCTCGGCGGCGGTCAGCGGCAGGGCGGGATGATCGGCCTTGCCGCGACGGGCGCCGTTAGGCGCTGCGGCGAGCAGCATCGGCGGGCTGCGCATCGCGGACCTCGGCGAGGGCGGCGGTGACGGCGGCGGCGGTCTTGTCGGCGATCTCCTCCACCTGGGCGGAGTCGATGATGAAGGGCGGCGCCAGCAGCACATGGTCGCCCCGCCGCCCGTCGGCGGTACCGCTGCCCGGATAACAGATCAGGCCCCGCGCCATGCCCTGCGCCTTGATCCGGCCCGCCAGGTTGAGGCCGGGGTCGAAGGGCTCGCGGGTGTCGGGGTCGGCGACCAGTTCCGCAGCCAGGAACAGCCCGCGGCCGCGAATATCGCCCACCTGCGGCACAGCCGCGAAACGCCTCTCCAGCGCCGCGCGCAATTCGGCGCCGCGCCGGCGGACGTTTTCCAGCAGGTTGCGCTCGCGCACGGCCCGCTGCACCGCCAGCGCCGCCGCGCAGGCGGTGGCGTGGCCCATATAGGTGTGGCCGTGCCGGAAACTGCCGGAGCCGGTTTCGAACGCCTCGTAGACGCGGCCGGAGACCAGCACCGCGCCGATGGGCTGATAGCCGCCGCCGAGGCCCTTGGCCACCGTCAGCAGGTCGGGCGTCACGCCTTCCTGCTCGCAGGCGTACAAGGTGCCGGTGCGGCCCATCCCGCACATCACCTCGTCCAGGATCAGCAGCACGCCGTATCGGTCGCAAATCTCGCGGATGCGGCGGAAATAGCCCGTCACCGGCGGCACCGCCCCGGCGCTGGCGCCGACCACGGTCTCGGCGACGAAGGCGGCGACGGTGTCGGGCCCCAGCGCCAGGATGGCCTGTTCCAACTCGTCGGCGGCGCGGCGGCCATAGTCCTCGGCGCTCTCGTCGGGGCGCTGATGGCGGTAGGCGTAACAGGGCCCGATGTGGGGCACGTCCATCAGCATGGGCTCGAACGGCGCCCGGCGCCATTCGTTGCCGCCCACGGCGATCATGCCCAGCGTGGTGCCGTGGTAGCTCTGGCGCCGGGCGATGACGCGCCGGCGCCGGGGCTGCCCGGCCTCGACAAAATACTGCCGCGCCATCTTCACCGCCGCCTCCACCGCCTCGGTGCCGCCGGACACGAAGAACACCCGCTCCATTCCCGCCGGCGCCTCGGTGACCAGCAGATCGGCCAGCTCCTCCATCGGAGCGTTGCTGAAAAAGGCGGTGTGGGCATAGGCGATGCGGTCGACCTGCGCCGCGATGGCGGCGCGCACCTCGGCGTCGTTATGGCCAAGGCAGGACACCGCGGCGCCGCCCGAGGCGTCGATGTAGCGCCGGCCGGCGTCGTCGATGATGTACGCCCCCTCGCCGCGAACCGCGAGGGGGAGATCGGAATCGCCGGTGCGGCGATGGAATACGCGACTCATGTTGTCCTCCGCGAGAGCGCACCTTGAATCTAGCGCCGGCGGCGGGGGACTGCAACACATGTTTCATGCACAGGGCTCATACGCACCATGCGTTTCAGTTGCGGCCGCATGTTGCACCGGAGGGCGCGCACCCCCTGGCGCTTTGCGACGGAAGGGACTATATTCGGGGCGTCGGCGACGGCCGACTATGGTGCTAAACGCCGTGCGGAATAGGCGTAGCGGACCCGGGGGCAGTACCCGGCGCCTCCACCATTCCTTGCTTAAGGGGGCGAAACAGGATCGACGCGCGCAGTAAAGGCACGGTTTGTACCCGGCATGGTACCACCGTTATCGGGCTAAACTCACAGATGCCAACGACAATCGTGTGGCTCTCGCGGCCTAATTAGGCTGGCGGGGTTCGGGGGCACCCGGCAACAGAAGCCCCCACTTTCGCCTTCCCGGCGAACCGAGAAGGAACAGAGGGGGCGGGCGTCCGCGACGACATGCCTGAGGGAATGCTGCGTTACGACCGAATGGTGGAAAACGCCCTGAAGGGCGTCCTGCGCGAGGCGCTGGATCACGTCGCCGAGCACGGCCTGCCCGGCCAGCACCATTTCTACATCACCTTCCAGACCCGCCATCCCGGCGTCGAGGTGCCCGACTATCTGGTGGCACGCTATCCCGACGATTTGACCATCGTGCTCCAGCATCAGTTCTGGGGACTGGAGGTCGGCGCCGATGCCTTCGAGGTGACGCTGAGCTTCAACGGCGTCAACGAACGGCTGCGGGTGCCCTTCGCCGCCGTCAGCGCCTTCGCCGACCCTTCGGCGAAATTCGGGCTCCAGTTCACGGTCGACGGCGTGGAGGGCGAGGCGCCGGCGGCCGAGGCGGCGCCGACGGCCCCGGCGGCGCCCGAAACCCCGGCCGAGGCGACGGCGGAGGCGGCCGCCGAGGGCGAGGACGACGGCGCCCAGGTCATCACCCTTGACGCCTTTCGCAAAAAGTAGTTTCAAGGCCCCACCTTTTCGGGCAGGTCACGAGGGGCCGACATGTCGCATTCCGCCTATCACGCCATCTTCCAGCTTGCCGAGGACGGCACCGAATACCGCAAGCTGACCGGGGATTTCGTCGGCACCGCCCGCTTCGGCGATGCCGAGATGCTGACCGTGGCCCCCGAGGCGCTGACGCGGCTGACCTACGAGGCGTTTCGCGGCATCTCCCACCTGCTGCGCCCGTCGCATCTGGCGCAGCTTCGCGCCATCCTCGACGACCCCGAGGCCGCGGACAACGACAAGTTCGTTGCCCTGGAACTGCTGAAGAACGCCAATATCAGCGCCGGCATGGTGCTGCCCATGTGCCAGGACACCGGCACCGCCATCGTCATGGGCAAGAAGGGCCAGCGCGTGTGGACCGGCGGCGGCGACGAGGCGGCGATCTCCGCCGGCGTCGCCGAGGCGTACACCCGGCTCAATCTGCGCTACAGCCAGGTGGCGCCGCTGACCATGTACGAGGAGGCCAACACCGGCAACAACCTGCCCGCCCAGATCGACCTGTTCGCCGACGAGGGCGGCGCCTACAAGTTCCTGTTCATGGCCAAGGGCGGCGGTTCGGCCAACAAGACCTTCCTGTTCCAGCAGACCAAGGCGCTGTTGAACCCCGAGACGCTGCTCGCCTTCCTAGACGAGAAGGTCCGCACCCTGGGCACGGCCGCCTGCCCGCCCTATCACCTGGCGATCGTCATCGGCGGCACCTCGGCGGAGATGAACCTGAAGACGGTGAAGCTGGCCTCGGCGCGCTATCTCGACGGCCTGCCCACCGGCGGCGACGAGCACGGCCGCGCCTTCCGCGACGTCGAACTGGAAGGCGTCGTGCACGAGATGACCCGCAAGATGGGCCTGGGGGCCCAGTTCGGCGGCAAATACTACTGCCACGACGTGCGCGTCATCCGCCTGCCCCGCCACGGCGCCTCGTGCCCGGTGGGAATCGGCGTCTCCTGCTCGGCCGACCGTCAGGCGCTGGGCAAGATCACCCGCGACGGCGTCTTCCTGGAGCGGCTGGAGACAGACCCGGCGCGCTACCTGCCCGACGTCAAGGCCGAGAAGCTGGGCGGCGAGCCGGTGGCCGTCGACCTCACCCAGCCGATGGACGCCATCCGCCGCCAGTTGGCGGAATACCCGATCAAGACGCCGCTGTCGCTGAGCGGGCCGATGATCGTCGCCCGCGACATCGCCCACGCCAAGCTGAAGGAGCGCCTCGACCGCGGCGAGGGCCTGCCGGACTATTTCAAGAACCACCCCGTCTACTACGCCGGTCCCGCCAAGACGCCCGAGGGCTTCGCCTCCGGCGCCTTCGGCCCCACCACCGCCGGGCGCATGGACGCCTATGTCGACCTGTTCCAGGCCCACGGCGGCAGCCTGGTGATGCTGGCCAAGGGCAACCGCTCGGCGGCGGTCACCGAGGCGTGCCGCAAGCACGGCGGCTTCTATCTCGGCTCCATCGGCGGCGCGGCGGCGAAGCTGGCCCAGGACGCCATCAAGAAGGTCGAGGTGCTGGAATACCCGGAACTGGGAATGGAGGCGGTCTGGCGCATCGAGGTCGAGAACTTCCCCGCCTTCATCATCGTCGACGACAAGGGCAACGACTTCTTCCGCGCCCTGTGATCGCGGCGGGCCGCCGAAAGCGGGTGGAGGCGGCGGCGATATTGGCTAGGATGCGCCGGCGCACGCGAGGGGGCGCGGAGGGGACGACATGGACATACGAGACCACATCCGCCAGATCCCGGACTTTCCCAAGCCGGGCATCCTGTTCTACGACATCTCGACGCTGCTGGCGCACGCCGACGCCTGGCAGGTGACGATGGGGCGGCTGGCGCGCAGCGTCGCCGCCCATCAGCCCGACGTGCTGGCCGGCATCGAATCGCGCGGCTTCCTGGTGGCGGCGCCCCTGGCGCTGAAGCTGGGCTGCGGCTTCGTCATGGTGCGCAAGCGCGGCAAGCTGCCCGGCCGCACCGTCCGCCACGAATACGACCTGGAATACGGCCGCGACGTCGTCGAGGTCCAGGACGACGCGGTGACGCCCGGGCAGCGGGTGGTGCTGCTGGACGACCTGCTGGCCACCGGCGGCACGATGGCCGCCGCCGGGGAACTGCTGCGCAAGGTGGGCGCCGACGTGGTGGGCGCCGCCTGCATCGTCGAGCTGAGCTTCCTGAACGGACGCCGGCGGCTGGACATGCCGTTCACCTCGCTGGTGCAGTACGACACCTAAGCAGCGGCCGATCGGGGCAAGCTCGTCACCCCCGCGAAGGCGGGGGTCGATGTGGCTTGCCCCCGGATTCTCGCCTGCGCGGGAAATACGAACGGTGTCGTGCGGAAACGAGCGAGCGGGAGCCTTTGGCGCTCACCACTCCATCTTGCCGCCGCCGGCCTTGATGCGGTCGACGGAGGCGCCCATCAGCGAGTGTTCCCGCGGCTTGCCCGAATCCCGCACCTGGAGCTTGGTCATCAGCACCCACTGGTCGGCCTGAAGGTAACGGGGCGCCAGGAACTGGTAGATTTCGCGCAGGGCCTGCGGCTGGCGCTGGCCGCGTTCCACCGCCACCTCGCGCCAGGCGACCAGCACGTCCTCCCACGCCATCAGCTTGCGGTGCAATTCATCGCGGGTTTCGCGGATGAAGGCCACCGAGGCGGCGATGTTCTTCATCACCGCCAGAATCTCGCCGGTCTGCGCGTCGACCTCATCGAACGACTGGCGGAACTGCTGCATCGCCGCGGTCATCAGCCGCGCCACCGAATCGGCGGTTTCCATGACGCTGCGTTCGTGACCGTAGATCTTGCGCAGCCCCTGGATCTTGCGTTCGACCTCCTCGACCTCGTGGAAGATGTCGCGCAGCGCCTCGATATAGGACAGCTCGCGCCCCAATTGGGCGATGTATTCGACCACCTCCTCGCGGCGTTCGCGCCCCAGGCCCAGGCGCTCGGCGATTTCGTCGAAGGCACGGTTGACCTTCTTCTTGGTCTGCGGGTCTTCGGCCACCTGGGCCAGTTCGTCGGGGTCGGTGACCAGATGCTCCTCGCCCGACAGCCAGCTCACCAACTGCACCGTCAGCCGCTGCTGGGCGATGGCGACGTGCCGGGGTTCCGGCTCCCACGACGCCTCGCCGGTCGACAGTTCCTTCGGCACGGGGTCGCCGGGCTTGAGCGCCTTGACGTATTCGAGCCCCGCCGCCACCAGGTCCAGCATTCGGGCGTCGTGGTCGTCGTCGGGCAGGTTCAGTTCGCGGAGAATGCCCTTGAAGGTCAGGGCCACTTCCTGGCGGCCGAGGGTGACCATCGCCACCGCCTCGCCGTCGCGCTCCGCCTTGCGGAAATAGAGGTCGGGAAGCTGGGCGAAAAACGGGTTGTGCAGTTCGACAACCGGATGTTCCTTGGCAAACTTGGCGCGGCGCCTGTCCATCCCTTCTCCTTAGCGCACCCGTGCCGCCGGGTCGCGCACGCGCGCCTCGGGCGGCACGCCGCGTGGCGCGAAGCCGGTCTGCCCGCGCAGTTCGCGCTCGTAGTGCAGCGACCAGCCGATATTGGGATAGGCCAACTCGTCCCAGGGGATTTCGTCCCATGCGAACAGCCCCACCTCCAGGCTTTCGGGGCCGGGGGCGAAATGCGGCGTCACCATGCGGGCGCGATAGATCATGTGCACCTGGCTGATGCGGGGCAGGTCGTAGATCGCCAGCAGGGCGTCGGTCTCCACCCGCGCCTGCGCCTCCTCCCACACCTCGCGCACGGCGCCCTGTTCGGTGGTTTCGTGCAGTTCCATGTAGCCCGCCGGGACCGTCCAGTAGCCGCGGCGGGGCTCGATCGCCCGCCGGCACAGCAGGTAACGCCCCTCCCACAGGCACACCGCCCCCACGATGACCTTGGGGTTCTCGTAAAGAACGAATCCGCAATCGCCGCAGACCAGGCGGTCGCGGTCGTCCCCTTCGGGAACCATGCGGATACGCGGTCCGAAGCCGGGGTCGCTCATGCCCTCAGTGTGCTGGCAGCAACCGGCGGCGGCAACAAAAACCGGCGGCGGCACCGCCCGGCGTCACACCCGGATGTCGAGATAGGTGCCGCGCGGCGCCGACGGGTCGCCCGCCCCGCCCGCCAGACCGGCGTTGCGCCCCGGGCTCGCCGGCTCGGCCGCCGCCCGCGTGCTGCTGTTCGCGAGCTTCAGCGCCGTCTGCCCGGCCTGGGCGCTGTCGCGCAGCGCCTGCACCGTCATCGCCAGCTTGCCCTCCAGGCCCCCGATGCTCATGCCGTCGAATTCTCCTGCCGTCCGTTGCGACCATTCTAGCACGGCCCCGCCCCGCCCGCCATCGCGCCCGGCGCTGGACGACGCGCCTTGCCGGGCGTACTTGTAGGCGCGCCGGGGTCGGCCCCATGTTAGAGCGGCGGGCGACGCCTTCCGGCCCGTCCATTCGTTGACGCTTCGGGCGCATGAGCAGCAGCACCACCCCCACCCCCACCCCCCCATCGCCGTCGTCGCCGGCCGCCTCGCTGCGGGGCGACGTGCGCACGGTGCGCGCGCTGCTGCCGTATCTGTGGCCGCCGGAGCGGGCCCTGCGGGCGCGGGTGGTGCTGGCGCTGCTGTTCCTGGCCGCCGCCAAGGTGGCCAACGTCTATGTGCCGGTGATTTACAAGCACGCCGTCGACTCGATCACCGGCGTCGAGGCCCTGGTGACGGTGCCGGTGGCGCTGCTGATCGCCTATGGCGTGGCGCGGGTGATGGCGCAGGCCTTCGGCGAGTTGCGCGACGGCGTGTTCGCGCGGGTGGCACAGCGGGCCATTCGCACCGTGGGGCTGCGCACCTTCCGGCACCTGCACGCCCTGTCGCTGCGCTTCCACCTCGATAGGCAGACCGGCGGGCTGTCGCGGGCGGTCGAGCGCGGCACCAAGGGCATCGAGTTCATCCTCAATTTCACCCTGTTCAACATCCTGCCGACGCTGATCGAGATCGCGCTGGTCTGCGGCATCCTGTGGGCGATGTTCGACTGGCGCTTCGCCGCCGTCACCTTCGCGACGGTGGCCGCCTATGTGACCTTCACGCTGCTGTTCACCGAATGGCGCATCAAGTTCCGCCGCGTCATGAACGAGACCGACAGCGAGGCCAACACCCGCGCCATCGATTCGCTGCTCAACTACGAAACCGTCAAGTATTTCAACAACGAGGAACACGAGGCGCGGCGTTTCGACGAGGCGTTGCAGCGTTACGAGGGCGCGGCGGTCAAAAGCAAGACCACGCTGGCGGCGCTGAACATCGGCCAGGGCTTCGTCATCGCCGCCGGGCTGGTGCTGGTGATGACGATGGCCGCCTATGGCGTCCAGGCCGGCGCCATGACGGTGGGCGATTTCGTCATGGTCAACGCCTATCTGATCCAGCTTTACATGCCGCTGAATTTCCTCGGCTTCGTCTACCGCCAGCTCAAGCAGTCGCTGACCGACACCGAATCGATGTTCCACCTGCTGGAGGCGCCGCGCGAGGTGACGGACCGGCCGGGCGCGCGGCCGCTGCGGGTGCGCGAGGGCCGCCTGAGCTTTGCGGACGTGCGATTCGCCTACGACCCCGAGCGCGAGGTGCTGAAGGGCATCTCCTTCGACGTCGCGCCGGGGGGCAGCGTCGCCATCGTCGGCCCGTCGGGCGCCGGCAAGTCGACGCTGTCGCGGCTGTTGTTCCGCTTCTACGACGTCAGCGCCGGGCGCATCGCCATCGACGGCCAGGATATCCGCGACGTGGCGCAGGATTCGCTGCGCGCCGCCATCGGCATCGTCCCGCAGGACACCGTGCTGTTCAACGACACCATCGAATACAACATCGCCTATGGCCGCCCCGGCGCCGGCCGCGACGAGGTGGAGCGGGCGGCGCGGCTGGCGCGCATCCACGACTTCGTCGTCAGCCTGCCGCAGGGCTACCAGACCCGCGTCGGCGAGCGCGGCCTGAAGCTTTCCGGCGGCGAGAAGCAGCGGGTGGCCATCGCCCGCACCATCCTCAAGCAACCAGCGATCCTGCTGTTCGACGAGGCCACCTCGGCGCTGGACACCCACACCGAGAAGGAAATCCAGGCCAGCTTGCGCGACGTGTCGCGCGGTCGCACCACCCTGATGATCGCGCATCGGCTGTCGACGGTCATCGACGCCGACGAGATCCTGGTGCTCGACGACGGCCGCATCGTCGAGCGCGGCCGCCACGCCCAGCTCCTGGCCCGCGACGGCCGCTATGCGGCGATGTGGCGCCGGCAGCAGGAGGCGGAGGCCGCCAAGGAGCTCCTGGCGGGCATCGACGCCGACGGCGACGTGCCGGCCGAGCCCTGGGCCAACTGACGGAGCACGCGCAGCCGGCATTCGAACGCCCGGCGCCGCCCGCCGTCGACGGAGCATGATCCGGCCACACCGGATCATGTGCCGCCATTGCGGCGGCGGCCAAGCGGGCGGACGCCCGCGCCCGGCGAGGGCTGGAAAACGGCGGGGCGGATAGCGCCGGCGCGGAAACGGCCCTAGGCGCGGGCGGCGGCGGACATCCCGCACAGGCCGCACACCCCGCAGGCCACCGGCAGCAGCGTGGCCTCGGCCACGCCGCCGCCGTCGATCTGCTCCATCAGCCCCACCGAGAAGGCGTCGCCGCCGACGGCCTCGTGCAGGCGGGCGCGGTCGACGACCTCGATGCGCTGGCGGCGGGTGCGGATGAGCCCCTCGCCCTCGGCCCACTTGACCACCCGCGAGACGTGCCGATCGGTCATGCCGAGGGCGTCGCCGATGACGGCCCGCGACAACGGCAGCGTCGGGCGCGGCTCGCCCAGCCCCACGAAGTCGAGGCGCCGGATCAGCTCCCAGAACAGATAGAGGGTGCGCTCGCGGCCCGAGCGGCAGCCCAGGGCGACGAGCCGGTCCACCAGCAGCAGGTGGCCCAGGATGGTGCCGAAGCACCACGCGGCCTGCAGGCGCTGGTTACGGCGCAGATGCTCGGCCAGATCCTGCACCCGCACGCGCCTGATCTCCGCCGGGGTAAGCGTGGCAATGACCGAGGCACCCTGCCCGCAATAAATTCCCGGCCACGCCCAGTCCCCGGGAAGCAAGAAATCAACAATCTGGCGCCGGCCGGACCGGGTGACGACGGAATTTATTGCCCAGCCGGCTTCGATGACAAACACGCTGTCGGGAGGATCGTGGCTTTCGCTGACGACAGCGCCCCCTTGTAACATCAGACTTCCGCGACTCAGGCTTCTGAGTGCCTCCGCATCTTCATGGCGCAGCACCGCCATTTTGGTAATTTTTCTAAGCATATGACTTATGTGTTGCCGGGCGGGTGCCAATCAAGCGCAAACCAATCATTCGCGTTTGCCCTCCGGGTGTCCCGGACATATGTCCAAACGGATTGGGTCGCATCGGTCGAACGGAAAACCCCACCAAGAGTCGCAAATCGACAAAGGAAGGTGACAGACACCTTCGTTTGCCGTATCATTGCCCTACTTTTGCGTGTTTTGGTATCCTTCATTATAACTATGACGGGCGATATATGACCCCAGCGCATCCGGACCCGCCCCGGAGGATCATCGTCTGCGGCACCACCGCCGCCGACGAGGCGGGACCGGTGCTGGCGCGCCACGGCTATGCGTGGGATCTGTGCCACGATGGCGCCGCCTTGCGCGCGGCCGCCGCCGCGGGGGCGGGCGCGGCGGTGCTGGATGACCGCTGCCTGCGCCGCGTTCTCGACGAGGGCTTCGCCGACGCCCCGCGGCCGCCGCTGGTGGTGCTCACCGACGCCCGCGCCCAGGCGGAGGCGTGGCGGCGGGCCGTCGAGCTGGCGGACGGCGGCGCCGTCAGCATCCTGCCGCGCCCGGTGGGGGACGAACCGCTGCTGGCGGCGGTGCGCATCGCCCTGCACCATCACCGCCGGCGCGCGCGGCTGGAGGAGGCGGTGGCCTTCCAGCGCCTGCTGCTGCGCGAGGCCCACCACCGCATCAAGAACGACATGCAGATGCTGTCCTGCGTGCTCAATATCGGCCGCAACGCGGTTTCCGCCGAGGCGCAAAGCCTTTTCGACGAGGCGCTGAGCCGCATCAACGCGATGGCCCTGGCGCACGAAATCCTGCATGTGGGCGAGGGCGACACCGTCAACCTGGCCGACCTCCTGGACGCCCTGTGCCGCAGCCTGGCGCCGGGGGCCGCGGCGCCGCGCATCCGGGTGCGGGCCGAGCCGGTGGACCTGCCGCGCACCGACGCGGTGCCCTTTGCGATGCTGGTCAACGAGGCGGTGATGAACGCCCTCAAGCACGCCGCCGGGGCGCGCCATGTGTGGGTGAGCCTGCAAAGCCGGGACGGCGCCGCTTTGCTGCGGGTGCGCGACGACGGCCCCGGCCTGCCGGACAGCCTCGACACCGAGCACGCGCCCTCCTTCGGGATGCGCCTGATGGCTGGACTGAGCCGCCAGTTGGGCGGCGAGTGCCGGTTCGCCGGCGGCCGCGGCACCACCTTCGAGCTTCGCCTGCCCCTGACGCGCGATTAGGCGGAGCGAGCGCCCGGCCGGGGTCTCAGGGTACTCTCCGACTGGCAATCGCGGCGCCAAGCGCGCATATTCTCGCGCATGGCGGACGCACCGGTGCTGTTCATCCCGCAGAAGCGCCCCGCGACGGGGGAGCGGGCAGCCTTCAACCTTGTCTCGGACTACCACCCGGCCGGCGATCAGCCCCAGGCCATCGCCGAGTTGACGGCGGGCGTCGAGGGGGGCGAGCGCGACCAGGTGCTGCTGGGGGTGACCGGCTCGGGCAAGACCTTCACGATGGCCCACGTCATCGCCAACACCGGCCGCCCGGCCCTGGTGCTGGCGCCCAACAAGACCCTGGCGGCGCAGCTCTACGGCGAGATGAAGTCCTTCTTTCCGGACAACGCCGTGGAGTATTTCGTCTCGTATTACGACTATTACCAGCCCGAGGCCTACGTCCCCCGCACCGACACCTATATAGAGAAAGATTCGGCGATCAACGAGCAGATCGACCGGATGCGCCACGCCGCCACCCGCGCTCTGCTGGAGCGCCGCGACGTCATCATCGTCGCCTCGGTGTCGTGCATCTACGGCATCGGCGCCGTGGAGTCCTATTCGCGCATGACCGTGTCGCTGGCGGTGGGCGAGGAGATCGACCAGCGCGACCTGCTCAAGCAGTTTGTCGAGCTGCAATACAAGCGCAACGACCAGGCCTTCCAGCGCGGCACCTTCCGGGTGCGCGGCGACGCCATCGAGATTTTTCCCGCCCACTACGAGGACCGTGCCTGGCGCATCTCGCTGTTCGGCGACGAGATCGAATCCATCGCCGAGTTCGACCCCCTGACCGGCGAGAAGACCTGCGGCCTGAGCGAGATCACCGTCTATCCCAGCAGCCACTACGTCACCCCGCGCCCGACCATCACCCAGGCCATCAAGGGCATCAAGGCGGAACTGGCCGGGCGGGTGGCGTGGTACACCGAGAACGGCCGCCTGCTGGAGGCGCAGCGCCTGGAGCAGCGCACCCGCTTCGACCTTGAGATGATGGAGGCCACCGGCCACTGCAAATCCATCGAGAACTATTCCCGCTATCTCACCGGCCGCAACCCGGGCGAGCCGCCGCCGACGCTGTTCGAGTACCTGCCCGAGGACGCGCTGTTGATCGTCGACGAATCCCACGTCACCGTGCCGCAGCTGGGCGGCATGTACCGCGGCGACTATCAGCGCAAGAGCACCCTCGCCGACTTCGGCTTCCGCCTGCCGTCCTGCGTCGACAACCGGCCGCTGAAGTTCGAGGAATGGGATCTGATGCGCCCGCAGACGGTGTTCGTCTCGGCGACGCCGGGGCCGTGGGAGATGGAGCGCACCGGCGGCGTCTTCACCGAACAGGTCATCCGTCCCACCGGCCTGCTGGACCCGGTGTGCGTCGTCCGCCCCGTCGAGCGCCAGGTGGACGACCTGCTGGGCGAGGCCAAGGCCTGCGCCGCGAAGGGGCAGCGGGTGCTGGTCACCACCCTGACCAAGCGCATGGCCGAGGACTTGACCGAATACCTGTTCGAGCACGGCGTGCGCGTGCGCTACCTGCACTCCGACATCGACACCATCGAGCGCATCGAGATCATCCGCGACCTGCGCCTGGGCGCCTTCGACGTGCTGGTGGGCATCAACCTGCTGCGCGAGGGCCTGGACATTCCCGAATGCGCCCTGGTGGCCATCCTCGACGCCGACAAGGAGGGCTTCCTGCGCTCCGAGACCTCGCTGATCCAGACCATCGGCCGCGCCGCGCGCCATGTCGACGGGCGGGTGATCCTCTACGCCGACGCCATGACGCGCTCGCTGGAAAGGGCCATCGGCGAGACCAACCGCCGCCGCGAGAAGCAGCAGGCCTACAACGCCGCCAACGGCATCACCCCGGAAAGCATCCGCAAGAACATCGCCGATGTGCTGGAGAGCGTCGCCGAGCACGACTACGTCACCGTCGGCACCGGCGATCCCGGCGTCTCCAACCTCGTCGGCAAGGATCTCGAATCCCATGTCGCCGCCCTGGAAAAGCGGATGCGCCAGGCGGCGGCCGATCTGGAGTTCGAGGAGGCCGCGCGCCTGCGCGACGAACTGCGCCGCCTGGAGGCCCTTGAACTCGGCCTCGCCGACGGCTACGCCGCCCGCGCGCCGGTCCGGGAACGCACCGGCAAGGGCAAGGCGGCGGGCCGGCGCGGCCGGCAGCGGCGGCGGGACTGATGCCCGTGATGACGCGGAAACTGGCCACGATCGGGTACGAGAAGGCCAGGCGGGAGGACTTCATCGCCACCCTGGCGGAGGCGGGCGTGGAGGTGGTGGTCGACGTGCGGGCGGTGCCGCGGTCGCGCCGGCGGGAGTTCGGGCGCGAGCCGCTGTCGGCGGCGCTGGCGCAGGCGGGACTGGGCTATGTCCATCTGCCGGGCCTGGGCACGCCGAAGGCCGGCCGGGACGCGGCGCGGGGCGGCGACCGCGCCGCCTTCGAGCGCATCATGGCGGCGCATCTCGACGGCGCGGAAGCGCGCGCCGATCTGGAACGCCTGGCGGCGATCGCCGCCGAATCCACCGCCTGCCTGATGTGCCTGGAGGCCGACGCGGCGCGCTGCCATCGCAGCCTGGTGGCGGAACGCCTGGGCCGGATCATGAGCGTCGATCCGTGCCATCTGAGCGTGCGGCCCGGTGCGGCGGGATAAAAAAACGGGGAGGGCGACCGCCCTCCCCGCCTGACCGGAAGTTCCCCCTCCGTCCGGTCGAATTACCGCGGCTTCGGCGTCGCGGCGGTGCTGGCCGGCAGGATCGGGTAGTCGACCCGCGGCATCTCGCCGTTCAGCGTCTTCAGGAAGGCGGTGATCTTGGCAACCTCGTCGTCATTGAGGTCGGCGCCAAGCTGGCTCTCGGCCATGATCGCCACCGCCTGCTTCAGATCCCAGACCGCGCCGGTGTGGAAATAGGGCGCCGTCAGCGCGATGTTGCGCAGCGGCGGGGCGCGGAAGACGTATTCGTCGGTGGCGGTCTCGGTCACCGCGAAACGGCCCTTGTCGTCCTCGGGCAGCAGCTCGCCGCCGGGCTTCTCGACCACGCCGAAGGGGTGATAGCCGTTGCCGCCGACATTGACGCCGTTGTGGCACGACGCGCAGCCGGTGTCGACGAACAGCCGCAGCCCTTCCTTTTCGTCGGCGGTCAGGGCGTTGGCGTTGCCCTCCAAGAACTGGTCGAAGCGAGAGGCCGGGGTGATCAGGGTGGCCTCGAAGGCCTCGATGGCCATCGCCACGTTATCGAAGGTCACCGGATCGTCCTCGTTGGGGAAGGCGACTTCAAAGGCCTCGACGTATTCCGGAATGCTCTTCAGCGTCGCGACCACCTGGTCGGGCGTGTTGTTCATCTCGACGCTGGCCTGGATGGGGCCCTTCGCCTGCTCCTTCAGGTCGCTGGCGCGGCCGTCCCAGAACTGGGCGATGTTGAAGACGGCGTTGTAGACCGTCGGCGCGTTGCGCGGCCCCTTCTGCCAGCCGTGGCCGATCGAGGTCGGCAGGTCGTCGTCGCCGCCCAGGCCAATATTGTGGCAGGTGTTGCAGCTCAGCAGGTGCGAGGCGGACAGGCGCGGCTCGAAGAACAGCATCTTGCCCAATTCCACCCGTGTCCGCGTCACCGCGTTGCCCTTCACCTCGGGCAGCACCGACGGAATCGGCTCGAACATCTGGCGCGCGGTGTCCATCAACTCGTCGGCGGCGCTCATGGTGGGTATCAGCAACAAGGCTCCCCCCACCAGTGCAGGTATCGACCTCATCTGGTTATCCCCCTTAGGTCCGTGAATGGCGGCCGCGCGCGTGACCGAAAGCCATAATATTCGTGTGGATAATGCCGTCAACATAAGAAGTGTTCTAATTCCATGCATGAGAGGGGCGCGTCGGCTGCATGGCTGCCTGGGCGGCGCGTTGGCGCGGGGGACCGCGCAGAATCCGCCATCGGCGGCCGCGGGTCCATCATGCGAAAGGCGGGTATGCGGCCGCGGGCGGCTGGCCTAGGGTCCGGCGATGCAGTCGCTGATCACCGTCGTTCTGCCCGTTTTCGCCATCATGGGCGCCGGCTTCCTCGCCGGGCGCATGGGCCTGCTGGACGCGGGCGGCAGCCGCACGCTCAACACCTTCGTCTTCAACTTCGCGCTGCCGCCGCTGTTGTTCATCGCCTTGGCGCGGGTCGAGCCCGAAGCGATCCTGTTCTGGCCCTTCATCCTGGCCTTTGCCGGCGCCCAGTTCGGCACCTTCGCCCTCGCCCTGGGGCTGGGGCGGACGGCCCTGGCGCTGCCGCTGGACCGCAACGCCCTGTTCGCGATGGCGGCCAGCTACCCCAACACCGGCCACATGGGCATTCCCTTGGCGCTGGTCGCCTTCGGCGACAGCGGCGCCCTGCCGGCGATCATCGCCACCGTCATCACCGCCTCGGCGCTGGTGGCGGTGGTTCTGGCCCTGATCGAGGCCGGGCAGTCCCGCGCCGACAGCATCTGGCGGCTGCTGCTCGACGTCGGCGCCGGGCTGGGGCGCAACCCGCTGCTGGTGGCGCCGGTGGCGGGGCTGGCGGTGTCGTTCACCGGCCTGCCGGTGCCGCGGGCGGTGGAAAGCTTCTGCGACATCATCGGTCAGGCGGCGGGGCCGGCGGCGCTGTTCTCGCTGGGGCTGTTCCTGGCCACGCAGCCTCGGCAACCGGCGCCGGCGGCGGGCGGCCGGGGGGCGCTGGCGCTGGGCGTCGCGCTCAAGATGCTGGTGCAGCCGGCGCTGGCCGTGGGCCTGATCGCCGTGGCGCCGCCGATGCCGCCCCTGTGGGCGGCGGTCTGCGTGATGATGTCGGCGCTGCCGGTGGGGGTGGGGCTGTTCGTGGTGGCCCAGCGCTACGAGGTCGGCGAGCGCGAGGGCTCGGCGCTGATTCTCGCCACCACCGTGCTTTCGGTGCCGGTCCTGGCGGCGCTCATACCCTGGCTGACGGCGTAGCGGCCGAGGCGGGCCCGAGGGCGTCGTCGAACAGCGGCGCCAGACGGCGCAGGGTCTCCTCCAACACGCCTTGGGCGCTGTCCTCGGCGAAGCGGCGGGCGGCCTCGCCCTGGGCGGCGCAATGGGCGGGGTCGGCCAGCAGGGCCGACAGCCCTCGCGCCAGGTCGTCGGCGTCCGCCACCTGCCGCGCGGCGCCCGCCGCCGTCATCGCGGCGGCGATCTCGGCGAAGTTCTCCATGCCGGGGCCGAACAGCACCGGCCGGCCCAGCCGCGCCGGCTCCAGCGGGTTCTGGCCGCCGCCGCCGACCAGCGACTTGCCCACGAACACCGCCTCGGCCAGTCGGCAGAACAATCCCATCTCGCCGACGGTATCGACGAGGTAGAGGTCGGTGTCGACGCCCGGTGCCTCGCCCGCGCCACGCCGCGCCACCGCCAACCCCTCGGCGGCGAGAGTGGACGCGATCTCGGCGCCGCGATGGGGATGACGCGGCATGACGATGGTCAGCAGACCGGGGTGGCGCGCGCGCAGCGCCCGGTGGGTGCGCGCGGCGATGAGTTCCTCGCCGGAATGGGTGCTGGCCGCCAGCCACGGGCGCCGCCCGGCGAGGGCGGCGCGCAGCCGGTGCAATTCGCCCTCCTCCGCCGGCAGCGGCGGCGCCGCGTGCTTCAGATGGCCGGCGAAGTCGACCTCGCGCCCGGCAAGCCGGGTCAGGCGGCGGCAGTCGTCGCGCGACTGGCCCAGGATGACGCCGAAGCAGGCGAGGACGTGGCGCGCCGAGCGCGGCGCCAGCCGCCAGCGCCGGTACGAGCGCGCCGACATGCGCCCGTTCAGCAGCGCCATCGGCAGGTCGTGGGCGGCGGCGGCCTCGACCAGCGTCGGCCACAGCTCCGATTCCACCCACAGCGCCGCGTCGGGGCGCCACCCATCCAGGAATCGCGCCACCCAGCGCGGCGAGTCCCAGGGCACGAAGCGATGCAGCACGAGCGGCGCCCGCGCCGCCACCAGCCGCGCCGAGGTGCGGGTGCCGGTGGTCAGCAGAACCGACAACCCGGGCCGGGCGGCCTGGAGGCGCTCGATCAACGGCAGCACCGACAGCGTCTCGCCGACGCTGGCGGCGTGAACCCACAGCAGCCGCCCCGGCGGGCGAGGGCCGGCGGTCTCGCCCCGCCGCTCGCCCAACCGCCCCGGTTCCTCCTTGCCCCGCGCCAGCCGCCGCCGCAGCGCCAGCCCCATCAGCGGCGTCGCCGCCCATCCCAGCAGGCGATAGGCGCGCAGCGGCAGGGGGGGCGGGCCGGGGCGGGGCATGGGGCGCCGCCTAGCCCGCCGGGGCGAGCGGCTCGCCCCACAGGTCGTAATCGTCGGCGGCCGTGATCCGCACCCGCACGATGTCGCCCGGCGCCAGATGGGCGCCGTTCGGGAGGTGGACGCAGCCGTCGACCTCGGGGGCGTCGCCCTGGGTGCGGCCGATGGCGCCGTCCTCGCCGGCCTCGTCGACGATCACCGCCATCTCGCGCCCCACCCGCGCCGCCATGCGCTCGGCGCTGATGCCGCGCTGCGTTTCCATGAAACGGTGCCAGCGGTCCTCGCGCTCGTCGGCATCGACGGCATCGGCCAGCGCGTTGGCGGCGGCGCCGGCCACCGGCTCGTAGCGAAAGGCGCCGGCGCGCTCCAGTTGCGCCTCCTCCAGCCAGTCAAGCAGATCCTCGAACTCGCCCTCGGTCTCGCCGGGGAAGCCGACGATGAAGGTCGAGCGGATGGTGAGGTCGGGGCACAGCGCCCGCCAGCGGCGGATGCGCTCCAGCGTGCGTTCCTGTTGCGCCGGCCGCCGCATCGCCTTCAGCACGCGCGGGTTGGCGTGCTGGAAGGGCACGTCCAGATAGGGCAGCACCAGCCCCTCGGCCATCAGGGGCACAAGCTCGTCGACATGCGGATAGGGATAGGTGTAGTGCAGGCGCACCCACACCCCCAGCTCGCCCAGGGCGCGGGCGAGGTCGGCGATGTGGGCCCGCACCTCGCGGCCGCGCCAGCGGCCGGCGGCGTGGCGGCGATCGGTGCCGTAGGCGGCGGTGTCCTGCGCCACCACCAGGATCTCGCGCACCCCGGCGGCGGCCAGACGCTCGGCCTCGCGCAGGACCTCCTCCACCGGGCGGCTGACCTGGGGGCCGCGCAGCGCCGGGATGATGCAGAAGCTGCACCGCTGGTTGCAGCCCTCGGCGATCTTGACATAGGCGTAGTGGCGCGGCGTCAGGCGGATGCCCTCGGGCGGCACCAGGGCGGCGAAGGGCTCGTGCGCCGGCGGCGCCGCGGCGTGCACCGCCCGCACCACCGCCTCGTATTGCTGCGGGCCGGTGACCGCCAGCACCGCCGGATGCACGGCGCGAATGGCCGCCTCGTCGCCGCCCATGCAGCCGGTGACGATGACGCGCCCGTTCTCGGCGACGGCCTCGCCGATGGCCTGCAACGACTCCTGCTTGGCGGAATCGAGGAAGCCGCAGGTGTTGACGATCACCGCGTCCGCCTCCTCGTAGCTGCCCGAGATTTCATAGCCTTCGGCGCGCAGGCGGGTGAGGATGCGCTCGGAATCCACCAGCGCCTTGGGGCAGCCCAGGCTGACGATTCCTATCCGGGGAGCGGGCGGGGTCATGGGTGTTCCTTCGGCGGCGACCGACCGCAGCAGGTAACGCCCCCGGCGCCGTTTTGCAAGCGCGGAAGGGTCGCCCGTTCAGACGCCGGAGCCAGCGAACAGCCGCGCATAGATGTCGGCGGTGTTGTAGCGATACATCTGGCCGGGCTCGTCGGCGGTGCGCGCGATGGCGTCGCCGTCCAGATAGTCGAAGCCGGCGCCGATGGCCGCGGTGGCGAGGCTGAGGGAGCGCACATTGTGCAGATAAGTGTGCAGGCCGCTGCGGGCGGCGCGGGCGACGAAGACGTCCAGGGACTTGATAACCTGCGCTTCGCTGGGGATGTGGGCCGGCAGCTCCGTCCCCACCGCCGTGGCGCGGACGCCGTGCAAGGCGGTAAGGCTGGGGTTGACCAGCGGCAGGCGCAGATTGACGACCCGCACATGCGGGGTGAGCGCCGCCACCGCCTCGTACAGGCGCAGCCCCGGCACCCCCTCGGGCAAGGCGACGATCTCGGCGACGAGGAGTTGGCGACCCGCTTCGGGGATCTGCTGAAGAACGCCCAGAATCTGCGGGCGATGGCGCGGATCGGCGAGGCTGGAGAAATGCACCGGGAAGCTCAACAGCAGCTTGCGACCGGCGGCGGCGAGCACGGCGAGGTCGTCGCGCACGCGCCGCGCCACCATGCCGTCCAGCACCAGCCGCCCCGCCGGGCCGCAGGGCTCGGGCACCGGCGTGCCCCAGCCGTCATGGTGCTCCGCGACGAGATGAAACATCGACACCGCCTGCCGCTTCACGTTCCAGGTGGGCCGGTAGAAGAACAGGGTGCCGGAGAGGTCGATGCCCTCCTCGCGTGGCAGGGGACGCCAGCCGAGGTCGTCGTCGCAGCCGCGGCGCTTGCGGCGCAGAATCTCCGGCAGTTGGCTGTGGCCGGCGGCCGGCAGGATGCCCAACAGCGTTTCGGTCGGCGGCGCGGCGCCGTCGGCTGCGGGCGGCGCCGGCGGTCGCAGGGCGTCCTCGGCGGCCTCGGCGGCGTCGGCGGCGATGACATGCGCCGCCAGCGCGCCCAGGTCGATGGTGTCGATGCGCAGGCCGTCCTCCAAACGCGCGACGGCGGCGCGCACCAGGGTGCCGGGGGCGGTGCCGCTGCCCTCCTCGCCCAGATAGCGGCGCTCGATCTCGGCGGCTATCATGGCGCATTTCAGGGTCGCCTTCTCCTTGGTCAGGCTGGCGAAGACGATCAGGAAAATGGGGCCGTCGAATTTGGTGAAGATGTCACCCTGCACCAGATGGCGCTGGATGATCTTGGCGGCGCCGGCCTCGACGGCCTCGCCCTTCTCGCGCCATGTGTCGCCCAGGCGCTGGCGCAGGCGGGCCAGTTCGACGGCGTGGACGGCACCGGCGGTCGCCGTGCCCTGGTGCTTGAGGATTTCCGCCAGGCGCGCCTTGAACGCGACGGCGGCGTCGGGGCCCTCGAAATAGTCGGCGCCGCCGCCGGCGGCGTGGCCGCGGGCACCGGCGCCGCCGACGCCGAAGCGCGCCATCAAGCGGTGGAGCCAGCCCAGCATCGCCCCGCCCCCCTCAGCGGGCCAGGCAGGTTTCGACCGCGTGCAGCAGTTCGTCCCGGGTGAACGGTTTCGCCAGTGTGCCGTGGGCGCCGACATTGGCGGCGATCTTGAGGAAGTCCATGTTGCGGATGCGCCCGCCGCCGGAAATGGCCAGGATGCGCACCTCGGGGCTCACCCGGCGCAGTTGCACGATGGTCTCGATGCCCTCCTGCTCGGGCATGATGATGTCGGTGAGGACCAGGTCGGCGGGGTGGTCGCGCTGCCGGTCGACGCCGTCGCGGCCGTTCTCGGCCTCCACGACGTCATAGCCGCCGTCTTCCAGCATCTGCCGCAGGGTCAGGCGGACAAGATCTTCGTCGTCGATCACGAGCACGCGGGTCATCGGACCCTCCCTCCCGAATGCGGGCACACCCAGGTTAGGGCATACGCCACCCCCTTGTGTATAAGACCTTCGCGGGAGATGTCCTATGTCCTATTGAGGGGGGCTAGGCACTTTCGAACGTGGCGCAGCCGCGGAGGGGGGCGGCAGCCATGCGGTGCCGCGGTTTGCGCCCGCCGGCGGCGGCGCTATGCTGGCGCCGGCTTTCGGAGGGGGCAATGGGCGACGCCCGCGAGGTGGTCTTCGGACACCGCGAAATTCTGACCGTGTTCTCGGGCATCGCGCTGGCGATGCTGATGGCGGCGATGGACCAGACCATCGTCGCCACCGCCCTGCCCAGCATCGCCGGGCAGCTTGGCGGCCTGGAGCAGATGTCCTGGGTGGTCAGCGCCTATCTCGTCGCCGCCACGGTCACCACGCCGGTCTTCGGCAAGCTGTCCGACCAGTACGGCCGCAAGCGGCTGATGCAGGCGACCATCGTCTTCTTCGTGCTGGGCTCGATCCTGTGCGGGGCGGCACAATCGATGCCGCAGCTTGTGGCGGCGCGGGCGCTGCAAGGCATGGGCGGCGGCGCCGTCATGACCCTGGCTTTCACCATCATCGGCGACATCGTCGCCCCCCGCGAGCGCGGCCGCTACGTCGGCTACATCGCCTCGGTCTTCGCCGTCGCCAGCGTCGCCGGCCCCGTCCTGGGCGGCGTGCTGACCGAGCACGCCTCCTGGCGCTGGATTTTCTACATCAACGTGCCGCTGGGGGCGGCGGCGCTGCTGATGACCCGCCGGGCGCTGGGGCGCCTGCACATCGCGCCGGGTCGCCGACAGGTGGACTACGCCGGCGCCCTGCTGCTGATGGCGGCGGTGAGCGCCCTGTTGCTGGCGCTGTCCTGGGGCGGCGTGCTGCTGCCCTGGACCTCGCCGGGCATCCTGCTGCTGGCGGCAACGGCGCTGGTGCTGGGGGCGCTGTTCTGGGCCCGCGAGCACCACGCCCCGGAACCGATCCTGCCGCCGCGCCTGTTCCGCTCGCCGGTCTTCGCCGTCTCGGGGCCGCTGATCGTGCTGTCGGCGATGGTGATGTTCGCCAGCGTCATCTTCATCCCGGTGCATCTGCAACTGGCTCAAGGGCACAGCGCCGACGCCTCGGGGTTTCTGCTGCTGCCGCTGATGCTGGGCATCACCGTCGGCGCCACCGGCGGCGGCCGCCTCACCGGCATCACCGGGCGCTACAAGGTGTTTCCGGTCCTGGGCATGGTGCTGGCGGCGGCGGTGCTGACGGCGCTGGCGCTGGTGGACGATCCCGGCCGCGTAGCCTCGTCGCTCCTGTTGCTGGTGCTGGGGGTGGGGCTTGGTTTCATCATGCCGGTGCTGACGGTGGCGGTGCAGAACGCCGTCGAGCGCCGCGACCTCGGCGCCGCCACCGCCTCGCTCGGCTTCTTCCGCTCGCTGGGCGGGGCGCTGGGGGTGGCGCTGTTCGGCGCCGTGCTCGCCCGCGGCGTCGCTTCCGAGTTGCAGGGCCGCGCCGTCGAGGGGGTGCCGGTGGATGTCCGCGCCGTCCTCGACCGCGGGCCGGAGGCCATCCGCGCCCTGCCGCCGGACGTGCAGGAGGTGGTGACCGCCGCCTTCGCCGCCGGGTTCGACCGGGTGTTCCTGCTGGCGGCGGCGACGGCGCTGGCGGCGACGCTGGTGGGGGCGTTCCTGAAGGAAATCCCGCTCCGCACCTCGCTGCACGACGGCGGCAAGGACGCGGAGCGGGCAAGGGAGTGAATGAGCGGTGCCCTCGCCGGGCGCTCGCTCCGCTGGAGCGCGACCGCGCCGGCGGACCGGGCCCTAGCGTTCGGTCAGCGCGCGGCTGAAGCTGTCCTGGATGGGCTTGACGAGATAGTCCATGGCCGTGCGCTCCCCCAGGCGGATGATGACCTCGGCCGGCATCCCGGCCTGCAGGCGCTGCTCGCCGAGCTTGGCGCGCTCCTCGGCGGGGATTTCCACCCGTGCCAGGTAATAGGGCTGGTGGGTGCGCGGGTCGGTGAGGCGGTCGGGCGAAATCACCGCGACAAGACCATCGATGCGCGGCGTGCGGGCGCGCTCCAGCGCCGGAAAGCGCACCTCGGCGCTCTGGCCGACCATCACCGCCGCCACGTCCGACGGCGCCACGCGGCTTTCCACCACCAGGTTCTCGTCGTCGGGCACGATGTCCATGAGCTGCCCGCCGGTGGGAATGACGCCGCCCTCGGTGAACACCCGCAGTTCCTGCACGACGCCGCCGACGGGGGCGGTGATGTCGAGCCGCCGGGCGATGTCGCTCGCCGCCGTCGCCTCGGTGCGCAGGGCATCGATGCGTTCGCGGGTTTCGTTGAGCTCGGCCACCACCTGTTCCTGGAAACGCTGGCGGGTCTGGATCATCTCCAGCCGCGCCTCGGCGATGTTCTCGCGCGAGCGCGCCACGCCGGCGGCTTCGAAGCCCTGATCGCCCTCCAGCGCCGCCAATTCGCGCTCCAGGGCCAGGATGCGGTTGCGCGGCACGAAGCCGTCCTTGAGCAGCTTCCTCAGCCCGGCGATTTCGCCCCGCAGGCTGTCGGCCTGGCGCTGGCGGCTGGAGCGTTGCGCCTCGTGGCCGTCGATCTCGGCCTGAAGCTGCTGGATGCGCTGCTCCAGGATCGCCACCTGGCCGTCGAGGCCGCGGCGGCGCTCCTCGAACTGGCGCCGCTCGTCGGCGATGGCCTCGCGCACGCGGGGATCGGTCGACCGGCGCAAATCGGCGGGGAGGGCGACCGCCGTCTTGCCGTCCCGCTCGGCCAGCAGCCGGGCCTCGCGGGCACGGGCGGCGGCCAGGCGGGCCTCGGCGGCCGCCTGCGCCGCCGCCGCCTGGGTGCCGTCGAGGCGCACCAGCACGGCGCCCTTCTCGACGCGCTCGCCCTCCTCGACCAGGATCTCCTTGACGATGCCGCCCTCCAGGTGCTGCACCGTCTTGCGCTTGCTCTCCACCGCCAGCACCCCCGGCGCGATGACGGCCGAGTCCAGCGGCGCCGTCGCCGCCCAGGTGCCGAAGCCGCCGAAGGCGACGGCGAGAACCGCCAACCCCGCCACGATCGGCCGGCGCACATTGGCCGGGGCCGGGCGCGGGACGGCGGGGTCGATGGTGGTGGTGGGCAGCCCCGAGGCCGCCGTCAGATCACGTTTCGTGCTCATGTCACATCCCCTTAGGCGGGCTGAATGGCGGCGGCGCGGCGGCTGCCGGCAAGGGCGTCGGCGCGGCGGCCGCCCACCGGCGCCGGGCGGGCCAGGCGGGCCATGACCTCGTCGCGGCTGCCGAACAGTTCCACCTGGCCGTCTTTCAGCACCAGGATCTTGTCGACGCTGTGCAGAATGTTGATGCGGTGCGAGATGACCACGGTGGTGATGCGGTCCTCGCGCAGATGCCCCAGTGCCTCGCCCAGCGCCTCCTCGCCGGCGGCGTCGAGATTGGCGTTGGGCTCGTCCAGCACCACCAGCGACGGCGCACCGTACAGCGCCCGCGCCAGGCCCAGGCGCTGGCGCTGGCCGCCCGACAACGCCCGGCCGGATTCGCCGATCAGGGTGTCGTAGCCGTCGGGCAGGCGGAGGATCATCTCGTGCACGCCGGCGCGGCGGGCCGCCCGCACCACGCCCTCGGAATCGATGTCGGCGAAGCGGGCGATGTTCTCCGCCACGGTGCCGTCGAACAGTTCGACGTCCTGGGGCAGATAGCCGATATGCGGCCCCAGTTCCTCGCGGTTCCAGCCGTGAATGTCGGCGGCGTCCAGGCGCACCGAGCCCTGGAAGAGCGGCCACACCCCGACCAGCACCCGCGCCAGGGTGGACTTGCCCGCGGCGCTGGGGCCGACGACGGCCAGCGACTCGCCGGCCTCCAGGGCGAAGCTGACGCCTTTCAGCGCCGCCACGTCGGCGCCCGGCGGGATGGCCACGGCGCGGCTGACCTCGACGGCGCCCTCGGGACGGGGCAGGCTCATCGCCGGGGCCGGCTCGGGCGCCGCCGCCAGCAGGGCGCCCAGGCGGCCATAGGCGGCGCGGGCGTTGGCGAGGTTGCGCCACTGCCCCACCGCCATCTCCACCGGCGCCAGTGCCCGGCCCATCAGGATCGAGCCGGCGATGATGGCGCCGGCGCTGACCTCCTGGCGGATGGCCAGCCAGGCCCCCAGGCCCAGCACGGCGCTTTGCAGGAACAGGCGCACGAACTTCGAGATCGACAGCACCACGCCGCTGCGGTCGGCGGCGGCGGCGCCGCGGGCCATGACGCCCTCGTGGCGCTCGCGCCAGCGCCGCGCCAGCGCCGGCAGCATTCCCATCGCCGCCAGCGCCTCGACGTTGCGCAGGGTGGTTTCGGCCATGCCGCCGGCCTGCACCGCCTCGCCGGCGGCTTCGCGCAGCAGGCGCCGGGTAATGGCCTCGTTGATGACCGCCAGGATGAAGATGACGATGACCCCCGCCAGCGTCGCCAGCCCCACCAGCGGGTGGAGCAGAAACGCCGCCGCCACGAACAGCGGCGCCCAGGGGGCGTCCAGAAAGACGGTGACGCCGTTGCCGCCCACGAACTCGCGCAGGGTATCGACGTCGCGCAGCGCCTGCGCCTGCACGCTGCCGGGATGGCGCAGGCCGTGGCGGAAGACGGCGGCGAACACCGCCGGCCCCAGATGGCGCGCCAGGCGCACGCCGGCACGCACCAGCACCCGCGTGCGCACCAGGTCGAGCATCGCCAGCGCCGCCAGCAGGCCGCCGGCCAGCACCGTCAGCACCAGCAGGGTGGTCTCGTTGCGGCTGGCCAGCACGCGGTCATAGACCTGCAGCATGTAGAGCGGCGCGACGAACAGCAGCAGGTTCATGAAGAAGCTGAACAGGGCGGTGGCAAAAAAGGCGCCCCGGCAGGCGGCAAAGGCCCGCCGCAGGGGCGATTCGCCGGTTGCGCCGGCGCCGCGGCCGTGGCGGCCGCGTGAAACCGAAGCCATCATGCACCCAATCCGTACAGTTGAAGTATCCCGGATGGGAGGCTAGGCGGCGCTGGTTTAAACGAAGGTTAAATGGGCGAAAGAAATAGCCGACATTCCACCTAAGTCGTATTATCCGCGCAAAGGTGGTGCTGAACTACAAATTAAGCGAATACTGCTCCTCGGACTCGCCGCGCGGATCAAGCTCGCCCACCACCGGCGTCGTCCGCGGCAGGGCTTGGTAGTGGGATTGCTCGTCCAGCGGCGGCGCGGGGCGCTGTCTCATGCGCCAGAAGGTGAAGGCCGTCAGCAACATCCCCACCGCGGCGGTGAAGACGAACAGGCCCACCGGGCCGATCGCCGCCATGATTCCGCCTGCCACCGGCGGGCCGACGCTGGCGCCGACGCTGTAGGCCAGCAGCATTCCCCCCGCCGCCGGCACAAGGTCGGCGGCGTCGACGTGGTCGTTGGCGTGCGCCACCGCCATCGGATAGAGGGTGAAGCCGGCGCCGCCGAAGAAGGCCGCCAGCACCAGCAGGCCGGGGCCGCCGGTGGCCGCCGCCACCGCCATGCCCACGCTGACGGCGCCGACGCCGACGCACAGCATGGCGATCACCGTGCGCCGGTCGATGCGATCGGAGAGATAGCCCAGCGGCCACTGAATCAGCAGCCCGCCCAGAATGGTCACCGCCATGAATTCCGCCGTGCCCGCCACGCTCAGGCCGATGGTCTGGGCGAAGAACGGCGCCAGTGAATAGAAAGCGCCCATGACCAACCCGGCGCCGAAGCTGCCCGCCACCCCCAGCGGCGAAATCTGCATCAACTGCCGCGGCCCGAAATGCGACGGCGCCGGAATCGGCGGCGCCACGATCCGCGTCGCCGCCACCGGCACCAGCGCCACCGACAGCAGGATGGAGACCAGGGCGAACAGCGCGAAGCCGCTGGGATCCTGGAGGTTGAGCAGGAACTGCCCGGTGCCCTGGCTGAAATAGATCGCCACCGTATAGGCCGACAGCATGGCGCCGCGGGTGCTGTTGTCGCTGCGCTCGTTCAGCCAGCTTTCGGTGACCATCAGCAGACCGGCCATGCACACGCCCTCGACCATGCGCAAGCCGCCCCACACCGCCGCGTGCGGGAAGAAGCCATGCGCCAGCGTCGCCGCCGAGAACAGCGAGGCATAGGCCGCGAAGGCGCGGATGTGACCGACGCCCTGAATCAGCAGGTGCCCGAACAGCGAGCCCAGCACCAGGCCGGCAAAATAGGCGGCGGTGACGAAGCCGGCGACCGTGGTCGGCACGCCGCCCTGGGCGAGGCGGATACCGATCAGCGTCGACAGCAGGCTGGAGCCAAGCTGAAGCAACCCAACGCCCAGCAGCAGGGCGGCGACGGAAAGGAGAGCCTTGCGCATCGATGCAACCGGAAAACGACCCCGCCCCCCACATCGGGGCGGCGGGAGAATGCGCCGGAAACCGTTGGCGTTCAAGGGCTTTGCGCGAATCGCTCGGGCAGGATTCAATGGCCCGACCATGAGTATAGGCACAGATAAAAAGGTGGAAACAGACTACAGGGGGTTGATTCGCGGGCGCGAACGTGGATAATGCGTCCCCGCTCGATGAGAACAGAGATTGGGTGCAGCCTTCCCGACCGCATGTTTTGCTGAGGAAAAACCTCCGCCGTGGTCTTTAGTGGTCTGTTTCGTCTACTTGCGTTCCTGCTCGTAATCCCGAAAAACTGACTGCTGATCGCTGCCTGTACTTCAAGGCAGGGGAAGATGCATCAAGACGTTGCCGCGAAGCCACGGGGCCGAGGCGGCGACGCCGGCAAGGAGAGCCGCGTGAGCGCGGACGGCGACACTATCCTGCGCCCGCCGCGGGTCGAGGACGGACCCGCGATGTGGCGCCTGGTCAACGACTCCGGGGTGCTCGACCCCAATTCCCTGTATCTCTACCTGATGATGGCCCGCTACTTCCCCGACACCTGCATCGTCGCGGAGGAGCACGGGCGCCTGGCCGGGATGATCACCGGCTACCGCGTGCCGGCCGAGCCCACCACCCTGTTCATTTGGCAGGTGGGGGTGTCGGCGGATTTCCGCGGCCGGGGCATCGCTTCGCGGATGCTGCTGGCGCTGGCGCGCCGCCCGGAAGCGCCGGCCATCGACACCATCGAAACGACGATCACGCCCTCGAACGAGGCCTCGCAGCGGCTGTTCCGGGGCGTGGCGCGGCGTCTGGACGCGCCGGTCCGCGACATGGAGGGCTTTCGCGCCGAGTTGTTCGGCGGCTCGGGCCACGAGCCCGAGGTGCTCTATCGGATCGGCCCCTTCGGTTCCTGCAAACAGCGTGGAGAAGAGTAGTGGAGACCTTTGAAAGGCTCGAGTCGAACGTGCGCGGCTATTGCCGCGATTTCCCGACCGTGTTCACCCAGGCGAAGGGCCATCACGTCTGGGACGAGCAGGGGCGGCGCTATGTCGACTTCTTCGCCGGCGCCGGGGTGCTGAACTACGGCCACAACAACCCGCGCCTGAAGAAGAAGGTCATGGAATACCTGATGAAGGACGGGGTGGTGCACGGCCTGGACATGGCCACCGAGGCCAAGCGCGCCTTTTTGAACACCTTCGAGGAGGTGATCCTGAAGCCGCGAGGGCTGTCCTACAAGGTCCAGTTCCCCGGCCCCACCGGCACCAACGCCGTCGAAAGCGCCATGAAGCTGGCGCGCAAGGTGACCGGGCGTCACAACATCGTCGCCTTCACCCGCGGCTTTCACGGCATGACGATGGGCGCGCTGGCCGCCACCGCCAATGCGGGCAAGCGCGGCGGCGCCTCGGTGCCGCTCAACTACACCACCACCATGCCCTATGACGGCTATTACGGCGACGACATCGACACGGTGATGGTGCTGGAGCGCCACCTGGACGACGCCGGCAGCGGTCTGGACAAGCCGGCGGCGGTGCTGGTCGAGACCGTGCAGGGCGAGGGCGGCGTCAACCCGGCGCGCTTCGAGTGGCTGAAGCGCCTGGCCGAGGTCTGCCGCGCCCACGACGTGCTGCTGATCGTCGACGACATCCAGATGGGCTGCGGCCGCACCGGGCCGTTCTTCAGTTTCGAGCCGGTGGGCATCACCCCCGACATCGTCACACTGTCGAAGTCCATCGGCGGCATCGGGCTGCCGATGGCGGTGGTGCTGATCCGCCCCGACCTCGACCAGTGGAAGCCGGGCGAGCACAACGGCACCTTCCGCGGCAACAACCTCGCCTTCGTCGCCGCCACCGAGGCTTTGGACGCCTATTGGCGCGACGACGCCTTCGCCAAGGCCACCGAGGCCAAGGGCCGCATGGTGCGCCAGCGCCTGGAGGCGATACAGCGCCGCTTCGGCGACGTGGCGGTCGAGGTGCGCGGGCGCGGCCTCATCCAGGGCATCGTCTTCGGGCCCGAGGGCTTCGGCGACGAGGTCATCCACCAGGCATTCGAGGACGGGCTGATCATCGAGACCTCGGGCCCCCGCGACGAGGTGGTCAAGGTGATGCCGCCGCTGACCATCGACGAGAAGGCGCTGTGCGAGGGCCTTGACATCCTCGAGTCGGCCGTGGAGAAGATCGCGCGGAAAACCACCGGCACCGCCACCAGCGATGCCGCCTGAGGGAGGGTCTACGCGTGTTCCTGCGCTCGCTTGACGACATCATCGGCACCGATCAGGAGATCGACGGCGGCAACTGGGTCAGCCGCCGCCTGATCCTGCGGCGCGACAAGATGGGTTTCTCGTTGCACGACACCATCATCCGGGCCGGCACCGAGACCTTCATCTGGTACAAGAATCACCTGGAGGCGGTCTATTGCGTCGAGGGCGATGGCGAGATCGAGGATCTCGCCACCGGCCAGGTGCACCAGATCCGCCCCGGCGTCATGTATGCGCTGAACGAACACGACAAGCACAAGCTGCGGGGCGGCAGCAAGGACATGCGCCTGATCTGCGTGTTCAACCCGCCCCTGACCGGCAAGGAAGTCCACGACGCCGAGGGCGTCTACCCGCTGCTGGAAGACGACACCTGACCCACCGGCCGGAATCGACGGCCGTCCCCTCCCCGGGGGGCGGCCGTCAGCGGCCCTCCTCGTCGATGTCGAGGGCGTAACCGGCGGCGCGCACGGTGCGGATGGGGTCAGGCTCGTCGGGGCGGTTGAGGGCGCTGCGCAGACGCCGGATGTGCACGTCCACCGTGCGCGGCTCGACATGGATGTCGCGCCCCCAGGCTAGGTCGAGAAGACTCTCGCGCGAGAGCACCCGCCCCGGACGCTGCATCAACGCCTTCAGCAGCCGGAATTCGGTCGGCCCCAGATGCACGGGGCGGCCGTCGCGACTGACCTTGTGGGCGCCCAGGTCCATCTCGATCCCGGCATAGCGCAGCACCTCGTCGCCGTCGCCGCCCTCGGCGCGGCGCAGCACCGCGCGGACCCGCGCCAGCAGTTCCGACGGCGAGAACGGCTTGACGACATAGTCGTCGGCGCCGGATTCGAGGCCCCGCACCCTGTCGGCTTCCTCGCCCCGCGCCGTCAGCATGATGATCGGCGTCCGGCGCGTTCGCGCATCGCGGCGCAGGCGGCGGCAGACCTCGATGCCGGGCACCTCCGGCAGCATCCAGTCCAGCAGGACCAGGGCCGGCGCCTCCTCGGCGGTCAGGTGCAGCGCCTCCTCGCCGTCGACGGCGACGGCGATCCGGAATCCGCCGCGCTCAAGATTGTAGCGCAGCATCTCGACGACGGCGGGGTCGTCCTCGACGATCAGCACCAGCGGGCGCATCACTGGCCCCCATTGCCCGCCGGCGGCGCCGTCACGCTGGACAGGTCGCCCTTGGGCCGGTCGGCGGAGGGGCGTTCGCCCCTCACCATGTAGTGCACCATTTCGCCGATATTGGTGGCGTGGTCGCCGATGCGTTCGATGTTCTTGGCCACGAACAGCAGATGCGTGCACTGGGTGATCAGCGCCGGGTTTTCCATCATATAGGTCAGCAGCTCGCGGAACAGGCTGGTGTGCAGGGCGTCGACCTCGACGTCGCGGGCGCAGACGGCATCGGCGCGCTCGGCATCGCGGCGCAGATAGGCGTCCAGCACCATCGCGATCATCTCCTGCACCTGCCGGGCCATGTTGCGCAGGCTGGAGGCGGCGCTCTTCGGCGGCGGCTGCGACAGCGCCGCGGTGCGCTTGGCGACGTTCTTGGCGTAGTCGCCGATGCGCTCCAAATCCGCCGAAACCTTCAGCGCCGCCACCACCAGCCGCAAATCCTCCGCCAGCGGATGGCGCAGGGCGAACAGCCGCACCGCCTGGGCGTTGACGTCCTGCTCCAGCGCGTCGAGGCGGGCGTCGCCGGCGATGACCTCCCTGGCCGTCGCGGAATCGAGCTTCAAGAGGCATGTCACCGCCGCCGCGAGCTGCGCCTCTGCCAGCCCCCCCATCTCGGCGATGGCGGTGTCGAGGCGCCGCAGTTCCTCATCAAAGCGTCGAACCGTATGGTGCGTGCTCATCTCTCCTCCCCCGGCTCAGCCAAAGCGGCCGGTGATGTAGTCGCGCGTGCGGGCCTGGCGCGGATTGGTGAAGATCTGCTCGGTGCTGCCGTGCTCCACCACCCGCCCCAGGTGGAAAAAGGCGGTGCGCTGCGACACCCGCGCCGCCTGCTGCATGGAATGGGTGACGATGACGATGGTGTAGTTGGCGCGCAGTTCGTCGATGAGTTCCTCGATGCGCGCCGTAGCGATGGGGTCAAGCGCCGAGCACGGCTCGTCCATCAGGATCGCCTCGGGGTCGACGGCGATGGCGCGGGCGATGCACAGGCGCTGCTGCTGCCCGCCCGACAGGCCCGTGGCGACCTCGTGCAGGCGGTCGCGCACCTCGTCGAGCAACCCCACCCGCGCCAGGCACCGTTCCACCAGGGCGTCGGTCTCGGCGCGGCCTCGCACCATGCCGTGGATGCGCGGCCCATAGGCGACATTGTCGTAGATGGACTTGGGAAACGGGTTGGGCTTCTGGAACACCATGCCCACCCGCGCCCGCAGCTCCACCGGATCCAGGTCGCTGTCGCGGATGTCCTGGCCGTCCAGCAGGATGCGTCCGGTGGTGCGGCAGCCCTCGATGGTGTCGTTCATGCGGTTCAGGCACCGCAGAAAGGTGGACTTGCCGCAGCCCGAGGGCCCGATCAGGGCCGTCACCGAACGGTCGACGATGTCGAGGTCGACATCGAACAGCGCCTGCTTGGCGCCATAGAAGACGCTGACCCGCCGGGCGGAGAACTTGACCGCGGCCGTCTCCGCGGCGGGCTCCGGCGCCGCCGCAAGGCCCTCCCCGTCCCTGGCCTGGATTCCGACCATCATCGCTACCGCCTTTCGAATCTCTTGCGCAAGTATATCGCCAGCCCGTTCATCGCCACCAGGAAGGCCAGCAGCACCATGATGGCGGCCGAGGTGCGCTCGACAAAGGCACGCTCGGGGCTGTCGGCCCACAGGAAAATCTGCACCGGCAACGCCGTCGCCGGATCGGTGAAACCGCCGGGCACGTCGGCGACGAAGGCTACCATGCCGATCATCAACAGCGGCGCCGTCTCGCCCAGCGCCTGCGCCATGCCAATGATGGAGCCGGTGAGGATGCCGGGCATCGCCAGCGGCAGTGCGTGGTGCGTCACCGCCTGCATCCGCGAGGCCCCCAGGCCCAGCGCCGCCTCCTTGACCGAGGGCGGTACGCTCTTCAGGGAGGCGCGCGCGGCGATGATGATGGTGGGCAGAGTCATCAGGGCCAGCACCATGCCCCCCACCAGCGGCGCCGAGCGCGGCAACTGCATGACGTTCAACAGCAACGCCAGTCCCAGCAACCCGAAGACGATCGACGGCACCGCCGCCAGATTGTTGATGTTGACCTCGATCAGGTCGGTCCAACGGTTGCGGGGGGCGAACTCCTCCAGATAAACGGCCGCCGCCACCCCCAGCGGGAAGGACAGCGCCAGCGTCACCAACAGCGTCAGGGCCGAGCCGACAACGGCGCCCCGAATGCCCGCCAATTCCGGCTCGCGCGAATCGGCGTTGGCGAGGAATGCCCAGTTGAATCGCCGCTCCAGCGCCCCCTCCGCCGCGAGGGTCTCCAGCCAGGCAAGCTGACGGTCGTCGAGGGGGCGGCGGGCCTCGGGCAGGTCGCGGTCGATGTGGCCCTTGACCACCGTGTCGACGGCGGCCGCGGCCGGCACCCACACCGGCACCGTCCGCCCCACCAGGCCCGGATCGCCCACCACCATGTCGCGCAGGCGATATTCGGCGCCCAGGCTGACCAGCCCCAGCACGCGGCGCACCGCCGCGCGCCCCTCCACCTCGGGAAACCGCGCCATCAGCGCCTGTCGCACGACGCCGCGATAATCACCGGCGCGCAACGATTCCGGGCTGGCGTCGCCGCGCGGGTCGAGCAGCGCCGGGTCGAGGTGGACCTCCAGCCGAATCTGGGTCTGCCAGAACGCGGAATGCCCCTTGGCGACGATGGTGCCGAACAGCACCGCCAGCAGCGCCAGCGCCACCGCCACCGCCGCCGCCCCCAGGCGCCGGAAGCGCCGCGAACGGGCGTGGCGCCGCCGCAGCCGCTGGGCCCGTTCGGTCACGACATCCCTACTCATAGCGTTCCCTGTATCTGCGGGTGACCAGCAGCGCCACCACGTTCAGCGCCAGGGTGACCACGAACAGCAGCAGCCCCAGCGCGAAGGCGGCCAGGGTCTTGGCGCTGTCGAACTCCTGGTCACCGACCAGCAAGGTGACGATCTGCACGGTGACGGTGGTCACCGCCTCCAGCGGATTGGCGGTGAGATTGGCCGCCAAACCGGCGGCCATCACCACGATCATCGTCTCCCCCACCGCCCGCGATACCGCCAGCAACACCCCACCGACGATGCCGGGCAGCGCCGCCGGCAGCACCACCTTGACCACCGTCTCGGCGTCGGTGGCCCCCAGCGCCAGCGAGGCGTTGCGCAAGTCCTGCGGCACCGCCCGGATGACGTCGTCGGAAATCGACGAGACGAAGGGAATGATCATCATCCCCATCACCAAGCCGGCGGCCAGGGCGCTCTCCGACGACACGCTCAGGCCGAGGGTCAGGCCGGCATCGCGCAGCAGGGGCGCCACGGTCAGCGCCGCGAAGAAGCCGTACACCACCGTCGGCACCCCGGCGAGGATTTCCAGCAGCGGCTTCGCCCAGGCGCGCAGGCGCGGGCCCGCGTATTCGGCCAGATAAACCGCCGAGAACAACCCCACGGGCACGGCGACCAGCATGGCGATGGCGGTGATCAGCATCGTCCCCGCCAGCAGCGGCAGGGCCCCGAAGGCCCCGGCGGCGGCCACCTGGTCGTCGCGCAGGGCGATCTGCGGGCTCCATTTCAGGCCGAACAGGAACTCCGCCGGCGACACCAGATTGAAGAAGCGCACCGCCTCGAACAGCAGCGACAGCACGATGCCGACGGTGGTCAGGACGGCGACCGTCGAACTGAGCAGCAACAGCCCCTTGACGACGGTCTCCACCCGGTCGCGGGCCCGCAGGCGCGGCGCGATGGCGCGGTAGGCGGCCCAGAAGCCCGCCCCCGAGGCCGCCAGCGCCAGAGCGACGGCGGCGGCGGCGGCGAGGCGGTGCCACTCCCGGTAGGTTTCCGCCGCCGCCATCAGCGCCGGGTCGGCGCCGGCCTTGGCGGCGGCGCCGCCCTCGGCGAGGCGCACCACCTGGCCGACCAGGAGCTGGAGGCGCCCCTCCGACAGGGCCGGCCCGTCGCCGGGCAGCGCCGCCACCACCAGCCACGCCACAAGATGCGGCTGCAACAGCAGCCAGCCGAGCACCACCACCACCCCCGGCAGCACACACCAGAGCGCCACCATCGCCCCGTAATGCGACGGCAGCGAGTGCAGGGCGCGGCCGCGCCCGCCGACGCAGGCCAGCGCCCGGTTGCGGCCGAGGCCGTAACCGAGCGCCGACAGCATCAGGATGGCGGCTAGAACCACAATCAGCGACATCTCTCGCTCCCGACCGGCGTAATCCGGCGGCTCCCGTTGGGGCGCCGCCGGAACGCCGCCTGATGCCTAGCTGCCGACGTTGGGGGTCATGCCGGTGGCCGCGTCGCGATAGGCCTTGCGCTCGGCGTCGGGCATCGGCACGAGGCCGCGGTCGGACAGGTACCCGAACTCGCCCCAGGCCGCCTCGCTGGTGAACTCGGCGACATAGTCGGCGATCCCCGGCACGACGCCGACATGTGCCTTCTTGACATAGAAGAACAGCGGCCGGGAGACCGGGTAGGAGCCGTCGGCGATGGCCTCGAAGGTGGGGTCGACGCCCTCGATGACCGCGCCCTGGAGCGTGTCGGCGTTCTGGTCCAGGAAGCTGTAGCCGAACACCCCCAGCGCCTGGGGATCGGCCTGCAGCTTCTGCACGATCAGATTGTCGTTCTCGCCCGCCTCGACATAGGCGCCGTCCTCGCGGACGCTGTGGCAGATGGCCTTGTAGCGGCCCTTGTCCTCGGCCTTGATGGCGGCGATCCAGTCAAAGGTCTTGCAGCCGCCCTCCATCGCCAGTTCGGCAAAGGCGTCGCGGGTGCCCGAGGTCGGCGGCGGCCCCAGAACCTTGATCGGCGTCGCCGGCAGGGCCGGGTTGACGTCCTGCCAGGTCTGGTGGGGGTTGGCGATCAGGTTGCCGTCGCCGTCGGGCACCTGCCGGGCCAGGGCCAGGAAGACGTCGCGCAACGACAGTTCAAACGCGGGCGCCGTGCGGTCGTTGGCGATGACGATGCCGTCATAGCCGATCTTGACCTCGACGATCTCGTCGACGCCGTTGGCCTTGCACAGCTCGATCTCCGAGTCCTTGATGGCGCGCGAGGCATTGGTGATGTCGGGGTGGTTCTCGCCGACGCCGGCGCAGAACAGCTTCAGGCCGCCGCCCGAGCCGGTGCTTTCGATGACCGGGGTGGGAAAGGCGGTGTTGCGGCCGAAGCGTTCGACCACGACGCTGGCAAAGGGATAGACCGTCGACGATCCGACGATGCGGATCTGGTCGCGGGCCTGGGCGGCGGCGGCGAAGGCGACGGAAGCCACCGCGGCCAGGACGACAACTCGTTTCATCATGTGCAGGCTCTCCACGGAGCGTGTCGGACAATGGCGCCGTTCGGCGGCCGCTGCGACACTAGCTCCGTTGCGCTGCGGTATGATGACGGTTGCGTTACAGTTTCATGACTCCCGCGCCGGCCGCTCCTCGCCAGCGGCGGCGAGCTGGACGGTGAAGATGCTGCCCTCGCCCTCCGTGCTGTCGATGAGCAGGCGGCCGCGATGGCGGCTGACGATGTGCTTGACAATGGCCAGGCCCAGCCCGGTGCCGCCCAACTGCCGCGAGCGCGCCTTGTCGACGCGGTAAAAGCGTTCGGTCAGGCGCGGCAGGTCGTGGGCGGGAATTCCGTCGCCGTGGTCGCGCACCGCCACGGCGACCCCCGGCGCGTTCGCCTCGGGCAGATGCGCCAACCGCCGGGCGCTGATCTCGACCGCCGTGCCGGGGCGGCCGTATTTCAGGGCGTTGTCGACCAGGTTCTGGAACACTTGCAGCAACTGGTCCTCATCCCCCCGCACCGGCGGCAGGTCATCCGCGCAGTCGACGCACAGGCGCATTCCCCGCTCCTCGGCTCGGCGGGCCAGGGCGGCGGCGACATGGGCCAGCACGGCGGCGACATCGACGGCGGCGTCGGGGCGCATGTGCTCCTCGACCTCCACCCGCGACAGCGACAGCAGGTCGTCGATGATGCGCGCCATGCGGCGGGCCTCGACGCGCATGATCTCCAGAAAGCGGTCGCGGGCCTCGGGGTCGTCGCGGGCGCCGTCCTGCAGGGTCTCGACGAAGCCCAGCAGCGAGGTCAGCGGCGTGCGCAATTCATGGCTGACATTGGAGACGAAGTCGGCGCGCATCTGCTCGGTGCGCTTCGCCAGGGTCAGGTCGTGCAGGGCCAGCACCGCTCCGTCGGGGTGCCGGACGCGCACCGCGTGCAGAAGATAGGTCTGCGGCACCGGCGCCGGCAGGTCGATTTCCACGGCGCGCCGGGCCTCGCCCGCCAGCACCGCGTCCACCGCCTCGACCGCCCGCGGATGACGCAGCGCCAACAGCAGGTCGTCGCCCGGCCGGGCATGAAAGAGCCGCCGCGCCGCCGCGTTGGCCGACAGGATGCGCCGGCGCGAATCCAGCAGGATCACCGGCTCGGGCAGGGCGTCGAGGACGGCGGCGTCCGGCCCCGCCCCCCGCCGGGCGGATTCCGTCGGCGACGACGGCGATGGCCGCCACCACGCCGCCACGGCGCCGGCGCCGCCCAGCAGCAACGCCGCCACCACCAGCGCCGCCCATGCCGGCACGCCCCCGGACACCGCCAGCACCACCACGAAGACCGCGGCGGGAGCGACGGCGGCCAGCACCGCCAGGAATAGTACGCGATTCATCGACCAGCCCCTATTCGCTGCCCCTCCCCTGGTTAGACAAGCCGCTCCCCCGCCCGTCAAGCCGTCACGGAATAGTGACGACGATCACGGAACCGTTACTCGTTTCGCGACGGGCGCGGGCGCATGTGTTGGCCGCGGGCGCCGCCCCGGTGCCCAGAACGATGGAGAATGTCATGCGCACCCGACAGATCGGGATCATTGCCGGTCTCGCGGCCATGACCGCCGCCGCACTGCCGGCGCAGGCCGAAACCTATTTCTATGATTCCGACAGCCAGCGGGAATACGAGGTCGTCCCCGGCGCCGGCGAGCACGCCAGCTTTTTCGGCGGCAGCCGCTATCAGCCGCGCCAGATGAGGGAAGACGAGCGTCAGCGGCGCTTGGAGATGGCGGCCGTGCCGCAACCCGGCGCGCAGATGCCCCTTGCGGGCACCCTGTCGCGCGACGCGCGCGGCAACTACATCTTCGCGCCCAACCGCTAAGTCGCAACCGCCCTCGCGGCGCCGCCGCCGCGAGGGCGGCCTTTCCGCCACGTCAGGCGCGGTGGTAGGGGTGGCCCGCCAGGATCGTCTGCGCCCGGTAAAGCTGCTCGGCCAGCATCCCGCGCACCAGCATGTGCGGCCAGGTCATGGGCCCCAACGACAGCACCAGGTCGGCGCGCGCGCGGACCGCCTCGTCATGGCCGTCGGCGCCGCCGATCAGGAAGGCCACCGCCGCGACGCCGCCGTCCCGCCAGCCGGCGAGGCGGTCGGCGAGGGCTTCGCTGGAGGCCGTCGCCCCGCGCTCGTCCAGCGCCACCACCGCCGCCCCATCCGGCACCGCCGCCAGCAGCAAGGCCCCCTCGCGGGCGACCCGCCGGGCCACCGGCAGGGGCCGGCGTTCCTCGACCTCGCGCAGCACCGGCGGCGGCCGCAGGCGCCGGGCGTAATGCTCATAAAGGGCGTGCTCGGGCCCGCGCCTGGCGCGGCCGACCCCAGCCAGGATGAAACGCATCGGAATGCCGCGGCGCCGGCCTAGGCCAGGGCGCCGCCCAGTCTCCGCTCGGGCTCCGCCGGCGCCCCCCACATCTTTTCAAGACTGTAGAAGGCCCGCACTTCCGGCCGGAACAGGTGCACGACGACGTCGCCGGCATCGATCAGCACCCAGTCGCACTGCTGCGTGCCCTCCGCCGACACGCGAAGGCCCGCCTGCTTCAGCTTGCGCATGAGATGATCGGCCATTGCGCCCACCTGGCGCTGCGACTGGCCGCTGGCGATGACCATGTGGTCGGCGAAGCTCGACTTGCCGCGCAGATCGATCACCGTGATGTCTTCGGCCTTGTCGTCTTCGAGCGAGGAGACAACCAGTTCGACCAATGTCTCTGGGTCGTGCAGAGGGTGCCTCAACGGTTGAATGGTCCACTCCTTTCAGTTGCCGATGCCGCCCGCGCCGCCGCGCCGGATTTCCGTAGCCGAGGCCGGATGCGGCCTGACGGGCAGGAACACCCATGTCGGCGGCGCCATGTCGGCCACCGCGCCCGCCCGCTCGGCGGACAGCCGCCGCCGCGCGAACCGCCGCGCCGCCTTGCCGGCCAACGCCCTATGAGAATATGGACTCCGTGCGAAAACCGCAACGGGGACCGCCTGGAAGATGCTGGCCCAGCGCCGCCAGCGCGGAATCTGCACCAGATTGTCGGCGCCCATCAGCCATACGAAACGGGCGCCGGGATAGGCGCATTTGAGCGCCGCCAGCGTGTCGGCGGTGTAGCGCGTCCCCAGCCGGGCTTCGATGCCGGTAACGCGCAGGCGCGGATGGCGGGCGGCGGCCTCGGCGCCGGCGAGGCGCCTCGCCAGCGGGGCCATACCCGCCGCCGGTTTCAGCGGGTTCTGCGGCGCCACCAGCCACCACACCTGGTCCAGCCCCAGGCGCTTCAGCGCCTCAAGGCTGATATGGCGGTGGCCTTCGTGCGCCGGATTGAACGAGCCCCCCAGCAGCCCGATGCGCAGGCCCAGGCGGGTGCCGGGGGTGGGGACGGGAAGGGGCACGGCGGCGCCGTCAGGGCCGCGTCTGGCCGTTGCCGCGCACGACATACTTGAAGGTCGTAAGCTGCTCGACGCCCACCGGCCCGCGCGCGTGCAGCTTGCCGGTGGAAATGCCGATCTCGGCGCCCATGCCGAACTCGCCGCCGTCCGCGAACTGCGTCGAGGCGTTGTGGACGACGATGGCGCTGTCCACCCGCTCCAGGAAGCGCGCCGCCGTGGCGTCGTTGCCGGTGACGATGGCGTCGGTGTGCCCCGAACCGTGGCGGTTGACGTGCTCAATGGCGGCGTCGACGCCGTCGACCACCTTCACCGCGACGATGGCGTCGAGGTATTCGGTGTCCCAGTCGGCCTCGGTCGCCGGCGCCACGCGGGCATCCACCGCCTGGGTGGGGCGGTCGCCGCGCACCTCGCAACCGGAGTCCAGCAGCGCCTTGACCACCGCCGGCAGATGGGTCGCGGCGACGCGGCCGTCGACCAGCACCGTTTCGGTGGCACCGCAGATGCCGGGGCGCCGCATCTTGGCGTTCAGCACCACCTCGCGGGCCATGTCCAGGTCGGCGTCACCATCGACGTAGGTATGGCAGATGCCCTCCAGGTGCTGGAACAGCGGAATGCGGCTTTCGGCGATGACGCGCTCGATCAGCGACTTGCCGCCGCGCGGCACGATGACGTCGATGAAGGCGCTCATGCGCAGCATCTCGCCGACGGCGGCGCGCTCGGTGGTGGGCACCATCTGCACCGCGTCGCCCGGCAACCCGGCGGCGGCGATGCCCTCGGCGAGGCAGGCCATGATCGCGCGCGCCGATTCGAAGCTCTCGGAGCCGCCGCGCAGGATGGCGGCGTTGCCCGCCTTCAGGCACAGGGCGGCGGCGTCGGCGGTGACGTTGGGGCGCGATTCGTAGATGACCCCGATCACCCCCAGCGGCACCCGCACCCGCGCGATGCGCAGCCCGTTGGGGCGGTCCCACTCCGCCATCACCTGCCCGACCGGATCCGGCAGCGCCGCGATGGCCTCCAGCCCCGCCGCCATGCCCTCGATGCGCTTGTCGTCGAGCATCAGACGGTCGAGCATCGCCTTGCTCAGGCCCTTGTCGCGGCCGGCGGCCATGTCGCGGGCGTTGGCGTCCTTGATCGCCCCGGCGCCGTCGCGCAATGCCGCCGCGGCGGCGGTCAGCGCGCCGTTCTTGGCGCCGGTGGGCGCATGGGCCAGCTCATGCGCCGCCGCCCGCGCGCGGCCACCGATTTCGGTCATCAGGGAATGGATGTCCTGGGTCATGGCTGCCGACTCGTTCAGTTCTCGTGGTCAGGAAACGCGGCTGCGCGCATGTCCGGCGATCATTCCAACACCAGATCGTCGCGGTGGATGATTTCGTCGCGGCCACGGTAGCCGAGGATGGCGGCGATGTCGCCGCTCTTATGCCCGATGATCCGCCGCGCGTCGTCGGAGGCATAGGCGCTGACGCCGCGGGCGACGGCGCGACCGGCGGCGTCGCGCACCACGACGGCGTCGCCGCGCTGAAACGCGCCCTCGACCGCCACCACCCCGGCCGGCAGCAGCGAGCGGCCCTGGCGCAGCGCCCGCGCCGCGCCGTCGTCGATCACCAGGGTTCCCATCGGCTTCAGCGCCCCGGCGATCCAGCGTTTGCGGGCGGTGCGCGGCTCCTGCGTGGGCAGGAACCAGGTGCAGCGCGCGCCCTCCTCCAAAGCCCGCAAGGGATGGTCCCGCCGCCCCAGGCCGATGGCCATGCGGCACCCCGCCCCCAGCGCGATCCGCCCCGCCTCCAGCTTGGTCACCATGCCGCCCGAGCCGTGGGCCGAGCCGGGGTCGCCGGCCATTGCCTCGATCGCGGGGGTGATCTCGCGCACCTCGTCGACGCGCCGGGCGTCGGCATCGCCGCGCGGGTCGGCGGTATACAGGCCGTCGATGTCCGACAGCAGCACCAGCGTATCGGCCATCACCATCGCCGCCACCCGCGCCGCCAGGCGGTCGTTGTCGCCGAAACGGATTTCCTGGGTGGCGACGGTGTCGTTCTCGTTGATCACCGGCACCGCCCCCAGCCGCAGCAGCGTCTCCAGCGTGTTGCGGGCGTTGAGATAGCGGCGGCGGTTCTCGGAATCGTCGATGGTCAGCAGCACCTGCGCCACGGTGATGCCATGCCGCGCCAGGGTCTCCTGATAGGCGTGGGCCAGACGGATCTGCCCCGTCGCCGCCGCCGCCTGCTTTTCCTCCAGCCGCAGCCCGCCCTCGGGCAGGCCGAGATGGCGCCGCCCCACGGCGACGGCGCCGGAGGAGACGATCATCACCTGCTGGCCGCGCCGGTGGCAGGCGGCGATGTCCTCGCACAGGCCCTCCAGCCAGGCGCGGTGCAGATGGCCACTCTGCTCGTCCACCAGCAGCGCCGAGCCGATCTTGACCACCAGCCGCCGGGCGTCGGCAAGAGTCGTCACCGCTCCTCCTCCCCCGGCGCCCCCCGCAGGCGGGCGCGGTTGTCGCGGACCGGCGCCAGCAGGGCGCGCAGCACCTCGGGCACGCCGGTGCCGGCCACCCCGGAGAGCGTGAAGACGCGGCCACCGCTGGCCGCCGCCAGGGCCTCGCGCCGCGCCGCGAGCTCGTCGTCCGCCAGGGCGTCGCATTTGTTCAGCGCCACCAGTTCCGGCTTGTCCGCCAGCCCGGCGCCATAGGCGGCCAGTTCGCCGCGCACGGTGCGGTAGGCGGCGGCGACGTCCTCCTGGGTTCCGTCCACCAGATGCAGGAGCACGCCGGTGCGCTCGACATGGCCCAGGAAGCGGTCGCCCAGCCCGGCGCCGGCGTGGGCGCCCTCGATCAAGCCGGGGATGTCGGCGAGGATGAACTCCTCCTCGTCGACATGGGCGACGCCGAGATTGGGATGCAGGGTGGTGAAGGGATAGTCGGCGATCTTGGGCCGCGCGCGGGTGACGGCGGCCAGAAAGGTGGACTTGCCGGCGTTGGGCAGCCCCACCAGCCCGACATCGGCGATCAGCTTCAGCCGCAGCCAGATCCACGCCTCCTGCCCCGGCCAGCCGGAGTCGGCGCGGCGCGGGGCGCGGTTGACCGAGCTTTTGTAATGCGTGTTGCCGAAGCCGCCGTCGCCGCCCCGCAGCAGCACGACGCGCTCGCCGGGGCGGGTGAGGTCGGCCAGCACCACCGCCTTGTCCTCGGAGAGTATTTCGGTGCCCACCGGCACCCTCAGCACGGCGTCGGCGCCGCGCGCGCCGGTGCGGTTGCGGCCCATGCCGTGGCCGCCGCGCTTGGCCTTGAAGTGCTGCTGGTAGCGGAAATCGATGAGGGTGTTGAGGCTGTCGACCGCCTCGACCACCACGTCGCCGCCACGCCCGCCGTCACCGCCGTCGGGGCCGCCGAACTCGACGTATTTCTCGCGCCGGAAGCTGCACCCGCCGGCGCCGCCGTCGCCGCTTTTGACGAATATCTTGGCCTGGTCGAGGAACTTCATGGTGACGGCATCCGCGCATGAAAAAAGGGGAACGGTCGGCCCATTCCCCTTTCCAACGGTGTGCGGGCGAACGGACCGCTTATTCGGCGGCCTCCGCCGGCGGCTGCACCGAAACGAAGGTGCGGCCCAGGCGCTTCTTGCGGAAAACGACGCGGCCCTCGGCCTTGGCGAACAGGGTGTGGTCCTTGCCGATGCCGACATTGTCGCCGGGGTAGAAGCGGGTGCCGCGCTGGCGCACGATGATATTGCCGGGGATCACCGCCTCGCCGCCATACTTCTTGACGCCGAGACGACGGCCTTCCGAATCGCGCCCGTTGCGGGAGCTGCCGCCTGCCTTTTTGTGAGCCATCCTGCGGTCCTCCTAACTCTCTGCCTTGCGCATCGCGCCGCGGCGGCCGTCTCAGGCGCCGGCGATGTCGGTGATGCGCAGAACCGTCTGCTGCTGACGGTGCCCCTTCTTGCGGCGGTAGTTCTTGCGCCGCTTCTTCTTGAAGACGATGACCTTGTCGGCCCGCACCTGGTCGACCACCTGGGCAGTGACCGCCGCGCCGTCCACCAGCGGCGCGCCCACCTTGTCGCCGACCATCAGCACCTGGTCGAGCTTGACCTCGGCGCCGGCCTCGGCGTCGAGTTTTTCAACCCGGATGACGTCGTCTTTGGCGACCTTGTATTGCTTGCCGCCGGTCTTGATGACTGCGAACATGACGCTTCTACCGCATTGGACGAACGGAACCGAGCGGGCAGGGCCCGCCGTGAGAGGCGGCACTATACAGACGAGGCGCCCCAAGTCAATGCCCAAAGCGGCGCCTCGGCGCCGCGACCCGCAGCCACATCCGAGTTGCAGCCCGCCCCACCTTGCGCTAGTCTCCCGCCCTCTCGCGGAGGGGTGCCGGAGCGGTTGAACGGGGCGGTCTCGAAAACCGTTGAGGGCGCAAGTCCTCCGAGGGTTCGAATCCCTCCCCCTCCGCCATCCTGCCAAGACCCACTGGCGCCTGCGCTGTCCGCCCCAGTGGCGATGTGCGTCCTTAAACTCCCTGGAACAGCCGCCGCCTTTGCCTGTTGGTTGTGGCATCGGCACGCCACGGGAGCCACCGGACCGGCCATGAACAACATCATCTACATCATCGGGCTGATCGTCGTGATAGTCATCGTGCTGTCCTTCCTCGGCCTGACCTGACGTCGCAACCGCTTCGGGAGGCCGCTTGTTGGATTCGCCTGCCGACCAACAGCCATCCGACATCAAGGGGTGGAACGGGCTGTTGCGCCCCTACGCCGCGCCCGATCCCCGACGTAGCCTGACTCAGCTTGCGATCACCCTGCTCCTGTTCGTCGGCACGGTGGGGGCCATGCTGGCGCTTGATCAGCGCTTCGGCTACTGGGCGGCGTTGCCGGTGGCGCTGCCGGCGGGGCTTTTGGTGGTGCGGCTGTTCATCATCCAGCACGACTGCGGCCATCACTCCTATTTCCGGCGCCGCGCCGCCTGCGACTGGGTGGGGCGTGTGCTGGGCCTGGTGACTCTGACGCCCTATGGCTGGTGGCGGCGTGAGCATGACCGCCACCACGCCACCTCGGGCAATTTGTCGCGGCGCGGGCATGGCGACATCAAGACCCTGACGGTGCGTGAGTACAACGCCCTGTCGCGCTGGCGGCGCCTGTATTACCGCCTCTATCGCCACCCGATTGTACTGTTCGGGCTGGGGCCGGCATTCCAGTTCATGATCCGTCACCGCCTGCCCTTCGCCCTCAGCCCCGGCGATCGCCAGGGACGGCGCAGCATCATGCTCAACAACCTGGCCCTGCTTGCCGTGCTGGTGGCGGGCGGCCACCTGCTGGGACTGGGACGGCTGTTGGCGCTGTGGGGGCCGGTGATGGTGGTGGCGGGCACGGTGGGGGTGTGGCTGTTTTTTGTTCAGCACCAGTTCGCCGGCACCTATTGGGCGCCCGACGAGCGGTGGTCCTTCGTCACCGCCGCCCTTGCCGGCAGCTCATACTACCGCCTGCCGCGCCCGCTGGAGTGGCTGACCGCCTGGATCGGCTATCATCACATCCATCACCTGGCGCCGCGCGTGCCCAACTACCGCCTGCCCAACGCCTATCAAGAACTGGCGCCGCTTCGCGAGGCGCGCGTCATCGGCATTCGCGAAAGTTTGTCCTGCGCCCGCCTGGCGCTTTGGTGCGAGGAGCGCCAACGGCTCCTGACGTTCCGCGAGGCGGCGCGCGCCGGATAGGCTTCGCGCTCACTCGAGGCCGAGAAGCTCCTTGGCCTCGGCCAGCACCGCCACCGAATCGGCGTGCCGGCCCTCCTCGTGCAGTTCCTCGCCTCGGTTGCGCAGTTCGCGGGCCTCGGCCAGGGTTTCCTCCGACACCGCCGGCGACTGCTCCAGCGCCCGGTCGATGGCGGCCATGTCCGCCGGGCATTGCCAGGCAAGCGCCGGGGCGGCGGCGAAGACCGCGACGACGGCCCCGGTGGCGGCCAGTTTCCTGAACATCATTCCCGTCTCCATGATGCGATTGACCGACGTTTCTGATGTTGGCACGCCTGGGGGCTTCGCAACCCGGTGCAACATGGTTAGGCTGGGCGCGCCCCATGCTGTTCGTGACCCGCCACCGATGATCCGCCTCGACGACGCCCGGCGCCTGCTGGCCGACACCTTTGGCTTTGCCGCCTTCCGGCCGGGGCAGGAGGACATCATCGCCGCCGTGCTGGCGGGGCGCGACGTGCTGGCGATCATGCCCACCGGCAGCGGCAAGTCGCTGTGCTACCAGTTGCCGGCGCTGCTGCGCGAGGGGCTGACGGTGGTTGTGTCGCCGCTCATCGCCCTGATGCGCGACCAGGTGGCCCAGTTGCGGGCCCTGGGCCTGGAGGCGGCGACGCTCAATTCCGGCAACAGCGGCGAGGAAAACGGCCGTGTGCTGGCGGCGGTGCGCGAGCGGCGGCTGAAGCTGCTGTTCGCGGCGCCCGAGCGGCTGATGCGCCCCGACACGGTGGCGCTGCTGCGCCGCTCCGGCGTCGCCGCCGTCGCCATCGACGAGGCGCATTGCGTCTCGCAGTGGGGGCATGACTTCCGCCCCGAATACCTCGCCCTGGGCAGCCTGCGCGAGGCGCTGGACGGGGCGCAGGTGAGCGCCTTCACCGCCACCGCCGACGCCGCCACCCGCGCCGACATCGTCTCGCGCCTGTTCGCCGCCCCGCCAAGGGTGTTCGTCGGCGGCTTCGACCGCCCCAATCTGCGCCTGGCGATGCGGCCCAAGGCGGGCGCGCGGCGCCAGATCTTCGAGTTCGTCCGCGCCCATCCCGGCGAAAGCGGCATCGTCTATTGCAGCGCCCGCGCGCGCACCGAGAAGCTGGCGCGCACCCTGGTCGAGGGCGGGCACAAGGCCCTGCCCTATCACGCCGGGCTGGACAAGGCGGTGCGCGACGCCAACCAGGACCGCTTCCTGCGCGAGGACGGCATGATCATGGTGGCGACCATCGCCTTCGGCATGGGCATTGACAAGCCCGACGTGCGCTTCGTCTGCCATGCCGATCTGCCCAAGAGCATCGAGTCCTATTACCAGGAGATCGGCCGCGCCGGCCGCGACGGCCTGCCCGCCGACACCCTCACCCTGTACGGGCTGGAAGACGTCCGCCTGCGGCGGCGCCAGATCGAGGAAAGCCCCGCCGCCGACGAACAGAAGCGGGTGGAGCGCCAGCGCCTGAACGCGCTGCTGGCGCTGTGCGAGGCGCCGCGCTGCCGCCGCCAGACCCTGCTGGCCTATTTCGGCGAGGACAGCGGCCCGTGCGGCAATTGCGACCTGTGCCTGGAAGGCGCCGAGGTCTTCGACGGCACGGTCGAGGCGCAGAAGCTGATGTCGGCGATATTGCGCACCGGCCAGCGCTTCGGCACCGAGCATGTCGTCAATGTGGTGATGGGGGTGGACAATGACGCGGTGCGCCGCTTCGGCCATCAGCAGTTGCCCACCTTCGGCGTCGGCGCCGGGCGCGGGCGCAACGAGTGGCGCTCGATCCTGCGCCAGATCTTCGCCGCCGGGCTCGTCACCCTGGATCTGGACGAATACGGCCGCTGGGTGGTGACCGAGGCGGGCTGGGAGGTGCTGCGCGGCCGCAAGGCCATCGAGTTGCGCGCCGACGTCCTGCGCCGGGCGCCGCGCCGTCGCGGCGGCGGCGTCGATGCCGCCGCCGCCCTGACCGAGTCCGGCGCCGACCCGGCGCTGTTCGAGCGCCTGAAGGTTCTGCGCCGCGAGATCGCCACCGCCGAGGGCGTGCCGGCCTATGTCGTCTTCGCCGACCGCACGCTGATCGACATGGCGGCGCGGCGGCCGCGCACCCTGGAGGAAATGCGCGGCGTCCACGGCGTCGGCCGCGCCAAGCTGGACCGTTACGGCGAGGTTTTTCTCAAGGCCATCGCCGAACATGTCGGCGAACCGGCCTGAGACCCAGCCCGGCGGCTATTTCGCCGCCTCCTCGGCCGGGGCCGGCATTCGGGGGCGGTCGGACGGCGGCGCGCTCGGCGGCGGGCGGGTGCGCGGCCAGGCGCCGATGACCGCCTTGACCACCGTCGCCAGCGGGATGGCGAAGAACACGCCCCAGAAGCCCCACAGGCCGCCGAAGAAGAAGATGGCGACGATGATCGCCACCGGGTGCAGGTTGACCGCCTCGCTGAACAGCAGCGGCGCCAGCACGTTGCCGTCGATGAGCTGGATGATGCCATAGGCGATCAGCGCCCAGACGAATTCGGGCGACCAGCCCCACTGCGCATAGGCGACCATGCCCACCGGGATGGTCACCACCGCCGCGCCGACATAGGGGATCAGCACGGACAGACCGGTCAGCACCGCCAGCAGCAGGGCGTAGTCCAGCCCCAGCCAGAAAAACACCAGGAAGCTGGCGACGCCGACGATGACAATTTCCCAGAACTTGCCGCGCACATAGTTGCCGATCTGGGCGTTAACCTCGGCCCACACCTGCGCCGACAGGTGGCGTTCGGTGGGCAGGAAGCCCCCGATCCAGCCGAGGATAAGATCCTTGTCCTTGATGAAGAACAGCACCAGGAACGGCACCAGCACCAGATAGACCACCAGGGTCACCACCGCCACCACCGACGACACCGAATACGCCAGCAGGCGCTGGCCATAGGCGAGCACCTCGCTGCGCAGCGAGGTCATGAACTGGCTCGCCTGTTCGTGGGTGATGAAATGCGGATACTGCTCGGGCAGGCGCAGCAACAGGTTCTGGGCCTCGCCCAGGAAAAAGGGCACCTGCTGGACAAGCTGCGTCGACTGGCGCCACACCAGCGGCAGCAGGCCGAAGACCACCGCCAGCAGAAGGGCCATGAAGGTGGTGAACACCAGCCACACCGCGATGAGGCGCGGCACCCCGGCGCGCAGCAGCACATTGACCAGGCCTTCGAGGAGATAGGCCAGCACCACGGCGGCGATCACCGGCGCCATCACCCGCCCCAGCAGGATGATGCCGGCCGCGAATCCGACCAGCAGGACGGTGAGGATCACCACCTGGGGGTCGGAAAAGTGACGCTGGAACCACTTGCGGATAAGGTCCATGCGGCTCCCGAATGCCGGCCGAAACTCCAGGTTAGGATACGGCACTCCGCGCGCCGATGCAGCAATTGACCCGCAGATGGGAATCCCCGGCCCCGGCTGCGAGCCTGACGACGATGGCAGTTGCGACGGCGCCGGGCCGTTACGCAACCGATACGGTCAGAAGAATCGCACCGGCGCGCCGGCGGGCTCGTCCAGAAGCTGGCCGTCGCGCATGACCATCCGCCCGCGCACCACCGTCGCCACCGGCCAGCCGGTGGTCTGGAAGCCGTCGAAGGGCGTCCAGCCGCAGCGGCTGGCGATCCACATGTCGGAAATGCGCCGCCGCGCCTTGAGATCGACGATGGTGACGTCGGCGTCATAGCCGACGGCGATGCGGCCCTTGCCGACGATGCCGAAAACGCGCGCCGGGCCGGCGCTGGTCAAGTCGACGAAGCGTTCCAGGGTCAGGCGCCCCTCGGCGACATGGGTCAGCATCACCGGCACCAGCGTCTGCACCCCCGGCATACCCGACGGGCTGGCGGGATAGGGCTTGGCCTTCTCCTCCAGGGTGTGCGGCGCGTGGTCCGAGCCGATGACGTCGACGACACCGGCGGCCAGCGCGCGCCACAGCGCCTCGCGGTGCACGGCGTCGCGGATGGGCGGGTTCATCTGCGCGCGGCTGCCCAGGCGCTCATAGGCCTCGGGCGCCGCCAGGGTGAGGTGCTGCGGCGTCACCTCGACGGTGGCGTAGTCCTTGTGGCCGGCCAGCAGTTCCATCTCCTCGGCGGTGGTGACGTGCAGCACATGCACCCGCCGCCGCGCCGCCTCGGCCAGGCGCAGCAGGCGTTCGGTGGCGCGGCGCGCGGTCTCGGCGTCGCGCCATTGCGGGTGCATCGCCACCGGTGCCCCGCCCTCGACCAGGGCGCGGCGTTCGCGCAGGCGCGCCTCGTCCTCGCAGTGAACCGCCACCCGCCGCCGCCCCGCCGCCAGCACCCGCGCGATCTGCGCGTCGTCCTCGACCAGCAGGTCGCCGGTGGACGAGCCCATGAACACCTTGACCCCGGCGCAACCGGGCAGCCGCTCCCATTCCCCCAGGCGCTCGGCGTTGGCGGCGCTGGCGCCGAGGAAAAAGGCGTGGTCGACCCAGGCGCGCCCCTCGGCGCGCTTGAGCTTGTCGGCGAGGGCGTCGGGGGTGGTGGTGCCGGGGCTGGTGTTGGGCATCTCGAAGACGGCGGTGACGCCGCCCAGGGCGGCGGCGGCGGTGCCGGTGGAGAGATCCTCCTTGTGCTCCAGCCCCGGCTCGCGCAGATGCACCTGGCTGTCGATGACGCCGGGCAGCAGGTGCAGGCCGCGGGCGTCGAAGGTTTCGGCGGCGGTGACGTGACCAAACTCGCCCAGGGCGGCGATGCGCCCGTCGCGCACGCCCACATCCGCCCGCACCACCCCGGCGGGGGTGGCGACGTGGGCTCCGGTCATCACGAGGTCGTAACGGTCCATCGCTCTTCCCCCTTTTGGACGGCGGGCGCCGTGCGCGTGAAGATGTGGTTCATCTTGCTGGTGCCGGTCTCGGCATAGCCCTGGGCGGCGAGGACGCCAAGCAGGTCCGCCGGCCACTCGGAGCGCTCGACGATCAGGTGGCGGGGATATAGGGCGGCGGGCGCCTGCGCGAAGAAAGGCAGCAGCACCCGGTGCTCGGCGCCCTCGACGTCGATCTTGAGCACGTCGATGCGCGCGACGCCGCGTTCGGCCAGCACCGCCGCCAGGGGGCGCGCCGCCACCGTCACGCCGCCGCCGCCGGCGCCCGCGCGCTCGATGCTGCCGCCGCCGAGATTGGCGGGGTCGAGATGCAGGGTCACCTCGCCCTCGGCATCGGCAAGGGCGAATGGCAGCACCTCGATGCGGTCATCGGCGTCGTTCAAGGCGATGTTGCCGCGCAACCGCGCCAGCGCAACGGGATTGGGCTCGAAGGCGAGCACGCGGCCGGCGAAACCCGGCGCGCAGGCGGCGGTCAGCGCATAGATGCCGACATTGGCGCCAATGTCCACGAAGACGCCGTCGGGGGGCAGCGCCGCGCGCAGCAGGGCACGCTCCTCGGGGTCGAAGAAGCGCGGCATGAACAGGAACTTGCGCTCGCCGACATTGTCGTGGGGACGGAAACGAAAGCGGATGCCCTCGACCTCGGCGTCGATGGGCCCGGAATGCAGGGCCAGCGCCAGCCGCCGCAACAGCAGCGCCCGCCGCCGCCCCAGCCAAGTCGCCGGCTGGCGCTGGGCAAGGCGGATGAGCCCCGAAACCGAAAATGAAGACGCCAAGGATACGGCCCCTCGCTGTGCACGCGGCCCAAGAAGTCCGGCCCGCCCGCCCGCCTGTCAAGAAAGAAGTGGGCCTAGACAGGCGGCCAGGGCGTCCATATCGGCCTCCGATGTAGCCACCGACGCCTTGCCCCGGGGGTCCCGATTCAGCACCGCATGGTAGCGGTGCCGCCAGGCATCGGCGATGAGGGCGTAATGCAGCGACATCAGATTGGGATTGAACATCTCGACGACAACCGCCGGCGCCTCGCGGCGGAAAAGCAGGTTGGTCAGGCCGGCGCCGTGCGGGGCCACCAGCACATCGGCCTGCGCGAAGCACGCGGCCTGCTCGGCCAGGGAAAGCTGCTCGGGGTCGACGAAATCGAACCCGCGCCCGCCCAGCCACGCCTCCAGCGCCGCCTGGTTGCGAAACCACCGCCGGTTGGGGGCGTTGGGCCCGCGGCGAATGAAGATGCGGCGCCCGCCCTCGGGGCGCCGCGCCAGCCCCATGCGGTCGAGGGCGACATCGAGGGCGGCACGGTCGATGTCGAAGGGCTTGAGCACATACAGCACCTCCGCCGACAGAACCTCGCGGTGCTTCTGCCACACGATCTCGCGCGCGCCGAAAGCGCCCATCGCGACGGCGCCGCGCATGAAGGGAAGGTCGCGGCAGCCGGCCGGGGCGATCCAGGGCACGTCGGCGGGGATGCCGGCCCGGTCGGCGAGCGCGGCCTTGGCGACGACGTTGTTGAAGAAATGGAAATAGTTCCGAAAGAACTTGTGATGAAGAAGTATTCCCGCCTCGACGTGCCGGCCGCGGCGCAGCAGGTGCAGGGCGAAGCGGGGGTTGCGTTCGCGGCTGCGGGCGCGCTCGACATCGGTGGAGCCGCGCACCACCCGCCGGCCGATGAACACATGCCCCGACACTGGATCGACGCGCAACCGGCCGCGATACCGCTTGACGTAACAGACGTCCGCCTGCGCGTGCCAACGCTCGTGCAGGGCCCGCAGGAAGGGAGGCAGCGGAAAGGCCAGCGAAGCCGGGGCCAGGGGGCGCGTATCGTAGAGAAGACGCTCCTCGACCATGCCGCTGTCAACCGCCGGCCACGCGCCCGCGAGACGGTCGCGCGCCTGGACAATAAGGCCCGACACTGGCATAGTCACCCGCTCGTCAGCCGCCAGTCGAAATGATCACGCACATGATGGAAGACTTCCGGTATTGGCTCAAGGGCCGCATTCCGCTTGCCCTGCAGGACGCCCTGCAGCCCTGGCGCAAGGCGCGCTTCGAGCGCAAGGCGTTGCAGGCGGGCCCCGACGCGGTGGTTATCGGCATGGGCCGGGACCGGCAATTGGCGCACCCGACCTGGTACCGGGGCGACAACGTCAATTACCAGCCCACCAAAGTCAACATGCACGAGCCCGACGCGCTCCACGACTATATCCTGAAGGGCTGGCTGCCGGAAAAGCCGTTCATCACCCGCGAGCATTTCATCACCGCGTTCGGAAGCTGCTTCGCGGCCCACATCACCAATTACTTGGCCGACAACGGCTACAACATCTTCGGCGGCGACCTCACCCTCGACAGTTACGTCGTGCGCTGCGGCGAAGGCATGGTCAACACCTTCGCCGTCGCCCAGCAGTTCGAGTGGGCCTTCGGCGAGCGCACCCTTGACGCGCAATTGTGGCACGACAAGAAGGGCAACGCCGTCGGCTACGACGAATCCGTGCGGCAGCAGACCCGCGACATCTTCGAGCGCACGGACGTGTTCATCATCACCCTCGGCCTCTCGGAGGTGTGGTACGATAAGCTGAACGGCGACGTGTTCTGGCGTGCCATCCCGCGCAGCGAATACGACCCCGAGCGGCACGGCTTCAAGGTCTCCAGCGTCGCCGAGAATCTGGCCAATCTGGAAACGGTGTACCGCATCGTCCGCGCCCATCGGCCCGACGCGACCATCGTCTTCACCTTGTCGCCGGTTCCCCTGGTGGCCACGTTCCGGCCGGTGTCGTGCATCACCGCCAATTCGGTCTCGAAGGCGGTGCTGCGGGTGGCCGCCGACGAGTTCTACCGCGCCCACGAGGGCGACGGCCATCTGTTCTATTTCCCGTCCTACGAGATCGTGAAGGAATACTTCAAGGATCCATACGAGAAGGACAACCGCCACATCCGCAAGAGCGTCGTGAACACCATCATGCGCACCTTCGACAAGCACTTCCTCGTTCCCTAGACGGCGGGCAAGACATGCTTGGCATCGGCACCCTGGTCAATTCCCTGCTCTACGATGCGCGCCTGGCGCTCGGGCCCGGCGAGGGCAACGCCTTTCTGCGTGCGATCGCGCCCGACTACCACGAGTATCGGCGCGTACAGATCATGATCATCCTGTCGCACAAGCTGAAATACGTCTACGTCGTCAATCCCAAGGTGGCGAGCACCTCGGTCCGCAACCGTCTGCACGAACTGAACGGTTTTCCACCGCTTGACGACCCCCGGGACGTCATGGGGCACCGCAATTCCGGCTTCGACCTGCCCAAGACGATGAGCGCGAAGGCGCTGAAGGACGTTCTGGTGTCGCCGGACTATTACAAGTTCTCCTTCGTCCGCAATCCCTTCGACCGCATCGTCTCGGCCTACACCTATTTCCAGCGGGGCATCGAGAAGAACCCGCCCGAGGAAAAGCGGCGCCTGTATGTGCGCGCCAAGGATCCGCGCCGCGACCCGAAGACCCGCACCCGCATGACCTTCGCCGAGTTCGTCGAGGGCGTCTGCAACGGCGGCCCCGTCCAGGACCAGCACTGGCGCACCCAGTCCGACATCCTGAAACTGGACATCATCCCCTACGACTTCGTCGGCAAGTTCGAGAGCTTCTCCGACGATCTCGCCTTCGTGCTCAAGCGCCTGGGCGCCGACGACGAAATCGTTGCGCGCGCCCGGCAGGTGACCAACGCCAGCAAGCGCAAGCCCGACGTCGGCGCCTATTACACCGACCGCCTCGCCGGGATGGTGCGCGAAGCCTTCGCCGACGATTTCAGCAATTTCGACTACAGCCGCGACGTGCCGTTGCCCCAGCCGAGCACCGCCGACGCCACGCAATGAAGCCGTGCCGCGTCTCGTTCGTCGTCACCGTCCATAACAAGCAGCCTTATCTGGGCGAGTTGCTCGAAAGCCTGACAGACCAGGACGTGGCGGGCGGCGCGGAAATCGTCGTCGTCGACGATCATTCCACCGACGGCTCGATCGACGCGCTGGCGCGGGCGGCGGCGGGGCTCCGCCCCCGTTTCGCCGGCCGCATCCTGCTGGTCCGCCTGCCCCACAACGCCGGTCCCTCGGTGGCCGTCAACGCCGGCATCGCCGCCGCCGGGGGCGAGTGGCTGCACTTCGTCGACGGCGACGACCGCCTGCCGCGCGGCACCACCAACGGCCTGCTGCGCCTGGTGGAGGGGCAGGACGTGGACATGATCTACGGCGGCAAGCGCCATTTCGGCGCCGACGGCGCCCGGCGCGCCGATTTCCGCCCGGCGCCGCCACAGTGGCACGCCCCGGCCATCGACGCCCTGATCGCACGGCGCCTGGTGGGCATCCGCTTCATGGCGAGGCGGGCGACGGTCGTCGCCGCCGGCGGGGCCGACGAGGCCGTGTTCGTGCAGGACGTCAGCCTGCCCATGCGCACGGCCCTGCGGGCGCGGCGGCTGGCGGTGGTGGAGACGCCGGTGGTCGAGGTCCGCGACGCCGCCGGGTCGCTGTCCGGCAACCCCACCCAGGAACTGCACGATTTCGTCCTCGCGGCCGCCGGCATCGCCGCCGACACGGACCTCTCCGCGTCGGCGCGGCGGCGCCTGCTGCAACGCTGCCATCGGCGGCTGTGGCGGCATTTGCGCTGGGCGCCGTCGTCCCTGCCGCATCTGGGGGCGTTCGTGGCGGCGGCGCTGGGGATAGGGCGCCCGCGGGCGACGGGTCTCGGGACGGCGTGCGCGGCGCTGCGCCAGGGCCGGAATGTGCGCCGGCCGGTGCCGCTGGCGACGGTGCCTTCGGTACAGCGCCTGGCGGAGCCCGATGCCGCCGCGACGCGGGAACCGGCCCGGCCGGGCTGAGCGCGGCGCCTATTCCGGCGCCGCCGGGCCGCGTTCCCCCCGCGCCATCTCGCGCGCCTTCGCCAGCCGCATCGTGCGCCAGAAGGCATAGATGACCGCTTCGGTCCAGCCCTCGACGCCATAGAGAAAATAGCGGCGCAGCAGATACATCTTGAAGAAGGCGAAAAACGGTTCCGTCACCAGCCGCGCCCCGGACGGCACCTTGCCTTTGCGCAGCAAGTCCTGTGCCTGCATGGTGGAGTAGAGGTTCAGCTTGTCGATGGCGTGCGGATAGGAACGGAAGGAGCGGTGCCAGGCGACGTGGCGCAGGCGGCCCACCTTGCCCTCGCGCCCGTCGTGGAAGACCACCGAATCGTGGATGGGGTGGTCGCGGAAGCCGGCGCGCTCGCGGTCATACAGCCGGATGGGGGAATTGTTGGGCGCCAGGCGGTGGTGGACGCGGGCGAAACGCATCCGCATCGCCACGGTGACGCGGTAGGCCGGCAGCGCCGGCCCCTCGCCGGCGAACAGGCGGCGGATCTCGGCGGCCAGTTCGGGGGTCACCTCTTCGTCGGCGTCGATGTTGAGCAGCCAGCGGTTGCGGCACAGGGTTTCCGCATGGGCCTTCTGCGGCCCGTAGCCCCGCCAGGCGTGGAAGTAAACCCGCGCCCCAAGGGCTTCGCACACCGCCACCGTGCCGTCGCCGCTGCCGCCGTCGACGACGATGACCTCGTCCGCCCAGTCGCGGACGCTCTCGATCGCCCGCGGGATGCGGTCCTCCTCGTCCTTGGCGATGATGAAGACCGACAGGGGCAGGCGCTCAGGCAAGCGCCGCCTCCACCCATTCCGCCGCCGCGTCGTCCCAGGACCGGCGCTGCTTCTCGCGTCCCGTGCGACTGGCGTTCCAGAACATGGCGTCGTCGGTGAGGTACTGCACCGTCAGGTTGGCGAAGGCCTCGTCATCGGGGACCACGAAGCCGGTTTCGCCGTTGACGACGCGCTCGGGCGCCGCCCCCAGCGGGCGCACCACCGCGGGCAGGCCGGTGGCCTGGGTCTCCATCAGGGTGGCGCAGGCCATGTCGTCGGGATGGCCGGGGTAGAGATGCACCCGCGCCGCCCGGTAGGCCCGCGCCATGCCCTCGTCGCCCTCCGGACGGCGGATGACGACGCCCTTGCGCCGCGCCTCCAGCGCGCTCGCCAGCACCGGCTTCAGCGCCTCGGGCACCTCGCCGCCCACCTGGCCGCGGTCCAGCACCGCCGAGAAGACGTGCAGCTCGGCCTCGGGGCAGGCGGGGTGGACGCGCTCGACCCACAGGCGCAGCAGCCAGTCCAGGCCGTGGCCGGGGTGGGTGGTGACCACCGCGTGCGGCGGCCCCTTCGGCGCCATCGCCTCGTCGGACAGATATTCGTAGCGCACGCCCGGCGCGATCACCCGCACCGGCAGATCGAGGGTGGAGCGCCAGGCGCCCACCTGCACCTGGCTCTGGAACACCAGCGTCGGGCGCAGTTCCTTGAGCACGGCACGGTGCTCGGGATGGTCGAGCCGCCGCGGCGGCTGGGTCAGCCACAGCACCCGCCGCGCCGCCTGGCGCACGGAGCGCAGCAGCGCCGGGCGCCGGAAGGCGACGAGCGCGTCCGCCTGCAAGGGAGGGCGGCTTTCCAGATTGTTCCACGCCGCCCCCTCGATGCTCATGGCGAAACGGCAGCGGTTGAACACCTGCACGTCGTGGTCGCGCCGCACCAACGCGCCCGGCAGCGACGCGAAGGCCTTTTCCGCCCCGCCCAGGGGCTGGCTGCCGGGGGTGTAGCCGTCGAACGGCAGGGAGTCGTCCATCATCACGATACGCATACCGCCGGTTATAGAGCGGCGGCGACAGCAGGCCAAGGCCTTGCGCCCCTTGCCACCGCCGCCGCCATGCCCCACCCTTCGCCAGACGGACCACTGCCGCGGACCCGGCCATGACCAGCTTGCGCGCCACGCCCCTGCCCCATCGCGGCGTCCTCGCCGTCGGCGGCGCGGACCGCCGTGGGTTTTTGCAGGGACTGATCTCCAACGACATCGAGGCCGTGCGCCCCGACCGCGCCGCCTGGGCGGCAATGCTGACGCCGCAGGGCAAGTTCCTGCACGAGTTCTTCATCCTGGAGCGTGGCGACGTCTTGCTGCTGGAGGGCGAGGCGGCGCGGCTGGAGGATCTGAAACGGCGCCTAGGAATCTATCGCCTGCGCGCCAAGGTGACGCTGGCGATCGAGGACCACCTGCGGGTCTACGCCGCCATCGGCGACGGCGCCGCGCAGCGGCTGGGCTTGGCCGCCGCCGCCGGCGCCGCCGCCCCTTTTGCCGACGGCATGGCCTGCGTCGACCCGCGCCTGCCGGCGATGGGGGCGCGGGTGCTGCTGCCGGCGGGAACCTCGGAGGGGGTGCTGGCCGACGCCGGCTTCGCCGCGGCGGCCCTCGCCGATTACGACCGCCTGCGCATCACCCTGGGCCTGCCCGACGGCAGCCGCGATCTGCCGGTGGAAAAGGCCATCCTGCTGGAAAACGGCTTCGACGAACTGGGCGGGGTGGACTGGAACAAGGGCTGCTATGTCGGCCAGGAACTGACCGCGCGCACCCGCTATCGCGGCCTGATTAAGAAACGGCTGCTGCCGGTGCGCATCGAAGGGCCGGCGCCAGAGGCGGGCACGCCCCTGCGGCTGGATGACCGCGAGGCGGGCGAGATGCGTTCGGCGGCCGACGAGGTGGGGCTGGCGCTGCTGCGCCTGGAACACCTGGAGCGGGCGCGGGCCGAGGGCCTGCGGGCGGGGGCGGCGCGGCTGTTCCCCGACGTTCCCGAATGGGTGCGGCTGCCGAAGGGCCGCGCCGGGTGAGGCGTCGCCGCCGGCGAGCGTGACCGCCCGCGGGCGCGGGGCGCCTCAATCCTCCCGGATCTCCCGCACGGCGGTGGCGACCTGCTCGCGCAGCACGGTGGCCTGGCGCGACAATTCCTGCGACGCCGCCAGCACCTGCGAGGCCGCGGCGCCCGAATCGCCCGCCGCCTGCCGCACGCCGCCGATCGAGGAGGTCACCTCCTGGGTGCCGGCCGAGGCCTGGGCGACGCTGCGGGCGATTTCCTGGGTCGCGGCCTCCTGCTCCTCGACCGCCGCCGCCACCGCCGCCGCCAGGCCGTGCATCTCGGCGACGGTCTTGGCGATGCCCGCGATGGCCTCGACGGCCTGGCGGGTTTCGCTCTGGATGGCCTGGATTTCGGCGCTGATCTCGTCGGTGGCCTTGGCGGTCTGGCTGGCCAGGTTCTTGACCTCGTTGGCGACGACGGCGAAGCCCTTGCCGGCCTCGCCGGCGCGCGCCGCCTCGATGGTGGCGTTCAGCGCCAAGAGGTTGGTCTGGGCGGCGATGTCGGTGATGAGGCTCATCACCGAGCCGATGCGTTCGGCCGCGGCGGCCAGTTCCTTGATGCGGCCGCTGGTCTGCTCGGCCTTGTCGGCGGCCTCCTGCGACATACGGCTGGATTCGCCCACCTGGCGGGTGATTTCCTGAATCGAGGCCGACAGTTCCTCGGCCGAGGCCGCCACCGTCTGCACGTTCTCGGCCGCCTGGTCGGCGGAGGACGACGCCGCGCTGGCCAGTTCGCTGGCGTGGTTGGCGGTTTCGCTCATGCTTTCGGCGCTGGCGTTCATTTCCGTGGCGGCGCTGGAGACGGTCTCGACCACCTCGGCGACGCTGGCCTCCAGCCTGTCGGCCAGCGCCCACAAGGCGGCCGTGCGGTCCACCTCGGCGCGGCGCGTGACCTCCTCCTGCTCGGCGGCAAGGCGGTCGGCCTCGGCCAGCTTCGTCTGGAAGGCCGCCAGGGCCTTGGCGACGACCCCCATTTCATCCGCGCGGCGGGCATCCAGGCGCATCGCCTGATCGCCCTCGCGCACCGCCACCGTGTTCAGGTCGGCCAGCAGACCGGAGATGAACCCGCTGAACAGGCGGTAGAGATAGCCCGCCCCCAGCAGGGTCAGCAGGCCCGCCGCCGCCGCCAGGGCCATCACCATCTGCACCAGCGTTTCGTTGGCGGCCTGGATTTCGGTTGCCGTGGTCTTGAGATGCCCGAGCGATTGGTTCGAATAGCGCGCCGCCGCGCCGCGAAGCTCGTCTAGGCTCTGGCCCAGTTCCTCGGCGACGGCGTCGAACTCGGCCATCGTCGTGTTGCCGGCCGCCGGGCCCCCGTCGATATAGGCCTGCGCCATGCGCCGCCCGACGTCGTAGAAGGGGCCGAAATCCTCACGCACCTTTCCCAACTGACGGTGCAGGTCGGCGAGCCCCAGGGCATCGGCATGGCGTTCGGCGGCGGCAACGTCTTCGGCAAAGGTGTCGGCGAACTGCGCCGCCATCTCGAAGCCGTCGTCCAGCCCGTCGCGCCCGCGGGTGGCCGAGATGTCGGTCAGCCACTGCTGCACCTGGACGACGTCGGCCTGGATGTCCTTGATGCGCTCCAGCAGAGGGATGCCGGTGTCGGCCACCGCCGTGATCTCGCGCGCCACCGCGACCAGTTCCGCCTTCTCGGCGCTCAGGCGCTGCACGGTCAGCAGCCCCTGACCGACCGAAATGACGAGCAACGCCCCCAGAATGGTGATGAGTTTGGCCTTTATGGACATGGTCCCCCCCTGTGCCGCCGGCGGATTTTTACCGCAGTGTAAACCACCAGGGACGATCCGGCGAGGGGCGGCCGCGTTGACTCCGGGGCGCGGGGGAACCACCTCTTCAAAAGGGAGCGCTTGCCAACCCCGAAAACCTGTCCGCCGCGCCCGCCCGCCGCCGCGTCGCCGGCCGCGGCCCAGCCGGACAAGGTTGGCCGGACAAGCCGGACAAGGAGGGACACGACGGCGATGACGGCTGAGACTGGCGTGAACACCGAAAGCCTGAGGACGGAGCTGTTGCGGCGCCGCGACGAGCTGCTCGCCGATCTGGCGGCGGAGGCGTGGGCCCACCAGCCGGTGGAGGTCGACGAGACCAGCGAGGATCGCCTCGCCCGCGTCGAGGCGCTGCAGAACCAAGCCATCGCCCTGGAGTCGGAGCGCCGCCACCGCCAGGAACTGCAACGCATCGAGGCGGCCCTGCGGCGCATGAATGAGGGCGAGTACGGGCTGTGCGTGACCTGCGGCGAGGAGATCGCCGTCGCCCGGCTGGGCCTCGACCCCGCCGCCGCCACCTGCATCGCCTGCGCCCGTTCCTCCGGCCGGCGGTGATCGCCCGATGGGCCTGTTTCGAGGGTAGATGGTTGCGGGCCGCCGGGGGCGCGGCCACATGACTCCGAAGAAAGAACAAGAATCGCGAGGCGGCCGGGCCGCCGCGCCACGCGGCCGCGGAGTGGGGTCCGCGACAATGGAACAGCAGGGGCGTCGAGAGACGGGAAGGGTGACCGGGCGCGGCTACCCAGGACGACGTCGCGGCCGGGTGAAACCTTTGGAGGGGTTATAATATCTTAAGCGGTATTAGGCCCAATTAGTAGAGGGACGACGTTCTATCCTTTTTCGGGAGAGTAGAAATCGACGGCATTGATTTAATTATTTTTAGGGGAATGCCCCGGAGGGCCCGCAAGGGCGTTGCGCCGCGGGCGGGCGAGCATATTTGGGAGCTTTGCCGACCGACCAGCGCGGTGCCGGCCAGGGGATGCCGCCGGCGCCCGGAACGGATGACAACATGGAGAGTGCTTTGATGTTGCCGGCCGACGACCTCTTCTCCCGTTACTCCGAGTCCTACGAGCGCCGCAGGGAACTCGAGATGCCGTTGTTGGAGTATCTCGAAGGGTGCCGCAAGGATCCGGCGATGTACGCCTCGGCCGCCGAACGCATGGTCGAGGCCATCGGCGAGCCCGAGATCATCGACACCTCGAAGGACTCCCGGCTGGGCCGGGTGTTCATGAACCGCACCATCAAGGTCTATCCGACCTTCCAGGAATTCTACGGCATGGAGGAGACGATCGAGCGCATCGTCGGCTTCTTCCGCCATGCCGCGCAGGGCCTGGAGGAGCGCAAGCAGATTCTGTACCTGTTGGGCCCGGTGGGCGGCGGCAAGTCGTCGCTGGCCGAGCGCCTGAAGTCGCTGATGGAGACCCGTCCCGTCTATGTGCTGAAGGCCGGGCGGGAGGTCAGCCCGGTGTTCGAAAGCCCGCTGGGCCTGTTCGACCCCGAGATTCACGGCCCCGACATCGAGGAGCGCTTCGGCATTCCCCGCCGGCGGCTGACCGGGCTGCTGTCGCCCTGGGCGGTGAAGCGCCTGGACGAGTTCGGCGGCGACATCTCGAAATTCCGCGTGGTGAAGGTCTACCCGTCGAAGCTGCGCCAGATCGGCGTCGCCAAGACCGAGCCCGGCGACGAGAACAACCAGGACATCTCGTCGTTGGTGGGCAAGGTGGACATCCGCAAGCTTGAGGTTTTCAGCCAGAACGACCCCGACGCCTACAGCTTCTCGGGGGGGCTGAACCGCACCACCCAGGGCATCCTGGAGTTCGTCGAGATGTTCAAGGCGCCGATCAAGATGCTGCACCCGCTGCTGACGGCGACCCAGGAGGGCAACTATGCCGGCAGCGAGAACATCGGCGCCATGCCCTATCAGGGCATCATCATGGCGCACTCCAACGAGGCCGAGTGGCGCACCTTCAAGAACAACAAGAACAACGAAGCCTTCATCGACCGCATCTGCGTCATCAAGGTGCCCTACTGCCTGCGGGTGACCGAGGAGCAGAAGATCTACGAGAAGCTGATCCGCCAGTCCGACCTGGCCGAGGCCCCCTGCGCGCCCGGCACCCTCGACATGATGGCGCGCTTCTCGGTGCTCTCGCGGCTGAAGGAGCACGAGAACTCCAACCTCTATTCCAAGATGCGCGTCTATGACGGCGAGAGCCTGAAGGAGACCGACCCCAAGGCCAAGCCCATCCAGGAATACAAGGACACCGCCGGCGTCGACGAGGGCATGGACGGCATCTCGACCCGCTTCGCCTTCAAGGTGCTGGCCGCCACCTTCAACTACGACACCACCGAGGTCGCCGCCGATCCGGTGCACCTGATGTACATGCTGGAGCAGGCGATCAAGCGCGAGCAATTCCCCGAGGAGACCGAGAAGAAGTACCTGGACTTCATCAAATCGGAACTGGCGCCGCGCTACGCCGAGTTCATCGGCAAGGAGATCCAGAAGGCGTATCTGGAATCCTATCACGACTACGGCCAGAACCTGTTCGACCGCTACGTCGACTACGCCGACGCCTGGATCGAGGACCAGGACTTCAAGGATCCCGACACCGGTCAGATTCTCAACCGCGAGCTGCTCAACCAGGAGCTGTCCAAGATCGAGAAGCCGGCGGGCATCGCCAACCCCAAGGACTTCCGCAACGAGGTGGTCAAGTTCGCGCTGCGCGCCCGCGCCCACAAGGGCGGGCGCAACCCGTCCTGGACCTCCTATGAAAAGCTGCGCGACGTCATCGAACGGCGCATGTTCAGCCAAGTTGAGGATCTGCTGCCGGTCATCAGCTTCGGGTCCAAGAAGGATTCCGACACCGAGAAGAAGCATTCCGACTTCGTCGAACGCATGATGAGCCGCGGCTACACCGAGCGGCAGGTGCGCCGCCTGGTGGAGTGGTACATGCGCGTCAAGCAGGCTGGATAGCGGGCGCGAAGCGGCAGGAGACAGCGCGTGTCGTCCATGAACATCATCGATCGCCGCCTGAACCCCAAGGGCAAGAGCCTCGGCAACCGCCAGCGGTTCTTCCGGCGGGCGAAGAACCAGATTCAGCGGGCGGTGCGCTCGGCGTCCAGCGGCCGCAAGATCACCGATGTCGAAAGCGGGGATCGCATCTCGATCCCCGCCGACGGCCTGCGCGAACCCATCTTCCACAAGGATCCCGAGACCGGCGCCCGCGACCTGGTCATCCCGGGCAACAAGGAGTTCGTGGTCGGGGACAAGATTCCCCGCCCGCCGGTGGGCGACGGCGACGGCGGGTCGGAGGGCAGCCCCGACGGCGAGGGCGAGGACGATTTCGTCTTCATGCTCTCGCGCGACGAATTCCTGGATTTGTTCCTGGAAGACCTGGAACTGCCCGATCTGGTCAAGCGCAAGGTCAAATACGCCGAAAGCTACACCACCCAGCGGGCCGGCTTTTCGGTCAGCGGCTCGCCGAACAACCTCAATCTGGTGCGCACCATGCGCAACAGCCTGTCGCGGCGCATCGCGCTGAAGCGCCCCAAGCCGGACGAACTGGCCGAGGCCGAGGAGGCGATACGCCGCCTGGAGGCGGCCGAGGCCGAGGAGGCCGACAGCGACCGCCTTGCGCGGCTGCGCCAGGAGTACGAACGCCTGCTGCTGCGCTCGAAGCGCATTCCCTACATCGACCCGCTGGATGTGCGCTACAACCGCTTCGAGCAGGTGCCGCGCCCGGTGACGCAGGCGGTGATGTTCTGCCTGATGGACGTGTCGGGCTCGATGACCGAGCACATGAAGGATCTGGCAAAGCGGTTCTTCATGCTGCTGTATCTGTTCCTGACCCGGCGTTACCGCCACGTCGAGATCGTCTTCATCCGCCACACCCACGTCGCCCACGAGGTCGACGAGGACACCTTTTTCTACAGCACCGAGACCGGCGGCACCGTGGTGTCGACGGCCCTGCACGAGATGCGCCGCGTCGTCGCCGAGCGCTTCCCCGCCGACGAGTGGAACATCTACGCCGCCCAGGCCTCGGACGGCGACAACACCACCTATGACAACGCCCGCTCGGCGGCGCTGCTGGAGCAGGTCATCCTGCCGCTGTGCCAGTATTTCGCCTATATCGAGGTCGGCGGCGAGCACCGCGACTGGTCGGGGCGCGAGACCGAATTGTGGCGCACCTACCGTTCGGTGGCCGACCCCGCCGGCGTGCTGGCGATGCGCAAGGTGCGCACGCGCGGCGACATCTTCCCCGTCTTCCGCGACCTGTTCAACGCCGAGCGCGCCGACGCCTGAGCGCCCATCCGCACATGCACACGGGTTCGCCAATGCCGCAGCTAGCCGACCGTCCCCTGTTCACCGGCGCCGACTGGGACTACGCCACCGTCAAGCGCGTCTACGACGCCGTCGAGGAGATCGCCGAGGCCGAGCTGGGGCTGGACACCTACCCCAACCAGATCGAGATCATCACCGCCGAACAGATGCTCGACGCCTATGCGTCCATCGGGATGCCCCTGATGTACAAGCACTGGTCGTTCGGCAAGCATTTCGCGCGCGACGAGCAGCTTTACCGCAAGGGAATGCGGGGGCTGGCCTATGAAATCGTCATCAATTCCTCGCCCTGCATCAGCTACATCATGGAGGAGAACTCCATGCCGATGCAGGCGCTGGTGATGGCGCACGCCGCCTTCGGCCACAACCACTTCTTCAAGAACAACGCCCTGTTCCGGCAGTGGACGGACGCCCGCGGCATCCTTGACTATCTGGAGTTCGCCAAGGGCTTCGTCGCCGAATGCGAGGAGCGCCACGGCGTCGCGGCGGTGGAGGCGGTGCTCGACGCCGCCCACGCGCTGATGAGCCACGGCGTGCACCGCTACCCGCGCAAGCGCGTCGACTTCGCCGAGGAGCGCCGCCGCGAGGTCGAGCGCCAGAAATACCACGAGCGCACCTACAACGACCTGTGGCGCACGGTGCCCAGCGGCTCCGGCCGCCGGCGGCGGCCGCGGCGCGAGGACGAGCGCCGCCGCCTGCTCAACCTGCCGGAGGAGAACCTCCTCTATTTCCTGGAGAAGAAGGCGCCGAAGCTGCAAGGCTGGCAGCGCGAGCTGCTGCGGGTGGTGCGGCAGATCTCGCAGTATTTCTATCCCCAGAAGCAGACCAAGGTGATGAACGAGGGCTGCGCCACCTTCGTCCACTACTATGTGATGAACCGGCTGTACGAGAAGGGGCTGATCGGCGAAGGCGCGCTGATGGAGTTCCTGCACTCGCACACCAGCGTCGTCTTCCAGCCCGATTTCGACGACCCCCGCTACGCGGGCATGAACCCCTACGCGCTGGGCTTCACGATGATGCAGGACATCCGGCGCGTTTGCACCGAGCCCACGGCCGAGGACCGGGAATGGTTCCCCGACTTCGCCGGCAATCCCGACTTCATGGCCGTGCTGCGCGATGCCTGGGCCAACTATCGCGACGAAAGCTTCATCCTGCAATTCCTCAGCCCCGAGGCGATCCGGCGCCTGCGCCTGTTCGAGCTGCGCAACGACACCGAGGAGCCGCACCTGGAGGTGACGGCAATCCACGACGAGCGCGGCTACCGCGCCATCCGCCGCAGCCTCGCCCGTCAGCACGACCTGGCCCATATCGAGCCCGACATCCAGATCGTCGATGTCGACCTCGACGGCGACCGCAAGCTGGTCCTGCAGCACCGCATCACCGACGGCACCCTGCTGGACGAGGGCGACGCCAAGGCGGTGCTGCGCCACGTCGCCAATCTGTGGGGCTATGAGGTCAAGCTGGTCGAGGTCGACGCCGCCAGCGAAGCGGTGCGCAAGGAGTACCCCGACATCGGACCGAGCCTCGCCCTCGGCCGCTGAACGAAGAGGCAGCGATGTTCGCCGACCGCCGCGAAGCCGGCCGGATGCTTGCCCATCAACTGGTCGCCTTTCGCGGCCGCCGGACGGTGGTGCTGGCCCTGCCGCGCGGGGGCGTGCCGGTGGCCTTCGAGATCGCCGCCGCGCTGGGGGCGCCGCTGGATGTGCTGCTGGTGGCGCGCATCCCGGCGCCGGGGCGCGAGGAGGTCGGCGTCGGCGCCGTCGTCGAGGGCCAGCCGCCCGACGTACTCGTGCGCGAGGACATGGCGGCGGCGCTGGCGGTGCCGGAAAGCCACCTCTCCGCCGAGGGCGGGCGGCTGGCGCGGCGCCTGGAGCGGCAGCGCATCGACTACACCGAGGCGATGGCCGGCGAGCGGCCCGAGGTCGCCGGCGCCACCGCCATCCTCGTCGACGACGGCATCGCCACCGGCACCACCATCGAGGCGGCGCTGCACGGCCTGCGCCGCCTGGGGCCGCGGCGCATCCTGATCGCGGTGCCGGTGGTGCCGCTGGAGGTGGCGCGGCGGCTGGAGGCCGAGGTCGATGCCCTGGTGTGCCTGGCGACGCCCGCGCAAAGCCAGGGGGTCGGCCTCTATTACCGCAATTTCGAACCGGTCTCGGACGCGGAGGTCACGGCGCTGTTGCGCCGCGCCGGCGCCGGGACGGCGTAGTTCCCCTCACCGGTCAATCAGGCCGCGCAGGTCGGCAAGGTCGCGGGCGGCGCCGCGCACCCGGTTGACCAGGACCGTCAGCAGCTTCTGGGTGACCTTGTCCACCCGCCCCAGGCGCGCCTGGAAGGCATCGCGGGGAATCACCGCCAGGGTGGCGCGCTGCGCGCACAGCGCCCCGGCCATCCGCGGCTGGTCGTCGACCAGCGCCATCTCACCGAAGATTTCGCCCTTGCCCAGGGTGGCGAGTACCACCGGCCCCGTGCGCCCGCGCTTGACGATCTGCACCGCCCCCGACTCGACCAGGAAGGCGCAGTCGCCGGGGTCGCCTTCCTCGAAGATGACCTGGCCGGGGGAGAAGCTGCGGCGCTGCAACCCCGACCCGCCACCGCCGCTGACCCGCTGCCGCAACAGCCCCGAGGCGGCGGCGCCGAGATTGGCGCGGAAGGATTCGGCGCTGGCGTAGCGCTCCTCGGGCCGCTTCGCCAGCGCCCGCATGACCACGGGATCGAGCTGCGGCGGCAGGGCGTCGTTCACCCGCGAGGGCACCGGCGGCACGCCCGCGCGCACGGCCCGTTCCAGGTCGCCGCCGCGCCCCTTGAAAGGCAAGTCGCCGCTGAGAACGCGGTAGAGCAGGACGCCGGCGGCGAAGACGTCGACGGCGGGCGCGGGCGCGGCGCCGGCGAATTGTTCGGGCGCCTGGAAGGGCAGCGATTCCGCCGCCCGCCGCGCCACCAGACGCTCCAGCCAGAAATCCGCCACGCGCACGCGGTCGTCGCTGGAGACCATCAGCGCCGCCGGCGTCAGGCGCCCGTGCACGAGCCCCTGCGCGTGGGCGTGGTGCAGGGCCGCCAGCACCTGCATGACATAGAGCAGCCCCAGCGACGGCGGCAGGCGGCCGCCGGCCACCAGCATGTCGGCAAGGGGCACCGCCTCGACGAACTCCGAGACCACGAAAAAAGCGTCCTCGGTTTCGCCGTAATCCAGCAGCGGCAGGATGTTGGCGTGGTGCAGGCGCACGGCGGCCTCGACCGCCGGCCGGAAGCGGGCGGCGACGGCGGCTTGCTCCCGCCGCCCGAACACCTCCTTGGGTACGATCTCCACCACCACCGGCCGCGCCTGCGCCGGATCGGACGCCTTGTGCAGCAGCCCCCAGCCGGTGCGCCGCAGCGGCGGGCCCAGCCGGTAGGGCCCGATGGTCTTCGGCCGCGGGCCCATCGCCTACTCCACCACCGATTTCAGCGCCGTGACCTCCTCGGCCATGTTGCGCAGGCGGCCCACCAGCACCTCGATCAGGCGCAGGGTGACCTTGTCCATCCGTTCCAGGCGCTGGCGGAACTCGCCGCGCGGGATGACCACCAGTTCGGCATCCTCGGCCGCCACCGCGTCGGCCATGCGCGGATGGTCGTCCACCAGGGCCATCTCGCCGACGATCTCGCCGCGCCCCAGGGTGGCGAGGACGATGGGCGCCCCGGCGCCGCCGCCTTTGGTGATCTGCACGCTGCCCTCGGCGATCAGATAGGCGCAGTCGCCGATGTCGCCTTCGCGAAACACCATGTCGCCGACGGCCAGCCGCCGGCGGCCGAAGCTGCGGCCGTGGGCGGGGGCGACCGGCTTTTCCACCACCCCCGAGGCCCGTTGCAGCGCCTCGGCGAACGCCGTTGCCGAGGGGAAGCGGTCCTGCGGCCGCTTGGCCAGCGCCTGCAGCACCACCTCGTCGAAGGTCGCCACGCCCTCGCCACCGAAGACCGAGGGCGGCCGCGGGGCGTTGCGCTTGATCTGGTCGATGAGGGCGGGGCCGCGGCCGCGGCATGGCGCCACCCCGGCAAGCAGGCGATAAAGCAGCGCCCCGGCGGCATAGACATCGGTGCGGGCGTCGATGGCCCCGCCGACCACCTGCTCGGGCGCCAGATAGGGCCGCTCGGCCTCCGCCACCGCCGCCAGCCGCCGCGCCCCCCAGAACGCCTTCACCTTGACGGTTCCCTCGCCGCTCAGCAGCACCTCCGACGGCGTCAGGCCGCCATGCAGCAGCCCCGCCGCGTGGGCGTGGGCCAGGGCGGCGAGTATTTGCCGGGCGATGCCCAACGCCCGCTTCGGCGCCGGGCACCCCTCGTCGATCAGGGCCCCCAGGGTGCGCGCCTCCAGCAGTTCCGTGACCAAATACAGATGGCCGCTGGACTCGCCGTGGCCGTGGGTGGTGAGGATGTTGGGATGATGCAGCGCCGCCGCCGCCTCGGCGGCGGCTTCGAAGGCGCCGCGCCCCCCCGCCAACGGCCCGGCGCCTTCCTGCCGGCGCAGCAGCAACAGGGCGACAAACCGCCTCTCCGCCGGATCGAAAGCCTTGTAAAGTTCGCCTTGCAGCGTGCGTTCAATGAGCGACGCGAGCCGATAGCGGCCCACCGACCGCAGGGTAACGCCCATGTCCCCCACCCCTCCGCGCTGACTGCCGTCTGTGCACTCCCCCCTTTCTGTGTAGCACAGGCCGGCGAACAACAGTAGCGGGACGAACGGGCGGGGCCGTGGGCTATCCCTTCGACGGCAACATCCCGTCCGTTTTCTGATTCCGTTGCCATTGGGGAAATCAACCCTGCGACGAGGCGGTTTTCGTCGAAGACGCCGCCGGCTGCCGAACGAAAACCCCCGGCGGATTGCTTTTATCGCCGCCTGCCCTTGTTTGGCCGTATTCATGAAATTACATGTCAAAACCGGATACCGGCGAAGCGCGCCGACGTCGAAATAGCCGGAGGGAGTAATTGAGACAATAGTGGTGTGCCCAATGGTCTATTTCGCGTTTTGCGATGCCCGGTATATTCGTAATCCACTTGCTGCAGGAAAGAGAAGCCCGATGCCAGCCGACGACCCCAAGCTTATGGATCTGACGACGGAGATCGTGTCGGCCTATGTCGCCAACAATTCACTGCCCGGCGAACAGCTTTCCGGCCTGATCCAGCAGGTCTACCAGACGGTGGCCACCCTCAGCCGCCCCGAGCCGCCGGAAGAGCCAAAGCTCCAGCCCGCGGTGCCGGTGAAGCGGTCGGTGCGGCCGAACGAAATTGTCTGCCTGGAGTGCGGCAAGGGCCAGAAGATGCTGAAGCGGCATCTGGTCACGGCGCACGGCCTCACGCCCGACGAGTACCGGGCGAAGTGGAACCTGGGCCCCGACTATCCGCTGGTGGCCCCCAACTACGCCAAGCTGCGCTCGCAATTCGCCAAGGAGATCGGCCTTGGCCGCCGCAAGGAAGCCGGCGCCACGCGCGGCAACGGCTCGTCACGGCGGCGCGGCGGGCGGGCGGCGGCGGCCGGGGCCTGACGCCCGCGCCGCGGCACGGGGCCAGCCCCGCAAAAGCAACGGGGCCGGCGGATGACCGCCGGCCCCTGTGCTTTGGTCGGAGCGAGTGGATTCGAACCACCGGCCCCCGCCTCCCGAAGACGGTGCTCTACCAGGCTGAGCTACGCTCCGCTCCTGCGAGGCGCCTATATAGCGTTTTCGCCTGCCGACTTCAAACCCGAATCGCGGCAGCCGGGCGTCGGTCAGTAGGCGCGCTCGATGCAGAAGTCGACGATGTCGAGAAGGGCGCGCCGCCAGGCCGAGTCGGGGAAGCCCCCCAGCGCCTGGCGGGCGGCGTCGCCGAAGTCGCGCGCCCGCGCCACGCTGCGCTCCAGGCTGTCATGCCGCTGCATCAGCGCCAGGGCGTGGCGCAGGTCACTCTCGTCGTCGGCCTGCTCCAGATCTTCCACGCAGCGCCGCCAGAAGGCGCGCTCGTCCTCGTCGCCGGCGGCATAGGCCAGAATCAGCGGCAGGGTGATCTTGCCCTCGCGGAAATCATCGCCGATGCGCTTGCCCAGCTCGGCCTGTTTCGCCGAATAGTCGAGAATGTCGTCGATGAGCTGGAAGGCGATGCCGAGATTGCGGCCATAAGCTTCCAGCGCCAGTTCCTCGGCCGGCGGGCGGGCGGCGACGACGGCGCCGATGCGGCAGGCGGCGGCGAACAGCGCCGCCGTCTTGGCGCCGATCACCTCCAGGTAGGAATCCTCGGTGGTGGCGGTGTCGTTGCTGGTCACCAGTTGCAGCACCTCGCCCTCGGCAATCACCGACGAGGCCCGCGACAGGATGCGCAGCACGTCCAGCGAGCCGTCCTCGACCATCAGCTCGAAGGCGCGGCTGAACAGGAAGTCGCCGACCAGCACGCTGGGCTTGTTGCCGAACAAGGCGTTGGCGCTGGTGAGGCCGCGGCGCAGTTCCGAGCCGTCGACGACGTCGTCGTGCAGAAGCGTGGCGGTGTGGATGAACTCCACGCAGGCGGCCAGCTTGACGTGTCGCTCGCCCTGGTGCCCGCACAGCCGCGCCGCGGCGATGGTCAGCATCGGCCGCAGGCGCTTACCCCCCGCGGCGACCAGGTGGCCGGCAAGCTGCGGGATAAGCGCCACGGGGCTTTGCATCCGCTCGACGATGGTGTGGTTGACCGCCCGCATGTCCTCGGCCGCCAGCGCCGCCAGGGCGTCGATGGCCGGCGCCCGTTCGGGCAGCGCATCGGGTTGCAGGCTATGCGTAAGCACCACGGGTTCCTCGATTGGCCGTGCACGGAGTCCCTGTTGCCGCCACGCCGTGGGCGCGGCTACAACTGGTTCTCCGAAAAATAGCCACAGCTTTACGGGTGGCACAAGGAAAGATGCCCCAGCGCACGACCGAGGACGGCCTTCTGGACGGGCGGGTGCGGCTACGCCAGCCGGCCGGCGGCTATCGCGCCGCCATCGACCCGGTGTTCCTCGCGGCGGCGGTACCGGCGCGCGAGGGCGAGCGCGTGCTGGATGTCGGCGCCGGCACCGGCGCGGCGGCCCTGTGCCTGGCGGCACGGGTGCCGGGCTGCCGGGTGGTGGGCCTGGAAGTGCAGCCCGACATGGCCGAACTGGCGCGCGGCAACGTGCAGCGGAACGGCTGCGACGGGCGGGTGGAGATGCTGACCGGCGATCTGCTGGCGCCGCCGCCACGCCTGGCGCCGGGCAGCTTTCACCATGTCATGACCAACCCGCCGCATCTGGCGGCGGCGAACGCCCTGCCCCCGCCCGAGGCCGCCAAGGCGCGGGCGCATGTCGAGCACGGCGTCGACCTCGACGCCTGGATGCGGTTCTGCGTCAACATGCTGCGCGCCAAGGGCACGCTGACGGTGATCCACCGCGCCGACCGGCTCGACGATCTGCTGGCGGCGCTGCGCGGGCGCGTCGGCGACGTCACCATCCTGCCGCTGTGGCCCAAGGCCGACCGGCCCGCCAAGCGCCTGCTGGTGCGGGCGCGCAAGGGCGTGGCGACGCCGCTGGCGCTGGTGCCGGGCTTGGTGCTGCACGAGGAGGACGGTGCCTACACCCGCGTCGCCGAGGCGGTGTTGCGCCGCGGCGCCGGGCTGGAATGAACAACCGCTGGAGGTGGACGACATGCCGCGCTGGCAAGCTCTGGAGCGTTTCCGCAACCCGCCGCCGCTGGTCACCGTCATCCGGCTCGCCGGTGTCATCGGGCAATTCGGCCCCATGCGCGGCGGGCTGACGCTGGCGGCAACGGCGCCCGCCATCGAGCGGGCCTTCGCGCCGCGCCGGCTGGCGGCGGTGGCGCTGGCCGTGAACTCGCCGGGCGGGGCGCCGGTGCAGGCGTCCTTGATCGCGGCGCGGATTCGCCAGCGCGCCGCAGAACGCGAGGTGCCGGTGATCGCCTTCGCCGAGGACGTCGCCGCCTCGGGCGGCTACTGGCTGGCCCTGGCGGCGGACGAGATCTTTGCCGACGACAGCTCGATCCTCGGCTCCATCGGCGTCGTCTCGGCCGGCTTCGGTTTTCACGGCCTGCTGGAGCGCATCGGCGTCGAGCGCCGCCTCCACGCCAAGGGCGAGCGCAAGGCGATGCTGGACCCCTTCCGGCCCGAGAACCCCCGCGACGTCGAGCGCCTGGACGCCATCCAGACCGACATCCACCAGGCGTTCCAGGACTTCGTGCGGGCGCGGCGCGGCGACAAGCTGAAGGCGCCCGAGGCGGAGTTGTTCAACGGCGACATCTGGGCCGGCCGCCAGGCCGCCGCCCTGGGCCTGATCGACGGCATCGGCGAGATGCGCGCGGTGATGCGCGAACGCTTCGGCGACAAGGTGCGCCTGCGCCCGGTCACAACGCAGCGGCGCTGGCTGCGCCGCAAGCTGGGTCTGGCCTCGCACGGCCCCGGCGGCTGGGCCGACGAACTGCTGGCCGCCGCGCACGAGCGGGCCTTGTGGAGCCGGTACGGTTTGTGAACACCAGGGAAAATGGTGCTGCCGGTGAGATTTGAACTCACGACCTCTCCCTTACCAAGGGAGTGCTCTACCCCTGAGCTACGGCAGCCCGACCGCGAGAAGGCGCGCACATTGCCACAAGCGTTTCCGCGACGCAAGCCGCTAGCGGGACGCCTTGCACCGCACGCTGGCGTTGCTTGGCAAAGCGGCGTAAACTGAATTCGGCTTCGTGTACCCCGAACGCGGTAACGAGATGGTTTTCAAACCCAGCGGCCTGGCGACGACGCAGTTCCTGTCCTACGACGCGAGCCTGCGCTTCACCCACGCGGTGATGAAGCAGCGCATGGTCGAGAACATGATGCGCGAGATCGATGTCGTGCGCGATCGCTACGATGGTTCGTCGCTGCGGCCGATGGAGCAGGAGATCGAGCGCCTGTTCAAGCGCAAGACCGACATCGCCGACAACGTGGCCGCCGTCTCCGGCTCGCTCGACCGCATCGCCAATGTCCGCGAGCCCTTGGCCGAACTGCGCAGCCTCGCCGACGAAGGCTCGGTCGCGGGCTTCAAGAGCAAGTTCATCTACCTGAACAGCCAGGCCGGCAGCCGTGTGCTGGACGCCGACAACCTTGTCGGCCGCATGGGCAACGGCCGCTGGCGCGAGGACACCCGCCTTGTCGGCGTCGGCAAGATGGACGTCGCGGTCAGCGCCCGCTACATCGGCAACGACTGGTCGATCACCCTCGACAGCGGCCAATTGCTGACCGCCGACCATTCCGCCGACACCCTCTCCGGCGGCGGGGTCAATCTGCAGATGGCGGACCTGACCCTGATCGAACGCGACGGCGACTCGGTCACCTTCACCGACGGCACCGACACCTACACCGGCACCCTGCGCCGCGGCGGCGGCGGCGTGCTCAGCCCCTGGCTCTACAACAACTTCGCCACCGCCGACGACCGCCAGGAGGCGATGGACGACGTCTCCGCGGCGATGAAGCGCCTCGGCAATGTCGAACGCGACCTGCGCCAGGCCGAGGCGCTGCTGACGGGGGGCGTCAATTCCCTCGACAGCCAGATGAAGGATCTCAGCGACCGCCATCAGAAGCTGCAGACAGAGGAACTCGACGCACGCGCCGCGGCGATCAAGGCCATCCAGACCCGCCAGGAAATGAGCGAACGCGCCTTCGCCGTCAGCGCCAACACCAGCCTGGAATACATCGAGCGCATGTTCCTGACGCCGATGCCGGGCACGGAAAAGCCGTCCCTATTCGGCACCCTCTCCAACAGCCACAAGTCATTCTTCTAGGCCGGCGCGCCGCGCTGCGTCTTCACGTTGCTCTCACTTTTGGCGTATACCAGTTGGGTCGCCGGGCGCCCGCCCCGGCAGAAGGCGAGGTGACGCCATGACCATCCTGCGCGCGTTCGACACCAACCAGATCGATCTCGACGGACTGTCGGTGCTCGTTACCGGCGGCACCGGCTCGTTTGGGCAGCGGTTCGTCAGCACCGTCCTCGAACGCTATCGGGTGCGGCGGCTGATCATTTTCTCCCGCGACGAACTCAAACAGTTCGAGATGGCGCGGGTGTACAACGAACGCCAGCATCCGGAACTGCGCTATTTCATCGGCGACGTGCGCGACGCCCAGCGCCTGGAAATGGCCATGCGCAATGTCGACGTCGTCGTGCACACCGCCGCCCTCAAGCAGGTGCCGGCGGCGGAATACAACCCGATGGAGTGCATCCGCACCAATGTCATCGGCGCCGAGAACGTGGTCCAGGCGGCGATGCGCGCCGGGGTGCGTCGGGTGATCGCGCTGTCGACCGACAAGGCCGCCAACCCCATCAACCTCTACGGCGCCAGCAAGCTCGCCTCCGACAAGATATTCGTCGCCGCCAACAATGTCGTCGGGGCGAGCGGGCCGCGGTTTTCGGTGGTGCGCTACGGCAATGTCGTCGGCTCGCGCGGCAGCGTCGTGCCGTTCTTCCGCGAACTGATCCGCGAGGGCACGGACCACCTGCCCATCACCGACCCGCGTATGACCCGCTTCTGGATCACCCTGCAGCAGGGCGTCGATTTCGTGCTGTCCTGCCTGGGCATGATGCGCGGCGGCGAGATTTTCGTGCCCAAGATCCCCAGCATGACGATCACCGACCTGGCGCGCTGCATGGCCGCCGATCTGCCGCACCGCATCGTCGGCATCCGCCCGGGCGAAAAGCTGCACGAGGTCATGGTGCCCGAGGACGACGCCCGCAACACGGTGGAACTGGGCGATCGCTACGTCATCCAACCGGAATTCACCTTCTGGCGACGCGACTGCCTTGTCGACGACGGCGGCCGGCCGGTTAGCGAGAACTTCCGCTATTCATCAGATCTCAATGACGAGTGGCTGGGGGTCGACGACATGCGCGACCTGCTCCACGACAAGCGCCCCTGCCCGGCATGAGCCCGCCGCCCTTTCTTCCCTACGGCCGCCATTGCCTCGACGAGGACGACGTCGCGGCGGTGGCGGAGGTGCTGCGGGGGGACTTTCTGACCACCGGCCCGGTCGCCGCCCGCTTCGAGGCCGCCCTGGCCGGACGCACGGCCGCCGCCGACGCCGTCGTGTGCTCAAGCGGCACCGCCGCGCTGCACCTAGCGATGCGCGTCCTGGACCTGCGCCCGGGGGATGTTGCCGTGGTGCCGGCGATCACCTTTTCGGCCACCGCCGCCGGCGCCTGTTACGAGGGCGCCGAGGTGGTGTTCGCCGATGTCGACCCCGACACCGGCCTGATGGGCCCCCAGCACCTGGCCGAGGCGCTGGCCCGCGCCTGGCGGCGCGGGCGGCCGCGGGTGGCGCTGCCCGTGCACCTGAACGGCCAGCCCGCCGACATGGCGGCGCTGGCGGCGGTGGCGGAGCCGGCCGGCGTGACCCTGGTCGAGGACGCCTGCCACGCGCTGGGCAGCGTCGACGCCGAGGGCCCCGTCGGCGCCTGCGCGCATTCGGCGATGACCGTGTTCTCCTTCCATCCCGTCAAGAACATCGCCATGGGCGAGGGCGGCGCCGTGACCACCAACGACCCGGCGCTGGCGCGGCGGATGCGGCGCCTGCGCACCCACAGCATCGAGCGCGCCCGCGAGATGTTCCGCCACCCCGACGATGCCTTCGACGAGGACGGCAACCCCCACCCCTGGTACTACGAGGTGCAGGAGGTCGGCTTCAACTACCGCGCCAGCGACATCCACTGCGCCTTGGGTCTGAGCCAGTTCGCCAAGCTCGACGGCTTCGTCGCCCGGCGCCGGCATCTGGCGGCGCTTTACGACCGCGCGCTGCGCCCCCTGGCGCCACGGCTGCGGCCGCTGGGCCGGCGCGACGGCGGCGTGCCGGCCTGGCACCTGTACGTCGTCCTTCTCGACACCGACGCCCCCGGCCTCGGCCGCGACGGCGTCGTCCGCCACCTGATCGAGCGCAACATCGGCACCCAGGTGCATTATGTGCCCCTGCACATGCACCCGGCCTATCGCCCGCGCCACGACGGCACCCCGCTGCCGGGCGCGGCGGCCTATTACCGCCGCTGCCTGTCGCTGCCGCTGTTCCCGCGCATGGCCGACACCGATGTCGACCGGGTGGTGGCGGCCCTGACCGAGGCCGTCAACGGCGGCGCGCCGTGACGGCGGCGGTCGTCGTCCAGGCGCGCATGGGCTCGACCCGCCTGCCGGGCAAGGTGCTGATGGATCTGGCGGGGCGCACGGTCCTGTCCTGGGTGCTGGAGCGCTGCGCCGCCATCCCCGGCATCGACACCGTCGTCTGCGCCACCACCGACGCGCCGGAAGACGGCGCCATCGCCGCCGAGGCGGCGCGCTGCGGCGCCGTCGTCCATCGCGGCCCGGGGGAGGATGTCCTGGAACGCTACCGTGGCGCCGCCGCCGCCGTGGGGGCCACCGAGGTGATGCGCGTGACCAGCGACTGCCCGCTGATCGACCCGGCGCTGTGCGGCGCGGTGCTGGCGCTGCGGCGCGAGCGCGGCGTCGACTATGCCTGCAACAACCTGCCGCCCTCCTGGCCGCACGGGCTGGACTGCGAGGCCTTCACCTCCGCCGCCCTGGAGCGGGCCGCCCGCCTGGCGCGCGAACCCCACCAGCGCGAGCACGTCACCCCCTGGCTGCGCACGGCCCCAGACATCCGCCGCGCCTGCCTGACCGGGCCCGGCGGCGACGCCGCGCGCCTGCGCCTGACCCTGGATCATCCCGAGGATCTGGCCCTGTTCCGCGCCCTGGCGCCGCTGCTGCCGCCGCCGGCGGTCACGGCCGATCTGGCGGCGGTGCTGGCGACGCTTGCGGCGCATCCGCATCTGGCGGACATCAACGCGGCGCGGCGCGACCGCGAACGGGAGGCGCGAATCGTCGGGGCGGAGACGTGATGCGCGCCGTCTTCCGCGCCGACGCCGGTCCCCGCCTGGGCAGCGGCCATGCCATGCGCTGCCTCACCCTGGCCGACGCCCTGGCGGGCCGGGGCTGGCGGTGTATCTTCGTCTGCACGCCGGAGACGGTGGCAACGGTGCCGGCGCTGCGCCGTCACCGCATCATGCACCCGGCCGACCCCGACGCCCCCGGCGACCTGCCGCCCGGCGAGTTGCTGGTGGTCGATCACTACGGCCTCGGCGCCGCCTATGAGGGCGGGGCGCGGCGGCGCGCGGGTCGCATCCTGGTCATCGACGACCTCGCCGAGGGCCGCCACGACGCCGACCTGCTGCTCAACCAGAATCTGGGGCGGGAAGCGGGGGAGTATGCCGGCCTCGTCCCGCCCGACTGCCGGCTGCTCCTGGGGCCCCATTGGGCCCTGCTGCGCCCGCAATTCGCGGCGGCGCGCCCGGCGGCGCTGGCGCGGCGGCGGAAGGAGCCTACCCTTCGTCGCGTCCTCGTCGCCTTAGGCGGCACCGATCCCGACAACGCCACCGGCGTGGCGCTGGCGGCCCTGGCGCGCCTGGGCATGGAAGAGACGGCGATCGAGGTGGTGCTGGGGCCGAAGGCCCCGCACCTGGAGGCGGTGCGCGCGCAGGCCGCCGCCATGCCCGGCGCGCGCGTGCACACCGGCGTCGAGGACATGGCGGCGCTGACGGCCGTCGCCGACCTCGCCATCGGCGCGGCCGGCGGGTCCGCCTGGGAGCGCTGCTGCCTGGGGCTGCCGAGTGTGATGCTGGTGCTGGCCGACAACCAGGAACCCATCGCCCGCGCCCTTGCCGCCGCCGGGGCCGCCGACGTCGCCGGCCGCGCCGGAGCCGTGGACACCGCCGCCCTCGCCGACGCCGTCGCGGCGCTGCGGCCGTCGCGGCCGCGCCGCGAGATGGCGGAACGCGCCGCCGCCGTCTGCGACGGCAACGGCGCCGGGCGCGTGGTCGAGGCGGTCACGGCATGAGGGTGCTGATCCTCTCGCCCTACCCCGAGGCCGTGCGGGCCATCGTTGCCGAGGGCGGCGACGAGACCGTCGTCCGCACCGAGCGTTTGACGCCGCCGCTGCTGCGCGCCCTGGCGCCGGACTGGATCATTTCGCACGGTTATAGGCACATCCTGCCGCCCGAGGTGCTGGCCCTGCGCCCGGACCGCTTCGTCAACCTGCATATTTCGCTGCTGCCCTGGAATCGCGGCGCCGACCCCAATTTCTGGAGCTTCCTGGAAGGCACGCCCAAGGGAGTCACCGTTCACCACATCGACGCCGGCGTCGACACCGGCGATATCATCGCCCAGCGCGAGATCACCTTCGACGGTGGCGAGACCCTGGCCGGAAGCTATGACGTGCTGCAACGCGCGGTGGTGGGGCTGTTCGCCGAAACCTGGCCGGGGCTGCGCACCGGACGGGCCGAGCGTCGGCGCCAGCCCGCCGGCGGCACCATCCACCGCGCCCGCGACAAGGAGCCTTTCCTTCACCTGCTGGCGCGGGGATGGGATACTCCCGTGGCCGTGCTGGAACGCCACGGCCGCGACCACGGGCTGCGCGGGGATCGGCAATGACCCATCTTGAAATCGACGGCCGCCGCATCGGGCCGGACCAGCCGCCCTATGTGATCGCCGAGTTGTCCGGCAACCACAACGGCCGGCTCGACCGCGCCCTGGCGCTGATGGAAGCGGCGCGGGAGGCCGGTGCCGACGCGGTGAAGCTGCAAACCTACACCGCCGACACCATCACCATCGACCACGACGGCCCCGGCTTCGTCATCGAGGAGGGCCTGTGGCAGGGGCGGCGGCTGTACGAGTTGTACCAGGAGGCGCACACCCCCTGGGAATGGCACGAGGCGCTGTTCGCCAAGGGGCGCGCCTTGGGACTGACGGTGTTCAGCAGCCCCTTCGACCCCACCGCCGTCGATTTCCTGGAAGGCCTGGGGGCGCCGGCCTACAAGATCGCCTCCTTCGAGATCGTCGACGTGCCGCTAATCGAGACGGCGGCCCGCACCGGCAAGCCGCTGATCCTGTCCACCGGCATGGCGAC
>JAWLGJ010000050.1:15551-20768 GCA_041685145.1 Magnetospirillaceae bacterium | reverse complement strand
GCTCAAGCCGCAGTTCAACGTCATGGCGCCGGCGGCGCCCCGCCGCAGCGCCGAAATCCGGATGCTGGAGCGCTATGCCCCGCCGCATGTGGTGGTCAACCGCGACGGCGACATCATCCATTATTCGGCGCGGACCGGGAAATACCTCGAAGCCCCCAGCGGCGCCCCCAGCCGTCAACTCGTTCCCATGAGCCGCCGGGGCCTGCGCCCGGACCTGCGCGACGCCCTCAACGAAGCCGCCAAGAGCCACCAGCCGGTCGTGCGCGAGCACGTCGCCGTCGAACTCGACGACCGGATGCAGTTGGTCAACATCCACGTCGAGCCCCTGGGCGAGAACGCCGAGGACTGCCAGTACCTGGTGGTCTTCGCCGATGTCGGCGAGCCCGTCGCCAGCTCCGAGGTGATGGCGGCGCGCGCCGACGGCGATGCCTATACCTCCAGCCTTGAGCGCGAACTGCGCGACACGCGCGAGCGTTTGCAGACCATCGTCGAGGAATACGAGACGACCCTGGAGGAACTGAAGTCGTCCAACGAAGAGCTGGTGTCGGTCAACGAGGAGCTGCAGGCCACCAACGAGGAGATGGAAACCTCGCGCGAGGAGGTGCAGTCCATCAACGAGGAGCTGCACACCGTCAACCACGAACTGAGCGAGAAGGTCGATGAGTTGGACCGCGCCAACGACGACCTGCGCAACCTGTTCGAAAGCACGGGCAGCGCCATCATCTTCCTCGACTGCGAGCTGCGCATCCGCACCTTCACGCCCGCGGTGGCAGGCATTTTCAACCTGATCCCCACCGACGAGGGCCGGCCGCTGACGCATATTTCGCACCATCTCGACTACCCGCAACTCATCGACGACATTCGCCGGGTGCTGCGGACGGCCGAGACCGTGGAACGCGACGTGACGCTCGCCGACAGCGAAACGTCCTATCTGGCCCGCATCCTCCCCTACCGCGGGGGTGACGACCACCTCGACGGCGTGCTGGTGACCTTCATCGACATCACCGCCTCGAAGGCGCAGCAACAACAGCGTGTTCTGATCGACGAACTGAACCACCGCGTCCGCAACATGCTGGCGGTGGTCAGCAGCCTGGCCACCGCCACGCTGGGCGGCGGGGCGCCGACCCGCGGCGCGGTCGAGGACTTCCTCAGCCGCCTGGACGCGCTGTCGCGCACCTATACGCTCCTGGCGCAAGAGGCCTGGGGCAACATCCAGCTTGCCGATGTGGTGCGGGACGGGCTGGCGGCCTATGCGGTGACCGAGGGACGGGTGGCGGTGAACGGCCCGCGCATCCTGCTGCGCCCCAAGGCCGCCCTGACCGTCACGATGGTCGTGCATGAACTGGCCACCAACGCCGCCAAATACGGCGCCCTATCCGGCCCCGATGGCCGCCTTGAGGTGTCGTGGGGACGGGACGAGGCCGCCGACGGCCCGACCCTGTTCCTGCGGTGGTGCGAACGGGGCGGGCCGGCGGTCAGCGCACCCGACAAGGACGGGTTCGGCATGAAGCTGATTCGCGGCGAGATCGGCCACGGGCTGGGCGGCAAGACCGAGTTCGATTTCGCGCCCGACGGGATGCGGGCGATGTTCCGTATTCCGGAGGATCCGAAACTCATCGAGGTTCTGGGGGACGACGGAGGGCGGAATGGCGGCTGATGTGTTGCTGAACCGGCGCATCCTGATTGTCGAGGACGAGACGATGGTGGCCCTGGCCCTGGGTATGCTGCTGGAGAGCCACGGCAGCATCGTCATCGGCCCGGCGGGCACCGCCGACGCCGCCGCCGCCCTGGTGGAGGCCGAGCCGCCCGATGCCGCCCTCCTGGACGTCAACCTGCACGGCGCCTCGGCCATGCCGGTCGCCGACCTCCTGGCCCGCCGCGGTGTCCCTTTTGCCTTCGTCACCGGCTATGGCGCGCAGAGCCTGCCCGAGCGTTACCGCGACCGCATGTGCCTAGTGAAGCCGTGCCGGATGGAGGCCCTGGCCGACGCCGTGCGGACGCTGCTGGCGCCGCCGGCGTCCGCCTCGGCCTAGGGCCGCTTGAACCGCCGCCGCCGCCTTCTTACATTAGAAAAACGAAATGCGAATAAGAAGACGTCGCGGCATCGACAGGAGGCAGCCCATGTCCGAGCTTATCAGCGGGTTTCCCGGCGACGGCGTCGTCACCGTCAACCGGGTCGTCCTGAAGCCGGAGTTTTCCGTCGACGACCTGGAGGAGCGCGTGGCGGTGCTGTGCGAGAACGTCAAGACCTACCATTCCCAGAGCGGTTTCGTTGGCGGCTTCGTCTGCCTCAATTCCGGCCAGATCTCCAACGAGGGCAGCACCGTCGGCCAGGCGGTGGCGCACCCGCTGGCGGGGCGCGAGGCGCTGATCGTCACCTTCTGGCGCAGCTTCGAGGAGCACGAGGAATCGCACCGCAGCGAAACCTTCCAGCCGCTTTTCCGGCAGGTGCTGGACCTGTGCGAGAACGGCAACGAGGAGGTCGGCTACGAGATGCTGTGGTCGGGCAAGGCTTATGGCGCCGACGAGGCCGAGGCGGCCAAGCGCGCCAAGGCCGACCACGCCGCCTGAGCGGCGCCCCCACGGCGGAAGAATCGCGTTGAGGGGCCGGCGGCGGCGGTATACCGTCGCCGCTGGCATCCCTTGCGACGGGGCACACGGGCATGGCGGAAAGCATCGAAGAGCGCATTCGCGAGCGCGCCTATCACCTGTGGGAGGCGGAAGGACGGCCGCCCGGACGGGCCGAGGCGCATTGGCTGCGCGCCGAGGCCGAGGTCAAGGGCGCGGCCGAATCCCAGGCGCCCCGACCGGCCGCGCGTCCCGCCAAGGCCAAGGCCAAGCCTGACACCAAGCCCAAGGCCAAGGCCGGCGCCAAGCCCGGGGCGGGCACGCGCAAGGCCGGCGCCGCCAAGGCCCGCCGCGCCCCGGCCCGCTGAGCCGGCGGCTACAGCCAACCCTTGCGCTTGAAGAACAGATAGGGCAGGGCGCCCGACAGCAGGATGGCCAGCAGGGCCAGCGGGTAGCCCAGCGCCGTGTCCAGTTCCGGCATGATGCGGAAGTTCATCCCGTAGATGCTGGCGATCAGGGTCGGCGGCAGGAAAACCACCGCCACCAGCGACAGCACTCGGATGACGCCGTTCTGCTGGATGGTGATCAGCCCCAGCGTCGCCTCCAGCAGGAAGGCGATGCGCCCGGCCAGATAGTTGCCGTGTTCGGTCAGCGACGTGATGTCGTGGGCCAGGGTGGCCACCTGCTGGCGGCCGTCGGCGCCCAGCAACTCGCCCATGCCGCCCAGGAAGCTGACGACGCGGCCCAGCGCCAGCAGGCTTTCGCGGGCCTTGTCCATCAAATCGCCGCTGCGCCCGAGGGCGGTGAGGTGGGGCTGGAAGTCCCGGCCGGTGGCGGCCCGCGCCGCCGTGGGCGCGTGGAAGACGATGCGGGTGAGGGCGTCAAGCTCGTCGATGATGCCTTCCATGACGTCGGCGAGACGATCCACCAGCGCCTCCAGCAGGCCGGTCAGCACCCCGGTGGCGTCGAGGGGGCCGCCGTGCGGGCGCTGCACCCGCGCCGCAAAGCGCTCGAAGGGCTTCGGCGTCAGGTCGCGGATGGTGACCGTGGTGGTGGCGGTAACGACGAAGGTCACCGGCGCGTTGCGGGCCTCGGGGCTGTCGGCGGCGGTCAGCACCGGCGCGGTCATGAACAGGGTCTCGCCGTCGCGATACAACCGGCTGGAGGCCTCGATCTCGCGCATGTCCTCGCGCGTCGGCAGGTGCACGCCCAGGACCCGCTCGACCTCGGCGCGCTCCTCGGGGGTGGGGTCGAGGAGGTCGATCCACGCCGCCGCCGCCGCCGCCTCGCCCGCGACGGGTTGCAGGGCCCCCTGTGTGGCAATGTAACTGGTCAGCATCGGCCGCGCTCCCTTGTCTCGCCGTCCTCATGCTGCCGCAAGCGCGGCGCGGTTGAAAGTCTGCATCCCCCCGCCGCCAGCATCCGCGAAGAACTTCGCCAGTCCTGCGGCAAGAAACGGCTATGATCGGCAGGTTTTCGACGATATCATCGCCCTATAGGAATCGGGCCGCCAATGGACCGGGAGGTCGTTCGACATATGCGAAGACTGCGTGGGAAAAGGGGGGGCGTCGCGACGCTTGCCGTCCTTGCCGCCGCCGCCTTGCTGCCGGCCTGCTCGCAGGCGCCGGTGGCCACCACCTACCCGGCCGAAACCCAGAAGAAGATGCAGTCGGCGTATCACTGGCAATGGCTGGCCCGCGACCTGACTGGGCGGGTGCAGGCACAGATGGCCGCCGATTCCGACCTGGCGGCGCGGCCGGTCCATGTCCGCGCGCAAGGGGCCGACACCCGCTTCAATCGCCTGTTCCACACCTTCCTGACCACCGAGTTGCTGAACGCCGGCGTGCCGTTGAGCCTGGAGCCCGCCGGCGCCAGCGTCCTCGCCTACACCACCCAGGTCGTGGACCACCGCGAGCCCTTGTGGAACCGCCCCACGCCGGGGGCGATCACCGGGCTGGCGGCGGCCTTCCTGCTGCCGGCCATCGCCATCGAGCAGGGCGCCGATTCGGCCGCCGGGGTGACGGCGGTGGGCGTCGCCACGGCGGCGGCGGTGGACGCGGGCGTCGGCGGCGTCTCCTGGCCGACGGACACCGAACTCATCTTCACCGCCACCGTCCGCGACGAGGGCGTCATCCGCTTCCGCGCCGCCGAGACCTTCTATATCCGTCCCGACGACTGGACGCATTACGAAGAGCCTCTCGTCCACGTGACTCCGGCGGACATCATCTACTAGCCCCGTGTTCGTCACCCCCGCGAAGGCGGGGGTCCATGTTCATTCCCGACGGATGTCCGTCCCAACGCCGAGGCGCGGCGAGGCCGCTGGATTCCCGCCTGCGCGGGAATGACGAGCGCCGTGGTTACCGCCCGCGCCGGGCGCTCGCTCCGCTCGCTTGGCCGCCGCCTCAACGGCGGCTGGAGTGAGCCTTGCACCAGCGGCGCCCCCCTTATGTTGTTCGTCACCCCCGCGAAGGCGGGGGTCCATGTTTGTTCCCGACGCATGTCCGTCCCAAACACCGAGTCGCGGCGAGGCCGCTGGATTCCCGCCTGCGCGGGAATGACGAGCGCGGTCGTTGCCGCCCCCGCCGACTTCCTTCCGGGGGCTGACGCGCGCTTGCGCCTCTTCGCATATGCAAAAGTGCAAATTTATTA
>JAWLGJ010000050.1:0-15541 GCA_041685145.1 Magnetospirillaceae bacterium | reverse complement strand
TACGGGCCTACTACCCGTTGCGTCCCTGACGGCGACACACTTGGTATCCGAAAAAAATATGGCGGCCGGGCAGCACCGCCGTCGCCGAGAGGGAGGAAGGCTGTGATGAACCGTTTGGTAGCGGCATCCGCCGTGGCGCTGGGAGTGGGGCTGGTCGTGGGGGCGGTGCCCCAGGCCCGCGCCAACAACGGCATGTTGCCCTATTGCGTCGACATCAAGAGCTGCGGCATGGGCGGCGCGGGGATGGCCAAGGCCACCGACGCCGCGGCGATGGCCCGCAACCCCGCCCTGATCGGGCCGCTGGGCAACGAGGCCTCCGCCGCCTTCGGCTGGTTCCACGCCGACGCCACCCTGGAAACCGGCCAGGACCCCTTCGATCCGCCGGTGATGCCGCCGGTGGGGATGCTCACCAACGAGTTGGGGGAACAGGAAAGCTCCGCCACCGACTTTCCCGACGGCGGCCTGGCGGCGACGATGCGCCTGACCGAGACGGTCAGCCTGGGCCTCGCCCTGGTGCCGGGCGGCGGTGGGCAGACCAAATACGCCGGCGGCGGCCGCTTCTGGCCCCAGGACGACCGCGTGCGTGTGCGCTATGTCAACGCCACCCCCACCCTGACCTGGCAGCCGACGCCCACGGCCGCCTATGGCGCCAGCGTCATCCTCGGCTACATGGATTTCGAGAGCAACATGCTGACCGGCGCGATGGCGCCCACCGCCGGCGCCAACCGGGCCGACCGCGAATACGGCTTCGGCTTCCGCATCGGCGGCTGGTGGGATTTCGGCGGCGTCAGCCTCGGCGTCAGCGCCAGCACGCCGGTCTGGTACGGCAGCCTCGACCGCTACGACGACCTGTTCGTCGGGCCGCTCAACCTGCCGCCGGTGGTGTCGGCGGGACTCGGCTTCGAACTAGCCGAGGGCACCGACATCCTCATCGACGGCCGCTACATCATGTGGGACCAGGTCAAGGCCATCGGCGGCAAGGATCCGATCGAGGGCGGCTTCGGCTGGCGCGACCAGTTGGTGGTGGCGCTGGGGGTGCAGCACCGCGTCACCGACGCCCTGACCCTGCGCGCCGGCTGGAGCTACGGCCGCTCGCCCATTCCCGAAGAGTTCACCCTCGCCAACGCGCTGTTCCCGGCCGTGACCGAGCACCACATCACCGCCGGCGCCACCTGGCACGTCGCCGAGCAGTGGGAGCTGTCCTTGAGCGGCTATTTCGCGCCGAGGAACAAGCAAACCGATCCCGGCACCGACCCTGCCTTCAACCATCCGCTGATGGGGCAGATCGGCGCCGGTACCAGCCTCAGTCTGCGTCAATACGGCGCCATGATCGGCGTCCGGCGTCAGTTCTGAGGCCCTCGTCCGGTTCTCTTCCTACGGAACCCACCTTGGGGGCGGCCGCGGCCGCCCCCTTTTTTTTCAGCCGCACTTGGAATAGCCGCAGCTTGTGCAGGTGTCGCAGCCTTCGCCGCGCATCAGGCTGGGCTGGGCGCATTTGGGGCATTGGCGGAAGGGGGCGTTGCCCAGGCTGACCACCTTGCCGCCGCGCTGGGCGGGGTCGGGCTGCGCCCGCGGGTCGGGCAGGAAGCCGATGGCGACCATGTGGCGCTCGATCACCTCGCCGATGGCGGCCAGCAGCGAGGGGATGTAGCGCCCGCCCATCCAGTGGCCGCCGCGGGGGTCGAACACCGCCTTCAGTTCCTCGACCACGAACGAGACGTCGCCGCCGCGCCGGAAGACGGCCGAGATCATCCGCGTCAGGCCCACCGTCCAGGCGTAGTTGTCCATGTTCTTCGAGTTGATGAACACCTCGAAGGGGCGCCGCCGGCCGTCCTGGATGACGTCGTTGATGGTGATGTACATGGCGTGGTCCGATTCCGGCCACCGCACCTTGTAGGTGGCGCCGGGCAGGGCCTCGGGGCGTTCCAGGGGCTGGGTCATGTAGACGACGCCGCCGGCCTCGTACTCGTCCTCGGCATGGGGGCGATCCGGCTCCAGCGGCAGTTCCGGCTCCTGGTCGTCGTTGGCCCCCTTGCGGGCGTCGTCGACGCTCAGCACCGCGCCGGTGATCTCGTTGGGGCGGTAGGTGGTGCAGCCCTTGCAGCCCAGGTCATAGGCCTGCATGTAGACGTCCTTGAAGGCCTCGAAGGAGATGCTCTCCGGGACGTTGATGGTCTTGGAGATGCTGGAGTCGATGTATTTCTGCACCGCCGCCTGCATGATGACGTGGTCCGAGGGCGCCAGCGATTGGGCGTCGACGAAATAGTCGGGGAGGGGGGCGTCGTCGCCGAATAGGCGCCGGTACAGGCGCACGGCGTAGTCGCTGACTTCCTCGTCGCGGCGGCTGCCGTCGGGCTGCAGCACGCTGCGCTTGTAGGCGAAGCTGAACACCGGTTCCAGCCCCGAGGAGACATTGTCGGCGAACAGCGAGATGGTGCCCGTCGGCGCGATGGAGGTGAGCAGGGCGTTGCGGATGCCGTGGGCGGCGATGGCCTCGCGCACGTCGGCGTCGAGGCCCTGGACCACCTCGCCCGCCAGATACTTCTCGCGGTCGAAAAGCGGAAAGCTGCCCCTTTCCTTGGCCAGGTCGACCGAGGCCAGATAGGCCTCGCGCCGCAGCGCCGCCAGCCAGGATTCCGTCAGGCGAATGGCCTCCTTGCCGCCGTATCGGGCGCGGCACATGATCAGCGCGTCGGCAAGCCCGGTGACGCCCAGGCCGATGCGGCGCTTGGCGGCGGCCTCGTGGGCGTGCTGGGGCAGCGGGTAGTTGGAGACGTCGATGACGTCGTCCATCATGCGGACCGCGGTGCGCACCAGCCCGCGCAGGGCGTCGAGGTCCAGCGCCGCCTCGTGCGTGAACGGCCGCGCCACCAGCCGCGCCAGATTGACCGAGCCCAGCAGGCACACCCCGTAGGGCGGCAGCGGCTGCTCGCCGCAGGGGTTGGTGGCGTGGATGTCCTCGCAGTACCACAGGTTGTTGGTCTGGTTGATGCGGTCGATGAAGATCACGCCCGGTTCGGCATAGGTGTACGTGGCGCGCATGATCTTGTCCCACAGCGCCCGGGCCGGCAGCGTGCGGTAGACCTTGCCCGCGAAGACCAGGCTCCATTCGGCGTCGTCCTTGACGGCGCGCATGAAGGCGTCGGTGACCAGCACCGACAGGTTGAACATGCGCAGCCGCCCGGCCTCGCTCTTGGCGGCGATGAAGGCCTCGATGTCGGGGTGGTCGCAGCGCAGGGTGCCCATCATGGCGCCGCGGCGCGAGCCGGCGCTCATGATCGTGCGGCACATGGCGTCCCACACGGCCATGATGGACAGCGGCCCCGAGGCGTGGGCGCCGACGCCCTTCACCGGCGCGCCCTTCGGCCGCAGGGTCGAGAAGTCGTAGCCGATGCCGCCGCCCTGCTGCATGGTCAGGGCGGCCTCCTTCAGGTGTTCGAAAATCCCCGCCATGTCGTCGGGGATGTCGCCCATGACGAAGCAGTTGAACAGGGTGACGTTGCGCTCGGTGCCGGCGCCGGAGAGGATGCGCCCCGCGGGCAGGAACCGGAAATCGTTCATCGCCTCGAAGAAGGCGTCCTCCCAGCGGCCCGCCTCGGGCGGGGCCTCGGCGCCGGCGAGGGCGCGGGCCACGCGCCGCCAGGTGTCGGCGACGGTTTTGTCCACAGGCGTGCCGTCCGCCGTCTTCAGGCGGTACTTCATGTCCCAGATCTGCTGCGAGATCGACGCCATCTGCGTCATCGGACCCTCCCGCCCGGCCCGGCCGCGGGACCGTGACCCATGCATGTGAAGCGGATTTCCTTGTTCTCCAAGGCTTGCGGGTCAAGTCTAGGAGGCGCCCCCGCCACCGTCAAGGCGCTTGTTCTCATTTTGTTTCCACAGCACCCCCGCGCCGCAAGGCGTTGATTCCTATGCGAAGGTAGGGGTTGTTCACGCTATTCACGCCTGAACAAGCCGCGCCGGCATTCGATCTGTCCACAGAGTTGCCCACAGCCTCGCCGTCGTCGAGGCGGCGGCCAAGCGACCGGGGCGAGCGCCCGGCGAGGCCCAAAAAAAATCACTCCCGCCCCGTCTCCAGCTCGGCGCAGGCGGATTCGATGGTCTCGGACAGGTGGGCCAGGAAGGCGCGGCGCTCCAGCCCCGGCGCCAGCGCCGGCAGGATGCGGATGGTGATGGTCCCGGCCCGCTTGGCGAAGCTGCGCCGGCGCCAGAAGTGGCCGCTGTCCAGCGCCACCGGCACCACCGGCAGCTTCAGGGCCTCGTACAGCACCGCCACGCCGGGGTGGTAGCGGCGCGTCTCCCCCGGCGCCGTGCGGGTGCCCTCGGGGAAGATCACCAGTTGCTGGCCGCGCCCCACCGCCGCCTGCGCCTGCGCCACCATGTCCTTGAGCGCCCGCGCCCCGGCCTTGCGGTCGACGGCGATGCTGCCGGCCTTTTTCAGGTACCAGCCGAACAGCGGAATGCGGGTTAGCTCCACCTTCAGCACATAGGACGGGTCGGCGAGGATCTGGTGGAAGACCATCGTCTCGAACATCGACTGGTGCTTGGCGGCGACGATGCACGGCCCCGGCGGCAGGTGTTCGCGGCCCTCGACGCGGTAGCGCAGCCCGGCCGTCGCCGCCAGCAGGGCCAGCGAACTGCGCAGCCAGGCCGCCGCCGCCCGCTGCAACCATCGCCGCGGCCCCAGCAGCAGCGGCAGATAGGCCACGCACAGCAGCACCGTCCAGGCGTAGAACAGCACCTGAAACAGCAATGAACGCACAAAGGTCACGAATCAATTCCCTGCCGGTTGCCGAACAGCCGCGCACGCGCGAAGGCGACAACATACTTGCTGTATTCGGTGGCGAGAAGATGGGCCGTGCCCGGCCAGCGCCACCACTCCTCGCGCTTGACGGCGTCGGTGAACACCGGATGCGGGATGATCTCCGCCTCGGGCAGGGCGCGGCGCAGCTCCAGCAGCGAGCGCGGCATGTGATAGCTCGATGTCACAAGGCGCAGGCTGCGATAGCCCTCGCCGCGCATCCAGGCGGCGGTTTCCAGGGCGTTGCCGCGCGTGTTGCCGGCGGTATAGCCCAGGACGATGCAGCATTCGGCGGCGCGGGGCGTGCGCTGGGCGTGACGCAGCAGTTCCGCCACCTCGACGCCGCGATAGACGCCCGAGACGAACAGCTTGTGCGCGCGGCCGCGGCCCAGCAGTTCCAGCCCGGTGCCCAGGCGCTCGCTGCCGCCGGTGAAGACGACGATGGCGTCGGTGGGGGTGTCGCGGTCGGCCACCGCCGCGGGCAGCGCGGCGACAAACCACAGCAGCCCCGCCAGCCACGTCCCCGCCAGGACCAGCGCCAGCAGCAGCAGCCGCACCGCCGTCCTCAGCAGGCCCGCGCGGCCCCCCCGCCGCATCTCAGAACATCCGCGCCAGGACGTGGCGCACCGTCAGCCGCGCCGTCGCCCAGGCGATCAGCGCCGCGGCCAGCGGCAGCAGCGCCAGCGTCGTCCAGCCGGCGGCGCCGACCGCCAGTGGCGGCAGCAGGCCGCCTTCCAGCGCCCGCGCCTTCATCAGCAGCACACCCAGCGCCGGCGCCGCCAGCACCAGCCCCAGCGCCCCGCCCGCCAACCCCAGCCGCAGGCTGTGCCCGGCGAACTGGGCGGCGATATAGGCGTCGCGGGCGCCCACCAGATGCAGCAGGTCGATGATGTCGCGGTGGATGGCCAAGCCGGTGCGGGTGGCGTAGACCACCGTCAGCGTCAGCGCGCCGCCCATCAGCGCCAGCGCCGCCAGCCCCAGGGTCTCCAAGGTGCCGCCCAGGGCGATCAGCCCCTGCATCCAGGTGCGGTGGTCATCCACCGTCGCCTCGGGCACCGCCGCGCGCAGGCGCGCCGCCAGCGCCTCCAGGTCCATGCGCAGTTCGGCGTCCAGGCGCACGTCGATCAGCGCCGGCAGCGGCAGTTGCTCGACCAGCGCGCCGTCGCCCAGCCAGGGCTCCAGCAGCGCCGCCGCCTCGGCGCGCGGCAGGGGGCGCGCGGCGGCGACGCCGGGGGTGCTCTCCAGCAGCGCCACCGCCGCCGCCACCCGCGCCGCGAAATCGGCCTCGGCGTCGCTGCCGCTGCCGGCGGGCAGGACCTGCACCGTCAGGGTGCCGGCGGCGTCCTGGCGCCATTGGCGTTCCAGGTCGCGCAGCAGGAACACGGTTGCCGTCGCCAGCGCCGCCAGCAGCACCATCACCGCCACCAGCCAGGGCAGGAAGCGGCTGGCGGGGTCGTGGCCCAGCGGCAGGTCGGACCGTCGCCGCAGCACTAGGCCACCACCTGCACCTGGCCGCCGCCGATGTGCAGGCGCGGATGCGGGAAGCGCTCCACCAGCGACTGATTGTGGGTGGCGATGACCACGGTGGTCCCCAGCTTGTTCAGTTCCTCGAAAAGATACATCAGCCGCAGGGCGATGGCGTCGTCGACGTTGCCGGTGGGCTCGTCGGCCAGCAACAGGTCGGGGCGGCCGATGACGGCGCGGGCGATGGCGACGCGCTGCTTCTGCCCGCCCGACAGCAGCGGCGGCCGCGTCTCCAGGTGCTCCGCCAGCCCCACCCAGCGCAGCAACTCCGGCACATGGCGGCGCACCTCGGCCTCGGGCACGCCGGCGATGCGCAGCGGCAGGGCGACGTTCTCGGTGGCGGTCAGGTGGTCGAGCAGGCGGAAGTCCTGGAACACCACGCCGATGCGCCGGCGCAGGCGCGGCAAATCCCGCCGCGACAGCGCCGCCATGTCGCGGCCGAACAGTCGCAGCCGGCCGCGGCTGGGGCGCTGCGCCAGATACAGCAGGCGCAGCAGCGACGACTTGCCCGCCCCGGACGGCCCGGTCAGGAAGGCGAAGGCGCCGCGCGCCAGCCGAAAACCGACATCGCTCAGCACCTCGGGGCCCGACCCGTAGCGCAGGCTGACGCCGTCCACGACGACGACCGGCTCGCGCTCGTCCCCTCGTTCTGCCAAAAGCCTGCCTCCGCCGTTGCCGTGAAGTGGCCGGACATCCCCCGCGCTTGTGTGGATGTCGCCGACATCCTATAAGTAACCGCGTTTTAGCCGGTCGCTGTTAATGAAGATTAACTGCCCAAACTGCAGCACGCAATTTTCCGTCCCCGAGGCGGCGCTGGGTGAGTCCGGCAAGACTCTGAAATGCGCCCGCTGCGGGAATCGCTGGTTCCAGACGCCGACGTCGGAGGACACGGCGCCGGTCGAGCCGCTGCCAGATATCGAGGACGAGGCGGGCTTTCCCGTCGACGATGACGCCGGCGCCGGCGCCGGCGACGGCGACGACGCGCCCGTCGGCGCGGCCGGCGATGACGATGATGATGACGACGAGGCGGGTTTCCAGGCGCGACTGGACGACGACGCGCCGGAGCGGCCCGAATTCGCCGACCTCGCCGACGACACCGACGACAGCGCCGACGACGCCGACAAGGACGCGGACGCGCCCGCGAGTGACACGGCCGGGGCGGCCGCCTCGCCGCCGGCCGGCGGGCCCAGCCCGCCGCCGCCGCCGGCGGGGCGCGGCAGTCCGCTCGACGACGGCGGCGATTTCCTCGACTTCGAGGACGAGGACCAGGAGGAGCGCGCGGCCCAGGCGGCCGCCGCCGAATCCGCCGACGACGACCGGCCCGAGCCCATCGCCTACAAACTGCCGCGCGCCGCCGACGGCGATTCCGCCGCGCGTGGCGGCGCCGGGGTGTTGTGGGGGATGGCGGTGGTGCTGCTGTTGTCCGGCCTGGCGGGCGCGGCCTATCTGTACCGGATGCCGGTGGTGGCCGCCTTGCCGCAGGCGCTGCCCCTGTACGAGGCCCTGGGCGTCGAGGCGCGGCCCCTCGGCGCCGGCCTGGCCATCCGCAACGTCAAGCCCGAGCGCCGCCGCACCCCCGACGGCGAAATCCTCGTCCTGCGCGGCATCGTCGCCAACACCACCCACGAGGTGCAGCGGATGCCGCGCCTGAAGGTGTCGGTGCTGCGCGGCAGCCAGCTTGCCCAACGCAAGGTGGTGAACCCGCCGCTCACCGAACTGGGCGGCGGCGAGACGGTCAGCTTCCAGATCACCGTCGAGGCGGCCGATCCCCTGGCCGACCGGGTGACGGTGTCGTTCGAGCCCCACGAAACGCCGCCGGCGTCCTGAGGGCGGGCATGGCGCTGCCGGCGCTTCCCGTCGACGCGGCCCTGCCCGATCTCCGCCGCCTTCTCGTCGGCGGCGACAACGCCGTCCTGCAGGCGCCGCCGGGCGCCGGCAAGACCACCCGCGTGCCCCTGGCGCTGCTCGACGAGCCCTGGCTGGCGGGGCGCGGCATCCTGATGCTGGAGCCGCGCCGCCTGGCCGCCCGCGCCGCCGCCCACCGCATGGCCGCCCTTCTGGGCGAGCCGGTGGGGGAGACGGTCGGCTATCGGATGCGCCTGGAGGGGCGCGCCGGGCCGGCGACGCGGGTGCTGGTGGTCACCGAGGGGCTGTTGGCGCGCATGATCCAGGACGATCCCGCCCTGGACGGCTTCGGGCTGGTGATCTTCGACGAGTTCCACGAACGCAGCCTCCAGGCCGATCTGGGGCTGGCGCTGTGCCTGGACGCGCGCCAGGGGCTGCGCCCCGATCTGCGCCTGCTGGTGATGTCGGCCACCCTCGACGGCGAGGCGGTGGCCGGGCTGTTGGGGGCGCCGCCGCCGGTCAGCAGCCAGGGCCGCGCCCACCCGGTGACCGTGCGCCACGCCGGGCGCGACCCCGAGGATCCCGTCGCCGCCGCCGCCGCGCAGGTGCGCCGGGCGCTGGCCGAGGACGCGGGCGACGTGCTGGTCTTCCTGCCCGGCGAGGGCGAGATACGCCGCGCCGTGGCGCTGCTGGAGGGGCTGCCGGAGGCGGTGGCGGTGGCGCCGCTCTACGGCAATCTGCCGCCCGCCGCGCAGGACGCCGCCATCGCCCCGGCGCCGCCCGGCCGCCGCAAGGTGGTGCTGGCGACCGCCATCGCCGAAACCAGCCTCACCATCGAGGGCATCGGCGTGGTGGTGGACGCCGGCCTCGCCCGCCGACCGCGATTCGAGCCCGGCAGCGGCATGACGCGGCTGGTGACCGAGCCGGTATCACGCGCCGCCGCCGAGCAGCGCGCCGGCCGCGCCGGCCGCCTGGGCCCGGGCGTCTGTTATCGCCTGTGGACGCGCGAACGCGACCGCGCCCTGGCCGCCTTCGCCCCGCCCGAGATCGCCGTCGCCGACCTGGCGCCGCTGGCGTTGGAACTGGCGGTATGGGGGGCGCGCGAGCCGGCGGAGCTGCGCTGGCTGGACCCGCCGCCGCCGGCGGCCTACGCCCAGGCCCGCGACCTGCTGGCGGCGCTGGGGGCCGTCGACGCCGAGGGGCGGGCGACGGCGCACGGGCGGGCGATGGCGGCGCTGGGGGCGCATCCACGTCTGGCGCATATGATCCTGGCCGGCGCCGCGCTGGGTCACGGTGTCCTGGCCTGCGAGGTGGCGGCGCTGCTGTCCGAGCGCGACATCCTGCGCCCGGCGGCGGGGCCGCGCCCGGCCGACCTGCGCGTGCGGGTGGCGGCGCTGCGGACCGGGGACGGGCACGGCCACCCCGTCGATGCCGCCGTGCGCCGCCGCGCCCGCCAGGCGGCAGCGGCCTGGCGCCGCCGCCTGAAGATCGCCGCCGCCGACGGCCCCGCCGACGACGAGGCCGTCGGCCTGCTGCTCGCCCTGGCCTATCCCGACCGTGTCGCCCGCCGCCGCGCCGGGGGCGAGCCGCGCTACCTGATGCGCAACGGCCGCGGCGCGCGCCTCGACGATCTCGACCCACTGGCGACGGCGGAGTGGCTGGCCGTGGCCCATCTCGACGGCGCCCGCCGCGAGGCGCGGGCCTTCCTGGCGGCGCCGCTGGCGGCGGCGGCGCTGGAGGCGCTGTTCGCCGAGGCCGTCGAGACGCGGGAATCGGTGGAGTGGGAGGCGCGCGAGCAGTTGGTGCGGGCGCGGCGGCAAAGACGCCTGGGGGCGCTGGTGCTGGAGGACCGGCCGCTGCCCGATCCGCCGCCGGAGGCGGTGGCGGCGGCGATGATCGACGGCATCCGCCGCCTGGGACTGGCGGCGCTGCCCTGGACTCGCGACACCGAGAGTTTGCGCCAACGGGTGATGTTCCTGCGCCGCGTCCAGGGCGCCGACGCCTGGCCCGACCTGTCGGACGCGGCGCTGCTGGACGGCCTGGAGGATTGGCTGGGCCCCTATCTCGACGGCGTCAGCCGGCGGGTGCTTCTGGCCCGCCTCGACCTTGCCGGCGCCCTGGACGCGCTGATCGGCTGGCCGCGCCGGGGCGCGGTCGACCGCCTGGCGCCGACGCATCTGGAGGTGCCCAGCGGCAGCCGCGTGCGCCTGGACTATTCCGGGCCCGAGCCGGTGCTGGCGGTGCGCCTGCAGGAGATGTTCGGCGCCCGCCAAACCCCTTGCGTCGCGGACGGCGCGGTGCCGGTGCTGCTGCATCTGCTGTCGCCGGCGCGCCGCCCCGTGCAGGTGACCCGCGACCTGGAAAGCTTCTGGGCCCAGGGCTACCGGGCGGTGAAGGCGGACCTCAAGGGGCGCTATCCGCGCCACTACTGGCCCGACGACCCCCTCGCCGCCCCGCCCACCCGGCGGGCGCGCCCGCGCCGCTAGGCCGTTTCCACTCACATGGAACCGGCCTGGGGTCATTGTTGCCCTCGCCGGGCGCTCGCTCCGCTCACTTGGCCGCCGCCTCAACGGCGGCTGGAGCGCGACCGCGTGTGAGCGAATCGCGTCTGAGACGCGGGCTGTCGACCTGCGGGGCATCCGAGGCTACCTTCGTGGACGGACGCAACCACAGGATGGCAGAGGCATGACCATCGCCACCACCCGCCGGGACGGCTATGCCGTGGTCGCGCTGGAGGGCGACGTCGACAGAAGCAACGCCGCCGCTCTCCGCCGCGCCCTGCTGGAAACGCTGAGCGCCGGCGGCGATCTGGTGGTCGACCTGGGCGGCGTCGGCCGGATCGACTCGGCGGCAATCGCTAGCCTGGTGGAGGCGGAACAGGCGGCGCGGCGCCGGCGGGCGCGCATGGCCCTGGTGGGCGTCGGGCCGGGGGCGCTGCGCATGATGGCGCTGGCCCGCCTGGACCGTGTCTTCGCCATGCACGGCGGCATCGAGGACGCGGTGGCGGCGTGGCGGCGCGAGGCGGGGGCGGGGCGATGACGCTGCCCGAACGCATCGGCCGCGCCACCGTCAAGGGCATCGAGGAGGTGGGCCTGGCCGCCGCCCTGGTCGCCGAAAGCCTGTTCTGGCTGTTCATGGGGCGGAGGCGCGGCCAGTCGGTGCGCCTGCGCGCCGTGGTCGAACAGGCCGTCGAGATCGGGCTGCGGGCCCTGCCCATCGTGACGGTGCTGTCGGGCACCATCGGCATCATGCTGGCCATCCAGGGCATTTACACCTTGCGCACCTTCGGGGCCGAGACCCAAGTGACCCTGGGAATCGCCCTGTCGGTGGTGCGCGAGTTCGCCCCCGTCATCACCGGCGTCCTGGTGGCCGGACGGTCGGGCTCCGCCCTGGCCGCCAAGCTGGGCACCATGACCATCAACCAGGAGATCGACGCCCTGAAGGTCATGGCCATCGAGCCGGTGCGCTATCTGGTGGTGCCGCCGCTTCTGGCGATGCTGGTGATGCTGCCGGCGCTGACGTTGTGGGCCGACGCCGTGGCGCTGCTGGCGGCGGGCCTTTACGTCAGCAACGAACTGGGGGTGACGCTGGCAGCCTATGGCCTGGAGCTTCTGGACATCCTGGGCGCTAACGACCTGCTGCACGGCCTGGGCAAGAGCGTCATCTTCGCGGTGCTCATCACCGCCATCGGCGCCGTCAACGGCGCGGCGGTGACCGGCGGCGCCGAGGGCGTCGGGCGCATGACCACCCGCTCGGTGGTGCAGGCGATCAGCGCCATCGTCATCACCGACATGATCTTCGTCTTCCTGGTGACGCGATGAACGAGCGCGCCGCCGTCGCCGCCGCGGAGGCCGCCGTGCCGGCGGTGTCGGTGCGCGGCCTTGTGGCGCGCTATGGCGAGAACGTGGTGCTGGACGGGGTCAGCCTCGACGTGCGGCCGGGCGAGATCTTCGTGGTGATGGGGGGCTCGGGTTCCGGCAAGACGACCTTGCTGCGTCACATGCTGGGCCTGCTGCGCCCGGCGGCGGGCGCGGTGCGGGTGCTGGGCGTCGACGTCAACGCCGCCGCGCCCGCGACCTTGCAGGCGCTGCGCCGGCGGGTGGGGGTGGCCTTCCAGGGCGGGGCGCTGCTGTCGTCGCTGAGCGTCGGCGACAACCTTGCCCTGCCGCTGGTCGAGCACACCGACCTCCATCCCCGCACGATCGCGATCATGGCGCGCATGAAGCTGGAGGCGGTGGAGTTGCCGGGCACCGAAAGGCTGATGCCGTCGGAACTCTCGGGCGGAATGCTCAAGCGCGCCGCGCTGGCGCGGGCCATCGTCATGGACCCGGACCTGCTGTTCTGCGACGAGCCCTCGGCGGGGCTGGACCCGGCCGTTTCCGCCGCCATCGACAAGCTGATTCTGCGCCTGCGCGAGGCGATGGGCATGACGGTGGTGGTGGTCACCCACGAACTCGCCAGCGCCTTTGCCATCGCCGACCGCATCTGCGTGCTGGACGGGGGCGAGGTGGTGGCGGTGGGCACCGTCGACGAAATCCGGCACAGTGCCAACCGGCGGGTGCAGAACTTGCTGAACCGGCGCGTCGAGACGCCTACACTCGACCCCGACGACTACCTGCGCCGCCTGACCGGCGAGGACTGACGACGACGGTTATGCGCGACTATCGCATCAATTACGCCCTGGTGGGGCTGTTCGTGCTGGTGATGCTGGGGGTGCTGCTCGGTGCCCTGGCGCTGCTCACCGGCCGCACCGGGCCCACCGACACCTATTATGCCGTCTTCGACAACGTCTCCGGCGTCGGCGCCGGCACCCAGGTGCTTTACGAGGGCTACCCCGTCGGCCAGGTGCGCGAGATTCAGCCCTTCATCGACGAGGGCGAGATGCATTTCCGCCTCGCCATGTCGATCCGGCGCGAATGGCACATTCCCGCCGACAGCGTCGCCACGATCACCGCCTCGGGCCTGCTGTCGGCGGTGGTGGTCGAGATTCGCGGCGGCACCCGCCAGGAGGCCGTCGCCCCCGGCGGCGTCGTGCCCAGCGCGCCGGGCGGCAATGTCTTCGCCGCCGTCAGCGACATCGCCGCCGAGTTCACCGACCTCAGCCGCACCAGCGTGCGGCCGCTGCTCGACAAGCTCGACGCCCAGGTCGATCTGTTGGGCAATGTGCTGGCCGACGACGCGCCGCGCCTGATGCGGGCGCTGGTGACGCTGAGCGAGGAGTTCGCCGCCCGCGCCCCCGCCATCACCGGCAATGTCGAGGATTTCACCGTCAGCCTGCGCGGCGCCGGCGAGCGCCTCGACCGCATCCTCGGCGACGAGAACATGCAGCACATCGCCGCCGGCCTGGCCAGCATCGACGCCGCCGCCCGCAATCTGGAACAGGCCAGCGCGGGGCTCGCCCGCGTGCTGTCGGACGGCAACGCCGAGCGCGTCGACGCTATCCTGACCAATTTCGAGGACACCAGCCGCAACGCGGCTCAACTGGCCGCCGACTTGCAGACGACGCGCCAGCGCCTCGACGAGGTGCTGGGCACCCTCGACGGCCTGGTCGGCGAGGGCGGGCCCGAGATGCTGGGCACCGTGCGCGATTTGCGCCAGACGGTTCAGGGCATCTCGCGCAGCGCCGGCGCCATCACCAGCGATCTGGAGGGAACCAGCCGCAACCTGCGCGAGTTCAGTCGTCAGGTGCGGCAGAACCCGTCCGTGCTATTGGGTGGCGCCGTGCCCGAGGCCCTGCGGCGCTGATGGAGGAACGGCAATGAGACGCTTGCCTGTCGCGGTGGTGACGCTCCTGGTCCTGTTCATCGGCGGCTGCGCGGTGCTTCCGCCGCCGCCGCCGGACGACACCTTTTATCGCCTCCCGACCCCGGCCGCCGCCGGGCGCCTGTCCGAGCCGGCGCTGCCGGGGGTGGTCGAGGTGGTGCGCTTCACCGCCGACGGCGTGACGGGCGAACGCGCCCTCGTCCACGCCCGCGCCGGCGGCAGTCATGTGCTGAGCAGCTATGCCTATCACCTGTGGACGGATTCGCCGACGGCGCTGCTGCAGGAGGCGCTGGTCGACCATCTGCGCGCGGCGGGCGCGGCCGAGACGGTGGTGACGTCCAACCTGCGCCTGGTGCCCGACTTCGTCATCCAGGGACACATCAAACGCTTCGAGCAGGTCGCCGCCCTAGGCCCCGCCGGCCGGGCGGCGGGGGCGGCCGAGGCGGTGGTGGCCATCGAGTTGGCCGTCACCGACCGGCGCGACGAGCGGCTGGTGCTGCTGCGCGACTACGAGGCCCGGCGCCCCGCCTCCAGCGGCGCCCCCGAGGCGGCGGTGCGGGCGATGAGCGCGGCGGTGGCCGAGGTCTTCGAGGCCTTCGTCGCCGACCTCGACGAGAACGGCGGGGCGGAGGGTTGAGGGGCAAGCCCCGCCGACGCCACACCCGGCCGCCGCGGCCGCCTTCCGGGGCGGGCCGCTTGGTGGAGGCGGACATCCAGACCCTGGGCGGCCGCGGCGACGGCATCGGCGACGCCGGCGGGCAGCGGCTCTACGTCCCCTTCACCCTGCCCGGCGAGCGGGTTCTGGCCCGCATCGAGGGGCGGCGCGGCGACGGCCTCGCAGGCGGGCTCGTCGAGGTGGTGAGGCCGGCGCCCGACCGCGTGCCGCCGCTCTGCCGGCATTTCGGCGATTGCGGCGGCTGCGCCCTTCAGCACATGCCCGCCGACGCCTATGGCCGCTGGAAGCGGGAATTGCTGGTCGCCGCCCTGGCGCGCCGGGGCCTGGAGGCCGTGCCGGTGGCGCCGCTGCTGCGCCTGCCGCCGGGCAGCCGCCGCCGGGCGGCCTTCACCTTCGCGCGGCGCGGCGGACGTCTGGTGCTGGGCTTCAACGCCCGCGCCAGCCATCGCGTCGTGGCGCTGGCGGAATGCCCGCTGCTGCGCCCGGCCCTGGTGGCGCTGCTGCCGGCGCTGGGCGAGGCGCTGGCGGCGGTGCTGCCGCCCTCGGCGTCCGGCGATGCCGTCGTCACCGCCACCGAGGCGGGCCTCGATGTGCTGGTGGAGACCGCCGCGCCGCTCGACCTCTTCGGCCGCGAGCGCCTGGCCGCCTTTGCCGAGGCCGCCGATCTGGCGCGCCTGTCCTGGCGCACCCCCACCGACGCCATTCCTGACCCGGTGGCGCGGCGGCGCCCGCCGGTGGTGAGCCTCGGCGGCGTGTCCGTGGAGCCGCCGCCGGGCGCCTTCCTGCAACCCTCCGCCGAGGGCGAGGGCGCCATCGCCGATCTCGTCGTCGAGGCGGCGGGCGGCGCCGCGCGCGTCGCCGACCTCTACGCCGGCTGCGGCAGCTTCACCTTCCCGCTCGCCGCCGCCGGCGCCCGCGTGCACGCGGTGGAG
>JAWLGJ010000049.1:0-21001 GCA_041685145.1 Magnetospirillaceae bacterium | reverse complement strand
GGACAGCGCCGAACGGGTCATGGCGCTGTTCGACGACGACGCCGCGCCGCCGGAGGCCGCCGACGCCCCCACCCGCCTCGCCGCGCCGGCGGCCGAGGACGCGGCGCCGATGGTGGCCGGGGCGGCGCTGACGGCGACGGCGGCGCGCGCCGCGGCCGCGCCCCCAACGGCGCCCGCGCTGCCCGACAGCGCCTTCATGCCGGTGCCGGCCCGGGCCGAGGGCGTGCCGCCGGTGGCGGCCCCCGACCCGCGCGTGCTGCCCACGCCGCCCGCGGCGCGCACGGCGACCACGGAACCGCCGGCGATCGATCCCGAACGCCTGCGCCAGGCGCTGCGGGCGCAGGGCTTCGACGACGCCGAGCATCCCCTGCTGCCCGACGGCGACGCCGACGGCGAGCGGTGGGTGGCGGAACGGATGCGCCAGGCGCTGGAGGCCTATGGCCGCGCCGGCGCCGCGGCCGGCGGCGGCTGAGCGTCGTGGACATCCGCGTGCATCCGTCGGGGCGGCTGACCTGGAATGGCCACGCCCGGCGCTGCGCGCTGGGGCGGGGCGGCGTCCGCGCCGACAAGCGCGAGGGCGACGGGGCCACCCCGGCGGGGGTGCTGCCGCTGCGGCGGGTCTTGTACCGCCCCGACCGCCTGGCCGCGCCGCCGGCGACCGCCCTGCCGGTGGCGCCGATCGCCCCCGCCGACGGCTGGTGCGATGACCCCGCCCACGCCGACTACAACCGCCCCGTCCGGCTGCCGCACCCGGCCCGCTGCGAGCACCTGTGGCGCGACGATGGCCTCTATGACCTGCTGGCGGTGCTGGGGCACAACGACGACCCGCCGCGGCCACATCGCGGCAGCGCCATCTTCCTGCACGTCGCCGCCCCCGGCTACGCCGCCACCGAGGGCTGCGTCGCCCTGGCGCTGCCGGACCTGCACGCGCTGCTCGCCGCCTGCGGCCCCGGCAGCCGGCTGACCGTCGCCACCGACTCCTCCACCGCCTGACACCTTCCGCCCCCCGCCGGACCGGCCCGACCGACCGGAGACCGTCCGGCGCGTCCGTGTCGTCGCCCTCGCCATCGGGATGGACTGGTTCGCATAAGTATTAATTCCAATGCAACTGCAAACAGCCAGTATAGGCTCAAACGGAATGTGATCATTATGGCTTTCGGCAAAAGTCATGTGGCATCCACGACACACATTGGCGATGTCATTGCCGGTATTTCATCAACACCTTGACTTGCTGTAGGCATCTCGGGATTCATCCTTGACTATCCTGTGTGCACGCATGGCCGCGGTGCCAGCGCCATGCCCCCAGACGGAGAGGAGAGGTCATGAGGAAAGTCCTGTTCGCGACCACCGCCGCCGCGGCCCTGGCCCTGGCGGGGGGTGCGCAGGCCCAGGTGGAGCTGGGCCTGGGCGGCTATTGGGAGGAGTGGGTCGGCTTCGCCGACCAGGATCTGGACGTCGGCGACTGGGATCAGCAGTCCGACAAGGAAATCCACGTCAAGGGCTCCACCACCCTCGACAACGGCGTCACGGTCGGTGTGCGCTTCGAGTTGGAGGCCCAGGACGTCGATGTCGGCAACAAGCACGACGAGGCGCTGCTGACCATGTCGGGCGGCTTCGGCAGCGTCATCCTCGGCAACGAGGACAATGTCGGGCAGCTTCTGCATGTCGCCGCGCCGGATGTGGGCGTCGGCCTGCAGGACGGCGACGTCGTCGTCGGCAAGTGGGTGCTGGACAGCGTCACCACCAACAGCGCCCCCAACGCCACCGCCATCTACGACATCGACGACACCAACAAGGTCAGCTACACCTCGGTCAATTTCGCCGGCCTCGTCGTCGGCGCCAGCCTCATCCCCGACATGGGCGCCGGCCGCCAGGGCGTGCAGGCGATGCCGCCGGACGCCAACGACTCCGCCTATGCGGTGGCGGCGCAATACGCCAACGAATTCGACGACATGTCGGTGAAGCTGTCGGCCGGCTACCTGTTCGCCGACTCCGACGACATCGAGGCCCTTAATCTCGGCGCCCAGGGCGGCTTCGGCGGCTTCGTCGTCGGCGCCTCGTACTACGACGCCTCGGGCGCCGATGTCGGGCGGCTGTCGAATGTCGGCGCCGAGGGCGACGCCTGGGAGATCGCCGGCTCCTACGGCGAGGGGCCGTGGGCGGCCAGCGTCGGCTACTACACCAGCGAAACCGACGCCGGGCCGGCCGAGCGCGAAATCTTCCAGGGTTCGTTCCGCTGGACCCTGGGGCCGGGCGTCGACTGGAAGAGCAGCCTCGCCCGCGCCGAGTTCATCGACGACGCCGGCAACGAGAACGACGGCTGGACCGCCATCACCGGCTTCGCGCTCGGTTTCTAGGACCAAGAGACGCCAGGGCCGGTCCCGTGCGAAAGGGATCGGCTCTGGCCGCGCAGGGCGCCGCCATCCGGTGCGTTGTCGGCTCGCCGCCGGCCAACGCCCCGATGGCGGCGACGCCGGCGGCGCCGCTGCCGCGCAGCCGCGGCGCCGTCGCCGCCGCCACCCCGCCCAGGGCATAGACCGGCAGCCCCGCCGCCCGGCACAGGGCGGCGAAGCGCACCGGCCCCAGGGGGCGGGCGCCGGGATGGCTGGCGGTGGCGAAGACCGGCGATAGCAGCGCCGCGTCGGCGCCCAGGCGCCGCGCCCGCGTCAATCCCGCCGCGCCATGCGCGGCCACGGTCAGCAGTCGCCCCCCCTGCCGCCGCCACGCCAGCGCCGCCGCCAGCCCGGCGCCGCCGCGCGCCAGCCCCTCCGGCAGGTGCAGGCCGTCGGCCCCCACCGCCGCCGCCAGCCGCCAGTCGGCGGCGACCAGCAGCCGCAGGCGCCGCCGCCGGCACAACGCCGCCAGCGCCCGGCCCAGGGCCCGGCGCTCCGGCGCCGGCCGCCCGTAGTGGCGCAGCACCACCGCCGCGCCCGCCGGCAGCCGCGCCGCCGCCGCCAGCGGGTCGGGCAGCCGGACGTCGTCGGTGAGCATCAGCAGCGGCGGCAGTCGCCGGGTATCGGTCATGCCCGCAGCATAGGCCGGCGGCGGCCGCGACGCCACGGGCCGGCGGGTGTGTTATGCTCCGCCGCCTTCACTCTGGACATCGCGGGAGCAGGATGAGCGTAACCGACAATTACAAGACGGTCGCCGAGGCCGTCGCCGCCGCCGCCCGCGCCGTGGGGCGCCCGCCGGTGGCGGTGACGCTGGTGGCGGTCAGCAAGGTGCACGGGCCCGAGCGCATCCGCCCGGTGCTGGAGGCCGGGCACCGCGTCTTCGGCGAGAATCGCGTCCAGGAGGCGCAGGCCAAGTGGCCGCCGCTGCGCGCCGCCTTTCCGGGCGTCGAACTGCACCTCATCGGGCCGTTGCAGACCAACAAGGTGCGCGAGGCGGTGGCGCTGTTCGACGTCATCGAGACCGTCGACCGCGAAAAGCTGGCCCGCGCCCTGGCGCGCGAGATGATGCGCAGCGGCCGCCGGCCGCGCTGCCTGGTGCAGGTCAACACCGGCCGCGAGCCGCAGAAGGCCGGCGTCGACCCCGACGCCGCCGACGCCCTCATCGCGCTGTGCCGGGACGAACTGGCGCTGCCGGTGGCGGGGGTGATGTGCATTCCGCCCCTCGACGACGACCCCATGCCGCATTTCCGCCTGCTGGCGGCGATCGCCGCCCGCAACGACCTGTCGATGGTCAGCATGGGCATGAGCGACGATTTCCCCCAGGCCGTCGCCGCCGGCGCCACCCATGTCCGCGTCGGCACGGCCATCTTCGGCGAGCGGGCTTAGACGTTGCCGGCCCACGCCCGTCAGCGGCGCGGCGGCAGCAGGAAGGGCGAGTCGGGGTCGTGGCGGGCCAGGTTCGCCTTCGCCGCCGCCCGCGAGGAGACGGCGTAGCAATAGGCACAGCCCTGCGCGCAGGTGTCATAGGCGCCGATGTCGCGCGATTCGGCGCAGGCGCAGCCCGGGCGGTTGCCCTTGACGCGGAACGAGAAGCCGCGCCCGCCGACGGCCATCAGCCGCGCGGCGTCGACGCAGGCGGCGGCGCGCGCGGCGCCGGCCAGATAGGGAGTCTGCGAACACACCGTCAGCGTCATGCCGTGCCCGGCGGCGATGGCGGCCAGGCGCGCGGTCAGGGCGCGCTTGGCCTCGTCGGCGGGGTCGTGCCACGCGAAGCCGTGCCGCCGCGCCGCCTGGTCGAGGTTGCGGGCGCTCTTGCGATAGATGTGGGCGTGCGAGATCACCACCTCGTCGACCACGCCGCGCAGGGCGGCGGCGAGGCGGCGGAAATTGGCCGCGTGCCAGTCCGGCGGCGTCAGCTCGCTGACGAGCACCGGATCATAGCGCCACACCACCGCCCGCGGCCCGTAACGCCCGGCCAGCGCCCGCATGGTCGCCAGGGCGCGCCCGGGGGCGACCACCGCCGCCTCCAGCGGGCGCGGATAGGCGGTGAGGGTGTGCTGGACGACGAAGGGCAGCCCCGCGCCGCGCACCAGTTCCAGCGCATCCAAAAAGGGCTCGGCGTTGCGCGTCCAGAAGACATAGCCGTCGACGCCGTCGCGCAGCCGCACCTCGTGGCTTTGGCCGCCATAGGGGTTGACCACCCGGCAGAAGCCTGCCCGGAACCGCTTGGCGAACCAGGGGGCGAAAAAGGCCGGAATGTCGGTGCGGTAGCTGGCGGAAACGATCATCGGCGGGCGTCGGGCTCTGCTGCGGTGCGGCGTGACGGCCCCAAGGGTCGGGGGCGTCGGGACGGGCGGCGATGCTGCACCGCATCCGCCGCCCACGGTGGCAACACCCTGCCGTAAGAAGGTAGCACGAATGGGGGGGCGGTCACGGCCGGGCGCGACGTGTATATGGTGCGACGACGCGGCGCGCCGGCGCCGCCATCGCCCGATACCGAAACAAACGCCATCGCAACTCCGGGGGGCATCCGTCCATGCACAGGCAGACCCAGCATCCCGAGCCTGCCGTCGACAATCTCAACGTCCTTGCCTACGAACTCAACTCGCTGGCGCTGAAGGTGGCGGCGCAGGCCGACGCCCTCAGCCGCAGCGGGCCCCGCCCCGCCCCGCCCCACGCCGACGAGGCCGAGGTGGCGGCGCAAATGCACCACCTGATCGGCGAGTTGCAGCGCGCCGCCCGCACACTGGCCTATGCGCGCCGCGCCGGGCGCCTCGGCGACGGCTGAGGCATCGGCGGCGGCTATTCGGCCGCCGCCGTCTTCGCCGGCTCCACCTCCTCGGCGAGCACCGCCAGCAGGCGCTCGCGAATCTGCCTCAGCTTGGCCTGGTGGCGGACCTTCAGCCCGAACAGATCCTTGACGTAGAAGGCGTCGACGGCCCGCTCGCCATAGGTGGAGATGTGGGCGCTGGAGATCTGCAGGTTGAGGTCGGTGATGGCGCCGGTTAGGGCATGGAGCAGCCCCGGCCGGTCGCGGCCGGCGACCTCGATGACGGTGTGGGTCTTGCTGGCCTCGTTGTCGATGATGACCCGGGGCTCCACCGTGAACACCTGGGTGCGCGACGGCAGCGCCGGACCACGGGTGCGGATCTCGGCCGCCAGGTCAATGCGCCCCGACAGCGCCCGCTCGATCGTCCCTTCCAGGCGCTTCAGCTTCTCGGCGCCGTCGACGGGCCCGCCCTCGGCGTTCTGGATCCAGAAGGTGTCCAGCGCCATGCCGTTGGCGAGGGTGACGATCTTGGCGTCGACGATGGTGGCGCCGATCACCGCCATCGCCCCGGCGATGCGCGAGAACAGCCCCGGATGGTCGCCGGTGTAGATGGTGATTTCGGTGGCGCCGCGCTCGCGGTCGATGCGGCTGGCGACGGTCAGGGCGCGGGACTCGCGCTCGGCGCGGCGCACCATGCGCGCGTGGCGCAGATGGGCGCCGGTGTCGAACAGCACCCAATAGCTGGGATAGCCCCGCGCCAGGTGGTCGTCGATGTCCGCCGCCGCCCAGCCCTCGGCCTCCAGGGCGGCGCGCAGGGCCGCCTGGGCGGCGTCGACGCGCTCGCCGCGGTGCTCCACCGCCAGGCCGCCCGACAGCCGGTCCTCGGCGCGCAGATACAGTTCGCGCAGCAGGCCGGCCTTCCAACTGTTCCAGACATTCGGCCCCACGGCGCGGATGTCGGCCACCGTCAGCACCAGCAGCAGGCGCAGGCGCTCCAGGCTCTGCACCGTGGCGGCGAAGTCGGCGATGGTCTTGGGGTCGTCGATGTCGCGCTTGAAGGCGGTGCGGCTCATCAACAGGTGGTGGCGCACCAGCCAGGCCACCGTCGCGGTGTCCTCGGGCCCGAGACCGAAGCGCGGGCAGAGCTTGTGGGCAACCTCGGCGCCGATCTCGGAATGGTCGCCGCCGCGCCCCTTGGCGATGTCGTGCAGGAACACCGCCAGGTACAGGACCTCGCGCGAGCGCACCTTGTGCACCACCGTGCTGGCCACCGGCGCCTCCTCGGCCAGGCGGCCCTCCTCGATGCGGTGCAGGATGCCGATGGCCTGCAGGGTGTGCTCGTCGACGGTGTAGACGTGGTACATGTCGTACTGCATCTGCGCCACCACCCGCCCGAAATCGGGGATGAAGCGGCCCAGCACGCCGGCCTCGTTCATCAGCCGCAGCGCGAATTCGGGGTCGGTGCGCGAGGTCAGCATGTCGAGGAACAGGCGGTTGGCCTCGGGGCGGTCGCGCAGGGCGTTGTCGATCAGCTTCAGGTTCTGGGTGACCAGCGACAACGCCTTGGGGTGGATGTCCAGGCTGTTGGTCAGCGCGGTGTGGAACAGCCGGATCAGCTTCACCGGATCGCGGCGGAAGTCCTCGGCGGCGGCGACGTTGAGCCGGTTGCCCTCCAGCCGGAAGCCCTCGACATTGTGCCGGCGCATGAACAGCAGCCGCGAGAGCAGCTCCGGCGGCCGGCGGCGGTTCTGCTCCTCCAGCACGGCGCAGAAGATGCGGGTCAGGTCGCCGACGTCCTTGGCGATGAGGAAATAGTGCTTCATGAAGCGCTCGACGCCCTTGGCGCCGGCGTGGTCGGTGTAGCCCATGCGCCGCCCGATCTCGGGCTGGACGTCGAAGGTCAGCCGGTCCTCCATGCGCCCGGTCAGGTAGTGCAGGTGGCAGCGCACCGTCCACAGGAAATACTGCGCCTTGGCGAAGCGGGTGGCGGCGTCGCGGCCGATGACGCCGCGCCGCGCCAACTGCCGCACGTCGTCGATGTCGTAGAGATAGCGCGCGATCCAATACAGGGTGTGCAGGTCGCGCAGGCCGCCCTTGCCCTCCTTGATGTTGGGTTCCAGCACATAGCGCGAATCGCCCATCTTCTCGTGGCGGGCGTCACGCTCGGCCAGCTTGGCCTCGCCGAACTCGCCCTGGCTGCCCTCGACGACCGCGGCGCGGTAGCGCCGCCGGAACTGCTTGTAGAGCGCCTGGTCCCCCCACAGCCAGCGCGATTCCAGCAGCGCCGTGCGGATGGTCATGTCGGCGCGGGCCTGGCGGATGCATTCGTCCACCGAGCGGGTGGCGTGGCCGACCTTCAGGCCCAGATCCCACAGCATGTAGAGGATGTATTCCACAAGCTGCTCGGAATAGGGCGTCTTCTTGTAGGGCAGCAGGAACAGCAGGTCGATGTCGGAATGCGGGCTCAGTTCGCCGCGGCCATAGCCGCCGACGGCGACGATGGACAAAAGCTCGCCGGTGGTCCGCACCCCCTGCTGGAACACCCGCTTGGCGGCGAAGTCATGGATGACGCGCACAAGCTGGTCGATAAGGAAACAGTTCTCGCGCACCGTCTCGGTGCCCATGCCGCGGGTGTCGAAGCGCCTTTGCACCTCCTCGCGTCCCTGCGCCAGCGCCTCCTTGAACACCGCCAGGGCGGTGGCGCGGCGCTTGTATTTCGGCAGGGCCGGAAGGTCGAGCGCGTCCAACCGCGCGATGAGGGCGCGGCGGTCGATGATCTCGCGCTGCTGGCGGATGCGGCCCAAGCGGAGCCTCCGGCTGCGGGGACGACGGCACCAGCCCAATATAGAGACGCCGCGCGCGCGGGGCAAAGGCGCGGGGGGCGCGTGGCCGCAACCAGACCCTCCCCGCGCGCCGCCCCGCGTGCTATACCGCCGCCAGCCTTTGCCGTGGCGCAGCAGCAAGAGGGGAGAAAGCCATGACCGACACGCCGATCCGGCGCGCGCTGATTTCGGTCTCCGACAAGACCGGCCTGACCGATTTCGCCCGTTTCCTCGCCGATTCCGGCGTCGAGATCCTGTCCACCGGCGGCTCGGCGCGGGCCATGCGCGAGGCCGGCCTGCCGGTGACCGAGGTCGCCGACCACACCGGTTTTCCCGAAATGCTCGACGGGCGGGTCAAGACCCTGCACCCGGCGATCCACGGCGGCATCCTGGGGGTGCGCGGCAACGCCGAGCACGAAGCGGCGATGGCCGCCCACGCCATCGCCCCCATCGATCTGGTGGTGGTCAACCTGTACCCGTTCGAACAGACGGTGGCCGCCGGCGCCGACTTCGCCACCTGCATCGAGAACATCGACATCGGCGGCCCGGCGCTGATCCGCGCCGCCGCCAAGAACCACGACGCGGTGACGGTGGTCGTCGACCCCGAGGACTACGCCCATGTCATCGGCGAGATGCGGGCCAATGGCGGCGCCACCACCCCGGCGCTGCGCCGCCATCTGGCCGCCGCCGCCTACGCCCGCACCGGCGCCTATGACGCCGCCATTTCCGGCTGGTTCGGCGGCGAGCTGGGCGAGCGCTTCCCGCGCCGCATCGCCGTCGGCGGCGAGCGCCGGCAGACGCTGCGCTACGGCGAGAACCCCCACCAGCTCGCCGCCTTCTATGTCGGCGGCGCGCGACGGCCGGGGGTGGCCACCGCCACCCAGCTCCAGGGCAAGGAGCTGTCGTACAACAACCTCAACGACACCGACGCCGCCTTCGAGCTGGTGGCCGAGTTCGAGCGCCCGGCGGTCGCGATCATCAAGCACGCCAACCCCTGCGGCGTCGCCGAGGGCGACGACCTCGCCGCCGCCCATGCCCAGGCGCTGCGCTGCGACCCGGTCAGCGCCTTCGGCGGCATCGTCGCCGTCAACCGCCCCCTCGACGCCGCCGCCGCCGAGCGCATCGTCCAGGTGTTCACCGAGGTCGTCATCGCCCCCGATATCGACGCCGCCGCGCGCGAGGTGCTGGCGGCGAAGAAGAACCTGCGGGTGCTGGTCACCGGCGCCATGCCCGACCCCGCCGCCGCCGGCATGACCCTGCGGGCGCTGGCCGGCGGCTGGCTGGTGCAGAACCGCGACGCCGGCCGGGTGGCACGCGAAAGCCTGAAGGTGGTGACCAGGCGCGCCCCCAGCGAGCAGGAGATGGCCGACCTGCTGTTCGCCTTCCGGGTGTGCAAGCACGTCAAGTCCAACGCCATCGTCTATGCCAGGGGCGGCGCCACCGTCGGCGTCGGCGCCGGGCAGATGAGCCGGGTCGATTCCGCCCGCATCGCCGCCTGGAAGGCGCGCGAGGCCGCCGAGGCCGCCGGCGAGGCGGCGCCGCTGACCCAGGGCTCGGTGGTGGCCTCGGACGCCTTCTTCCCCTTCGCCGACGGCCTGCTGACGGCGGCCGAGGCCGGGGCGACGGCGGTGATCCAGCCGGGCGGCTCGGTGCGCGACGAGGAGGTCATCGCCGCCGCCGACGACAAGGGCCTGGCGATGGTGTTCACGGGAATGCGCCACTTCCGGCACTGAACGGCGGCGAGGGGGCGCGCCCTACAGCGCGTGCTCGACCAGCATGGCGGCGGCGAAGGCGATGAGCACGGCGCCGGTGCCCCAGGCGACCGCCCGCTGCACGCGCGGGCCGGACAGCCAGCGTCGCGCGCCGTCGGCGCCCAGGGCGAGGCCGGCCTGCCAGACGACGTTGACGGCGATCAGCGTCATCCCCAGCACCGCCAACTGCGCCGGCACGGCGCCGCGCTCGACGCGCACGAAGCCGGGCATCAGCGCCAGGAACAGCACGATGACCTTGGGGTTGAGGATGTTGGTCAGCATGGCGTCGCGCAGCGCCTTCGCCGGCGGCACGCTTCCGGCGGGCCCGTCGAGGCGCAGCACCCCGGCGCGGAAGCTCTGCACCCCCAGCCAGCCGAGATAGGCCGCCCCCGCCACCGCCACCAGCCGGAACAGCCCCGGCGAGGCGTGGACCAGCAGCGACAGCCCGGCGGCGGCGGCAGCGGTGTGCGCCAGCAGGCCGAGCTGCACGCCGGCCACCGTCGCCAGCCCGGCGCGGCGGCCGCCGGCGACGGTGTAGCGCAGAATCAGCACCGTGTCCGGCCCCGGCGACAGCACCAGCGCCGCCACCGCCAGCACGAACGCCCCCAGCACCTGCGGCTCGACCGGCATGGGCTCAGAAATCCGGGTCGTCGTAGTGGGCCGGCGGGTCGAGGCCGGGGAAGCGGTCGGCCAGCAGCGGCCGCAGGCTGGGCCGCGATTTCATGCGCGCGTACCACAGCTTCGCGGCCGGGAAGTCCTCCCACGGCACGTCGCCGATATAGTCGACCACCGAAAGCTGCGCCGCGGCGGCGATGTCGGCCAGCGAGAAGCGCTCGCCGGCCAGCCAGCGGCGGGCATCGGCGAGGCGGTCGAGCCAGGCCATATAGCGGCGGATTGAATCGTATCCGGCCCGCACCGCCCGGCTGTCGGGCCCGCCCAGCCCGAAGCAGCGCGAGAGCACCTTCTGCCCCACCAGATTGTCGGTGACGTCGCGCTCGAAGCCGCGGTCGAAGCGCCCGCACACGCGGCGCACCTCGGCGCGCGCCAGGGGCTCGGCGCCGATCAACGGCGGTTCGGGGTGGACCTCGTCGAGATATTCGGCGACGGCGACGTCGTCGGCCAGCACGGCGCCGTCGTCCAGCACCAGCACCGGCACGCCGCCGGCGGGATTGAGGGCCAGGAACTCCGGCCGCCGCTCCCAGACCTTCTCGATCACGGAGTCGAAGGCGAGCGCCTTCTCGGCCAGAACCACCCGCAGCTTGCGCGAGCCCGGCGAGAGCCAGTGGTGATACAGCGTCGGCATGGCATGGCTATAGCGCCAAGCGCGCGCGGGGGGCAAGCGGCGGTTGCCACGATCAGGTCTGTGGCCGCCGCGTGCCCGCCGCCTGCATCTCGATGGGGCGGAAGCGGCGCAGATAGGTGGGCAGGATGGCCTCGGCCGCCGTGGCGGCGACGCCCAGCTCCGCCAGCCCCGGCGCCGTGCCGGTGACGACGTTGTCGCGCCGCATCAGCCGCACCTGGTCGGGGGTGAGGAGGGGCTTGGGCAGCCATTGCAGGAACCAGGCCTGTACCGCCGCCAGCCGGAAGGGCACCGGCAGCAGCCAACGCCGGCGACCCGTTTCGGCCATCACCAGTTCCATCACCTGCTTCATGCTGTAGACGCGCGGGCCGCCCAGTTCGAAGGTGGTGCCGCCGTGGGCGCCGTCGCCCAGGGCGGCCATGATGCCGTCGGCGACGTTGCCGACATAGACCGGCTGGAACTTCGGGCCGCCGCTGCCGAACCAGTCGATGCCGGGGCCGCCGTCGCGCCAGCGCAGGCGCGGCCCGTCGCCGGTGACCACCGGCAGGAACGGCGAATAGCGGGTCATGCGGGCGAAGCGGTTGAAGAAATCGTCCTCGGGGCCGAAAACGACGCTGGGGCGCAGCACCGTCGCCGCCGGGAACGCCTCGCGCACCGCCGCCTCGCCGCCGGCCTTGGAGCGGGCGTAGAGCGAGGCGGAATCGGGGTCGGCCCCCAGGGCCGAGACATGCACCAGCCGCCGTGCCCCCGCCTCGCGGGCGGCGGCGGCGACGGCGGCGGCGCCGCGCACATGCACCGCCTCGAAGGCGCCCGCCTTGCGCTCGTAGAGGATGCCGACCAGGTTTACCACCACCTCGGCGCCGGCGGCGGCCGCCCGCACGCTGGCGGCGTTGCCGACATCGGCGGCGACCGGCACGATCTGGCCGATATGCCCCATTGGCGTCAGGTAAGCGGCCGAGACCGGGTCGCGCACCGCCACCCGCACCGTCCAGCCCTCGCCGGCAAGGCGGCGCACCACATGCCGGCCCAGAAAACCCGATCCCCCAAAGACGGTCGCCAGACGCCCTGTCATCGCGTGCACCCCGGTTGAATGTTCTCCGTCTCAAAAGCTAGTGCAGGCCGACCGGCAAGGCAATCGCCCCCTGGAGCAGTGTCACAGAAGGATTGACAACCCGGCCCCGCTTCGGCTATCGACGACCGCCCCGGGAGCAATCCCGGGACGTGCCCAGGTGGCGGAACTGGTAGACGCGCAGGTTTCAGGTACCTGTGGCCGCAAGGCCGTGGAAGTTCGAGTCTTCTCCTGGGCACCATCCCCCTCTCCGGCACTCAGGCCGGGGGCGGGTCGTCATCCCCCCGCCGGAGTCGTATGGCGCGTGTCGGTTTCCTATCATCGCGGCGATCTGCCGGCCGAGGTCGGCTTCGGCGACTGCGTCGCCGTTGACACCGAGACGATGGGCCTGGATCTGCGCCGCGACCGGCTGTGCGTGGTGCAGCTTTCCGCCGGTGACGGCACCGCGCATGTGGTGCATTTCCCCGATCGCGACTACGCCGCCCCCAACCTGAAGCGGCTGCTGGCCGACCCCGGCGTCTGCAAGCTGTTCCATTTCGGCCGTTTCGACATCGCCGCCCTCGACATGTATCTGGGCGTGCGCTGCCGGCCGGTGTGGTGCACCAAGATCGCCTCCAAGCTCACCCGCACCAACACCGACCGCCACGGCCTCAAGGACCTGTGCCGCGACCTGCTGGGGGTCGAGCTGTCGAAGCAGCAGCAGACCTCGGACTGGGGGGCGCCGGAACTGACGGCGGAGCAGCTCGCCTACGCCGCCGCCGACGTGCTGCATCTGCACGCCCTGCGCGCGCGCCTGGAGGCGCTGCTGGACCGCGAGGGACGCCGGGCGCTGGCCGAGGCCTGTTTCGCCTTCCTGCCCGAGCGCGCCGCCCTCGATCTGGCCGGCTGGGACGGCCTGGACATTTTCGCTCATTAAGGGCGCCGAAAGGCTGCCCCCTTACCGGCCGGCTCAACTTCGTCTATAAGACGCGCTATATGTCGATGTCGGGCGCCGCGCCCGACGCGAGGGAATGGGCACGTCATGACGGCTTCGACACAGCACGGCACCACGGCGGCGGACAGCGGCGCGGCCGACGGCCTCGACACCGCCCGCCGGGCCCTGCGCCTGGAGGCCGACGCCCTGACCGTGCTCGCCGACGGCCTCGGCGACGCCTTCCTGCGCGCCGTCGAACTGCTGGGCGCGATCCAGGGGCGGGTGATCGTCACCGGCATGGGCAAGAGCGGCCACGTCGCCCGCAAGATCGCCGCCACCCTGGCCTCCACCGGCACGCCGTCCTTTTTCGTCCATCCCGGCGAGGCCAGCCACGGCGACCTGGGCATGATCACCCGCATGGACGCCGTCGTCGGGCTGTCCAATTCCGGCGAGACCCCCGAACTGGGCGACATCGTCGCCTATTGCCGCCGCTTCGCCATTCCGCTGGTGGCGATGACCGGGCGCGCCGACAGCACGCTGGCGCAGGCCGCCGACGTGGCCCTGGTGCTGCCCGACATGCCCGAGGCCTGCCCCATCGGCATGGCGCCGACCACCTCGACCACCATGATGCTGGCGCTGGGCGATGCGGTGGCGGTGACGCTGCTGGCGCGCCAGGGCTTCACGGTCACCGACTTCAAGACCTATCACCCCGGCGGCCAGCTTGGCCGGCGGCTGCTGCGGGTCGGCGACCTCATGCACCAGGGCGAGGCGGTGCCGCTGGCGCCGCGCGCCATGCGCATGGGCGAGGCGCTGGTGGTGATGACCCGCAAGAGCTTCGGCTGCGTCGGCGTTCTCGGCGACGACGGGCGCCTGGCCGGCATCGTCACCGACGGCGACCTGCGCCGCCACCTGGGGCCGGGCCTGATCGACAGCACGGTGGCCGAGATCATGACCCCACACCCCAAGACCGTGCCGCCGCGAATGCTGGCCGCCGAGGCCCTGCACCTGATGAACGCCAACGCCATCACCAGCCTGTTCGTGGTCGCCGACGACGAGCGCCCGGTCGGCATCCTGCATGTGCACGACTGTTTGCGCGCCGGCCTGGTGTGATGGGCGGGGTGGCGGTGCAGATGGCCTCGCGGCGACGACCCGGCAGACGCGCAGGGAAGCAGGAGTGGGAGGTCCGCGCCGCCCCCTCGCGCCGCCAGACCGCCCGCTACAGCCGCATCGTCGGCCTGCTGCGGGTGGTGCTGCCGGCGCTGGCGGTGGCGCTGCTGGCGCTGCTGGCCCTGTGGCCGCACATCGTCGGCGACGTGGCGCTGATGGGCGGCGGCGATGGCGCGGCGCGGCCGATGACGGAAGGCCCGCACATGGTCAACCCGCGCTATTTCGGCACCGACGACCGCAACCGCCCGTTCCGCGTCAGCGCCGAGCGCGCCACCTATGTCGGCGACGAGGCGGGCGTCATCGCGCTGGAGCGACCGGCGGCGGAGCTGGCGCTGGATGACGGCGCCGGGCTGCGCCTGGAGGCGGCGCAGGGCCTGTTCGACCGCGACGCCGGCACCGCCGAACTGGAGGGCGGCGTCACCCTGCACGACGACCGTGGCCACGTCGTCGAGACCTCGCGCGCCGCCATCGACCTGCGCGCCGGCGTGGCGCGCGGCGACGCCCCGGTGGTGGGCCGGGGCCCCTTCGGGCGCATCGACGGCGCCGGTTTCGAATGGCGCAACGACACCGGCGTCCTGCGCCTGGACGGCCCCGCCCGCATGTTCCTACGGCCCCAAGAGGGAGGTGAGCCATGAAACCGGCGCTCTACGCCCTGGCGATGATGCTGGGCGGCCTGTTCCCCGCCGCCGCCGCCGCCCAGAGCATGGCCTTGGGCGGCGACGGCGATCCCATCGAGGTTACCGCCGACGGCACCATCGAATGGGCGCAGGAGGAGGCCCGCATCACCGCCCTGGGCAACGCCCGCGCCGTGCGCGGCGGCGTCGCCGTCACCGCCGAGCGCCTCAGCGCCTTCTACCGCGAGACCGACGACGGCGACACCGACGTCTATCGCCTGGAGGCCGAGGGCGAGGTCACCATCGCCACCGACCTGGAGACCGCCACCGGCCGGCGCGCCGTCTACGAGCTGGACCGGCGGCGCTTCACCCTCGAAGGCGCGCCCGCCACCCTGGCCACGCCCACCGAAACCATCACCGCCGAGAACGGCATCGTCTATGACGAGGCCGAGCGCGTCGCCGTCGCCGAGGGCAACGCCACCGTGCGCCGCGAGGGCCGCGTGCTGCGCGCCCAGCGCCTCACCGCCCGCCTGGAGCCCGACGCCGAGGGCGCCCTGCGCGTCGGCGCCGTCGACGCCGGCGGCGGCGTCACCCTCACCAATGACGGCGAGGTGGTGTCGGCCGACAGCGGTCGTTACGATGCCGCGTCGTCTATCGTTACCCTGTCGGGTTCGGTTAAGATCACCCGCGACCAAAGCCAGTTGAACGGCGGCTATGCCGAGGTCAATCTCGACACCGGCGTCAGCCGCCTCTACGCCGCCCCGCCGGGGGCGGCCGGCGGGCGGGTGCAGGGGCGCCTGGTGCCGCAGGACATGGAAACGGAGGACAGCAACCGTTGAAGGCCGCAAGGGAGGGTGACGCCGCCTCGCCGGGGCCGCGCCTGATCGCCGACAACCCGGGGCTGGTGGCGCACAATATCGGCAAGAGCTATCGCCGGCGGCCGGTGCTGCGCAACATCAGCCTGTCGCTGCAACGCGGCGAGGTCGTCGGGCTGCTGGGGCCCAACGGCGCCGGCAAGACCACCTGCTTCTACTGCATCACCGGTTTGGTGCGCCCCGACTTCGGCACCATCAGCCTCGACGGCGACGACATCACCGACCTGCCCATGTACCGCCGGGCGCGGCTGGGCATCGGCTATCTGCCGCAGGAGGCGTCGATCTTCCGCGGCCTGACGGTGGAGCGCAACATCGCCGCGGTGCTGGAGGTCGTCGAGCCCGTGCGCGACAAGCGCGAGGCGGCGCTGGAGCGGCTGCTGGCGGAGTTCTCCATCACGCATTTGCGCCGGGCGCCGGCGCTGGCCCTGTCGGGGGGCGAGCGGCGCCGGGTCGAGATCGCCCGCGCCCTGGCCGCGCAGCCGCATTTCGTCCTGCTGGACGAGCCGCTGGCCGGCATCGACCCCATCGCCGTCGGCGATGTCCGCGACCTCGTCGCCCATCTCAAGCACCGCGGCATCGGCGTGCTGATCACCGATCACAATGTCCGCGAGACGCTGGAAGTGGTCGACCGGGCCTACATCCTCCACGACGGCGGCGTCCTCATGGAGGGGCGGCCGGAGGAAATCGTCGCCCATGAGGAGGTCCGACGGGTCTATCTGGGCGAGCGGTTCACCTTGTAGCGTGCGGTCATGGCGCTGACGCCCCGGCTCGACCTCCGCCAATCCCAGTCCCTGGTGATGACGCCGCAGTTGCAGCAGGCGATCAAGCTGCTGCAACTCAACAACCTGGAACTGGCCGCCTTCCTGGAGCGCGAGCTGGAGCAGAACCCGCTGCTGGACCGCGAGGGCGACGCCCCCGGCGAGGAGCCGGCGCCGGCGCCGGAGAGCCGCGGCGGCGACGAGCCGATCCTGGAGGCGGCGGTGCCGGGCGAGGCCGAGGCGCCGCTGGACGTCGACTACGACAACGCCTGGAGCGGCAATGCCGAGCCGGAGTCGGAGGCGTCGCTGGGCGCCTGGACCGGCAGCGGCGGCCGCCACGATTTCGACGACTCCGCCCCCGATCTCGAACGCACCCTGGCCGGAGGCGTCAGCCTGCGCGACCACCTGCGCGAGCAGATCGGCCTTGCCTTCGCGACGCCGGCCGAGCGGCTGATCGGCTTCTATCTGATGGAGATGCTGGACGAATCCGGCTATCTGACCGGCGACCTCGACGAGGCCGCCGTGGCGCTGGGCTGCTCCCGCGCCGGGCTCGACGCCGTGCTCGCCCGGTTGCAGCGACTGGACCCGCCGGGCATCTTCGCGCGCAGCCTGGCCGAATGCCTGGCCCTGCAACTGGCCGAGCGCGATCGCCTGGACCCCGCCATGCAGGCGCTGCTGGACAATCTCGACCGGCTGGCGCGGCGCGACCTGGCCGGGCTTATGCGGCTGTGCGGCGTCGATGGCGAGGACATGGCGGCGATGATCGCCGAGATCCGGGCGCTGAACCCTCGGCCGGCGTCGGTGTTCGACGATTCGGTCGCCCAACCGGTGGTTCCCGACGTGCTCATGCGCGCGCGGCCGGACGGGGCCTGGGACGTGGAACTGAACGCCGACACCCTGCCGCGGCTGCTGGTCGACATGCGCTACTACGCCCGCGTCGCCGGCGCCGCCCGCAGCCGCGAGGAGAAGACCTATGTCAGCGAGCGCTTGCAGGCGGCGAACTGGCTGGTCAAGTCGCTGCACCAGCGCGCCACCACCATCCTGAAGGTGGCCAGCGAGATCGTGCGCCAGCAGGACGGCTTTTTCCGCAAGGGCATCGCCCATCTGCGGCCGCTGGTGCTGCGCGACGTGGCCCTGGCCATCGGAATGCATGAAAGCACCGTCAGCCGCGTCACCGCCAACAAATACATCGCCACCCCGCGCGGCATCTTCGAGCTGAAATACTTTTTTACCCAGGCCATCGCCGCCACCAGCGGCGGCGCCACGCATTCGGCCGAATCGGTGCGCCACCGCATCCGGGCGCTCATCGACGCCGAGGCCGCCGACGCGGTGCTCTCCGACGACCGCATCGTCGAGATCCTCCGCGCCGAGGGGGTGGACATCGCCCGGCGCACCGTCGCCAAATACCGCGAGTCGATGCGCATCGGCTCGTCGGTGCAGCGCCGCCGCGAGAAGCTGATGGGTGTTTAGGGGATATCCCGCTCGCGGGGGGTTCGCTCCGCGCGCGGCCGCCGCCTCGACGGCGCTTGACTCCGTATGGGGCGGGAACTATGGTCCCGTCCTTCCGTCCAAGGGGCGGTGCCGCCCCGCTAATGGGGGGTTAATGGGATTTTAGGCCCGCGCGGCGTATTCGAAAGTCTGGGCCACCCGTTCCCGGGTTGACCGCGGGCCCGCGCCAGGGGGAAGCTCTTTCGCGCGACGTTGGAACCTATCGGGCGCTCGAACCGCAACGATAGAGGTCTGGTATGGACATCGCTGACCTGATCAGCCTCGAAGGCGTGGTCCCGAACCTGCGGGCCACCAGCAAGAAGCAGGCCCTGCAGGAACTGGCGCGACGGGCGGCGGAGCTGACCGGCCTGCACGAGCGGGCCATCTTCGACGTGCTGCTGGAACGCGAACGCCTGGGCACGACGGGCGTTGGCAACGGCATCGCCATTCCGCACGGCAAGCTGGCCAATCTCGACCGCCTCTACGGCCTGTTCGCGCGTCTGGAGCGGCCGATCAATTTCGAGGCCATCGACGAGCAGCCGGTGGACCTGATCTTCCTGCTGCTGGCGCCGGAATCGGCGGGCGCCGACCACCTCAAGGCCCTGGCCCGCGTCTCGCGGCTGCTGCGCGACCGCACCGTCTGCGAAAAGCTGCGCGGCACCGACAGCGTCGAAGGCCTCTACGCGCTGCTGACCGAATCCCCCGCCAGCCGCGCCGCCTAGGCTTTCCCGCCGCTCCACCGTTTCGCTTCGTCAGCCCGCAGGCGGGCGTCCGAGGCCGGTCTGGCAATCAGGCGCCCGGCCGGCGCCCTTCTTCGGCGTCGCCGTTCAGGGGCCCGCCGCCGGCCGGCGCCTCGCCGTCCCGCTGCTGCCGGCGGCGGCGGTCGATGGCCTCGAAGGAGTCCGGGGCGGGGTCGAGCAGCAGCGGGCCCTCCGGGTTGATCTCCATCACCGCCAGGCCGCGCTCGGCGGTGCCGTCGGGGCGGAAACGGAAGATGCCGTCGATGCCCGCGAAGCCCGACGGCGCCCGCAGGCTGCGCGCCGACAGGTCGAGGTCGGGATGCGCCGCCAGCACCGCCGCCAGGGCGGTGGCATCGAAGCCCAGGCTGGCGATCGAGGGCGGCGCGGCGCCAAAGGCGCGGCGATAGGCGTCGGCGAAGGCGCGGTAGGATTCCGGCGGCCGCGCCGGGTACCAGCCGCCCACCAGCGCCGGCTCGCGCGCCAGGCCGGGATCGTCCCACAGCATCGTCCCCAGCAGGCGCACCGCCCGGGTGTCGATGTCGTAATAGGGCAGCAGCGCGGCGACGTTGCGCAGGCGCGAGCCCTCGTCGGGCAGCACGATGGCGTCGTAGGGCGGCTGGCCGAGGGTGTCGAGGGTGTCCAGCCAGCGCAGCTCGTGCTCGATGTCCGCCACCTCGGGAATTTCGAGCGCCAACCGGCGCGGGGTCATGTCCTCGGGCAATTCCGGCGGCACCACGCGCGCGGCGTGCTGCTGTACCAGCCGGCGATAGTCGGCCAGGGCGTTCTGCCGCTGCTCGTAGAAGGCCAGGCGCCGAACCTCCTCGCTGGCGTCGGAGGCGGGGTCGTAAAGCTCCACGGCCTCGACGCTCATGGCCTCATCCTTCGCGTCGAGGGCCCGCAGGATCTCGACCACGGCGCGGCCAGAGGCGGTGTCCGGCGCCAGCGCCGCAAAACGCTGCAGCCCCTGGGCGCGGGCGTGGGCGACGATGCGCTCCACCTGCGGGCCCGGCAGGAAACCGAAGACGAACACCCCGTCGCCGGCGGCGCTGCGGTCGGTGGTGAAGGCGACCACCGGCAGCCCCGCCGTCCGCGCCACCGGCGCCGCCGCCTTGACGCTAGCCGAGAAAAGCGGGCCCAGGATAAGGTCGGCCCCGCGCGCCACCGCGGCGCGGGCGGCGGCGGCGGCGCCCTCGGGCGTGCCGCCGGTGTCGATGGGCAGCAGTTCGAAATCGGGGCCGCCAAGCTGGAACAGCGCCAGCTGCGCGGCGTTGAACAGCCCCTCGCCGGCCGAGGCGGCGTCGCCGCTCAGCGGCACCAGCAGCGCCACCCGCGTCGGCCCGGCGGGCACCGGCGCCGCCGCCGCCTCGGTCTCGTCGGGTTCGGCGGCCAGGGGCGGCGCCTCGGCGTCGTCCGCGATCTCCTCCTCCGGCGGCGCGGCCGGCGGCGGCGGGGTTGCGGTTTCGGCCGGGGCGGGCGACTCTGGGCCGGCACAGGCGGACATCAGCAGCCCGAGGGCCAGCAACAGTGACGGAAGCACAGCGGGAACGCGGGGCACGGGGTGTCTCCGGCACAGAGGGGCGGCGCCCCAAACCTAGCCGCGCCGCCCCGGCAAGTAAACCGGCCGCCGGTCTATACGTCGTGGCCACGCCCATCGGCAATGCCCGCGACATCACCCTGCGCGCCCTCGACACCCTCGCCGCCGTCGATGTGGTGGCCTGCGAGGACACCCGCGAGACCGGCCGGCTGCTGGCCATGCACGGCATCAAGGCGCCGCTGACCCCCTATCACGAGCACAACGCCGCCCGCGCCCGCCCCCGCCTGCTGGCGCGGCTGCGCCAGGGGGCGGCGGTGGCGCTGGTGTCCGACGCGGGCACGCCGCTGCTGTCGGACCCCGGTTATCGTCTGGTGCGCGCCTGCCGCGAGGAGGGCCTGGCGGTCCATGCCGTCCCCGGCGCCTCGGCGCTGACGGCGGCGCTGTCGGTGGCGGGCCTGGCCAGCGACCGGGTGCTGTTCGCCGGCTTCCCGCCGCCGCGCGGCCCGGCCCGCCGCCGCGCCCTCGCCGAGCTGGCGGCGGTGCCGGCGACGCTGGTCTTCTACGAGTCGCCGCGTCGCCTGCCCGCCAGCCTCGCCGACATGGCGGCGGTGCTGGGCGGGCGCGAGGCGGCGGTGGCGCGGGAGTTGACCAAGCGCTTCGAGGAGGTCGTGCGCGGGCCGCTGCCCGACCTGGCGGCGCGCTACGCGGCGGCGGGGGCGCCGCGCGGCGAGGTGGTGGTGCTGGTGGCGCCGCCGGCCCCCGCCGATGCCGCCGCCGCCGATGACGACGTGGCGGCGATGCTGCGCC
>JAWLGJ010000048.1:0-21094 GCA_041685145.1 Magnetospirillaceae bacterium | reverse complement strand
GCTGCACGACCTGCTGCGCGCAAACGACCGCCGCATCACCATCGAGGAAATCCAGAAGCGGGTGGCCGAGCATTTCAACATCCGCGTCGCCGACATGCACTCGGCGCGCCGCTCGCGCCAGATCGCGCGGCCGCGGCAGGTGGCGATGTATCTGGCCAAGCAGCTGACCTCGCGCTCGCTGCCCGAAATCGGCCGCAAGTTCGGCGGGCGCGACCACACCACCGTCATGCACGCGGTCAAGAAGGTCGAGGAACTGCGCGCGGGCGACGCCGCCTTCGCCGAGGACGTCGAACTGCTGCGCCGGATGCTGGAAAGCTGATCGCGCCCGCCCCACCGCGACGGCGGAAAAGCCTTCTGTTCCCAAACGCTTCTGGTATACTGCCGTCCCCGTGCGCTGTGGCACGGGGATACCGCAAACAGACGTTTCGGCCATGAAGCTGACCATCGAACGCGCCGCGCTGCTGAAGTCCCTGACCCACGTGCAAAGTGTCGTCGAACGGCGCAACACCATTCCCATCCTGTCGAATGTGAAGCTGGAGGGAAGCGGCGGCGGCAGCCTGTCGCTCAACGCCACCGACATGGACCTCGACATCGTCGAGACGGTGCCGGCCGAGGTGTCGCGCGCCGGGGCGGCGACGGCGCCGGCGCACACGCTCTACGACATCGTGCGCAAGCTGCCCGACGGCTCGCAGGTGGAGATGGAGGCGGCCGAGGACGGGCAGCTTACCCTGCGGTCGGGGCGCTCGAAGTTTTCGCTGGCCACCCTGCCGGTGGAGGATTTCCCGGTGGTCTCCGGCGGCGACTTCGCCAACACCTTCACCCTGGAGGCGACGACGCTGCGGGCGCTGATCGATTCCACCCGCTTTGCCATCTCCACCGAGGAAACCCGCTATTACCTCAACGGCATCTATCTGCACGCGGTGCAGAGCGACGGCCACGCCATGCTGCGCGCCGTGGCCACCGACGGCCACCGCCTGGCGCGCATGGAGGTGCCGCTGCCCGACGGCGCCGAGGGGATGCCGGGCGTCATCGTCCCGCGCAAGACGGTGACGGAACTGCGCAAGCTGATCGACGAGACCGCCGTCGAGGTGACGGTATCGCTGTCGGAGAAGAAGATCCTGTTCGCCTTCGACGACGCGGTGCTGACCTCGAAGCTGATCGACGGCACCTTCCCCGATTACGAGCGCGTCATCCCCACCGACAACGACAAGGTGATGGAGATCGACGGCCGCCTGCTGGCGCAGGCCGCCGACCGCGTCTCGGCGATTTCGACCGAGAAGTCGCGGGCGGTGAAGCTGACGCTTGACCCGGGGCTGCTGACCCTGTCGGCCTCCAGCCCCGAGAACGGCAGCGCGGTGGAGGAACTGGAGGCGCATTACGACGGCGGCCAGATGGAGATCGGCTTCAACTCGCGCTACATGCTGGACATCCTGGGCCAGATCGAGGGCGACACGGTGCGCTTCACGATGGCCGACGGCGCCTCGCCGACGGTCATCCAGGAGGCCGGGGACGCCGCCGCCATCTATGTGCTGATGCCCATGCGGGTCTAGCCGGCCATCGTGAACGGAGCGCAGAGCCTGGCGGTCGCCCGGCTGACCTTGCGGGACTTCCGCTGCTATCGCCATCTAAGACTGGAGACCGACCCCCGCCCCGTGGTGCTGACCGGACCCAACGGCGCCGGCAAGACCAACATCCTGGAGGCCCTGTCGTTCCTGTCGCCCGGCCGCGGGCTGCGCCGGGCGCGCATCGGCGAGGTGACCCGGCGCGAGGCGGGCCCCGACGCCCCCTGGACGGTGGCGGCGCGGCTGCGCCGCGGCGGCGTCGAGATCGACGTCGGCACCGGCCGCGACGACGCCAGCGACCGCCGCATCGTGCGCATCGACGGCCGCGCGGCGAAAAGCCAGGCGGCGCTGGGTGCGGTGGTGAACGCGGTATGGCTGACGCCGGCGATGGACCGGCTGTTCCAGGAGGGCGCGGCGGGGCGGCGGCGCTTCCTGGACCGCCTGGTCTACGGCCTCGACGGCGCCCATGCCGGCCGCGCCGCCGCCTATGAGCGCGCCCTGCGCGAGCGCGCCCGCCTGCTGCGCGGCCCGCGCCCCGACGGCGCCTGGCTGGCGGCGCTGGAGGAGGCGATGGCCGACAATGGCGTCGCCGTCGCCGCCGCGCGCCGGCGGGTGGCGGCGCGCCTGACCGAGGCCACCCGCGGCGGCGCCGGCACCTTTCCGGCCGCCGACGTCGCCGTCGAGGGCACGGTGGAGGCCTGGCTGGATTCGCTGGCGCCCCAGGAGGCGACGGCGCGGCTGCGCGACGTGCTGGCCCGCGAACGCCGCCAGGACGCCCGCACCGGCGGCGCCGGCACCGGCCCGCACCGCAGCGACCTGCGGGTGCGCCATATCGGCAAGGGCGTGGCGGCGGAATCGTGTTCGACGGGCGAGCAGAAGGCGCTGCTGATCGCCCTGGTGCTGGCGCAGGCGCGCCTGGAGGCGGCGGTGCGGGGCTCCTCGCCGCTGCTGCTGCTGGACGAGGTGGCGGCGCATCTGGACGCCGAGCGGCGCCGCGCCCTGTTCGCCGAGCTCGATGCCATCGGCACGCAGGCGTGGCTGACCGGCACCGACGGCGAGCCCTTTGCCCCCCTGGGGGCGGCGGCGCAGTATTTCCGCGTCGAGGACGCGACGGTCACGGCGCAAGGCTGAGGTGGTGATAGAGCGATGAGCGAGAGCAAGGACGACCGCGGCAACGGCAACACGGAAAGCTACGACGCCGCCTCGATCAAGGTGCTGCGCGGGCTGGACGCGGTGCGCAAGCGCCCGGGGATGTATATCGGCGACACCGACGACGGCTCCGGCCTGCACCACATGGTCTATGAGGTGGTGGACAACGCCATCGACGAGGCCCTGGCCGGCCACTGCGACCGCATCGAGGTCACCCTCAACGGCGACGGCTCAGTGACGGTGGCCGACAACGGCCGCGGCATCCCCACCGATATCCACAGCGAGGAAGGCGTCTCGGCGGCCGAGGTCATCATGACCCACCTGCACGCCGGCGGAAAGTTCGACCAGAACTCCTACAAGGTCTCCGGCGGCCTGCACGGCGTCGGCGTCTCGGTGGTCAACGCCCTGTCGGAGTGGCTGGACCTGCGCATCTGGCGCGACGGCAGCGCCTATTACATGCGCTTCCACGACGGCGAGCCGCAGGCGCCGCTGGCGGTGGTCGGCGAGGCCGACACGCGCACCGGCACCGAGATCACCTTCCAGCCGTCCGGCCAGACCTTCAGCAAGGTCGACTTCGACTTCGCCACCCTGGAGCACCGCCTGCGCGAACTCGCCTTCCTCAACTCGGGCGTACGCATCCGCCTCACCGACGCCCGCCACGGCGACGACCAGGTGGTGGATCTTCATTACGAGGGCGGAATCGAGGCCTTCGTGCGTTATCTCGACCGCTCGAAGACGGCGCTGCACGCGCCGCCCATCATCATCGCCGGCGAGCGCGACGGCATCGTCGTCGAGCTGGCGATGGAGTGGACCGACAGCTATCACGAGACGACGCTGTGCTTCACCAACAACATTCCGCAGCGTGACGGCGGCACCCACCTGGCCGGCTTCCGCGCCGCCCTGACCCGCACCGTCAACAACTACGCCGCCGAATCGGGCATCGCCAAGCGCGAGAAGGTGGCCCTGGCGGGCGACGATATGCGCGAGGGGCTGACCTGCGTGCTCTCGGCAAAGGTTCCGGACCCGAAATTTTCCGCCCAGACCAAGGACAAGCTGGTGTCGTCGGAGGTGCGGCCGGTGGTCGAGTCGATCGTCGGCGAGAGCCTGTCGCAGTGGTTCGAGGAGCACCCCGCCGAGGCGCGCAAGATCGTCACCAAGGTCGTCGAGGCCGCCGCCGCCCGCGAGGCCGCCCGCAAGGCGCGCGAACTGACGCGGCGCAAGGGGGCGCTGGAGGTGGCCACCCTGCCCGGCAAGCTCGCCGACTGCCAGGAGCGCGACCCCGCCAAGAGCGAACTGTTCCTGGTCGAGGGCGATTCCGCCGGCGGCTCGGCGAAATCGGGCCGCAACCGCGCCAACCAGGCGATTCTGCCCCTGAAGGGCAAGATCCTGAACGTCGAGCGGGCGCGCTTCGACAAGATGCTATCCTCGGCCGAGATCGGCACCCTGATCGCCGCCCTGGGCACCGGCATCGGCCGCGACGATTTCGACATCGCCAAGATCCGCTACCACAAGATCATCATCATGACCGACGCCGATGTCGACGGCAGCCATATCCGCACCCTGCTGCTGACCTTCTTCTTCCGGCAGATGCCGGAGGTGATCGAGAAGGGCTATCTCTACATCGCGCAGCCGCCGCTGTTCCGGGTGAAGCGCGGCAATTCATCGCAGTATCTGCGCGACGAGCGCGAGATGGAGAACCATCTCATCGACAGCGGCCTGACCGACGCCGTGCTGCGCTTCGAGGACGGGGCACAGCGGGCCGGCGAGGACTTGCGGCGGCTGGCGGAACAGGGGCGCGTGGTGCGCAGCCTGCTGCAGCCGCTGGCGCGCAAGGTGCCGCTGAAGGTGCTGGAGCAGGCGGCGGTGGCCGGGGCCCTGGCGCCGCGCGGGCTCGACGACCGCGCCCACGCCGACGCCGCCGCCGCCCGCGCCGCCGCCCGCCTCGACCGCCTGGAGATGCCGCTGGAGCGCGGCTGGCAAGGCGAGGCCGGCGCCGACGGCATCGTCCTCAGCCGCGTGCTGCGCGGCGTCACCGAGCGCCACCTCCTCGACGCCACCATGCTGCGCAGCGCCGAGGCGCGGCGCCTGGACGAGTGGCAGGCGGAGCTGGCGGAAACCTACGCCCACGCCGCCGCGCTGGCGATCAAGGACCGCGAGGTCGCCGTCCACGGCCCCGTGACGCTGGTCGACGCGGTGATGGAGAACGGCCGCAAGGGCGTGTCGATCTCGCGCTACAAGGGCCTGGGGGAGATGAACCCCGACCAGTTGTGGGAAACCACCCTGGACCCCGACAGCCGCGCCCTGCTGCAGGTCAAGATCAGCCACGCCGACGACGCCGAGGAGGTGTTCTCCACCCTCATGGGCGACGTCGTCGAGCCACGCCGCGAATTCATCCAGTCCAACGCCCTGAAGGTGGCCAACCTGGACGTGTAGCCGCTGTTCAAGGGCGCGATGGGCTGGCGCCGACCTGGCTGACGCCAGCGGGCGCGAAGATGGCGACCTGCAGCATTCGGCAGGTGTTGGGGCCGGCGTCGCCGTCGGCCCGCGCCGCGTCGGGAAAGGCCGCGGGAACGCTGTCGTCGCTACAGCCGCCGCGATAGCTGCCCACCATGCCCGCCGCCCGGTCGGGAAGCAGCGGGCCGTGATCATTGACCACCAGATGGATTTCGGCGCCCTCGGGCGTCTGCAGGCCGTTGCCGAACCAGGACTGGTCCAGATCGCCCGCCGGCTGGAAGGTGGCGAAGCGCGCCCGGCCGTCCTCGGCCACCACCACGCCGTCGGCGGCGCCAACGATATCCGCCTGAACCTCCGCGGTGCGCCCCACCACGTCGGGCGGGCCGCAGGGGATGCCCTCGCAGGCGGCGGGATCGTTGACAATGGCCAGCAGCAGCGTGACGGCGTGACCAGGGGGCAGCCCCTGGGTATCGAGGCTGGCGAAAATGCCCTCGGCGCTGCGCACCAGGCGCGCCGTCGCCCCCTCGACCGGGACGACCTCGCCTTGTGAGGCATGGGTTGTCACCGCCGCCTCTTCGAGCTGCGCCGCCGTCGCCGCGTGGGCCGTCGCCGCCGCCGCCAGAACACCGGCCAGAACACCACCGGCCACGACACCGCCGGCGGCGGCGCCGATCCCTGTCCGTGCCATCGCGTGCCTCCCTACAACACCAGCGCCCGTTCGCGCTGGACGTGGCGGTTCATGCGGGCGGTTTCCTCGGCGCCGAGGCGGTCGCGCAGGCGCGGAAACTGCACGTTCTCCTCGTTCTGGGCGTGGGTTTCAATCAGCGCCTTCAGCACCCCGACCCGCGCCAGCCACGCCGGCTCGTCGTCGAGCAGGCGCTCCAGGGCGTAAAGATGCGTCTTCATGGCGCCGTGCTCGGCGTAGAGGCGGTCGGCGGCCGCCTCCTCGCCCACCTCCTCGCGCAGCAGCGGATAGACCACGTCCTCCTCGGCCATCGCGTGCGCCGACAGCCCGCGCTTGAGGCGAATCAGAAGCTGGCCGCGATAGAACGTCCCGCGCCCGCGGCTGTTCTCCATCGCCTCCAGCAGGCGCAGGAAGCGGCGATGGTCATCGACCAGCCCCGCCAGTGGGTCGTGCCCGCGCGCCGCGCGCAGCGAGCCCAGTCCCTGCGACACCAGCGGCGGCAGCAGGCGGCTGGCGATGAACGCCGCCGAGGCGCCGCCCGCGAACATGGCCATGCTGCGCGCCGACAGCCATCCGTTTCCGGGCATGGGTTCCTCCTTTGCCGATCCACTGCTTCAACACCGGCGGCGGCGCTCGGTTCCGCCCCTCCCCCTTGTGGCCGCCGGCGACGGCATGGCCGGAACAAATCCCGCCGCCGGGGGGTTATCGCAGCAGCCGAACCAGCCGCGCCCCACCAACCGGGAGCCCACGATGATGCGCGCACCACTCGTCATCGCCCTCGCCGCCGTTCTCGGCCTCGCCGTCGCACCGCCCGCCGCCCTGGCCCAGTCGCGCGGCGGCGCGCCGGACGGATTCAGCCATCTGGCCGAAGCCGGCCGGCCGGCGGTGGTCAGCAGCGTTCCCACCCAGGAACAAGGGGCCGCCGCCCCCGGCCGGCCGGGGCCCGGCGGCCCCCTGCCGCCGGGGATGGAGGAGTTCTTCGAGCGTTTCGGCGAGGACTTCTTCGACCGCTTCTTCGACGAACGGCCGCCGCCGGGGCCCCAGCGCGGCCTGGGCTCGGGCTTTGTCATCGACCCCTCGGGCTTCGTGGTCACCAACGCCCACGTCGTCGAGGGCGCCGCCGAGATCGAGGTGGTCTTCGACGAGGGGCCGCGCCTGGCCGCCGAGGTAGTGGGCACCGACGCCCGCACCGACCTCGCCCTGCTGCAAGTGGAAACCGACGAGCCCCTGCCGGCGCTGCAATGGGGCGAAAGCGAGGGCGCCGCCATCGGCGACTGGGTGGTGGCGATCGGCAATCCCTTCGGCCTGGGGGGCAGCGTCACCGCCGGGGTGATCTCGGCGCGCGCCCGCGACATCCGCGCCGGCCCCTATGACGAGTTCCTGCAGACCGACGCCGCCATCAACCGCGGCAATTCCGGCGGCCCGCTGCTGGACATGAACGGGCGGGTGATCGGCGTCAACACCGCCATCTTCTCGCCCACCGGCGGCTCCATCGGCATCGGTTTCGCCATCCCGGCCAGCATTGCGCGGCCGGTCATCGACCAGCTTCGCGACACCGGCAGCGTGCGCCGCGGCTGGCTGGGGGTGCAGATCCAGCCAATCACGCCCGAGATCGGCCGGGCGCTGGGCCTCGACGAGGCCCAGGGCGCCCTGGTCAGCAGCGTCATCGAGGGCACGCCGGCGGCCGAGGCCGGCGTGGAGGTGGGCGACGTCATCCTGCGCTTCGCCGACCGCGCCATCGAGGAGGTTCGCGACCTCACCCGCGCCGTCGCCGAGGCGCCGGTGGGCGAGCCCGCCGAAATGGTCCTGTGGCGCAACGGCGAGCAACTCAGCCTGGCGCCGCGCATCGCGCTTCTGGAGGAGGAGCCGCAGCAGCAGGCCGAGGCGCAGCCGGTCCCCGAAAGCGGCCCGCTGGGCATGTCGCTGTCCGAACTGACGCCCGAGGCACGCGCCGAGTTGGGGATCGACGCCGAGGTCGAGGGCGTCGTCGTCACCGACGTCGCCCCCGGCAGCCCCGCCTTTCGCCAGGGCATGGTGCCCGGCGACGTCATCATGCGCGTCGGCGATCGGGCCGTGCAGAGCCCCGAGCAGGTCGCCGAGGCCATCGACACCGCCCGCGAGGGCGGCCAGGAGGCGGTGCTGGTGCTGCGCCAGCGCGAGGACCAGCAAAGCTTCGTCGCCCTGCCCGTCGAGGAGGGCGCCGGCTGAGCGCGCTCCGCGCGCTCGGCCGCCGCCTCAACGGCGCGAAGTCGATTATATGCCCCTCGCCGGGCGCGCGCTCCGCGCGCTTGGCCGCCGCCTCAACGGCGTGAAGTCGATTATGCCCCTCGCCGGGCGCGCGCTCCGCGCGCTTGGCCGCCGCCTCAACGGCGGCTGGTGACGGGTCCGTCTTGCCGGGGCCGATCCGGCCTTATTCGTTGCCGTTCGGCAACAAAAGCGTGTCGGCGTCCGTCGCGCCCTCGGGCGCCGGCGCCCCGGCCTCGCCGTCCAGCACCGCGCGCAGCGCCGCCACCACCTCGGGGTCGTAGCGGGCGGGGGCGTTCATCGCCAGCACCGACAGCGCTTCGTCGGGGCCGATGGGGGCGCGGTAGGAGCGCGGCCGGATGCGGGCCGCGAAGACGTCGGCGGCGCCCAGGATGCGCGCCAGCAGCGGAATCTCGCCGTTTTTCAGCCCACGCGGATAGCCCTGCCCGTCCAGGCGTTCATACATGGCATAGACGGTGTCGTGCACCGGCAGGCCGTCGAAATCGATGTCCCGCAGCACCCGCGAGGCGTGTTCGACATGCGACTGCATGACGGTGATCTCCTCGGGGCTCAGGCGGCCGGGCTTGGCGAGAATCTCGCGGGGCACCGACAGCTTGCCGACCTGCGCCAGGGTGGCGGCGATGTCGAGGGTGGCGCGGTCGCGCTCGGGCAGGTCCATCGCCTCGGCGATCGCCAGGGCGTAGCGGCGCACCAGCCGCGCGTGCCCGGCCAGATGAGGGTCGCTCATCTCCACCGTGTGCACCAGCGCGGCGATGGTGTTCTCGCGGGCGCGTTCGCGGGCGCGGCGCTGCTGCGCCAACTGGGTGACGTCCCGCGCCACGGTGACGATGCCCTTGACGGTGCCGGCCGGCGCCAGCAGGCGGGCGCGCGAGATCTCCAGGATGTGCGGCCGGCCGTCGAGCAGGAACTCGGCCTCGGGGGCGTGCGCCTCGCCGGTCTCGACGGCGCGGGCGTCCAGCGCCGCGAGCACCGCCGCGCCCTCGGCGCCGAAAATGGCGGCGTCGTCGAGGCCGAGCACCTCGGCCGCCGGCCGCCCCAGGGCGGCGGCGAAGGCCGGGTTGACGTAATGGTAGCGGCCATCGGGCCCCTTGAGGCCGATATGCTCGCGCACGGCGTTGTTGATGCCGTCGAACACCTGCCGCTGGGCATCGACGCGCGCCGCCAGGTCGCGGTAATGCTCGGCGAGGCGGCGGTTGTGCTCGCTGTACCGCTGCCACCAATAGGCGCCGACCCCCGCCGCCAGAAGCAGCGCCCCCAGGGCGGTGCCGCCGACGGCGGCGCGGCGGAAGGCGGCCACCGGCGCCAGGGCGGCGCCGGCGTCGATCTCCTGCACCACCAGCCAGTCGGTCCCCGGCACCGCGACGCCGAGCGAGAACACCGGCCCCTCGCCCCGCACCGCGCCACGCATCGCGAACGGCACGTCGCGGCCGTCAAGCCCCCGCAGCGTCACCAGCCGGCCCTCGTCGGCGCGAATCTCCTGCACGCGCCCGTCCACCGTCTGCACCAGCCGGGCCCGCTCGCCGGGCTGGGCCAGGGCGCCGGGGGCCAGCACCGCCTGCAGCCCCGCGCCCACCGCCACCGTCCGCGTGCGCGCGTTCCCCTCGGCGCCCGCCGCCGGCACCGCCTCCAGGCGCAGGCCGTCCGCGCCCGCCCGCACCGGGCCGAGGGCGACGGCTTCGGCAACAAGGCCTCCCGGCAGCGCGTCGTCCAGCCAATCCGCCACCGCCCGCGCCAGGGCCTGCGCCAGGGCCTGCTGGCGCTGCTCCACCGCCGCCAGGCGCTCGGCGCGGCGTTGCTCCAGGGCCACCGCCAGCGCCAGCGCCGCCGCCAGCACCACCAGCAGCAGCCCGCCGGCGGCGCCCGCCAACAGGCGGCGCCCGCCGGTGGGCGGCGGCGGCGGCGCGTCCAGCAGGCGCGAAAGGTCGGGCGGTGCGGCGTCGCGGGTCATGGCCCGATCATACGGTCGCGGCGCGCAAAGGAACAGGGGGCGCGGCGATGCGCCCCTGCGCGGGCCTCAGTCGCGGCGCAGCAGCACGTCCCGCAGGGGGGGCGCCGCCAGGCCGAGGACGAACAGAGCCCCGGCGGCAACGACGATCGACGGCCCCGTGGGGGTGTCGAGCAGCGCCGAGGCGGCGATGCCCGCCGCCACCGCCACCGCCCCCAGCAGCGCCGCCAGCAGCGCCATCGCCTCGGGACCGCGCGCCAGGCCGCGGGCCGCCGCCGCCGGAATGATGAGCAGCGCCGTGATCAGCAGCACGCCGACGATCTGCATCGCCACCGCCACCACCACGGCGATAAGCAGCATGAACACCACCCGCAGCGCCGCCACCGGCACGCCCTCGGCCTGGGCGAGGTCGGGGGCGACGGTGGCGGCGACCAGCGGCCGCCACAGCAGCAGCAGCACCGCCAGCACCGCGCCGCCGCCGGCATAGATCCACCCCAGCCGCGCCGGGGTGACGGCAAGGATGTCGCCGAATAGATAGCCCAGCAGGTCGACGCGGACCTCGGCCATCAGACCCAGCGCCACCAAACCCAGGGCCAGGGCGGTATGGGAAAAAATGCCCAACAGCGTGTCCGAGCCCCAGCGCCCCTGTGCCATCAGCGCCGCCATCATCAGCGCCACCACCGCCCCCACCGCCAGCACTCCCAGCGGCAGCGGCACCCCCGCCAGCAGGCCGAGCGCGACGCCCAGCAGCGCGGCATGGGCCATGGTGTCGCCGAAATAGGCCATCCGCCGCCACACCACCAGGCAGCCCAGCGGCCCCGCCACCGCCGCCACCCCCAGGCCCGCCGCCAGGGCGCGCAGCACGAAATCCTGCAACAGGATGTCCACGGCGTCAGCGCTCGCCGGCGGCGCCGCCGAACGGCGGCAGCGGGCAGGCCGCGCCCTCGGGGCCGTGGGTGTGCGGATGGTCGTGGTGGTAGAGGGCGACATCGGCGGCGGCGCGGCCGAACAGGCGGCGATAGTTCGGATCCTCGCGCACCGCCTCGGGGCGGCCGGCGCAACAGACGCGGCCGTCGAGGCAGATCACCTGGTCGGTGGCGGCCATCACCACATGCAGGTCGTGCGACACCATCACCACGGCGCAGTCCAGCCGCTCCCTGAGGGCGGCGATGAGGCGGTAGAGGGCGATCTCGCCGGCGAAGTCGACGCCCTGGGTGGGCTCGTCCAGGAACAGCACCCGCGGCCGGCGCAGGATGGCGCGGGCCAGCAGCACGCGGCGCTGTTCGCCGCCGGACAGCGTGCCGACATCGGCGTCGATCAGCGCCTCGGCGCCGACCTCGGCCAGGGCGGCGGCAATGGCGTCGCGGGCCGCCGGCCGCGTCAGGCCCATCAGGCGCCACACCGGGAGCGGCATGATGGGATCGACGGAAAAGCTCTGCGGCACATAGCCGACGGTCAGCCCCGGCACCCGGCGCACCCGCCCGGCGGTGGGTTTTTGCAGGCCCATCAGCAGCCGCAGCAGGGTGGTCTTGCCGGCGCCGTTGGGGCCGACGATGGTCAGGATGCGGCCCGCCTCGACGCGAAGGTCGACGTCGGCGAGGATCTCCCGCCCGCCGCGGCGCCAGCCCAGGCCGCTGGCCTCGATGAGCGCGGCGTTCATGCCGCCGCCGCGCAGCGGGCGCAGCTCCCGGCGATCTCGACCATCGGCGCCGCGACAACGAATCCCCGCGCCGCCGCCGCCGCCGCGATGCCATCGTCGAGGCGGCGGTCGACGATCTCCTCGACGCCGCCGCAGTCGCCGCAGATCAGGAACTGGGCGCCGTGGCGCTCGCCGCCGCGCGGGCAGCCGACGAAGGCGTTGACGCTGGACAGCCGGTGCACCAGCCCCTGCGCCGCCAGGAAGGAGAGCGCCCGATAGACCAGCGGCGGCGCCGAGCCCCAGCCCTCGGCGCGCAGGCGGTCGAGCAGGTCATAGGCGCCCACCGGCCGGTGGTCCTCCCAGACCAGTTGCAGGACGCGGCGGCGGATGGGCGTCAGGCGCAGGCCGCGGCGGCGGCACACCTCCTGGGCACGGGCCAGGGCGGCCTCGACGCAGCGCTCGTGGCGGCCGCCGCAGGGGCCGGTGGGCGAAAGAACGGTCAAGGCTGCTTCTCCGCGGCTTGCGCTGGTTACGTTATACTGTAACATTTGCCGCCGCCGGGCAACGCCGAATGGGGAGACCATCATGCGCCTACGCCGTGTTGCCGCCGTTGTGGCGCTGCTGTCGCTGGCGTGGTCGCCGGGCGCCGCCGCCGCGCCGCCCAAGGCGGTGGCCTCGATTGCGCCGGTACACGCGCTGCTGGCGGCGGTGATGGAGGGGGTGGCGGCGCCGACGCTGCTGCTGCCGCCCGGCGCCTCGCCGCACGCCTTCGCCCTCGCGCCCTCGCAGGCGGCGGCGCTGCGCCAGGCGGAGCTGGTCTTCCGGGTCGCCGACAATCTGGAGACCTTCCTGAACCAGCCGCTGCGCGGGCTGGCGACGGCGGCGCAAGTCGTCGTTCTGGCCGAGGCCGACGGCGTGCGGCGGCTGGCGGCGCGTGCCGGCGGCGCCTGGCCGGCCGACGACGGTCACGGCCACGAGAACGGGGACGACGGGCACGAGAACCAAGGGCACGAGGACCACGGGCTGGACCCGCATATGTGGCTGGACCCGGCCAATGCCCGCGCCTGGGCGCGCGCGATGGCGGCGGCGCTGGCCGAGGCCGACCCCGCCAATGCGGGGCGCTACGCCGCCAACGCCGCCGCCCTCGACGCGCGGCTGGCGGCGCTGGAGGCGGAGCTGACGGCGCGGCTGCGCCCGCTGGCGGGGGTGCCCTTCGTCGTCTTCCACGACGGTTTCCAGTATTTCGAACGCCGTTTCGGCCTGCGGGCGGTGGGCGCGGTGGCGGTGGACCCCGAGCGCCGGCCCGGCATCCGCAGCCTGACCGACCTGCGCCGGCGCATCGCCGAGCAGGGCGCGGTCTGCGTCTTTGCCGAGCCGCAGTTCGAACCGGCGCTGGTGGCCACCGTCGTCGAGGGCACCGGCGCCCGCTCCGGCACCCTGGACCCGCTGGGGGCGCGCCTGCAACCGGGGCCGGGGCTCTACGTCACCCTGATGCGGGAACTGGCGGCCGATCTGGCGGCGTGTCTGGCGCCGGCGTGACGGCGTCCGCCAGCGGCAGGCGCCAGGTGGCGCGGTTGGCCACCCCCACCGCCCGCACGCCATTGCCCAGCGTGGCCGCATAGGACTCGTGGTGGTGGCCGTGGACGATCAGCCGCGCGCCCACGGCGGCGGCCAGGGCGTCGAGTGCGCCATATTCCTTGCGGTGGCTGGCTGGGGCGTCATGGCAGACGAGGATGTCGGCGGCCAGCGCGGCGACGCGGTCGTAATCGGCCGGCCAGATGGCGCCGCGCAGCAGCCCCGGCAGCGTGTCGTGCTCCGGATGCGCGGCCAGCCACTCCGCCGCCGTGCGCCAGGGCGGCCGCCCGGGGGCGGCGCCGGGGCGCCACACTGCCTCCATGAAGATGCCGCCCAGCCCCGCCAGCCGCGCGCCGCCCACCGACAGCACCCGCCCGTGCAGCGCCCCCGCTCCCAGCCCGCCGGCGATCAGATGGTGGTGCCAGCGCGTCGCCTGGGCATCGTGGTTGCCCGGCACCCACAGCACGGCGATGCCGGCGGCGATGACGTCGGCGAATTCCTCGGCCGCCGGGCGCTCCAGGTCGAGATCGCCCAGCAGCACGACGGCGGCGGGCCGCGCCCGCGCCACCGCCCGGCGCAGAGCGGTGAAATCGCCGTGGGGGTCGCCGCAGAACAGCAGATGCGGCCCGGCCTCACTCACGCGAAAGTTGTGGTCGGGAATCGTCAGAAATTGGCGGCGGTCAGTAAGGGCCGTTCCTCGCCCTCTTCCATGCGGCCGACATCGTCGAGATGCGCCTCCCAGTTCTCGACGAACTCGTAGACGGCCTGCTCCAGGCAGTCGCCGAGCCCGCGCCCGGTGCGGGCGGCGAGAGCTTCGAGACGACGGCGGAGATCTTCGGGAAGCGTGACGATGAGGGTGTCCATCCTCGGCCTTCCGACACGACAGGTAGTAGGTGTGCAGGCCAACAACCGCAAGACCTGCGAATGATCAGACACTGCCATGTAAGCTTGCCGTATGCAAGCCAAAATGCCAAAACGACATCCGGATGCGGGATGACAAGAGCAATAATGGCCGGCCGCGGCGGGGCGGCGAGGCGGTGCCGCGGCGGCGGAAAACGGCGCCCGCCAAGGCCTCCGGCGGTCGGCGACAGCCGCCCCGCACGTCGCGGCGGCGCACGGCGGCGCCGAATGCTGGCGGGCGGTCCTGGTCGCGCCGCGTTTTAGTTTGGGCGGCCACGATCGCGGTATGGTTGATGATTCTCGGCGCCGGGGTCGTCGGCTACTACGCCCTCGACCTTCCCGACGTCGACGGCCTGGTGGCGACCACCCGGCGGCCGGGGATCACCTTCCTGGACGTCCACGGCCGCACCATCGCCGCCTATGGCGAGGTGCACGGGGCGGCGGTGACGCTGGACGACGTGGCGCCGGCCTTGCCGCAGGCGGTGCTGGCGGTGGAGGACCGCCGCTTTCATGATCATTTCGGCGTCGATCCGATTGGCATCGCCCGGGCGGCGCTGCGCAATCTGCGCGCCGGCCGCGTCGTGCAGGGCGGCAGCACCATCACCCAGCAGCTCGCCAAGAACCTGTTCCTCACCCCCGAGCGGACCCTGAAGCGCAAGGTGCAGGAACTGCTGTTGGCGCTGTGGCTGGAGCGCCGCTTCAGCAAGGAGCAGATCCTGGCCCTGTACCTGAACCGGGTCTATCTCGGGGCCGGCAGCTATGGCGTCGAGGCGGCGGCGCGGCGCTATTTCGGCGTCTCGGCGGCGTCGCTGACCCTTTACCAGGCGGCGATGATCGCCGGCCTGCCCAAGGCGCCGTCGCGCTACAACCCCCTCGCCGACCCCGCCGCCGCCCGCCGCCGCGCCGAGGTGGTGCTGGCGGCGATGGTCGAGGCCGGCTTCGTCGACGCGGCGGCGGCGGACGCGGCCCGCGCCCAGGGGCCGGGGCCGCTGCGGCCGCCGGCCGGCGGCGCCCACTACTTCACCGTCTGGCTGCTGGACCAGCTTCCCTCCTACGGCGGCCGCCGCGACACCGACCTGGTGGTGCGCACCACCCTCGACCTCGCGGTGCAGCGGGCGGCGGAGGCGGCGCTGGCGCGGGCGCTGGCGGGGCCGGGCGCGGCGGCGGGGGCCGACGAGGGCGCCGTGGTGGTGCTGTCGCCCGATGGGGCGGTGCGCGCGATGGTGGGCGGGCGCAGCTATGCCCGCAGCCAGTTCAACCGCGCCGTACAGGCCCGCCGGCAGCCGGGATCGGCCTTCAAGCCCTTCGTCTATGTGGCGGCGCTGGAGGCGGGATTGCGCCCCGGCGACGTCGTCGAGGACGCCCCCGTCAGCGTCGGCGCCTGGACGCCATCCAATTTCGACGGCCGCCACCGCGGGCCCGTCACCCTGCGCGAGGCGCTCGCCGCCTCGCTCAACACGGTCGCGGTGCGCCTGAGCGAGCGCCTCGGCCGGCAGCGGGTGATCGGCGTGGCGCGGCGCCTGGGGCTGACGGCGCCGCTGCCCGACCATCCCTCGCTGGCGCTGGGCACGGCGGAGGTGTCGCCGCTGGAACTGGCGGCGGCCTACGCCGCCTTCGCCAATGGCGGCGCCGCCGCCTGGGCCCACGGCATCACCGGCATCGACGGCGGCGACGGCCGCGCCCTCTATCGCCGCCGGGGGTCCGGCGCGCCGGCGGTGCTGGCCCCCGAGGTGGTGGGCGCCATCAACGCCATGCTGCGCGGCGCCGTCGAGCACGGCACCGGCCGCCGCGCCGCCCTCGGCGAGCGTCCCGCCGCCGGCAAGACCGGCACCACCCAGGACCACCGCGACGCCTGGTTCGTGGGCTACACCGCCGACTACGTCGCCGCCGTCTGGCTGGGCAACGACCGCGGCAAGCCCATGCGCGGCGTCACCGGCGGCGGACTGCCGGCGACGATCTGGCGCGAGGTCATGGTGGCGGCCCACGACGGCCGGGCGCCGAGGCCGCTGCCCGGCGGGGGCGGCGACGCGCCGGGCTCGGCGGACGACGACGCCTGGAACAACGTGCTGCGCTGGCTGGGGGGCGCGGCTAGCCGCGCGCCGTCAGCCCCCGGTGGGCGACGAAGGCGGCGAGGGCCGAGGCGAGGATGACCGCGGCCATCGGCAGCGGCGTGCCGTCGTGCAGCCAGCCCACCGCCGCCCCCACCGTCGCGCCGGTGGCCATCTGCACGAAGCCCATCAGCGCCGAGGCCACCCCGGCGTTGCGCGGGAACGGCATCAGCGCGGCGGCGGTGGCGTTGGGCAGCACCAGCCCCACCGAGACGAAATAGAGGCTCATCGGCGCCACCGCCGCCGCCAGGGTGTGCACCTCGGCCCAGGCCAACCCCGCCAGCAGCAAGGCCGCCGCCACCCCCATCGTCGTGCCCGCCGTCAGCAGCGCGTCGACGCCGACCCGCTCCGACAGGCGCCCCGATATGAATGTTCCGGTGACGTAACCAAACACCACGGCCGCAAAGGCGAAGCCGAAATGCCGGGGCGCCAGCCCCAAAACCTCGATGAGCACGAAGGACGAGCCCGAGATGAAGGCGAACAGCCCCGAGAAGGCCAGCGACAGGGTGAGGACATGGCCGAGGAAGCGGCGGTCGCGCAGCAGCAGCCCATAGGTCCGCAGCATCCGCGCCGGCCGCAGCGCCAACGGGTCGCGGTGGCGGTTGGTCTCGGCCAGCAGCCGCAGCACGCCGAGCAGCAACACCAGCCCGAACACCACCAGGATGACGAAATTCGACCGCCAGCCCCACAGGCTGAAGGCCCAGCCGCCCAGGATCGGCGCCGCCATCGGCGCCAGGGCCATCGCCGAGGCCATGTAGGACAGCACCCGCGCCGCCTGTCGGGGGGGCCAGACGTCGCGCACCACCGCGCGGCCCACCACCGGGCCGCTGCACGCGCCCAGGGCTTGCAGGAAGCGCCCGGCGATCAGGGCCTCGATGCTGGGGGCGAACAGGCACAGCAGGCTGCCGCCCACATAGACGAGGATGCCGCCGATCAGCACCGGGCGGCGGCCGTAGCGGTCGGACAGCGGCCCATAGACGAGCTGCGCCACCGCGAAGCCGGCGATGAAGACGCTGAGGGTGAGCTGCACCATCGCCACGTCGGCGCCGAACACCCGCGTCAAGGCGGGCAGCGAGGGCAGGTAGAGGTCCGTCGACACCGGGCCGAAGGACACCAGCCCGGTCAGCAGCACCGCCAGCACCAGCGACGGCGGCGGCGTGCCGTCGCCGGATCCCTTGGGCTCAGCCATAACGGTGCAACCCCGGCCCGTGGCGGCGCAGCCAGGCCCGCGCCGCGCGCCAGTCGCCCACCAGCGCCTCGACCGTCGCCCAGAAGGCGGGGCCGTGATTCATCGCCACCAGATGCGCCGCCTCGTGGGCGACGACGTAGTCCAGCACCGCCGGCGGCGCCAGCACCAGCCGCCAGGAAAAGGCGAGGTTACCGGCGGCGGTGCAGCTTCCCCAGCGCGAGCGGGGATCGCCGATGCGCAGGCGCGCCATCCGCCGCCCCAGGCGGCGGGCGGCATCGTCGGCGCGCGGCCGGATGGCGCGGCCGGCCTCGGCGCGCAACCAGTCGGCGACGCGGCGGGAAAAATGCTCCCCTTGGCCGCAGACGCGGATCTCGCCCGCCTCCGCCCACACGCCGCGGCGTTCCTCCGGCCGATGGGCGAGCCGATGGGGCACCCCCAGCAACGGCACCTCGGCGCCCGGCAGCAGCGGCACGCGCGGCGGCAGCGCCGCCAGGCGCGCCCCCAGCCAGGCGCGGTTGTCGGCGGCGAAGCGCAGCACGGCGCCCTCGGGCACCCCCGGCGGCGCCACCACCACCGCGCCCTGCCCGTTCGGGGTCAGCCGCAGGGTCATCCGCCGCGCCCGCGCGCTGCGGCGCAGGCGCAGGGGCAGCAGGATGCCGTCGACGGCAAGGGAAAGGGGGCGATGGGCGGGAGCCATACCGGCTCCAATACCCCGACGCGACGGCGTGGGCAAGCCGCGCACGCTTTCGGGGGCCGCCTCAGGCGGGCCAATCGACGATGTGGTCCTCAAGGTCGCCGGCGCGGCGTTCGCTGACGGCGCGCCCGCGCACCGACACCCCCGCGCGGTGGACGCTTTCGGGGTCGCCGGACACCAGCGGGTGCCACCAGGGCAGGTCGCGGCCCTCGGCCACCAGCCGATAGGCGCAGGTGGTCGGCAGCCAGGACAGCGTCGCCACCCGGTCCGGTTCCAGCCGCAGGCAGTCGGGCACCAGGCGGTGGCGGTCGGCGTAGCGCGAGCAGCGGCAGCTTCCCAGGTCCAGCAGCCGGCAGGCGACGTCGGTGTGGTGGATGGCGCCGGTGTCGGCGTCCTCAAGCTTGTGGAGGCAGCACCGTCCGCAGCCGTCGCACAACGCCTCCCACTCGTGCGCGCTCAACTCCGCCAGGGGCCGATGCCGCCAGAACGCCGCGGTCGTGGGCGCGGATGAAGTCGCGGACATGGGGCAGAATCTCCTCGCGCCAGCGGCGGCCGTTGAAGATGCCGTAATGGCCGACCTTGGGCTGCAGATGATGGCGGCGCATGTCCTCGGCAAGGCCGCGGCAAAGCGCGTGCGCCGCCAGGGTCTGGCCGGGGCCGGAAATGTCGTCGCGCTCGCCCTCCACCGTCATCAGCGCCGTGCGGCGGATGCGGCCGGGGTCGACGCGCCGGCCGCGATGGTAGAAGCGCCCGCGCGGCAGGCGATGCTCGTGGAACACGGCGCGGATGGTCTCCAGGTAGTATTCCGCCGGCAGGTCCATCACCGACATGTATTCGTCGTAGAAGGCGCGGTGCTGGGCGGCGCTGTCGCCGTCGCCGCGCACCAGGTGCTGAAACATCTTCATATGGGCGTCGACGTGGCGTTCGAGGTTCATGCTCAAAAAGCCGGTGAGCTGCAAAAAGCCCGGATACACCCGCCGCCCGGCGCCGGGATGGGTCATCGGCACGCCGTGGACGACGTTGCGCTCGAACCATTTGAGGCCGTGGCGCTTGGCGAAGTGGTTGACCTCGGTGGGGTTGACGCGGGTGTCGACCGGCCCGCCCATCAGCGTCATCGAGCGCGGCTGCGCCGGGTCGTCGTCGGCGGCCATCTGCGCCACCGCCGCCAGGACCGGCACCGACGGTTGGCAGACGCCGATGACGTGCACGTCGGGGCCCAGCAGGCGCAGGAAGTCGATGACGAGGTCGATGTAGTCGTCGAGGTCGAACGGCCCCGCCGTCAGCGGCACGTCGCGGGCGTTGATCCAGTCGGTGATATAGACCTCGTGGTCGGGGAGCAGCCCCTCCACGGTGCCGCGCAGCAGGGTGGCGTAGTGGCCCGACAGCGGCGCCACCAGCAGCACACGCGGCTGCCTGGCCGCCGTGTCGCGGCGGAAATGCAGCAGGCGGCAGAAGGGCGTGTCGGCCACCACCTCCTCGTGCACCGCCACCTCGCGGCCCGCCACCAGCGTCGTCTGCAACCCGAAGCGGGGCTTGGCGTAGCGGCGGGTGGTGCGCTCCAGCAGTTCCGCCCCGGCCGCCATCGTCCGCCCGACGCTGGTGTAGGACACCGGCAGCCACGGATGGGTGTAGACCTGGCGCATCGTCTCCGCCATCAGGCGGAAAGGCGTCATGGCGGCGTGGTGCCACTCATGAAGGTGGTAGAGCATCCAGTCTCCATACCCCATTCGCAGGAATTCATACGATAGTATGGGTTATCCCGGATACTCAACAAAAAGACTTCGCTAATATGCCGCCCGGCGCCTTAGGCTATTGATCCGCAAAGGCTTTTTGCAGCCGGTGCACCGCCGCCTCGACGCGGGCGGCCATGCCGGCGCGGTCGGGACACGACAGCCGGCCGCCGCCGGCGTCGAGGAAGCCGCGGTCGGTGCCGCGCTCGAAGGCGGCGCCATAGGCGGGCAGCGGCGGCACCACCGCCGTCACCGCCGCCTTGACGTCCTGGACGTGGTCGAGGTGGCGGCAGTACAGCGCCACCCCGTTCTCGCGCGCCAGCGCCGTCAGCGCCTCCAGCCGTTGCGCGTCGCCGTGCGCCGGCTGCGCCTGTACCGGGGCCGCCGCCAGGGCCAGCACCAGGGCCAGCCCCGCCGCCATCGTGCGTGCCGTCATGTCTCCCCCTTTCTGATCGCGTTCCCCAGCCTGCCGCCTCGTGGCGGCGCGGCCCTTGACGGCCATCGATTGGCGGCGCGGTCGCCCAGATGCAGGAAGGAGCCGCAGACCCGGCCGACGGCGGCGCCGGCATCGCCCAGCGGCCGCCCGGCGGCGTCGGCGAGGGCGAAGGCGGCGGGCGCGCCCGCCTCCCGTACTGTTTCGTTGGCGTAATGGAACTCGTGGCCCCGGAAGCCCGCCCCCGCCGCCCCCAGGGGCCCGGCGGCGGCCAGGGTGGCGCGGCGATAGCCCAGATGCAGGCGCGGGCGCGCGAAGCTGGTTTCCACCGGCAGCAGCCCGGCCATGCCGTGGCGGCGGCCGTCGCGGTCGACCAGCCCGCGCCCCAGCACCATATAGCCGCCGCACTCGCCGATGACGGCGGCGCCGCGCGCCGCCGCCGCGCGCAGCCCGGCCAGGAAGGTTGTCGCCGCCGCCAGGCGCGCGGCGTGCAGTTCGGGATAGCCGCCCGGCAGCCACACGGCGTCGGCGTCGGCGGGGGGCGCCTCGTCGGCCAGCGGCGAGAACGGCGTCACCTCGGCCCCGGCCCGGCGCCATCCCGCCACCACCAGCGGATACATGAAGGCGAAGGCGACGTCCTGGGCGACGGCGATGCGCTGGCCCGGCGGCGGCAGCGGCGCCGCCGGCGCCGACGGCGCCGCCAGTTGCGACGGCCGCGCCAGGGCGGTCAGCGCCGCGACGTCGCAATGCGCGGCGACATGCTCGG
>JAWLGJ010000094.1:0-3763 GCA_041685145.1 Magnetospirillaceae bacterium | reverse complement strand
CGCCGCCTAGGCCGGAACAGCCAGGGAGAACTTCACATGGCGAACATTCTGCTTGTCGACGACTCCACCACCATTCTCGCCAGCATGTCGGGGGTGCTGGAAAAGGCGGGCCACCGGGTCGACACCGCCCCCAACGCCGAGGCGGCGATGGCGAAGCTGCGCGGAGGCGCCAGCTTCAAGCTGATCATCACCGACTACCACATGCCGGGGATGAACGGCGTCGAGTTCATCCGCGCCGCGCGCCAGGAAAAAAGCTGCCGCTTCACGCCCATGCTGGTGCTCACCACCGAATCGCAGCAGGACAAGCGCCAGGAGGCGCGGTCCGCCGGGGCGACGGGCTGGCTCGTCAAGCCGGTGCCGCCGGACCAACTCCTTGCCGTGGTCGGCAAGGTGATTCCGGGGGCCTAGACCGCACATGCCGTTTCCGCAGCGCCTCAAGAAGCGATTCCTGCTTTTCCACGCCGGCGTGGTGGGCGTCGTCCTCCTCTCGGCGTTCACCAGCGTCCTGCTGCTCCAGGACGACTTCCACCGCCTGGGCGCCACCCTGGGCCTGTCGCAGCCGCTGGTCGACGCGTTTGGCGCGGTGCTGTGCCTTGCCCTGGCTTATCTTGCGATCACCGGGACCACGCTGGCCTATGGGCCCCTGGCGCAGCAGCCGGTGGTGGTGCCGTCCGACACCCTTGACCACGACGGCGCGCAATGGCGCGGCAAGGATCTGGACTTCGTGCTGGAGGAGCGCGAGGTACTGCGCGACCACATCACCCTGCGCGACCGCCGCTCGGAGACGATCGCCCAAGACGTGCGCGACCTCGCCGCCTTTGCAACCCTGTTGCGCAACCAGATCGACAGTGCCGTCGACTTTACCGAGGAGGCCGCCACCGGCATCCTCAAGGGCCTGAAGCAACTCGACCGCCGCACCAGCGACCTCGTCGGCTTGCTTGGCCGCTCCGGCCAGGCCAGCGAGGATCTCATCCGCCAGATGGAGGACCACGTCCGCGAAAACCACGCCTTCATCTACGAGATGGACCGTTACGTCCAGGAGCGCCTAGTCACGCTGGAGGACGACCTGAGCCAGTTCCGACGGATCGTCGAGGAAACGGCCAGATTCGAGGGCATCCTCCAAACCATCGAAGGCATTGCCGCGCAGACCAACCTGCTGGCGCTCAACGCCGCCATCGAGGCGGTCCGCGCCGGGGAGAGCGGCCACGGCTTCGCGGTGGTCGCCGACGAGATCCGCCAGCTCTCGCAGCAGTCCTCGGCGGCGGCGGGGCGAATCCGCACCGGCCTATCGCACCTGGAGACCAACATCCGGCAGACCCTGGAGGACAAGGCCCGCCAGAGCGAGGAGGAGCAACGGCTTCTCGGCGGCTTCGCCGACAAGCTCAAGCACGCCACCGACGGCTATGAGGAGTTGACCAGCCACCAGCGCGACGTCATCACCGCCGCGGATTCCGAAAGCCGCGCCATCGCGAATTTGCTGATGGAGATCATGGCCGGCATCCAGTTCCAGGACATCGTCCGCCAGCAGCTCGAACAGGTTACGCAATGCCTCGACTGGACCGGCGAGAGGTGCCGGGAATGGGGCGAGGCGCTGGTCCGCCCCGGCCGCCCCTTCACGCCCGCGGTCGCCGAGGAGCTCCAGCAAGCCAAGAACCGCTACGTCATGGAACGCCAGCGACAGGTCCACTCCACCACCTTGGAGCGTGGCTCGGAAGCCACGCCCCAACAGGCGCCCCAGGCCGACATCGAGCTTTTCTAGTCTGTCCCAAGAGGAACCCCCACCAACGCCCCGGCGCTAGCCGTCGCCCCCACGCCGGCGCGGGTCAAGAGTCGGGCGGCCTAAAGCCCCGAGGCCCGCAGATAGCTGATTTCGGAGGTCAGGGTGCCGGCGCGGAAGGCGGCGAGACTGCCCGACAGGTCCACGTCCAGGCGGGTCAGGGTCTGGATGTCCTGGAAGTTCAGGCTGTTTTGAATGTTGCTGATGACCCCCTGGAAGTCGTTGGTGCCGACGATCTGGGCGGTGCCGTCCACCACCCCCAGCATGATGCCCGAATAGCCGCTGGGATAGTCGGCGATGTCCAGCAGCGAGCCGTTGACGCTGGCGGCGAAGTCGACGTTCAGGTCCATCGCCACCGAGGACGCCAGCAGGAAGCCGCCGCGCAGGCGCCGAATCTCCTCGCGCGGCAGGCGGCGTTCGGCGCTGGCGGCCAGCACCTCGGCGACCGGCGGCAGGTCGGCGGCCGATGGCGGCGGAACGGGCGGAATGGGCTCGGCCGCCGCCGCCGGCGCGGGCGCGGCCAGGAGCAGGCCGCAGGCGAGCCCGGCGGCCGGCGGGAGGTTGCGACGACGCGCTGTTCTCATGGTGGTGCCCTCGCCTCTCTCAGAACAGTTGTTGCAGGATGTTGGGCCCGCCCTGGCTGACGAAGAAACTGGTCGCCGGGCGCGACATGGTCAGCAGGAAGGAAGCCAGATCCTCGCGCAGTTGGGTGCCGTCATGGGTGAAGGTCTTGGGCCGCACCGTCCAGGAGGCCCACTCCTCGGGGTGGTTGAAGTACCGGCGCCCCTGGCCGTCGTGATTGACGATCACGAACAGCACGCCGGTCCACATGCGCTCGAACTCCTCGCGTGGCAGAATCTTCGCCCCCAGCGCCGGATCGCCGACCAGGACGTGATGGTCGGACAGGCCCTTGACGACGACGAAGTGCATGTAGCCGTCGGCGTTGACCAGCACGATGCCCGGCACCCCCGCCTTGGCCAGCGTCTCCAGCGGCGCCTGAAAGCCGCCGGCGCGGTAGCCGCGGCTGGCGAGATAGTCCTGCATGTGCGCCAGCGAGAAGCCCTCGCGGGCGATGCGGGCGGCGTCGCCACGGGCGAGCATCGCCTCCATGACCTCGCGCTCGCCGGTGGGGGCGCCGTAGTGATAGGTGAGCAGGGTGGCAATAGCGGCCGCGCCGCAGGAGAAATCCGCCTCCTGGCGGACGGTGCGGTTGAACTTCATGTCCAGGAAAGTGCGCACGGTGACGCGATAGGCGCCGGCCTTGTCCGCGACGTCGAGGCCACGGGACTGGACGCCGTCGGCGCCCGCCGCCACCAGGGCGGCGGCCAGCACCGCCGCCCGTCGGATAGTGCGCGCCATGCCGATCATGCCTGCGCCCCCGCCTAATCGGAAATGTTGACGTTGACGGTCATCAGATTCTGCACGCTGACGAAGCTGCCGGTGTTCTGCACCACGGCGGCGAACACCTGCGAGTCGGAAAAAGCCCCCGCGGCGATGCTGTTGTCGCCGGCGGTGATGTTGGTGTCGGTGGCCGAGGCGGTGAAGGTGCTTTCCTGCACGACGCCGCGGCCGCGGGTGCCCTCGAGCCGCGCCGCGTCCACCGGCGCCAGGGCGGCGAAGACGGGGTTGGCGTCCGGCTCGCCGGCCGCGGCCCCGGTGGCGAACGAACCGACGGCGCCGGCCAGAGCGGCGGCGAGAAGGGTTCGGTGAATCGCGCTGGGCATTGTTCGTGCTCCTCCCAGAATAAAAGGGACCGGCCGGCGGGCCAGGGCCCGCCGACGGGTGCCGCCCGAGCAGGCTCATGCCAGCGTACTGGATCCCGTGCGCGGCCATGAACGCGTCCAACTCGACATCCGCGCCGAACGCCGCGTTGATGGCGGACTGGCGGACGATGCCCAGCACGCCGCTGGCGAGATAGGCCAGCATCACGACGCTGGCAGCCCGCGCGAGCTGGCGACCAGATAGCGCACGCGCGCCGGACTCGGA
>JAWLGJ010000047.1:0-22591 GCA_041685145.1 Magnetospirillaceae bacterium | reverse complement strand
GCCCGACGGCCCCACCAGGGCCAGCACCTCGCCCGGCGCGCATGAGAACGCCGCCGCCAGTGGTATCGGCCCGTCCTGCGCCACCTCGACCCGCAGCCCCGCCATCGCGCCTATCCCAGCCGCCGGCCGACGCGGCGCGAAAAGGCGAAGGTCAGCGCGATGGTCGCCAGCGAGATCGCCAGCAGCAGCGCCGACATCTGCCCCGCCGCCGCATCGTCGAAGGCCTGCACGCGGTCATAGATGGCGATGGCGACGGTGCGGGTCTCGCCGGGGATGGAGCCGCCGACCATCAGCACGATGCCGAACTCCCCCAGCGTGTGGGCAAAGGCCAGCACCATCGCCGTCAAGATGCCCGGCCACGCCAGGGGCAGCTCCACCTTCCACAGCGCCCGCCACGGCGCCATGCCGCAACAGGCCGCCGCCTCGCGCACCTCGGGCGCGATGGCCTCGAAGGCCCGCTGCATGGGCTGCACCGCGAAGGGCAGGTTGAACACCAGCGACGCCAGCAACAACCCGTCGAAGGCGAACACCAGTTGGCGCCCGAAGGCGGCCTCCCAAAGCTGCCCCAGCGGCGAGGCGGCGCCGAAGGCGACCAGCAGGTAGTAGCCGAACACCGTCGGCGGCAGCACCAGCGGCAGCGCCACAAGCGCCTCGACCAACCCCTTGCCGCGGAAATCGCGATAGGCCAGCAGCCGCCCCGACAGCACCCCGATGGGCAGCAGCAACAGCACCGTCAACGCCGCCAAGCGCAGCGACAGCCCCAACGCCGTCCAGTCCATCGCCGCCCCCACGGCCCCGGCGCCGTCAGCTTGCCTCGCCCGGCAGGGCGAAGCCGAAATCGCGGAAGACGGCGCGCGCCGGCGGCGCCTGCACAAAGTCGTAGAAACGTTCGGCGGTGGCGCCCGCCGACGGCAGCAGCACCATGCGCTGGCGCAGCGGCGCGTGCCAGTGGCCGGGGATCAGCGCGAACGTGCCCCGCGCCGCCACCGGAGGCGCCGTGGCCAACGAATAGGCGACGATGCCGCCCTGGGCGCTGCCCGAGGTGGCGAATTGCGCCGCCTGCGAAACGTTCTCGCCGAACACCAGCCGCGGCTGGATGCGCTCCCACAGGCCCTTGCGGCGCAGCGCCTCCTCGGCGCGGCGGCCATAGGGGGCGTGGGCGGGATTGGCGATGGCGAAACGGCGCAGGCGGCCGTCGTCAAGCGCCGCCGCCAGATCGTCCAGCCGTTCGTCCGCCCGCAGCGCCGAGCCGTGCGGCACCAGGATGACGATGCGCCCCTCGGCGTAGAGGGCGCCGCCGTCGCGGGTGAGGCCGTCGCGGGCAAGGTCGTGGACGTAACGCTCGTCGGCGGACAGATACATCTGGAAGGGCGCGCCCTGGCGGATCTGACGGGCGAAATTGCCCGACGAGCCGAACACCAGCCGCACCGGCAACCCGGTTTCGGCCCGAAAGGCGGCGGCGACGGCCTCCAGCGCGAATTGCAGGTCGGACGCGGCGGCGATCAGCGGAACGCCGTCATCGCCGCCGCCCGGCGCCGCCGCGCGGACCGACGCAGCCAGGGCGGGCGTCGCCAGGGCCGCGGCGCCCAGCACCAAACCACGCAGGACGGAACGCCGGCTGAACGGCTGCGGTGACACGCCGCCTCCTCTTCGACATGTATGGTCGAACATATCGAGTGGGCGGCGGTGCCTCAACGGTTAATTCCCCCCGCGTGCGTCGTCATCGCCGCCGCCGTCATCGTCGTCGTCGCGCAGCAGGGCGCGGAGTTCCTGCATCTCGGCGGCGATGGCCTCGGCCGTCAGCGCCTCCATGCGGCGATAGCAGGCCAGCACGCGCTCGCCCGCCGGGGTCAGGCGGGCGCCGCCCCGGGCGCTGCCGCCGCGGCTGGTTTCCACCAGCGGCGCCCGGAAGCAGCCGTTCATGGTCTCGACCAGCAGCCAGGCGCGCTTGTAGCTCATGCCCATGCCGCGCCCGGCGGCGGCGATGGAGCCGGTGCGCTGGATGCCTTCCAGAATGTCGGCCTTGCCCGGCCCCAGGGCGACGTCCGGTTCCAGGACGATGCGCAGCCGGGCGCCGGCCGTCTTGTTGCCCGCCTTCATGGCGCCAGAATCGGCACCGGCGCCCCCCTTGGCAAGAGGGATAGATCATGCCGGCGGCTGGACCGCGCCCGGCCGCGCGGCATAGACTGCGGCGATGGACGAGGATCATTTCCGCACCCTCCTCCTCGCCCGGCGCCGCGAACTCGCCGCCGGGGCCGAGGCCACCACCCAGGACCGCCGTCCGGTCGAGTTGGACCAGACGACGCAGGGGCGCCTGTCGCGCATGGACGCCATGCAGGTGCAGGCGATGGCGGTGGAGACGCAGCGCCGTCGCCAGGCCGGGATCGCCCGCATCGACGCCGCCCTCGCCCGCATGGAGGCCGGCGATTACGGCTGCTGCGTGCGCTGCGGCGAGGACATCGCCTTGCGGCGCCTGGAACTCGACCCGGCCGTGCCCACATGCATCCGCTGCGCTGGCGGCGCGTAACCACCACCCTCCGGCGCACTTGTACGCCTCCGCCCTTCGCGCTAACGTGATACACCTTTAAAGGGAATGGCCGATGCAAGTGAAGCGTTTCCTGGGCGCGCTGGTGCTGGGGCTGTGGGCGGCGCTGCCGGCCGCGGCGCAGGACCGCTTCATCACCGTCGCCTCCACCACGTCGACGGCCGCCTCGGGGCTGTTCGACCATCTTTTGCCGCAATTCCAGGACATTACCGGCATCGGGGTGCGGGTGGTGGCCGTCGGCACCGGCCAGGCCATCCGGCTGGCCCGCAACGGCGACGCCGACGTGCTGCTGGTCCACCACAAGGCCTCCGAGGAAGCTTTCGTTGCCGACGGTTTCGGGGTCGAACGCCTGGACCTGATGTATAACGATTTTGTCATCGTCGGCCCCGCCGGCGACCCCGCCAACATCCGTGGCCTGTCGGACGCCACCGAGGCGCTGCGGCGGATCGCCGAGGTCGGCGCCACCTTCGCCTCGCGCGGCGACGATTCCGGCACCCACAAGAAGGAGCGCGAGTTGTGGGCCGCCGCGGGCGTCGACGTCATGGCCGCGTCCGGCGACTGGTACCGCGAGACCGGCTCGGGCATGGGTCGGACGCTGAATTTGGCGGCGGCGATGGACGCCTATTCCCTGACCGACCGCGCCACCTGGCTCAGCTTCAAGAACCGTCAGGATCTGGCGCTGCTGGCCGAGGGCGACGAGGCGCTGTTCAACCAATACGGCGTCATCCTGGTCGACGAGGACCGCCACCCGCACGTCAAGTCCGAGGCCGGGCAGGCCTTCATCGATTGGCTGGTGTCCGAGGAGGGCCAGGAGGCCATCGCCGGCTTCACCGTCGAGGGGGAGCGGCTTTTCTTCCCCAACGCCCGCCACAACGGAAGCTGACGCCGACGACAACCGTCACCCCGTCCATCCCCTCCCCGTCATGCCCGCGCAGGCGGGCATCCAGGGCGCGACCGGGGCGTCGGCAGAGAACTGGATTCCCGCCCTCGCGGGAATGACGACGGGGGGGAGACGACCCGCGCAGGCGGGCATCCAGGGGCGCCGCCGGGGCGTCGGGTGGCGCGAACGCCGCTGGCTATGCGTCGCGCCAGAGCTTGTAATAGATGCTGTCGGTCAGCGCCTGCAGCGAGGCGTCGATGACATTGGTCGAGGCGCCGACGGTGATCCAGTTGGGGTGGTCGGCGTCCGTGCTTTCGATCAGCACCCGCGTCGTCGAGCCCGAGCCGTGGCCGGTGTCGATGATGCCGACGCGGTAGTCCACCAGTTCCAGATCCTCAAGCTGCGGATAGGCTTGGCGCAGCACCTTGCGCAGGGCGGCGTCGAAGGCGTGCACGGGGCCGTTGCCCTCGGCCACCGACATGAACTCCTGCCCCTCGACGACCACCTTCAGCATCGCCTCCGACAGGGTCACCCACTCGCCGACGGCGTTGAGGCGCTTCTCGTCGATGACCCGGTACTTCTCGATGGTGAAATATTCCTTGATGTCGTCGAACAGGTAGCGGCGCGCCAGCAATTCGAAGCTGGCGTCGGCCTGGGCGAAGGACAGCCCGGCGTGCTCCAGATCCTTCACATGCTCGACGAAGCGCGACACCTTGCGGTCGGCGGGGTCGACCTCGATACCCAGGTCGCGAAAGCGGGTGAGGATGTTGGAGCGCCCGGCCTGGTTCGACACCACGATGTGGCGCCGGTTGCCCACCGATTGCGGCGCCACATGCTCGTAACAGCGCGGATCCTTCTCCACCGCCGAGACATGCAGGCCGCCCTTGTGCGCGAAGGCGGTGGCGCCGACATAGGGCGCGTGCGGGTCCGATTCGCGGTTGAGGCGCCGGTCCAGCGCCCGCGAGACATCGGTCAGAGCCGCAAGCTGCTCGCTGCTCACCCCCGTCTCGTAGCCCATCTTCAGCATCAGGTTGGGAATCACCGACACCAGATTGGCGTTGCCGCACCGCTCGCCGAGGCCGTTCAGCGTCCCCTGCACCTGGCGGGCACCGGCACGCACCGCCGCCAGCGAATTGGCGACGGCGCTGTCGCTGTCGTTGTGGCAGTGGATGCCCAGATGCGAGCCCGGCACATGCACCGACACGGCGGCTACGATGTCCTCGATGTCGTGGGGCAGCATCCCGCCGTTGGTGTCGCACAGCACCACCCAGCGCGCGCCGGCGTCATGGGCGGTGCGCACGCAGCGCAGGGCATAATCGGGGTTGGCGTGATAGCCGTCGAAGAAGTGCTCGGCGTCGAAGATCACTTCCTCGGCGTGCCGACGCGCCAGGGCGACGCTGTCGGCGATCATGGCGAGGTTCTCCTCCAGTTCGATCCCCAGCGCCACGTCGACCTGGAAATCCCAGGTCTTGCCGACCAGGGTGACCACCGGCGCGCCGCAGTCCAGCAGCGCTCGCAGGCCGGGGTCGTTCTCGGCGCTGCGCCCCGGGCGCCGGGTCATGCCGAAGCCGGTCAGCCGCGCCCCCGACAGGCGCGGCGCCTCGGCGTAGAAGGCGTCGTCGGTGGGGTTGGCGCCCGGCCATCCCCCTTCGATGTAGTCGATGCCCAGGCGGTCCAGTTCGCGCGCGATCGCCCTTTTGTCGGCGGCGCTGAAATCCACTCCATGCGTCTGCGCGCCGTCGCGCAGGGTGGAGTCGTAAAGATAGACCCGCCTGTCGCTGCTCATGAAACCGTGCCGCCTCTGTCTCGGAAGAAGCACGAACCATGCCCCAAGCCGCCCCGGCATACAAGACTTCCGCGCCGTGCGGCGGCGCCGGCTTTGTGATCGGAGTCACTTCCGGCCCCGGCCGAACGGACTAGCCTACGACCCGAAGAAACACACAAATCCGTTCACCGGAGTCGATGCCATGCCGACACTCGCCCTGCCCGCCAAACTCGCTGCCGTGACGGTCGCGGCGGCGGCGATGATGCCCATGCCGCTGGACGAGGCCGATCCGCCGGCGGTGCACGCGTCCCTGGGATTCCAGGCGACGGCGCCCACGCCCGCGGCCGTCGGCTTCCACGATGCCCGCGGCCGCTATGCGCTGGCGAACGCCCTCGGCTTCGGCGCCGATGTGTCCGTCCTTGCCGGGGCGCGCCGCGGCGGTGGCGACGAGGGGCTTTACGCGCGCATGAATGACGGCGACGTGGCGATGGCCGCCGCCACCCTGCACATCGCCCTGGATCGCGCCCCCAGCGGCAGCCGCACCCATTGGGAAAGCGGGCTGTCCGGTCATCGCGGCAGCATCGTGCCCCTGGGCCCGGCGCACCGCCGCGACGGACGGCTTTGCCGCGACTACCGCGAAACCCTGGAGGTGGCGGGGCGGACGCAGAGCTTCACCCATCTGGCCTGCCGCGACGGCGCCGGCGTCTGGGTGTGGGTGGAGTAGCGGACGGCGCACCGCGGCCGGTTGGTGCCGCGGTGCGCCCTCGTTGCGCTATCGCCGCGCCTTGGCGAGGCCGACGCCCTCAAGCGCCTGCTCGATCTCGTCCAGGATGACGGGATCGTCGATGGTGGCCGGCATCTTGTAGTCCTGGTTGTCGGCGATCTTCTGCATGGTGCCGCGCAGGATTTTGCCCGAGCGCGTCTTCGGCAGCCGCTGCACCACCGTTGCCGTCTTGAAGGCGGCCACCGGGCCGATGCGCTCGCGCACCAGCCCCACGCACTCCTTGACGATGTCGGCGGCCTCGCGCTCGACGCCGGCCTTCAGCACCAGGAAGCCGACCGGAAGCTGGCCTTTCAGCTCGTCGGCGACGCCGATGACGGCGCATTCGGCGACGTCCGGATGCGCGGCCAGCACCTCCTCCATCGCGCCGGTGGACAGGCGGTGCCCGGCGACATTGATGATGTCGTCGGTACGGCTCATGACATAGATGTAGCCCTCGTCGTCGATATAGCCGGCGTCGCCGGTCTTGTAGAAGCCGGGATAGTCGGCGAGGTAGGACTGCACGAAGCGCTCGTCGGCGTTCCACAGCGTCGGCAGCGTCCCGGGCGGCAGCGGCAGCTTGCACACCAGGGCGCCCGGCTGGCCGAAGGGAACCGGCTTCTGGTTCTCGTCCAGCACCCGCACGTCCCAGCCCGGCGCCGCCTTGGTGGGCGAGCCGTGCTTGACCGGGAACTGGTGCAGGCCCAGGCAGTTGGCGGCGATGGCCCAGCCGGTCTCGGTCTGCCACCAGTGGTCGATCACCGGCACCTTCAGGCTGTTTTCCGCCCATTGCAGGGTGTCGGGGTCCGACCGCTCGCCGGCCAGGTACAGGGTCCGGAAGTGGCTGAGGTCGTAGTCCTTGAGCAGCCGCGCCTCGGGGTCTTCGCGCTTGATGGCGCGGAAGGCGGTGGGGGCGGTGAACAGCGTCGAGACCTTGTGCTGGCTGATGACCCGCCAGAAGGCGCCGGCGTCGGGCGTCCCCACCGGCTTGCCCTCGTAGACGACGGTGGTGTTGCCGTTCAGCAGCGGCCCATAAACGATGTAGGAGTGCCCGACCACCCAGCCGACGTCCGAGGCCGCCCAATACACCTCGCCGGGCTCGACGTTATAGACCGCCTTCATGCTCCACTTCAGCGCCACCATGTGGCCGCCGTTGTCGCGCACCACGCCCTTGGGCTGGCCGGTGGTGCCCGAGGTGTAGAGGACATAGAGCGGGTCGGTCGCCTGCACCGGCACGCACGGGTGGGGCTGGGCCCCGGCGACGACCTCGTTCCAGTCGAGGTCGCGGCCCGGCTTCAACTCCGCCACGGCCTGCGGCCGCTGCAGAACGATGCAGTGGTCCGGCTTGTGTGCGGCCATGTCGATGGCGCCGTCCAGCAGCGGCTTGTACGCGACGACGCGGTTGGGCTCGATGCCGCAGGAGGCCGAGACCACCAGCTTGGGCTTGGCGTCGTCGATGCGGGTGGCGAGTTCGTTGGAGGCAAAGCCGCCGAAGACCACCGAATGCACCGCGCCCAGCCGCGCGCAGGCCAGCATGGCCACCAGCGCCTCGGGCACCATCGGCATGTAGATGATGACCCGGTCGCCCTTCGCGACGCCAAGACCGGCCATCGCGCCGGCAAAGCGGGCCACCGTGTCCTGCAACTCGCGATAGGTGATGGTGCGGATGGTATCGGTGACGGGGCTGTCATAGATGATGGCCGCCTGCTCGCCGCGGCCCTCGTCAACGTGGCGGTCGACGGCGTTGTAGCAGGTGTTGCACACCCCGCCGGCGAACCAGCGGTAGAAGGGCTTGTTGCTGTCGTCGAGGACCTTGTCCCAGGTCTTCTCCCAGTGCAGCGTCCGCGCCACCTTGCCCCAGAAGCCCTCGGGATCCTCAAGCGAACGCCGGTGCGCCTCCTCGTATGCGTTGGTCATGGCCTCCTCGTCCCCTCTCTGCCGCGTCTTGGACACTGCTGAATAGCAAGGCCGCCACAACCGGGCAAGGATGGAGTGGGCCGGGCAGGAACGTCCCGGTTCAGGACGATAAGACCGCACTCGCCTCCCCGCCCGGTGCGGGCGGGGAGCGAATTGACCCGCTGGTCCGGGCCGGCTAGTGCGGACGCATGTGTTCCAGTTCGTCCTTGATCTTCAGCTTCTTGCGCTTCAGGTCGGCGATCGCCGAGGTGTCGGGCAGCGGATGTCGCAGCTCCTCTTCGATCGCGGCTTCGAGGGCGGCATGTTTGGTCCTCAATGCCTCGAGACGATCCTGAAGGCTCATCGCTAACCTCCGTCTGGGAATTTGCATAGGAGAATGATATGACTCCTGGCCGTCCCCTGTCAGCAGGAAACGGTCCCTCCCCAACACAGGTAGGGAGTACAGCGTGAGCGATCGACCCCGCCTCGTGGTCGGGATCAGCGGCGCCTCGGGCGTCGTCTACGGCCTGCGGCTCCTGGAGGTGCTGCGCGGCCTGGGGGTGGAAAGCCACCTGGTGATGAGCCGCTCGGCCGAGGTCACCTTCGCCTGCGAGACCGACGTCAAGCCGGCGGAGGTGCGGGCGCTGGCCGACGTCGCCTATCGCCCCGACGACATCGCCGCGACGCTGGCCTCCGGCTCCTTCCGCACCCTGGGCATGGTCGTGGCCCCCTGCTCGATCCGCACCATGAGCGAGATCGCCTCGGGCGTCACCTCGACCCTGTTGACCCGCGCCGCCGACGTTACCCTCAAGGAGCGCCGCCGCCTTGTCCTCATGGTGCGCGAGACGCCCCTGCACACCGGCCATCTGCGGACCATGCTGGCGCTGTCGGAGATGGGGGCGGTGGTCGCGCCGCCGGTGCCGGCCTTCTACGCCAAGCCGCACAGCCTGGACGACATCGTGGACCACAGCGTCGGGCGGGTGCTGGACCTGTTCGGACTGGAGGCGCCGGGGCTGACGCGCTGGCAGGGGCCGGGCCGGGACACTTGACGCCCGCTGCCTCCCCGTCAGCCGCCCAGCGACCGCGCCAGCATGATCAGGCCGAGGATGACCACCGCCACGAACTGGGTGCCGACACGCAGGTTCATCAACCGGTTCGCGTGGCGGCGGTTGAACTCCCCGCCGCGCGCGAAACCGGCGACCCCGGTGGCCAGAACGGCAAGCACCGCCGCCAGCGCCACCACCAGAAGCACGGAAAGAATGGAAATCATAGCCATTCGGATATGGGGTGGCGCGGCGCGGATGTCAGCGCCGCGCGTCGGCCGTCAGGCGCCCCTTGCACCGGGCGCGGCGGCCCAGCATGATGGCTGCGCCGCCATCGGGGACAGTTGCGATTAATGGAAACACTGCTACAGGCCGTTCTTCTCGGTATCGTCGAGGGGCTGACCGAATTCATTCCCGTTTCCTCCACCGGCCATCTGATCCTCCTCATCGACCTGCTCCGCTTCGAGGGGCCGCCGGGCAAGGTTTTCGAGATCGTCATCCAGCTTGGCGCCATCTGCGCGGTGTGCTGGGTCTATCGCGAACGGGTGGCCTCGACGCTGCTGCGCTCGCGCAGCGACCCGGTGGCGCAGCGGTTTCTGCGCAACATCCTGATCGCCTTTCTGCCGGCGATGGTGCTGGGGGCGAGTCTGCACGGCTTCATCAAGTCGGTGCTGTTCTCGCCCTGGGTGGTGTCGGTGACGCTGGTGGCGGGCGGATTCGTCATCATCGCCATCGAGCGGGCGCTGAAGGACGGCAAATTCCTCTACCGCGACGTCGACCACATCACCCTGCCGCTGGCCTTCAAGATCGGCCTGTGCCAGACGGTGGCGATGATTCCCGGGGTGTCGCGCTCCGGCGCCACCATCATGGGGGCGCTGCTGCTGGGCGTGGACCGCAAGACGGCGACGGAATTCTCGTTCTTCCTGGCCGTGCCGACGATGACGGCGGCCACGGTCTATGACGTCTACAAGAATCGCGATGTCCTCACCTTCGACAGCTATGAACTGATCGCGGTGGGCTTTGTCGCCGCCTTCCTGGCGGCGATGGTGGTGGTGCGCGCCGCCATCGCCTTCATCAGCCGCCACGGCTTCGTGCCCTTCGCCTGGTACCGCATCGCCATCGGCAGCGCCATGCTCGCCCTGCTGGTGTGGAACGGCGGCTGAGGCCGCGCGCACCGGGAGGGGCTAATCCACCCGCAGGGGCTGGCGCGGCGGCGGCGGCGGCCCATCTCTCCGCCATCACCGCGCGGAGGCGACCATGCCCGCCAATCTCCACCAGCGCTTGGCCCTGGCCCTGCCGTTGTGGCTTGCCCTCGCCGGCGCCGGGGCGGCCCAGACCGGACCGGAACCGCGTGCGCCGCTGACGGCCCTGGAGACCCTGACCCAGGTGTCGGTCGCCGCATCCGCCCCCACCGAGGAGGTGCGCGGCCTTCAGGAACGCCTGGCGCAATGGGGCTATGACCCCGGCCCGGCCGACGGCCTAATGGGCCCACGGACACGCCGCGCCCTCCTTGCCTGGCAGCGCGACCAGGGCCTGGAGCCCAGCGGCGAACCGACGCCGGAGACCACAGAGCGACTCGCGGAAGGTGGCCCGGCGCCGCCCCGCGACTCGCCCCTGACCGCCAATGAGAGGCGCCTGGACGAGGCGGCGCGACTGCGCCCCTATCTGCTGGGGATGCAGGCCGAACTGCGCGAGCATGGCTATTTCGTCGGCCCCGCGACGGAACACGTCACGCCGCATCTGCGCCAGGCCATCCGCGCCTATGAGCGCGACTCGGGGCTGGAGCCCAGCGGCGAGGTCAGCCAGGCGCTGCTGGATCATCTGCGGTTTGCGCGGCCCGAGATCCGCGCCGCGTTGCCCTGACGGGCGGCGCTTGCGCGGCGCGGCGGGCGGACCAATGTTGCCGACGTGATCGCGGACAAGGCCCACTCCCGCCCCGGCACCCTGGCCCGCGAGGGCGTGAACTGCTGGCGGATTCGCCGCGCCGAGCGTTTGGCGGTGCTGATCGACGGCGCCGCCTATTTCGGCGCCCTCCGCGCGGCATTGTCACAGGCCCGGCAGTGCATCTTCATCATCGGCTGGGACTTCGACGGCCGCATCGTCCTGGCGCGCGACGGCGACCGGCCGTCGGAGGCGCTGGGGCCGTTTCTGCATCGGCTGGTCCGCGAACGGCCGGAGTTGGTGATCCGCCTCCTGATATGGCGGCCGACATTGCTGAACCTCGTGCACAACGACCTGGTGCCGGGTCGGGAACGGGACTGGCTCGACCACCCGCGCCTGCGCTTCGTCCCCGACGACGCCCACCCCATCGGCGCGGCCCACCATCAGAAAATCGTGGTGATCGACGACCGTCTGGCCTTTGCCGGCGGCATCGACCTGACCAGCGGGCGCTGGGATACCCGCGCCCACGCCCCCGAAGACCCGCGCCGCCGCGACGCGGCGCTGGACGCCTATGCGCCCGTCCACGACCTGCAACTGGCGGTATCGGGAGCGGCGGCGGCGACGTTGGGCGACTTGGCCCGCCAGCGATGGCGGGGTGCCACCGGCGAGACCCTACCGCCGCCCGCCGTGGACGCGGCCGCCCCCGATTCCTGGCCCCGCGAGGTGCCCGTCTTCGCGGCCGATGTGGACGTGGCCTTTGCCCGCACGGCGCCGGCTTGGAACGGCGCCCGCGCCATACGCGAGGTGGAACGCCTGCACCTGGACATGATCGCGGCGGCGCGGCGGCACATCTACATCGAGAACCAATACTTCGCCGCCCGCCGCGTTGGCCGCGCCCTCGCCCGGCGCCTGCGCGAGGTCGATGGGCCCGAGGTGGTGGTGGTGTCATGCCTTGACCCCACCAACATCGTCGAGCGCGCGGTGATGGGGCTGCAGCGGGCCCGCCTCTACCGCCGCCTGCGCCGCTTCGACCGCCACAACCGCCTGCGTCTGCTGCATCCGGCCCATGACGGAAAGGAAGTCAAGGTGCACAGCAAGCTGGCCATCGTCGACGACCGGCTGCTGCGGGTGGGCTCGGCCAACCTGAACAACCGCTCGATGGGCCTGGACACCGAGTGCGACCTGCTCGTGGACGCCGACGGCCGTCCCGACCTGGCCGACGCCATCGCCGCCCTGCGCCGCGACCTGCTCGGCGAGCATCTGGGCGCGACGCCGGCGGAGATCGCCGCCGCCGAGGCCGAGGCCGGCGGCATCGCCGCCGCCGTCGAGCGCCTGGGCACGCCGCCCGGGCGGCGGACGCTGGTTCCGCTGGGTGACGCCAGCCCCCCCAGCATCCTCGACTTCGCCCCCGACGCGCGCCTCGTCGACCCCGACCGCCCCTATGAGAGCCTGCTCCTGGACAGCCGCCGCGCCGTCGGCACCGCCGGCGGCGGCCGGGTGGCGCGGCGACTGACGGCGGTGGCGGCGATGTTCGTCGGCCTGGCGCTGTTGGCGGCGGCAAGTCCGCTGCTGCCGGTTGCCGATCTCTCGCCGCCGGCGGGGCCGCGGTGGATGGCGGCGGCGCTGCTGGTTCTGTTCGTGATCGGCGGTGGATTGTCGCTGCCGGCCTCCCCGCTGATGGTGGCGGCGGGGGCGCTGCTGGGTTTCGGTGCCGGCGTGGCGGTATCGCTGGCGGGGGCGCTGGGGGCTGCGGCGGTGCTCTACCCCCTGGGCCGGCTGGCGGGGGTGCGGCCGAGGGGCCGGCGGACGGGCGCGGCGACCAACATGCTCGCCTTCAATCGGGCCGGGATCGTGGCGTTGCTGCGGCTGCTGCCGGTGGCCAGCCACGGGGCCGTCAGCCTGACCGCCGGGATGCTGCGGGTGCGCCTGGGCGCCTATGCCGCCGGCACCGTCATCGGCACCTTGCCCGTGGCGTTGGTCCTCAACCTGTTCGGCTATCTGCTTGCGCAGGCCCTCGCGCGGCCCGACATGCTGACGACGGGGCCGCTGGTCATTCTGGCGGCGGCACTGGCGGGTGCCGCCCTGGGGCTGGCGCGGGCCCTGAAACGAATGACGGTTCCGGACGAACAGGAGGAGCAGCGGTGACGGCGCAAGAGGCAGGCCTGCGCGTGCGCCCGCTGGCGGTGGGCAGCTACAACATCCACCGCTGCTACGGCACCGACGGCCGCTATCTTCCCGAGCGCATCGTCGAGATCGTGCGCAACCTGGCCTGCGACGTCGTCGGCCTGCAGGAAGTGGACAAGCGCTTCTTGGCCGGCGGCAGCGGCCAGCGCGACTTCATCGCCCGCCAACTCGACATGACCGCCGTCGGCGGCGCCAACTACGAGGACCGCCGGGCCCGGTACGGCACGGTGCTGCTGACACGGCTGCCGGTGCAGCGGGTGCGGTCGCTCAACCTGACGGTGCGCAACCTGCCGCCGCGCGACGCCGTCATCGCCGACCTGGAGCTGGAACCGCGGCTGCCGCTGCGCGTGGCGGTGGCGCATCTGGGCCTGCGTCTGGCCGAACGGCGCCTGCAGGTGCGCCACCTCCTGCACGCCCTCGACGACCTGCCGGGCGATCCGCTGACGGTGGTGATGGGGGACTTCAACGAGTGGAAGGGCGGCGGCGCGCTGCGCGAACTCAATCGCCGCCTGGGCAGCGTGCACCTGCCCCGCACCTTCCCCGCCCGCCTGCCATTGCTGCCCTTGGACCGCATCTGGGTATGGCCACCGACGGGCCTGCGGCGCCTTTCGGTCTATGCCACGCCCATCGCCCGTCTGGCGTCCGACCACTTGCCCTTGCGGGCCGAAGTGGTGTGGGATCGCGGCGACCTGCCGTTGGCCTGGAAAAACGGCACGGCCGTCGCTTAAGCATAGCAAAGACCATCGAAAGGTCTGGATCCGGGTTTCCTACCGCGACGGCAATTGAACAGCGGCCTTTTGCACCTAAATACGCCGATGACACCCGTCTCCCTTTCTCCAAGGGTCAAGGGACACTCATAGGGGATACCGCATTGGGAATACTCCCCAAATGTCGGATTAATTTTTGCTTGATCACTGATACGATCAACCGGTGGCAAAGCCCATTTTGCGAGGCAAGAACGTGGTAGTTTTGATCGCTGACGACCATGCGCTCTTCCGGTACGGCATCACGCTGGCCCTTCAGGGGCTGTACGACGACGTGACCATCCTCCAGGCGAGCAACGCCGAGGAGGCGCGGCGCATCGCCCACGAGACGCCGGATCTCGACCTCATCCTGCTGGACCTGCTCATGCCGGGCCTCAACGGCATCGCCGATCTCAAGCGGTACATCGAGAGCCTGCCGGCCGTGCCGGTGGTCGTGGTGTCCGGCACCCGGCAGCGTTCGACCATCCGCGCCGCCATCGAAGCCGGCGCGCGCGGCTACATCCTCAAGTCGTCCAACGGCGAAATCCTCAAGCATGTGCTGCCGCTGGTCCTGTCGGGCGAGTTGTATGTCCCGGCGCAGGCGGTGACGCCTGAAGAGGCCGGCGCCGGCATGGAAGGCGAGCCGCAGTTCGACGGCGGGCCCGACCTGCCCGACTTCAAGTCGCTGACCCCGCGCGAGACCCAGGTCCTGAAGCTGCTGACCCTGGGCTACTCCAACAAGGAGATCGCCCGCTCGCTGGGGATGCTCGAAGGCACCGTGAAGGTGCATGTGAAGTCGATCATGAAGAAGCTGGGCGTGTCGAACCGCACCCAGGCGGCGATCGCCGCCAACCGGGCGTTCTCGGGCGCCCCGGCATCGCTGGAGCCGTAGGGCCGTTTCCACTCATGTGGAACGGCCCTGTTGTTAGGGCCCTCGCCGGCGTAACGGCGGCTGGAGCGCGACCAGCGAGCGGATCACGCCCCTAGCGCAAGCCGGCCAGCGACAGCCAGCCCGCCAGCACCCCCACCGCCACCAGCACCACGGTGGCGGCACCGCCCCAGCGCCCGGCGCGCCGCGCCGCCGTGGGGCCGTCGCCGGTACGTTGCCGGCGGATGCGGGCCTGGCGCCGCGACACGCGGTCCAGGAGTCGGCGCGGGGTCGCCTCGCCGGCGCTTTCGGCGTCGGCCTCCAACGGCGCGGCGGCGGGATCGGGATGCGCCACCTTGTCGCCGGTGCGCCCCGAATCGACATCCCTGCGATAGCGTCCGGTCTCCGGCCGGGGCATCCGGCGGCCCTCCGTCAGCGGTCATACCGTCGACAACAGCCGCCGGCGCCCCGGCGTTCCCGGACCCTGAAGCGCGTCGGTCAGGCCAGCCGCAGCCGTCGCACCATCGACAGGCGCGCCACCAGCGGGCGTTGCTCGTGATGCTTGAGCAGGCGTACCGTCGCCAGCGTCAGCACCGGCTCGACCGCCACCACCGCCAGGTACGAGGCCGCGAACAACGCCCAATCGGCAAAGGCGGTGGCTCCGTTGCCATAGAACAGCCAGAAGCCGACCATGCCGGTGACCCCGGCGTAATAGGCGGCGTCGAGCTTCACCAGCCGCGCCCAGGACAACCGCCGGCCGGCGGCCTCGTTGAACAATGTGCGGCCGATGGTGTAATGCACCGCCACCAGCGGCACGATCAGCGACAGCGCGTTCACCGCCAGATGGCCGAGGTCGGCGGGATCGAACAGCAATCCCTGAACCAGCAGCCCCAGCGGAAACGCCACCAGCGTCGGCACGAAGCCGAGGGTGAGATAGATGGCCGAGGCGCCGACGAAATGCAGTTCGGACGGCCCCACCGGCTGGCTGAATCCCTGCATGAACAGCGAGAAGAACAGCGCCGCCAGCAGCGTCTTTGCGAGTTCCCACGGGCGCAGGACGATATGCCGCAGATAGCCCGCGACGATGCCGAGGGCGGTGGCGTTGGCGAAAACGATCTTGGCGGGGGCCAGATAGCCCGGTTCGATATGCATGGACGGAGTCTCCCACGCGGCGCACCCACCGTGCGCGTGGTCCCTGCCGCCGTGCGGGACGGACCGGGGTGGGAAACTGGGTTCCGGCCCGCGCCTCAACCGCCCGCCGCGGCGGCGCTTCCGGCAAGGGCAGGTCTCCTGGCTCGCGGGTCGTCGCCCTGTTCCCGCCTTCCCGGACGCATGGCGCGTCCAGTGGCTGCGTGGGATGGGCTGGCCGCTCACAGTTGCGGGGGCAGCCACGGATCGGGCCCCGACGCGGGTCGTCCCTACCGTGTTCCCTTTCAATCCCGCCGGCTTGGCCGGCGCGGAACCCGTGCCGGCTCCTGTTTACCACGCCGGCCGGCGGGCGCCAACATGCGCCGGGCGGAGCGCGGCGCATGACGCGGCTCTGACGCGCATCGGAACGACGACCGGCCGCTTGGGGGGACCGCCGCCGCCGGCAGCGAACGCCGCCACCGCCCCATGTGTTGCCTTCGCAGCGACAACCGCAGGAGGCGGCAATGGGATTCAATCCGTTCGAGGAAAAGGGAATTCCCCTGGAAAGGCAGCTTCGCGACTGGTCGAAGCTGAACACGCAGCCCTACGACAAGCACAACGTCCACCCCTACACGCGCTGCCGGGCGATCACCATGAACGGCATCGAGGTCGAATCGGTGATGTTCGGCCACCAGTTCGCCCGCAACACCCCCGACATCGACCTCAAGCGCCAGCTTGCGGCGGTGCGGCGCATCGAGCAGCAGCAGCAAAAGGCGGTCAACTGGCTCATTCCGGGCGAGGAATCGACCCTGGAGGTCACCATCGGCTATGAGCAGGTGGCGGTGGACCTGACGGCCTGGCTGGCCCGCATGGAGCCCGACCCCTACGCGCGCAAATGCTATGAATTCGGCCTGCTGGAGGACTTCGACCACCTGTACCGATACGCCAATCTCATGGACATGCTGGAGCCGCGCAAGGCCAGCGACGTCGTCCAGAACCTGACCGAGATCATGCCCGGCCGCCCCACCTTCCTGGAGCATCGGCAACCTTACGACGAGGTGCGCCTGCCGCTGGACAAGGAGAAGGGCGACCCGCGCTCGCTGCTGCACGCCCTGACCATCGTCGCCGCCGAGCAGCAGACGATGAATTTCTACATGACCATCGGCAACCGCCCGATGGAGCGTCTCGCCCGCGGCCTTTATCTGGAGATCGGCCAGATCGAGGAGCAGCACGTCACCCACTACGAATCGCTGCTGGACGCCCGCGCGAGCTGGGCCGAAAACCTGGTGCTGCACGAATACAACGAGTGCTACATGTACTGGTCCTTCATGCAGCAGGAGCCCGACCCGCGCATCAAGGCGATGTGGGAAGAGCACCTGGCGATGGAAATCGAGCATCTGCGCCTGGCCAACGACGTCCTGCGGCGCGTCGACGGCAAGGATGCCCAGGCGATGCTGCCGCGCGAACTGCCGGAGCCGGTGACCTTCGAGGACAACAAGGCCTTCGTGCGCCGGGTGCTGGCCGAGCAGGTGGAGCTTACCGCCGACGGCACCGATTTCGTCCCCGCCGATAGCCTGCCCGCCACCCACCGCTGGTACCAGTACCGCGACGTCGTCAACGCCAACGGCGTGCCCAGCGAACAGGTCATCGACGAGCACCGCCCCCGCGAGGACGGGCGCGACTATCGCGTCGAAACCGAGGGCCCGCACCCGGTGGAGGGGCTGCGCCAGGCGGCGCCGTGAACGACGGGAGCGGCTAGGGAACCGGGCAGCCGAGATCGGCGTAGGCGCCGCGGTAATAGATCAGCGGCTGCCCGGCCTGGCTGTAGTCGAGCCTCTCGACCCGGCCGACGAAGATGATGTGATCGCCTTCCTCGTGTTGGCTGACGGTGCGGCATTCGAGATTGGCCAGGCAGCCCGGCAGGATCGGCGCGCCGGTGTCCCAGACATGGTAGTCGATGCCCACCCACTTGTCCTCCATGCGGCTGGCGAAGCGGATGGACATCTCGCGCTGGGCGTCGCGCAGGACGTTGACGGCGAAGTGGCCGCTGCCCTGATACGACTGGAGGTTGCTGGTCTTCTTGTCGAGGCAGAACAGGACAAGCGGCGGATCCAGCGACACCGACGCAAACGAACTGACCGTCACGCCCACCGGCGCGCCCTCGGCGTTCAGCGTCGTGACCACGGTCACTCCGGTTGGAAAGCAGCCCATTGTCTGGCGGAATGAGCGGGCATCGACCTTCATGGCACCCTTGTCCTGATGGTGGCGATCTGCCATCCCTTTCCTTACAGGATAGCGCGGCGCGCTGCAAACGTCCCCGTCATTCGACGCGACGCCACGTTGGGCGGGACAAATCGGCCGATTTGTAGCATCCTTGCCAACGCGCGGAAGGGTCGGGCCACGGCGCACAAGGAAAGAGAAGGGAAACGGGGAGCGGATGCTCGTTATCATCGGAGCCGTTATCGTCGTCGTCGGCGTTATGGGCGGTTACCTTCTGCATGGCGGCAATCTCGCCGTTCTCAACCAGCCCTTTGAGGTGATGATGATTTTCGGGGCCGCCATCGGCGGCTTCCTGATCGCCAACCCCAAGCATGTGATCACCGGCACGCTGAAGTCGGTGGGCCCGCTGCTGAAAGGCTCGCGCCATACCAAGGCCAGCTATATCGAGCTTTTCAGCCTGCTCTACTCCATCTTCAAGCTGGCCAAGACCAAGGGCGACCTGGCGCTGGAAAGCCATGTCGAACGCCCCGAGGAAAGCCCGCTGTTCCAGAAGTTTCCGGGCTTCAACGCCGACCACCACACCCGCACCTTCCTCTGCGACTATCTGCGCCTGCTGACCCTCGGCACCACCAACGCCCACGAACTGGAAGCGGTGATGGACGAGGAGATCGAGTCCCATCACGAGGAATTGCATTCGGTGTCGGGGGCGGTGATGGCCGTGGCCGACGGCCTGCCGGCGCTGGGCATCGTGGCGGCGGTGCTGGGGGTGATCAACACGATGGGCTCGATCACCGAGCCGCCCGAGGTGCTGGGCCGGCTGATCGGCGCCGCCCTGGTGGGGACCTTTCTGGGCGTGCTGATGTCCTATGGCTTCGTGGGCCCGGTCGGCAAGGCGCTGGAGCATGTCTACAACACCGAGACGCGATACCTGCAATGCATCAAGGCGGCCATTCTTGCCCACATGCAGGGCTATGCGCCGCAGGTGTCGATCGAATTCGCGCGCAAGACGCTGCCCTCCAACCTGCGCCCCAGCTTCCAGGAGGTCGAGGACGCGGTGACCAACCTGCCGCCCGATTAGGCCGAGCCCGCAATGGCGAACAACCAGCCCATCATCATCAAGAAAGTCAAGAAGGGCGGCCACGGCCACCACGGCGGCGCCTGGAAGATCGCCTATGCCGACTTCGTGACCGCGATGATGGCCTTCTTCCTGATGCTGTGGCTGCTGAACTCGGTCACCGAGGAGCAGCTTGAAGGCATCGCCGACTATTTCGCCCCCACGATGGTCTCGCGCAGTTCCAGCGGCGCCGGCGGCATGTTGGGCGGCCAGACCATCGGCGAGGGCGCGATGGCCGACCCCACATCCTCGCCCACGGTCAGCATGTCGCTGCCGCCGGCCACCTTCAGCGACGAGGGCGAGGATCTGACCGAACCCGGCGAGGGCGTCAGCGAGGACGAGTTCCTGGAAGCGATGGCCGAGCGCGAGCAGGAGCAGTTCGAGAAAGCCCGCGACGCGCTTCTCAAGGCGGTGCACTCCATCCCCGAATTGGAACGTTTCGCCGACAGCCTGCTGGTCGACAACACCCCCGAGGGGCTGCGCATCCAGATCGTCGATCAGGAGGGCCTGGCGATGTTCCCCAGCGGCAGCGCCAACATGTACGGCCATACCCGCGCCCTGCTCGACCTGGTGGCCCGTGTCGTCCAGCAGTTGCCGCAGCGGGTTTCGGTGACCGGCCACACCGACTCGACACCCTTCTCCGACGGGGCCAACTATTCCAACTGGGAACTGTCGTCGGAACGGGCGCTGGCGGCGCGGCGGGTGCTGATGGGGTCCGGGGTGCCCAAGGAACGAGTCGACCGCGTGGTCGGCAAGGCCGACACCGAGCCCCTGGAGGAGAACGACCCGTCGTCGCCGCGCAACCGCCGCATCAGCATCATCCTGCTGCGCGACCAGGACCTTCTGCTGCGCAGCGTGTTTGAACGGATGGACCAACTGCCGGACGCGGCGGCCGATTGACCACCGGCGCGGCGTCGGCATCGGCCGGGAGGTGGAGATGGCAGGCGGCGACCGAATGACGGTAATACCGCCCGGGCGGCCGGAGGGCGGCTGGCCCCCCGACCCCGAGCGCGAGCCGGAACGTTATGGCGGCGTGCTGCCACGCCGCGTCGGCGGCTATCTGGTCGATCTGGTGGTGCTGGCGTTGCTGGAGGTGGTGGTGTGGGTGATCGCCGGCACCGCGACCGTCATCACCTTCGGCCTGCTGGCACCGGTGCAGGCGCTGATCATGGCCCTGGTGCCGCTGGCCTATCACACGCTGCTGATCGGCGGCCCCCATTCCGCCACGCTGGGGATGCGCCTGGCGGGGGTCGAGGTGCGGCGCATGGACGACGGCGGCCGCCCGGCCCTGTTGCAGGCGCTGGCGCACACCGCGGTTTTCTACCTGGGCATGGCGCTGACCAGCGGCCTTGTGCTGGCGGTGGCGCTGTTCAACCGCCACGGCCGCACCCTGCACGACTTTCTGGCGGGCACGGTGGTAGTGCGAAAGGAAGGCGTCTTCCCAATGTCATAGGCGCGCTGGTGCGATCCCCACCCCTGCCCCATATTGGAGGCAAGCGCGTACCGGCCGGAGAGCGAGCGAGCCAGGAGCGATGGACCACATTCCCCTGAAGCGGCCGCATTTCTTTTTCACCACGGCGCCATTGCCGTGCCCGTACCTGCCCGGTCGCCTGGAGCGCAAGATCGTCACCGAACTCACCGGGCCCGACGCCGAGGTGCTGCACGACGCGCTGTCGCGGGCGGGATTCAGGCGCAGCCACAGCATCGCCTACACGCCCGCCTGTCCCGGCTGCAACGCCTGCGTGCCGGTGCGAATCGTGGTGGGTGAGTTCCAGGAGCAGAAGAGCCTGCGCCGCGTGTGGCGGGCCAATCAGGATTTGGTTGCCCGGCGGGTGCCCCCGCGCGCCACCGCCGAGCAGTACCGGCTGTTTTCCCGCTACCAGGATTCGCGGCACAGCGGCGGCGACATGGCGCTGATGGGCTTCTACGACTACCGCTCGATGGTCGAGGACAGCCCCATCCAGACCTTCATGGTGGAATTCCGCGACGAGGCCGACACCCTGCGCGCCGCCTGCCTGACCGACCGCACCGACGACGGCCTTTCGGCGGTCTACAGCTTCTTCGACCCCGACTGGACCCGCCGCAGCCTGGGCTCCCACGCCATTCTATGGCTGATCGAGCAGGCGCGGCGCGAAGCCCTGCCCTATGTGTATCTGGGCTATTGGATCGGCGAGAGCCGCAAGATGTCCTACAAGGCGCGCTTCCAGCCGCTGGAGGCGTTCGGGGCCGACGGCTGGCGGCGAATGCCGGCCGACGCGCGCCCGCCCGAAGGCGCGCAAGACCGCGACCAGCCCACCTCGTCCAAGTTCCAGTTCTAGCCGCCACCCCGCCCCGAAAGGGGAAGACGCGCCGCGGGGCCCGGTGCTATTCTTCCGCGCCGGCACAACACCTTGCGGGGGGAGGATTTGAGCGGCACCCGCCAACTGTCGATACCCACGCTGCTGCGGGCGCAGGCGCTGTTCGCGGACGGCGCCACCGCCGAGCAGGTTTACGAGGCGCTGGCCGGCGAACCCGCCGTGCCGGCGGAGCCCGGGCGCGCCGACGGCGATGGGGCGCGCCCACCCCTGTACGAAGTCGCCACCCTGATGCAGCGCGGCGCCGACTCGCCGCTGTGGCGCCTGGAAGACGGGTTGAAGTCGCTCGCCGCCGCCGTCGCCAAGCTGCAGGACGAAGCGCCGCGCCCGGCGCCCGACAGCCTCGACGCCCACATCACCACCCTGGTGGCCGAAATGCGCGGCCTGCGCGAGGAGGTCAGCCACACCGTCTCAACGGCCGACGCCACCTTGCGCGACCTTGACCGGCGCCTGCCGGACACCAAGGCCGTCGAGCGCGCCGTCGACAGCCTGCGCGCGCGGCTCGACGGCCTCCAGGAGGCGCTGACCGCGGCGCTGCCCGACACCACCCAGCCCCTCGCCGCCGCCGTGACCGCCCTGCGGGAGGATGTCGCCGCCCTGCGCACCCAGCAGGAGGCGGCGGCCGCGGAGGAACGCACCGACGAGGCGGCGCTGAAGGGCAAGCTGCACGAGGCGCTGGAGTCCCTGGCCGCGCGGCTGCCCGACATGGAGGGCGTCGGCGCGACACTGGCGCGCATGGCCAATGATCTGAACCTGGTCAAGGTGGAGAGCGAGCGGCGTATCACCGAACTGGTGGGGCTGGAGGCGCGCCTGGCCCGCGAGGGCGATCTGGCGGCGCTGGCGGCGCGCCTGGAGGAATTGAGCGCCCAACTGGCGGCACGCATGGAGGCCGCCACCGACGACGGCGACCGCTTGGCCCCCGTCCTGGCCCGCATCGAGGCAAGCCTGGAGGCCCTCCCCTCCCCCACAGCCGGGGCCCCGGCAGGCGACGACGAAGCGGCGGCGGAGCTGCGCCGCCAGACCGCCGCCCTTGCCGAGGTGGCGCAGAGCCTGCGCGCGGCGGCGGAGGCGCCCGCCGCGCCCGATCCGGCCGTCGCCGAGGCCGTGGCGGCGCTCGACCGGCGCCTGGAGACGCTGACGGAGCGGCTCGACGCCGTGGTGGCGCCGCCGGCGGAGGCGCCCGCCGCGCCCGATCCGGCCATCGTTGCCC
>JAWLGJ010000093.1:0-4125 GCA_041685145.1 Magnetospirillaceae bacterium | reverse complement strand
GCGCGACCTCCGCCGGGCGGTAGGTCAGGGCGTCGCGCGGCGGCAGCGGACAGGCGTAGACCCCGCCGCGCGGCACGCTTCCAGCCGTCGGCGCCGCCAGCCGGCGCCACGGCGGCGCCACCGCCTCCACCCGAATCTCCTCAAGCTCAAGATCGGCGAGCCCCCAGGCGTCCTCCTGGCCCGGCGGCACCGTCTCCGTCACGTCCTCAATGAAGACCTGCTCGCTGTTCTGGGGGCGGCCGCCACCGCCGGCGCCGCCACGGTGATGACTGAAGTGCCAGACGGACAGATGCTCGGCCAGGGATCGCGCCGGGAAACCGGCGATGGCCAGCCGCGCCGCCAGATTGGGATCGCAGTGGCCACGCAGCAGCATCCGCTCATCGAAACCGGCGATGTCGAAAAGCGCGCGGCGTGGGGCAAGCTGGAAATCACCGGCGTAGTCGAAAATGGCCGGCGCGTAACCATGCACGACCGTATCCAACCCCAGCGCCGCGCCATGCTCCGCGAGTTCGGCCAGGAAGGCGCCGGGCCGGGTGCGGTCGGCCAGCTCCCAGATCGCTTCCGGCACCTCGAAGCGCGGCAGGTGATAAAGACCATCCGGCAAGCCGGCCAACAGCTCCGCCAAGGCGGCGTCCGGGCGGCGGAGGAGCACGGCGACGTCGGTGTTGGTGTTCAGTATCCACCTGTTCCCGGGGTTGCTGCGGCGCAGGCCGACATTCCGGGCCACCGGCTCGACCACCGGAACCGCGCGGTGCGCCGCCAGGCGCCGGTGCTCGGATTCGCGCACACGGACGACCCGCAGCCGTTCACGGGCGCGGGGGGTCAGGATGTCGGCGTTGGCCTCGACGAAGGTCGGCAGCGCGTCGGGGGTGTTGTAGTCGACGAAGACGATCTCGTCGTCGGGGGCGGTCAGCGGTTCCGCGAGGCAGTTGAGGCTCAGCACCGCCCGCTTGGCGAGGTTGCCGGAGTGGGAATCATTGCGGCCGTAGACGATGACCGAAATCATCGGTCGGTCCCCACGATGCGGGAGGTCGGAAGCAACTCGCCCAGGCGCCGGCCCTGGAACAGCTCGGCGAGCAGCGCGGTCCGCTGGCGGAGCTTGACCAGATGCGGCTGGTCGGCCCGCTCCAGATGGGGCGTCGGCCGCCCGGCGAGCAGCAGTTCCAGCAGCACCAGGCATTCCCCGCCCTCGAAACCGCGCTCGGTGCGGTGGAAGACGTGGTCGAAGACGGCGTCGGGCTCGTCAAGCGCGGCCAGCCGCTTGGCCACCGGCTCCTTCTCCACCGAGGACAGCACGTCCGAATTGGCGCATTGCAGCCACAACGCGGCCCCGGCGGCGTCCAGGTCGAGGATGCGCTGCTCCACCTGCGCCAGCCGCTGCACCAGCCCGAAGACGCGAAACTCCCTGACCCAGGCGGTGAAGGGATGCAGGGGATAGACCGCGTAGGCTCCGGGCTCCGGCGGCTCCGGCCGGCCCAGCGCCTCGCGCCGGAGATGCTCGCGCCGACACCGTTCGCCCGCCAGCCAGCGGCGTTCGCGTTCCAGGCCGTCGGGGAACAGCAGCGCGCTCTCGCCGTCGCGCCAGCCGACGATCACCTCGTCGCCGGCGTCGGCAAGCGCGGCGTTCCACGGCGCCGCGTCGGCGGCGTCCAGGGCGCGGAGATAAGCGGGCGTCAGCTCGCCGCGCATCGGCACGCACGCCAGTTCGGCGCCCAGCACGCCCCTCAGACGATAGGGCCGCGTCGGGATGCGGGCTGCCTGCGAGGGCAGGAAGCGCGACCCGTTGATGAACGTGAGTTCGATCCCGTTCTCGCCGAGAAGGAGCGTCTGCTCGGCGGTCAGCATGAATTCAGGCGGCAGATAAAAGGGCGCCACCTCGCCGAACAGGCGGCGCAGGGCGAGCAGGCCGAGATGGAGATTGGCGAGGAAGCCCGTCGGGCCGCGGAGCAGGGCGGCGTCGTGGGAGAACGGCCGCGCGATGACCTGAAAGACGTCGCGGTGGCTATTGATGTAATCGATGGCCTCGGTGTTGAGCCCCGCGATGTCGGCGGCGGTGGCCCCGGTCAGCCCCAACACCATGGGCTTGTTCTGCGCGACGTAGTTCTCAAGCCAGCGCATCAGGCGCGAGTCCGCCCCGCCACGCAGCGCGTCGATCCAGTCGGCGGCCGACAGGCACGAGGCGTCGGCGTTGAAATTGACGACGTCGACGAAGCGACTCACCGCCGCACCGCTTCCGCGAAGGCCGGGTCGACGGCCAGGAACTCGTCGAATTTTTGGGCGTCGATGGGAATGCCTTCGGTGGCGCGCCGCGCCGCCGTATGCTTTTCGGGATCACCCGGAATCTGGGGGGGTGACGCTGGGTCCAGCGCCGGCAGGGCGCGGATCGCCGCCGCCATTGCGGACAGGCGTTGGGGAAAATCCGTCGCCCCGACAAAGGCGTCCAGGTCGATCGCCATGAAGAAATGCGAAATGCCGCGTCGTGCCGGCAGGTTCTCGTACATGGCGATCAGTTCGGTCGCCGCCGGACCGCCGGTGAGCAGGCCGCACAGCAGTTCGACCATCATCCCAAGGCCGAAGCCCTTGTAGTCGCCCGCGGGCGCCAACGAGCGCGCGGCCGCCGGATCCTCGGTCGGATGCCCGTCGGCGTCGTAGGCCCAACCCGCCCCCAGGGGCAGGCCGTTGCGGCGGCAGTTGAGGACGCGGTTCCAGGACACCATCGACGTCGCCATGTCGAGGCAGAACGGCTCCTCGTCCGCCATCGGCGCCGCCAGGCAAACCGGGTTGGTGCCGAAAAATGCACGCGCGCTTCCCGGCGCCTTGACCAGGCTGTCGGCATTGGTGAACGCAAGCCCGATGAGGCCCTGGCGCGCGGCCGCCGTGGCGTAATAGGCCGCCGCCGCGAAATGGCTGGAATCGGCCACGGCAACCGCCGCGATGCCGTTTTCCCGCGCCAGGGCCACCGCCTCCATCATGGCCACGTGCCCGGCATGGTGGCCGAAGCCGTGGTCGGCGTTCATCGTCGCCGCCCCCGGCCGGGTGCGCGCGAATTCGAAAACCGGTCGCGGGTTGATGCGGCCGCTGTCGACCACTCGGCAGTAATGGGGAAACAGGTTGATGCCGTGCGAATCCGTGCCGCGCAACGAGGCGAAGGTCAGCGCCGCGACAACGTGATCGACCGCCGCCGGGTCGACGCCGCGCGCCAGCAGCGGCGGCCGCATCCGTTCTCCGAGCCGGTGCGCGTCAAGCATCAATGTCGGCGACATCGACCCATTCTCCTCCCTGGACCAAGCTGGCGTTGACGGCCTCGACGACGGCGGTCGGGACAAGGGCGTCGGCGAAGCTGGGGCGACAGGCCTCCAGCGCCCGCGGGGACGTCACGCCGGCGCGCAGGCGTGCGACGTCGGTGACGAATGTGCGGATGCTCTCGCAGCCATAGCCCGTGAACCGGTCGCGGCCGTCCGGCCCCGGCAGAAACTCGGCGAAGTAGGGGTTCACGGCCTGCGGCGGATGACCTTCGCGCACGAGGTCGACGCCGCGGTCCTTCTGGTCGAGGTCGAGGCGGCCCTCGCGGCCGACGATGGTCAGCTTCTGATCCGACAGGGCGCTGGTGGTGTTGGGGTCGATCCAGTTCACCGCGAACTGGCTGACGAAGGTGGTCGCGTCCGGGGCCCGCCATTCCACGGTGGCGTGGACGCTGTCCCAGGTATCGATGCCGCGATCGGCCAGCAGGCCGCGCACTCCAACCGCGCAGGCGCGGCGGGGGCGGAAGCGGGTCAGGTACCAGATCAGGTCGACGTAGTGGACGGCAAGGTACTGAAAGATATTGCTGCGATGGGCCCACGCCTTGAACACCGTCGTCGGGATCAGCGACCGCTGGCTGTAGGCGACGACGGCATAGAGGGGGCGGCCGATCGCGCCCGCCTCGATGGCGCCGCGCGCGTACAGGTTCGACTCGTCGAAGCGCTTGTGAAATTCGACCGCCCCGTACAGGCCGTTGCGCCGCGCCAGGTCGGTCAGGGTCCGGGCCTCGTCGAGGGTGGGCGTCAGCGGTTTGACGACCAGGGTGTGGACGCCCGCGCCCAGCAGCGCCGCAACCTCGGCGAAATGCAGGTGATCGGGCAGGCA
>JAWLGJ010000092.1:0-4130 GCA_041685145.1 Magnetospirillaceae bacterium | reverse complement strand
CTGCGCGACCTGTTGGCCAAGCTGCGCGCCGAGGCGGAGCGCCGCCGGCGCCTGGAAGCGCAGGCCGAGAAGGTCGCCAGCCTGCGCAAGCCGGGGCGCTTCAGCGCCGCGCGCGGCACCATGCCATTCCCCGCCGCCGGGCGGGCCGTCGCCGGTTTCGGCGACGACACCGGGACGGGCTCCACCCACAAGGGCCTTACCCTGGAGACGCGACCGGGGGCGCAAGTGGTTGCCCCCTATGACGGCATCGTGGCCTTCGCGGGCCCCTTTCGGGGGTATGGGCGGCTATTGATCATCGAACACAGCGAGGGATATCATACGCTTCTCGCTGGGATGGGCCGCATCGACAGCAGCGTCGGACAACAGGTGGCGGCGGGCGAGCCGGTTGGCACCATGCCCGCTGAAAAGGCGCGGCCGACGCTTTACATCGAACTGCGCCGTGAAGGTGAACCCATCAATCCCGTGCCGTGGCTGACGGCACGCAACAGCAAGGTTAGCGGATGAGCCGGAGATACCTGATCACCATCGGCGCCTGCCTGGGGCTGGCTTTCCTGGCCGGGCCGGCGGCGGCCGACGAGCGCAACGACGCCGAAACCTACAGGCTCCTCAACCTCTTCGGCGACGTTTTCGAGCGCGTGCGCGCCGAATATGTCGAGGAGGTGACCGACGAGGAACTGATCGAGTCGGCGTTGCAGGGGATGCTCACCTCCCTCGACCCGCATTCGGGCTACCTTAACTCCGACCACTTCCGCGACATGCAGGTCCAGACGAAGGGCGAGTTCGGCGGCCTGGGCATCGAGGTGACGATGGAGGAAGGGCTGGTCAAGGTGGTCTCGCCCATCGACGGCACCCCGGCCTTCCGGGCCGGCATCCAGCCCGGCGACTTCATCACCCACCTCGACGGCGAGCCGGTGATGGGCCTGACCCTGAACGACGCCGTCGACCAGATGCGCGGCCCCGTCGGCTCGGCGATCGACATCCGGGTGCGCCGCGACGGCACCGAGCCCTTCGACGTGTCGATCACCCGCGACGTCATCCGCATCGATTCGGTGCGCCACAGCCTGCACGGCGACATCGGCTATGTGCGCGTGACCTCGTTCAACGAGCACACCTTTCCTGAACTGGAGGAGTCGATGGCCGCCCTGAAGGAGGAGGCCGGCGACGCCCTGGCGGGGGTGGTGCTGGACCTGCGCAACAATCCCGGCGGCCTGCTGGACCAGGCGGTGGCGGTCTCGGACGCCTTCCTCGACAAGGGCGAGATCGTCTCGACGCGCTCGCGGCGCGCCGGCGAGACGCAGCGCTTCAACGCCCGCAAGGGCGATCTGGCCGAAGGCTTGCCGATGGTGGTGCTGGTCAACGAGGGGTCGGCCTCGGCCTCCGAGATCGTCGCCGGCGCGCTCCAGGATCATCGGCGGGCGATCGTGCTGGGCACGCAGTCCTTCGGCAAGGGCTCGGTGCAGACGATCATCCCGTTGCCGGGGCACGGGGCGATGCGCCTGACCACCGCGCGCTATTACACGCCCTCGGGGCGCTCGATCCAGGCCCACGGCATCGAGCCCGACATCCTGGTCCGCCAGGCCACGGTCGAGCCGATCGTCGTCGATGAACGCTTCCGGCGCAGCGAGGCCGACCTGCGTGGCGCGCTGGACAGCGACAACGGCGACGACGCCACGTCGGGCCCGCAGCCGTCGCCGCAGATGCAGCCCGGCGGCCCCGAAGCGGACGTTCCCGACGAGGGGGCCGACGCCGAGGACGCGCCGGTCGTCGAACTGGGCAATCCCGAGCGCGACTACCAGATGTCGCGCGCCGTCGACCTTCTGCAGGGCCTGAGTCTGTACCAGACGCGGGTGGCGGCGAACTAGCCGGCCGCCGCGCGGGAAGAGGGGATCGCATGGTCGGCGGGATCGCGCACAGGCTGAAGGCGGCCCTGCCGCGCGTTCCGCGCCCGCGGTTGCCGTTCCCCCTCGCCCCGCTGCGGCGCCACGCCCTGCCGCTGGCGGTGGTGGCGCTGTTGGCGGCCGTCAACGGGCTGGCGCTGTTCCTGGCCCCCGCCAACGAAACCAGGGTGTCGGTGGCGATGCCGGCGCTGGGCGGGCGCATCGCCGGCGACGAGCCGGCCCGGCGGCCGGGCGACGACGCGGCGGCGGTCGCCGTCGCGCCCGCCCCCGCTCCCGGTCCCACGCCCGGCGCCACCCCGGCCCCGACGCCGGAGGCGTTTCCCCTGCCGGCCTTCGAGGCGCCGGCGACGCCGAGCCTCCCCGAACGCCGGCAGGCGCCGACGCTGGCCTCCCTGCCGCAGCTCAACACCTCCGATTCGCTGCCGGTGGCGCCGGAGGACGGGTTGGTGGAAACGACGCCGCAGGGCAAGCTCCCCCGTCTGGGCGGCGACGGCCGCGCCCCCTGGCAGGCCTATGCGCGCCCGGTGCCGGAGGACGCGGCGCGCCAGCCGCGCCTGGCGGTGGTGGTGGCCGGGCTGGGGCTGGACAGCGCGGTGACCGAGGCGGTCATCGCCAAGCTGCCGGCCGACGTCACCCTCGCCTTCAGCCCCTATGCGTCCAACCTGCAGCACTGGGTGCATCAGGCGCGCGCCGCCGGCCACGAGGTCATTCTGGAACTGCCGATGCAGTCGGTGGCCTTCCCGGCCCGCGACGCCGGGCCGCTGCGGCTGCGGCCGGGCGAGGACCACGAGGTCTTGATCGAGCGCCTGAACGGAGTCCTGGCCAAGGCGGTGGGCTATGCCGGCGTGCTGGCGCCGCCCGACGCCGCCCTGACCGCCGCCGACGCCAAGCTGGTGCTGGCGGCGCTGGACCGGCGGGGCGTGATGTATGTCGGGGGGGCGCCGCTGTCGGGGTCGGCGGCGCCGCCGACGGCGGCGGTCGACCTGCGCCTGGACGACAACCCCTTCCGCGAGGATCTGGCGGCGCGGCTGGGCTGGCTGCGGCAGGTGGCCGGCGAACGCGGCCATGCCGTGGCGGTGACCGAGCCGCTGCCGGCGGTTCTGCACCATCTGGTGCGCTGGCTGCCGGAACTGGACGAGGCCGGCGTGGTGCTGGCGCCGGTCAGCGCCATCCCGATGGCCGGGGCCCGCTCGTGACCGAGACGCGGCCGTACCGCCAGGGGGTTGGCGTGGTGCTGTTCAACCGCGACGGGCTGGTGCTGGCGGCGCGCCGCATCGACACCCCCGGCCCCGCCTGGCAGCTTCCCCAGGGCGGCATCGACGCCGGCGAAACCCCCGCCCAGGCGGCGCGGCGCGAACTGAAGGAAGAGGTCGGCACCGACAAGGCCGAAATCGTCGCCGAAACCGCCGACTGGCTGTGCTACGACCTGCCCGAGGCGCTGCGCGACAAGGTGTGGGGCGGGCGCTTCCGCGGCCAGCGCCAGAAGTGGTTCGCGATGCGCTTCCTCGGCGCCGACGCCGACATCGACATCGACCACGACGACCGTCCCGAGTTCTCCGAGTGGCGCTGGATGCCGCTGGAGCGGCTGCCGGAGGTCATCGTTCCCTTCAAGCGCCCGCTGTACGAGCGCCTGGTGGCCGAATTCCGGCCGGTGGCCGAGGCCCTGGCCGGGGTCACGCCTCGGGCGGATTGAACAACCGGTTGATCTCGCCCTGGTTCATGGGCGCGCCCTGGTCGCGGGCCGCGCCGCCGCGCCGCTCCGGCCCGCGATAGGCGCTCTCCTTGACGCGGCGGCGGTCGGGGCCGAAGAAGCTCTGGGTGCGCACGAAGGAGCGCGGGCGCTCGATCACCGCCTGCACGCGGCTGAACAGCGTCCGCGCCGACAGCGGCTTCAGCAACAGCTCATTGATGCCGGCGTCGCGCGCCTCGTAGACGCGCCGACGGTCGCAGTACGACGTGACCATGATGATGGGCAGGAAGGGATTGGGGCTGTCCGCGGCGGTGCGGATGGCGCGGGTAAGCTCGATGCCGTCCACCGGCAGCATGTTCCAACTGGTCATCAGCATGTCGGGAACCCGCGCCCGCGCCAGGTGCAGCGCCTCGGCGCCGTCCGAGGCCTCGCGCACGTCCGTGCAGCCGAAGGCCCGCAGCAGCGCCCGAATCAGGCGGCGCATGTGTTCGCTGTCGTCGGCGACGATGATGTTCAGGCGATCGAGCATCAAGCCGGGCATG
>JAWLGJ010000046.1:0-23568 GCA_041685145.1 Magnetospirillaceae bacterium | reverse complement strand
CGCCTCGGCAAACCCCGCCGCCACGGCCTCGGCGTCGCCCATTTCCCAGTCGAAGGCGACGTTGCCGGGATGGGCGGCCGACACCTCCGGCGCCCCCGGCGCCATCGCGGCGGCGGCGTCGGCGACGGCGTCCAGGGGCTCGTAATCGACCTCGACCAGTTCGGCGGCGTCGCGGGCCTGCTGGAGGGTTTCGGCAACCACGAACGCCACCGGCTCGCCGACATGGCGCACGCGCCCCTCGGCCAGCGGCGGGCGCAGCGGCGGCGGACTGGTGCCGCCGTCGCGGTTGGGCGGCATGAAGACGCAGGGGAGGTCGCCGATGCCGTCGGCGCGCAGATCGGCGATGGAGAAGACGCCCAGCACCCCCGGCGCCCGCGCGGCGGCGGCGGTGTCGAGGGCGGTGATGGCGGCATGGCCATAGGGGCTGCGCACCGCCACCGCCGCCGCCTGATCGTCGGCCTCGATGTCGGCGGTGTAGCGCCCGGTGCCCAGCAGGAAGCGTTCGTCCTCGTTGCGGCGGAACGGTTGTCCGGTGCCGAAACGTCCCATCCCCGGCCTCGTTGGTTGCGGCGGCTATGCGGCGGCAGGATAGGCCAACGGCGGCGCGCCTCCAAGGGGCGCGAAAAGAAAGGGAGGAGGCCGAAGCCTCCTCCCCAACTCATCCCGTCGGATGGTGACGGAATTAACGGAACAGCAGCATGACCGACTGTTCGGTCTGGCCCGCGAACTGCAGTGCCTGGATCGACAGCTGCTGGCGCGTCTGCAGGGCGACGAAGTTGGCGCCCTCCTCGTTGAGGTCGGCCAGCGTCATCTTGTCGGAACCTTCCTCCAGCGTGTTGACGTAGTTGGAGGTGAAGTCCAGCCGCGTCTGCAGCAGGGCGACGTTCGAACCCAGCGTCTTGGCGTTCGAACGCAGGGTGGTGATGGCGTCGTCCATGTAGCCGATGGCGTTGTCGAACGACGTCGTGGTGATGGCGGTGCTGCTCCACGACGCGGTGACGATGGACGTCGCGAGTTCGGAGGCCGCCGCCGCGCCGCCCTGGGTCAGCAACTCGCTGGCAAGGACGTTGACGCCGTCCACCGTCAGGCGCGAGTTCGTCTTGTCCGAGAACTCGATGGTCAGGGTGGAACTGGTGGAGTTCACCAGGTTCAGGCCCTGGTAGTTGGCGTCGTTGGCGAGGTGGTTGATCTGCTGGCTCAGTTCGGTGAACTGGCTTTGCAGTTCCGCCTTTTCCTCGGAGGTCGCCGACTTGGCGCTCAGCAGCAGACCCTTCATCTGCTTGGCGATTTCGTCGATGGACTCGATCGCCTGGATGGATGCGTTGAGGTTGCTGATGCCCTGGTCGATGTTCTGCTTCCGGTTGTCGAAGTCCTGGGCCCGGTCGGTGAGCGCCTTGGCCGAGAAATACGCCGCGGCGTCGTCGATGGGGCTGGAAACCTTCAGGCCCGTGGCCAGACGACCCTGGGTGCGGTCGATCAGGCGGGTGGTTTCGTTCAGGGAAAGCAGGTTGGACCGCGCGGAGGCGGAAAGGGTGATATCGGTAGCCATTTCAGTACCCTTTCTGGGCTGAGTGGTTTATGTCAGACGCGAGGGGATGAACTTCTGCCATCCGAATCCTCACGCGGGAACCACGCTACCCCTTTCGGGGTGCCTTGGCAATACCCTTTTGCGCCTTGCCGCGCCGCCGGTGCTGGTTGAGGGCGATCTCGTCCAGCGCCGCGCGGTCGCGGCGTTCCGCCTCCTCGCGTTCGCGCTGGCGGCGCATGTCCTGGGCGATTTCGTAGGTCTTGCGGCGGCGGAAGGCCTCGGCAAGCTGCTCGTGCGCCTCCCGCAGCCGCGCCCGCACCGCCACGATGGCGCGGTCCAGCGCGGTCAGGCGCTCGCGGTGGCGCTGGGCATAGGCGGCGAAGGCGGTGCCGGCGCCCTCGGGGTCGTCGCGGGCCGCCTGCCGCTCGGCCACCATCTCCTCCTCCAGGCGCCGCCGCCGCTCCAGAAGCTCCTCCTCCTGGGCCAGCAGCGCCGCCAGGGCGCGCCGCTTTTCGTCCACCGTCCAGCGGCTGAGGCGGATGAGGGTGTCGAGGGTTTCGGCCATGCGGTGCCGCCGGTCAGGCTTCCGGCGGCGTCAGCGCCTCGGCCAGCAGGCGGTAGCCGGCGGCGAGGTCGGTGGCGTCGTCCTTCACCTGCGCCAGAAATCGCTCGATGGCCGGATAGAATGTGATGGCCTCGTCCACCTGCGGGTCGGTGCCGCGCCGGTAGGCGCCCAGCCGGATGAGTTCGGCCATGTCTTCATAGGTGGCGACCAGGCGCCGCGCCCGCGCCACCACCTCGTTCTCCTCGGCGTCGTTGCAGGCGGGCATGGTGCGCGAGATGCTGCGCAGGATGTCGATGGCCGGAAACCGCCCCCGCTCGGCGATGGCGCGGTCGAGGACGATGTGGCCGTCGAGGATGGCGCGCACGGCGTCGGAGACCGGCTCGTTGTGGTCGTCGCCCTCGACCAGCACCGTGAACAGGCCGGTGATGCTGCCGGCGCCGGTGCCGGGGCCGGCGCGCTCCAGCAGGCGCGGCAGTTCGGCGAACACCGTCGGCGTGTAGCCCTTGCTGGCCGGCGGCTCGCCGGCGGCGAGGCTGATCTCGCGCTGCGCCATCGCGAAGCGGGTGACGCTGTCCATCAGGCACAGCACGTCCTTGCCGCGGTCGCGAAAGTATTCCGCCACCGTCAGGGTCAGATAGGCGGCCTGGCGGCGCATCAGCGGCGGCTCGTCGGAGGTCGCCACCACCACGACGCTGCGCGCCATGCCCTCCGGCCCCAGGTCGTCCTCGATGAACTCGCGCGCCTCGCGGCCGCGCTCGCCGACCAGGCCGATGACGCTGACGTCGGCGTCGGTGTGGCGGGCCATCATCGACAGCAGGGTGGACTTGCCGACGCCGGAGCCGGCGAAGATGCCCATGCGCTGGCCGCGGCAGCAGGTGGCGAAGGTGTTGATGGCGCGCACGCCCAGGTCGACCTTGCCGGCGACGCGCTGGCGTCCGTGCGCCGGCGGCGGCGCGGCGCGGATGGCATAGGCGGCGTCGCCGGCCGGCAGCGGCCCCTTGCCGTCGAGGGGGCGGCCCATCGCGTCGATGACCCGGCCCAGCCAGCCGTCGTCCGGGAACAGCACCGGCTCGGGCTCGCGCAGCTCGACCCGGCACCCCGGGCCGATGCCCTCCAGCGAGGAAAACGGCATCAAGAGGGCGCGGTCGCCCTCGAAGCCGACCACCTCGCACGGCACCTGCTGGCCCTGGCGGCCGTCGATGTGGCAGCGGTCGCCGACCGACAGCGCCAGGCCGACGCCGCCGGCCTCCACCAGCAGCCCCTGGACGCCGGTGACGCGGCCGTGGAGGCGGTGATCGGGCAGGCGTTCGATCTCGTTGACGATGCTGCGGTGGAGCACGCCCCGCTGGCCCCTCGAAAGGAATACCTCAATAGAGTGGGGCGAGATCACCCGATGAGCCCCGCACCACCTTTTTGCACGACAATTGGGGTTGAGTTTCCTTGAAGTCCCCGCCGTACCTAAATAAGGTTATCACATCTGAATTAGTCGGGATATGGCTGATGCGCGTGCTCATGGTTGAAGACGACGCCCTAATGGCCCAGGGCGTCGAAGCCATGCTCCGGTCCGAGGGGATGGTGGTGGACGCCACCAGCCTGGGCGAGGACGGACTCGAAATCGGCAAGCTTTACGACTACGACATCATCCTCCTGGACCTCATGCTGCCCGACATCGACGGCTACGAGGTTCTGCGCCGCCTGCGGGCCGCCCGCATCGTGACGCCGGTGCTCATCCTCTCCGGCCTGTCCGAACCGGACAAGAAGGTGAGGGGGCTGTGCTCCGGCGCCGACGACTATGTCACGAAGCCCTTCAACAAGAGTGAACTCGTCGCCCGCATCCAGGCCATCGTCCGCCGTTCGCAGGGGCACGCGCAATCGGTTATCCACACCGGGCGGCTGTCGGTCAATCTCGACGCCCGCAGCGTCGAGGTCGACGGGCGCGGCCTGCACCTGACGGGCAAGGAGTACGGCATCCTGGAGCTGTTGTCCCTGCGCAAGGGGCAGACCCTGACCAAGGAGCAGTTCCTCAACCACCTTTACGGCGGCATCGACGAGCCGGAACTGAAGATCATCGACGTCTTCATCTGCAAGCTGCGCAAGAAGATCACCCAGGCCACCGGCGGCCCCAACTACATCGAGACCGTCTGGGGGCGCGGCTATGCCCTGCGCGACCCGGGCCAGGCCATGCACGAGGCCGTCGCCGAGCCCGCGGTGGCGCTGGCGAACTAGGAGTGGTCATGCGCCCTCGCCGAGCGCTCGCTCAACGGTAGTCGCCGGGTTCGACGTCGAGGCCGAGATAGAACTGATCGCCGATGATCATTGGCTGCGAGCGTGGGGCGGCGCGCTCTGTCGTGCGCGGGTGGGTCTGCGCCATCGGCGGCGGGCTGGGCGGCGACGGTGCCGGCAGTCCGGGCCGCAATTCCCCGGCGGTGACGCGGCCGTCGCCGTTGACGTCCAGCCCCCGGATCAGTGACGGCGACATGCGGGCCCGCAACTCGGTGCTGGTGATGGCGCCGTCGCCGTTGTCGTCGAGGATCGACCACCAGGTCGCCCGATAGGTGCTGATGACGAACTCGTCGCGGTCGACGATGCCGTCGTCGTTGCGGTCCATGATGGTCACCAACTGCGACGACAGCCGCCGCAGGCGGTTGGTGTCCTCGGCGGTCAGCGCCCCATCGGAATCGTGGTCGAGCACCGCGAACGCCCGCAGCGCCGCGCGCAGGTCGTCCGAGGGGGCGATCTGGCCCCAGGCGGCAGCGGGTAGCGCGGCGGCCAACACGGCCGCCACGGCGGCGACAAGGGCGCGCATCCGACCCCTCCGATAGCGGTCCATCGCCCATGCATGTGGGCGCGGCGCGGTGGTGCGTACACCCCGCCCCGGCGCCGATTCCGAGGTCATCCGCCCGGATGAGGGGGCGCGGCCATCACCTCCTTCACCAACCCGGCGAGATCCTTGAGGCTGAAGGGCTTGGGCAGGAAGTGGAAGCCGGCGTCGTCGGGCACCTCGCCGACGGCGATCTCGTCGGAATAGCCCGAGATCAGCACCACCCGCACATGCGGCAGTTCCCGGCGCACCAGCCGCGCCAGCGCGACGCCGTCCATGCCGGGCATCACCACGTCGGTGATCAGCACGTCGACATCGCCGTCGCGCTCCAGCACCTCCAGCGCTCCCTCGCCCGAGCGGGCTTCAAGGACGCGATAGCCCTTGTTGCGCAGCGCCCGCGCCCCGAAGGCGCGCACGGCGTCCTCGTCCTCGACCAACAGCACGCTGCCCATCCCGGTGAGGTCGCGGCCCGGGGCCTCGGCGGCGGGGGCGCGCGGGACGGCGGCGGCCTCGGCCTCCATGCGCGGCAGATAGATGCGAAAGACGGCGCCCTCGCCCGGGGCGCTGTCCACGAAGACATAGCCGCCGGTCTGGCGGACGATGCCGTACACCGTCGACAGCCCCAGGCCGGTGCCGGCGCCGACCTCCTTGGTCGAGAAAAAGGGCTCGAAAATGCGTTCCAGGTGCTCGGGCGCGATGCCGGTGCCGGTGTCGCGGATCTCGATCAGCGCATAGCGGCCGGGCGGCATGGTTTCGGCGCCGCGCTCGACGGGGTGCTCGACATCGGCGGCGCTGGTGCGGATGGTCAGGCGGCCGCCGCCGGGCATGGCGTCGCGGGCATTGACGGCGAGGTTGATGATCACCTGGTCGAACTGCCCCGGGTCCACCCGCACCAGCCCCAGGTCGCGGCCGTGCACCATGTTCAGCGTGATGCGCTCGCCCAACAGCCGGCGCAGCAGGTTGGACAGTTCCGCCAGGGCGTCGGTGACGTCGAGCGGACGCGGCTGCAGCGCCTGGCGCCGCGAAAACGCCAGCAACTGCCGCACCAGGCTGGCGGCGCGGTTGGCGTTCTGCTTGATCTGCATGAGATCGGCGAAGGAGGGGTGCCCCGGCCCGTGCCGCTGCAACAGCAGGTCGCAGAAGCCGATCATGGCGGTCAGCAGATTGTTGAAGTCGTGGGCGACGCCGCCGGCGAGCTGGCCCATCGCCTGCATCTTCTGCGACTGGGCGAACTGGATCTCCAGGTTCTTGCGTTCGGTGGTGTCGATGAAGTGCAGCATCAGCCCAGAGGCCTCGCCCTCCTCGGCGGTGGGGCTGATATACATCGACGCCACCCGCCCGGCGCGCCCCGCCAGCCGCACCTCGCGGTGCAGCCCGGGGCTGGTGCCCATCAGCACCTTGGCGAGCTGGTCGGCGGCGTCGGAGCGATCGGCCTCGGCGATGAGGTCGATGACCGGGGCGCCGGTGACGTCCTCCTCGGCGCCCAGCATGGCCTGGAAGGCGCGGTTGCAGGCGCTGACGCTGCCGTCGGGATCGACCAGGGCGATGCCCACCGGGGCGTCGTGGAACAGCCAGTCGAAGCGGCGCTCGGCCGCCTTCAGGGCGCGTTCCCACTGCCCCTCGGGCATCAGGTCGCGCACCACCACCGAGCGGGTGCGCGTCTCGCCGCCCTCGTCGAAGGCGGAATGGGCGACGAACGCCTGGAAGACCTCGCCGCCGCGCCCGCGCAGCGACATCTCGGCGCGGTCCTCCTCGGGGTCGGGGCGCACGCCGAACACCTCTTGCAGTTCGGCGCCGATCAGGCTCTCGGGGCTGCGGCCCAGCCACTCCGCCAGCCGCTGATTGACATAGCGGAAGCGCCCCTCGGCATCGGCGACGTAGCAGCCCACCGGCAGGAACTCGACGAAATCGACGGCGGCCTCGTGCTCGCGCCGCAGCACCTCCTCCAGCGCCCGGCGGGCGGTGACGTCGGCGCCCTGCCAGGCGACGGCGCCGCCCGGCAGGGGGTGCACCGACAGCCGCAGCACGTCGCGCCGCCCGTCCTCGCGCGGCACCGAAACCTCGCCGTGGTGGGGAACCCGGTGCACGGCGGCCAGCGACAGGCGCGCCAGTTCCGCGCCGGCGCGCTCGTCGCCCTCGACGGCGTCCTCCAGCGGGCGCAAGGGCGCCCCGGCGGGGCCGAAAAGGGCGGCGGCGGGGCTGCGGAACAGTTCACCGCCGTCGACGTCGAGGATCAGCGTCGCCTCGTCCCGCGCCGCCGCCAACGCCTCCAGGGCACGCGCCCGCGCCGCCTGCCGGTGCCCGCGCCGCTGCCGAATGGTCTGGACGGCGACGGCGGCGATGCCGGCGCCGCCCAGCGCCAGCGCCGGCCAGACCAGCGGCGGCCCGGCCGCCACCGCCAGAGCCGTCAGGCCGGACAGCGCCGCCGCCGTCGCCCACGGCAACGCCCCCGCCCCCGGCGGCGGATCAGTTCTTTCCCTTGAGGCGCATGACGTAGCCGATGATTTCGGCCACTGCCTTGTAGTGTTCAGGCGGAATCTCCTGGTCCAGTTCCACGGCCGCATACAGCGCGCGGGCCAGCGGCGGGTTCTCGACTATCGTGACATCGTGCTCGATGGCAAGCTCGCGGATGCGCCGCGCCAGGTGGTCGACGCCCTTGGCCACCATCACCGGCGCCGCCATTGTCGCCATATCATATTGCAGCGCCACCGCGTAATGGGTCGGGTTGGTGATGACCACATCGGCCTTCGGCACCGCCTGCATGATGCGCTCGCGGGCGCGCTGGACGCGCAGGCGGGCGATGCGCCGCTTGATCTGCGGGTCGCCCTCGGTCTGCTTGCGCTCGTCCTTGACCTCCTGCTTGGTCATGCGCAGTTTCTTGCGGTGGGCGAACATCTGATACCGCCAGTCCACCACCGCGATGATGAGCATGAGGATCAGCACCGCGACGAGGATGACGATCAAGACCTCGCGCACATAGGCCAGCATTCCCGCCAGGCCCACCGTCATCAGCCCTTTCAGCTCGCCCAGGCGCGGCCACAGAATCGCGACCACGATTACCCCCACGGCCGAGAACTTCGCCAGCCCCTTCAGGAACTCCAGAAGCTGGCGCAGCGAGAACATGCGCTTGACGCCCTGGATGGGGCTGATCTGGCTGAGCGAGATCTTCAGCTTCTTCGGTGTCCAGACGAAGCCCGTCTGGCTCACCGAGGCGGCGATGGCCAGCACCACCAGGGCCAGCACCGGCACCGCCAGGATAATGCCGGCCTGCGCCACCACCTCGACCAGCAGCACCTGGATGTTGCTCTTGCTCACCGAAAGCTGGTGCGGCTGCTCGACGAACAGCCGCAGGGTCGCCCCCATGCGGGGCAGGAACCAGGGCATCAGGATGCCGACCATCAGCAAGGCGCCGACCAGCATGGCGAAGGTCTTGATCTCCTGCGAACTGGGCAGGTTGCCCTCTTCGCGGGCGCGGCCGATTTTTCGCTCCGTCGGCTCCTCGGTTTTGGATTCGGGATCTTCCTCGGCCATGCCTTAGCCACCGCCCAGGAAAGGCGCGTAGGTTGTTTCCAGGTGCCCCAGGAACCACAGCAGCATCAGCGGCAGCGTCGCCGCCAGCAGCGCCAGGCCCACCATCTGCTGGATGGGCAGGGCGATGAAGAAGATGGGGAGCTGCTGCATCATGCGGTTCAACACGCCCATGCTGCCCTGCAAGATCAGCGAGAAGGCGATCGCCGGCGCCGCAAGCTGCGCGCCCAGGCGGAAGCCGTCGGCGACTCGGCGGGCGGCGGTGTCGGCGAAATCGCCGGCCGGCAGGGCGGCGGCGGGGACGAAGACGTCATAGCTTTCCACCACCGCCACCAGCATCAGGTGATGCAGATTCATCGCCAGCATGGCGAGCATGGCGAAATTGGTCAGAAAGCCGGTGAGCACCGACGCCTGCCCCTCGCTGACCGGATCCTGGATCAGGGCGTTGGCCATGCCCGATTGCATGCTGATGTAGCCGCCGGCGGTGTGCAGCGCGCTGAGGGTGAACTGGGCGATCATGCCCAGGAAGACCCCGATGATGACCTCGCCCAGCAGCAACGCCAGCAGGCCCGCCGGCGAGTCGGGCAGCGGCGGCAGGCCGGGCCCCACCAGCGGCAGCACCACCAGGCAGACCAGCAGCGCGAAGGCCCCGCGCGCCCGCACCCCCACCGATCGGTTGGAGAACGGCGGCATGATCATCAGCGCCGTGCCGATCCTCGCGAAAATGAGAAAGAAGTGATAGGCGTCGACGGCGAGCAGGTCGGCGGGCATCGCCGTTATCCGCCGGTGATGGCCCGGTTCATGACCAGGTGCATCAGGTCGGTGAGCTTTTGCAGCATGAAGGGAAGGAACAGCATCAGGGCCACGAAGACGGCGACGATCTTCGGCACGAAGGTCAGCGTCATTTCCTGAATGTGGGTCAGGGTCTGGAACAGCGAGATCACCACGCCGGTCACCAGCCCGGTGATCAGCATCGGCGAGGCGATCATCAGCATCACCAGCACGGCCTCGCGGCCCAGATCGACGACCTCGCCCTGGGTCATGCTCAGATCGGCATCTTGATGATTTCGTTATAGGTGTTGATGACCTTGTCGCGCAGGCTCACCACCGTGTCGAGGGTCAACTCGGCGTTGGTCACCGCCATCACCACGTCGCGCACGTCCGCCTTGCCGGCCAGGCCGGCCTGCATGGCCGTCTCGCCCTCGCGGATGCTGGCCACCGCCTCCTGCGTGGCGCTCTTGACCAGATCGGCAAAGCCGGAGCCGCCGGCGCCGGTCGCCTCGGGCCCCGCTGTCGGCACGCGCGCGGCGGCGGTGTAGGCGGCGATGGCATCCTCGATCTTGGGCATGGTCTCCCCCTGGCTTGGAGCGTGGGCTAGCGCAGCAGCTCGACGGTGCGCGACATCAGCGCCTTGGCCGATTTGACGACGTTGAGATTGGCCTCGTAGCTGCGCTGCGCCTCGCGCATGTCCATCAGTTCGATGAGTGGGTTGACATTGGGCGCCAGCACATAACCCTCGGCGTCGGCGGCGGGATGGGCCGGGTCGAACTCGCGCCGGAAGTCGCTGCCGTCGGGCACCACCCGGTCGACGCGCACCGACTCGGTCCCCAGCGCGCGGTCGAGGGCGTTACGGAAGGTCACCACCTGGCGCCGGTAGGGCTCCTCGCCGGGCTGGGTGGGGCGGGTGTCGGCGTTGGCAAGGTTCTCGGCCACGACGCGCAGGCGTTCCGCCTGGGCCTTGAGCCCGGCGGCGGCCAGCTTGGAGGTCAGCTTCAACTCGTCCATGATCAACCACCCCCGCCGCGGCCGATGGCGGTGCGCAGCATTCCCACCTGCTTCTTGAACAGGTTGGCGGCCAGCTCATAGGCGGATTTGGCCTCGCCGATCCGGGTCATCTCGTCCTCCAGCACCACGGCGTTGCCGTTGGGGGCGGTCTCGCCCGCCTGGGGCTGGACGACCGCGCGCGCGCCGTCGCCGGGGGCCGTGGCCGGCACCACATGGTTCGGATGCGTCACCGCCACCCCCACCGTCGATGACCGCAGGGTTTCCTTGAAGGACAGCGGCTCCAGGTCGCGGGGCTTGTATCCGGGCGTGTCGGCGTTGGCGACATTCTGCGCCAGCACCTGGTGCCGCTGCGCGACCCAGTCCATCCGTTGCTTGGCCATCCCCAGCACGGCCAGGTCATCGTACATGGCGCACTCCGTCGGTGGCGCTGTCTTACCGTCGGCAATGTTGCGCCGGGGCGATTAACAATCGGTAAATGGCGGCAGGCGGCCGGCGGGCCGGGCGCGTTCATGGTTTATTAAGCCGCGGCGGCGACAGTTCTGTACATCGGCATCGGAATGGTTGGGTCGTGGCCGGGGGTGATCGTCGAGGCGAGACCGAGGAACGGGCCCGCCGCCTGTTGGCGGTGGCGCTGGCCTATGAGCCCGCGCGCGTAGACGCGCCGCGGGTCGTCGCCAGCGGCCGCGACGAACTGGCCCAGCGGATGATCGCCGTCGCCCGCGAGCACGGCGTGCGGGTTCACGAGGACGCCGACCTGGCCGAGGTGCTGGCGGCGGTGGACATCGATTCGATCATCCCGCTGGAAGCCTTCGCCGCCGTCGCCAAGATCCTGGCCTATGTCTACCGCCTGAACGGCCAGCAGCCGCCGCAAGCGACGGGAGGCGCCGAATGAACGCCTATCTCAGTCTGGGCCTGGCCATCGTTGCCGAGGTCGTCGCCACCAGCGCCCTGAAGGCCTCCGACGGCATGTCGCGGCCGGGGCCGGCGCTGCTGGTGGTCGTCGGCTATGGCGCCGCCTTCTGGCTGCTGTCGCTGACCCTGCGCAGCCTGCCGGTGGGCATCGTCTACGCGGTGTGGAGCGGCGTGGGCATCGCCGGGATCGCGGTCATCGGCGCCCTGCTGTTCGGCGAGCGCCTGGGGGTGGCGCACGCGCTGGGCATGGGCCTCATCATCGCCGGCGTGGTCGTGCTGACGGTGGTGGCGCCGCAGGAGGGGGGGAGAGTATGAGCGAGGGGGCCGAAGACGTTCTGGACGAGGTCCGCAAGGTGATTTCGCTGGTGGCCACCGCCCGGCGGCTGCTGGCCTCGGGGGCGGTGGTGGACCTTTCCGCCCTCGACGACAAGGTGCAGCGCTTGTGCGAGCGGGCGCAGGCGCTGGGCCGCGAGGGCGGCGGCGCGGTGGTGCCGGCGCTGGAGGATCTCATCGCCTGCCTCGATGATCTGGCCGCCGACCTGGAAGCCAAGCGCGCCGGGGGCGGGTGATGGAAGCGGGCAACTACCTGCAGTTCCTGCTGGCCCTCATCTTCGTCGTTGGGCTGATCATCGTCGGCGCCTGGACGGCGCGGCGCATGGGCTTCGGCGGCCCGGCGGTGAAGCGCGGGCAGCGCCGTCTGGCGGTGGTGGAGAGCCTGCCGGTTGACGCGCGCCGGCGCCTGTTGCTGGTGCGCCGCGACGACCGCGAGCACCTGCTGCTGCTGGGCGGCGGCGCCGACCTGCTGGTCGAGCGCGACATCGGCCGCCGCCACGGCAAACAGGACGAGACGACGTGATGGCGGCCTTCCTTGGCCGCCATTGGCCGTGGACGCTGGCGCTGCTGCTGGGGCTGGCGGCGGCGGTGGTGGCGTTCCCGGCGGCGGCGCAGACGCTGACCCTCGACCTGGGTGACGAGACCAACGCCACGCAGCGCATCCTTCAGCTTATCGTCATCACCACGGTGCTCAGCCTGGCGCCGTCGATCCTGGTGATGGTGACCTCGTTCACGCGCATCGTCATCGTTCTGACCCTGGTGCGTCAGGCGTTGGGGGCGCAGGGCACGCCGCCCAACATGATCCTCATCAGCCTGGCTCTGTTCCTCACCGGTTTCATCATGGCGCCGACCTTCCAGGAGTCGTACAGCGCCGGCGTCGGGCCCTATTTCGACGGCCGCATTGACGAGGCCGAGGCCTTCGACCGCACCATCGGCCCGGTGCGCGAGTTCATGCTGACCCATGTCCGCGAGCAGGATCTGGACCTGTTCCTGGACATGGCGCGGATCGAGTCGGTCGAGTCGCCCGAGGCGATGCCGCTGCGGGTGCTGATACCGGCCTTCATGATCAGCGAACTGCGCCGCGCCTTCGAGATCGGCTTCCTGGTGTTCGTCCCCTTCCTCATCATCGACATGGTCACCGCCTCGGTGCTGATGTCGATGGGCATGATGATGCTGCCGCCGATCATCATCGCGCTGCCGTTCAAGCTGATCTTCTTCGTGCTGGTCGACGGCTGGTATCTGATCGCCGGCAGCCTGGTGCAGAGCTTCGGCCCCTGACGGGCTCACATGACGCGCAGCGTCCGCTGGCCGGGCGTCGGCCGCGGCGGCGGCGGCAGCCCCGCGACCCGCGGCCGCGGCGCCACGGGGGCGGCGTCCTCGGTCAGGGCTTCCAGGAAGGTCCGGCGCCACCGCTCCAGGGTATTGATCTCCAGCACCGCCATCATCGCCCGCCAGCGCTGGCGCCGCTCCTCCAGGCCCATGCGCAGGCCGCGGTCCAGGGCCTCGGCGATGGCGTCGGGATCGAAGGGGTTGACGATCAGCGCCCCTTCGCCGAGTTCGCGCGCCGCCCCCGCGAAACGCGACAGGACCAGCACGCCGGGGTCGAGGGAGTTCTGCGCCGCCACGTATTCCTTGGCCACCAGATTCATGCCGTCGCGCAGCGGCGTTACCAGCGCCATCCGGCTGGTGCGATAGAATCCGGCGATGGTCTGGCGCGGCACGTTGCGCGACAGGCAATGCACAGGCACCCAGTCGAACTCGGCGTAACGGGTGTTGACGTGCCCGGCCAGCGCCTCCAGTTCCTCGCGCAGTTTCTGATACTCGGCGACATCGGTGCGCGAGGGCGGCGCGATCTGCATGAAGCTGACCTTGCCCCGGTGTTCGGGGCAGCGCTCCAGCAGGCGCTCGAAACCGCGCAGGCGGTGGGGCAAACCCTTGCTGTAGTCCAGGCGGTCGACCCCCAGCACCAGGGCGCGCCCGCGCAGGCTTTCGACCAGGCGGCGGCATTCCTTGCCGCGCACGGCCGCCGCCGCGGTGGCGGCGAATCCGGCCGTGTCGATGCCGATGGGAAACACCTCCGCCCGCGTCGCCCGCCCGAAGGCACGCACGCTGCCATCGGGACGGACGAGGCCACGGGCCTCGCGGGCGATGGCGTCCTGGAAGCAGCGCAAGTCGGTGTCGGTCTGGAAGCCGATCAGGTCAAAGCTGCACAGCCCCTCCAGCAACTGCTTGTGTCCCGGCGCCGCCACCAGCACCTCGGCGGCGGGGAAGGGCGTGTGCAGGAAAAAGCCGATGCGGTTGCCCACCCCCAGGCGGCGCAACTCGCGGGCCAGCGGGATGAGGTGATAGTCGTGCACCCAGATGACGTCATCGGCGCCGATGTGGGGGCGCAGCGTCTCGGCGAAGCGCCGGTTGACGCGCAGATAGCCCTCGAAGTCCTCGCGGCGGAAGTCGATCAGCCCCAGGCGATAATGCATCAGCGGCCACAGCGTGCCGTTGGCGTAGCCGACATAGAACTGGTCGTAATCCGCCTGCGCCAGGTCGACGGTGAGATAGGTGACGCCATTCGCCTGCGCCGTTCGCGGCTGCATGGCGCGGCCGTCGTTGACCTCGCCGGACCAGCCGAACCATACCCCGCCCTTGTGCTGCAAAGCCTCGCGCATGGCGACCGCAAGGCCGCCCGACTCCGTCTTGCGGTTGCCGGGAAGCGTCACCCGGTTGGAAACCACGATCAGCCTGCTCAAGACATCATCCTCCCGAATCCGGTTATTCGCCCGGGGGTCGGCCACTCTCGCAATTCAGGGCTGCTGCCGTGATTTAGGGCGAAGGTTTCGGTCCTGCAAGTCGGGCCCGATAATCCGCTCGTGCGCACCCACTACTGCAAAAGGCGCGGCCCTGATTTCACCGTGGCGTCGTGGTCTTTGGCAGCGTCCGTCAATCCTGCCAGTTTTTCTCGCCGGCGGGCAGCCATACAAAAGGTCATGGCGCCGCCGTCTTCGGGGTCAGACGCCCAGGGCCTCCAGGAAGCGGGGGAGATAGCGCCGGCGCCGGTTCAGCACCGTGCCCAGCAGATTGGCGCCGCTGGCCAGCAGGGCGTCGCGGGCCTGGGCGGCGACGGCATAGCGGGTGCGCTCCGCCGCCAGCACCAGCACCACCCCGTCCACCGTCGGCGCCAGGGCCAGCGCCAGCGGCGAATCCTCGACCGGCGGCGAGTCGAGGATGACCCATTCGTAGTCCTGGCGCAGGCGGTCCCAGCAGTTGCGCAGCGAGCGCGGATTGAGCAGTGCGGTGTCGCCGGCGACTTCCTGCAGATTGGCGACGACCATCGTCGGCGCCGTCTCGGCGCGGCTGCCGGCCTGGACGACCGCCGCCGCCGCGCCGCCCCCGGCGGCGGGGCGGCGCGCCAGCGGGCGGCTGGCGGCGTTGAGCACCAGCACCGACTGCCCCATCGCGTTGGCGGCCAGCCGGCCAAGGCGGTTGCAGACGGTGGTGGTTCCGGCCTCGGGCTCGGCGCCGACGATCTGCACCACCCGCTGCGGGCGCTGCGCCAGCGTCGCCTCGAAGGCCTGGTACAGGCGCAGGATTTCGCCGTCGGCGGCCGGCGGCAGCCCGTCGGGGCGGTCCCGCAGCACCCGGGCGGCGGCGCGCAGCGGCCCCTGGTCGGCATAGGCGTTCTGCAGGGCGTCGTAAAGGCGGCTCATCGCGCGTCCGCCTGCGCCGCCTCGCCCTGTTGCGGGCGCGGGAAGACCAGCTCCTGGCCGGGCTCCAGGCGGTTGATGTTGGTCAGGCCGGGGTTGTGTTTCTGGACCATGACCACGTGTTCCTGGTCGAAGGTGCCGTAGATTTCCATCATCAGGTGGAACAGCGTGTCGCCCGGCGCCACCGTGCGGCGCAAATCGGCGGGGGGAGGCTCGGCGCCCGCCGCCAGTGCGGGAATGTCGGGCAGCCGCGGCGGCGGGCCGGCGTCGGTGTCGGTGTCGGCGTCGGCGTCGTCCGCGTCCGGCGGCCGGAACAGCGACGGCAGCGCCGCCACCTGCACCGGCCGGCGCAGCGCCTGGGGGATGTCGCGTGGGGGGGCGCGGGCGGCGGACTGTTCCGGCGCCACCGGCAGGGCGGCGCGCGGCGGCGCCGGGTCGGCCGCCGGCTCGGCCTCGAACCACGATTCCATGCGCGCCAGCAGGGCGCCGGCGCGCGATTCCAGGGCGCCGCCTGCGGCCACGGCGCCGAGCATCACCACCCCCGCCACCCCGGCGGCGGCGGCCATCCGGCCCCAGGCGCGCCGGGGCGGCGGGCCTTCCCACTGCAACTCGCGCACGGTTTCGCGCACCGTCTTCGCCGACACCGGCCGCTCGCGCTTGGCATATCCGGCGATCAAGGCGTTGTCGGCGATGATGTTGATGTTGCGGGGGATGCCGCGCGCGCGGCGGACGATCAGCGCCAGGGCCCGCTCGGCGAAGACCGGGCGGCTGTCGAGGGCGACGTGGTGCAGGCGGTGGCGGATATAGGCCAGGCTTTCCTTCTCGGTCATCGGGCCGATGCGGGTGCGGATGGCGATGCGGCTGTTGAGCTGGCGCAGATTTGGCCGCGACAGGATCGCCTCCAGCTCCGGCTGGCCGACGAGGACGATTTGCAGCAGCTTCTCGGTGGCGGTTTCGAGGTTGGACAGCATCCGCAGGTTTTCCATCGTCTCGACCGGCATGTTCTGCGCCTCGTCGATGAACAGCACGACATTGAGGCCGTCGCGATAGGTGCGGATGAGATCCTCGTGCAGGCGCTCGACCATTTCCGCCGGCTCGCCGTCGTCGGGCAGGTTCAGGTCGCGCAGCACCGTGCGCAGCAGGGTGGCGAAGGACAGGTTGGGGTTGAAGACATAGACGAAGCGGATGTTGTCGCGGTCGACGTCCTGGAGGTAGGAGCGCAGGATGGTCGTCTTGCCCACGCCGACCTCGCCGGTGATGCAAATGAAGCCCTTGCGCTCGGAGATGCCGTAGATGATCGCCGCCAGCCCCTCGCGGTACTGGTCGGTCAGGAACAGGAATTCCGGGTCCGGCGTCACCTGGAACGGTTCGACGGCGAGGCGGTAGAAATCCCGATACATCGCTAGCCCTTGTTGTCCGCCAACGACGCCAGCACCGGCAGGTCCAGCCGCCGCTCCGTCGCCCGCGGCGTCGACACGCGCGGCGACAGCCGCTCGCTGAACAGCGCCAGCACCACGCCCAGCGCCAGCCCCATCCCCGCGGCGGCGGTCGAATCCGCCACAAGGCGGGGCTTCGCCGGCTGCGGCGGCACGGTGGCGTCGCGGACCCAGGCGATGTCCATGACCACGCCGGCCCCGGCGGCGCGGGCGTCGCGCGACCGTTCCAGCCGGGCGGTCAGATCCTCGATGCGCTCCTCGGCGGCGGCGGCCCGGGCCTCGGCGTCGCGCAGGCGTTGCTGCTGCCCCGCCAAGGTGTCCATCTCGGCGTCCAGCTCGGTTATCTGCGCGGCGATGCCGTCGCGCCGCCCTTCCAGCGCCCGCAATTGCGCTTCGGTGGCGCCGGTCTCCTGCTGCAACTGGGCGAAGGCGGGGTTGGGGCCGCTGTTGCGGCTGGCGTTCTCGCGCTCCAACTCGGCCAGCAGCCTCTGCACATGGGCGATCTCGTCGCGCACCCGCTGCACCAGCACGCTCGATTCCTTGTAGCGCCCCAGAAGCTCCTGCTCCTGAAGCCGGAGCTGGAACAGCTTCTGCCGCGCGTCGTCCAGCACCTCCGGCGGCTCGCCGCGCTCGTTCAGGGCCACGCGGCGCGGCGTCGACTCCAGATGCGCCGTCAGGGACTCCAGCCGCCGGGTGAGTTCGGCGATCTGCAACTCGCTGTCGCGCAGGCGCATCTCCAGGCGCGAACGCTGCCGCGCCATCAGTTGGTGCTGCTCGTCCACCGCCTCGCGGCGGATGTCCTGGCGCAGGGCGGCGATGGTGTCGCGGGCGTCGGCCTGCTCGCGGCGGGCGTCGTCTAGGCGCCGGGAAAGCTGCCGCCGCGGCGTGTTCTCCAGCAGGTCTTGCCGCTGCTCGCGCCACGCCGCCACCAACTGGTTGACGGCCCGCGCCGCCGTCTCCGGGTCGGGGTGCTCCAGGCTCACCCGCAGCAGCGACCGGCCGGGGTCGGCCCGCACCCGCAGGCGCTCGTCGAGCCCCGCCGGGTCGTCCCCCGCCAGCGCCGCCGCGACCGGGCGGCGGATCTCGGGGCGCCGGAACAGGGCGGCCTGGGCCTCCAGCCCCGCCCGCCGTTCCGCCGCCGAAACCTCGTCGGCCGCCGACAGCGCGATGGTCGCCTCGGCGCGGTAAAGCTCCGGCGACACCGCCGACAGGGCCACGCCGGCCGCAAACGCCGCCACCGCCGAGGCGGCGACGAGCCACCTCTGGCGGCAGACGGCGTGGACGAGACCGCGAATGGGGCCGATCACCGCGCCTCCCTGTGCAATGGGCGCCTAGAACGAGTAGCCGAAGCTGAACGGCACCGGCAGGTTGTTGCGGAAGTACTGCGCCATGAACTGGTTCACGTTGCCGATCGCCGTGCGCGGCACATAGACCACGTCATAGGGCTGCAGGCGCACATCCTGGCTGAGGTCGCTGCCGTTGATCGCGCCGTCGAGGTTGAGCACCGCCACCTGGGGTTCCTCGCCCGGAACGCGGCGGATCAGCACCACCTCGTCCCGCCGCGCGCTGTCGCCAAAGCCGCCCGCCCGCGCCACGGACTGCAGCACCGTCATGCCGCCGGCGATCGGCACGGTGCCGGGGGCACCGACCTCGCCGTCGACATAGACCTGATAGCTGGGCACGTTGGTGACGATCACCGACACCTCGGGCGTCTTCAGGTCGCGGGAATAGGCCTCGCGCAGGCGCTGCTCCAGCTCGCCGGGGCTGAGGCCGGCCGCCTGCTGCTCGCCGACGAGCTGCAGGCTGATGCGCCCGTCGGGGCGGATCATGACCGCCTCGTTCAGCTCGGGATTATAAAAGAACCGCACGTCAAGGCTGTCGCCCGGCCGCAGGACATAGGCCGCCGCCTCGGCCTCGGGGCCGTTGCCGTTGAGATCCTGCAGCGCCACCGGGTTGGCGACCCGGTGCGGCGACGACTGGCAGGCCGACAGCGCCAGCGCCCCCACCAGGGCGACAAGCACCGTCAGGGTCCACCGCAGCAGGTCCGGGCGCCGGGTCGGATGGAGCGTCATTGTTTCCCCACTCGCTTCCGCCGATGTCATCCACGTTCGACATCGGCGGCGGCAGGTGCATTTTCCAGGCCCGTAAAGGGCAGGTTGCGCGCGCTTGTGCGTTACGCGCGCCACCCGTTCGAATGCCGCCTCCGGGCCGCCGTCGCCTCTAAAGAGTGTGACGGATGCCGTTGCGCGGTGCCCCCGCCGACGGCCACAATCGGCCGAGGTGGCAACAAGGGAGTCAGGCGGTGGCGAATTGGCGCAACATCGTGGCGGCGGCGGGGCTGGCAGGCGCCCTGTCGGCACCGGCAATGGCGGCGACCTGCGAATCGGGGATGGACGAGGGGGCGCTGAAGCTGCGCCAATTGCAGGTCGAGTTGATGGTGGCGGCGCTGACCTGCGCCCGGCATCCCACCCTGGACATGTCCGACCACTACAACGCCTTCGTGCGCCGCTTCGGCGACGTGCTGACACGCAACGCCTCGGTGCTGCGCGAACACCTGCGCAGCGAACGCGCCCTCGATCGCTTCATGACCGAATTGGCCAACGAGGCGTCGATGCGCAGCCTGGGGCAGCAGGACGTCTGCGCCCAGGCCCTGCCCCGCTTCGAGGAGGTGCTGCGCCTCGACGGCGGCGGCCTGCAGGCCTATGCCGAGCGCACGGTGCGGACCACCGCCTGCGCGGCGCGCTGAATGGCGGCGGCGGCCGCCCCTTGTCCCGTATATGAACAAAGCGAAACGGCGGCGCCCCTCGGCGCCGCCGTTGCTTGTGTTGCCGTCAGCGGCGCCCCGTTCAGGGGATAAGGATCTCCACCCGCCGGTTGCGCGGTTCGCGCACGCCGTCCGGCGTCGGCACCAGCGGGTCGTCCTCGCCGCGGGCGTTGATGGTGATGGCGTCCGCCGGCACCCCGCCTTCGATCAGTGCCTCGGCGACGCTTTCGGCGCGGCGGCGCGACAGCGCCATGTTGTAGTCGCGCGGCCCCGAACGGTCGGCATGTCCGACGAGTTCGATGATGCTGAAGCCGCCGCTGGCGTAGTGCTCGGCCGCTTCCTCGATCACCGGCCGGCCGTCGGCCTTGATGTCCGAGCGGTTCCAGTCGAAGAACACCAGGAAGGTCGCCGGCATCACCTGCACCTCGGCGCGCGGCGCCGGTGCCGGCTCCGGTGGCGGCGCCGGCTCGGCCTTGGGCGGCTCGGGCGGGGGCGGCGGCGTCGTCTGCCGCGGCTGCGGCGCCGGCGCCTCCGGACCCAGCCGGAAGGTCATGCCCAGCATGAGGCTGTGGCCGCCATACTTGACCTGGGCCCGGTTGGCGCCATCGGCGAAGTCGGCTTCCTCGGTGCCGAAATAGGCATAGCCCAGACCGATCGAGGTTCTGGGATTGAGGGCATAGTCGACGCCGGCGCGGGCCTGGTAGGCGAACACGAGGTCGCTGTCGTCGACCAGCCCGGCCAGCCCGTCGGCCTTGAGCCGCGCGCCGCCCACGCCGCCGCCGACATAGGGCACCAGGGCGCTGCCGGTCGGCACCTGATAGGTGAAGTTGCCCATCAGGCTGATGGCGTCGAGGCCGCCGGCGCCGCCGAGGCCGCCGGAAATGCTGTCGACGTCGTTGCCGCGCCAGCCCAATTCCAGCCCGGCGCGCAACGAGGGCCCGAAGGCGTAGCCGACCTCGCCGCGCAGGGCGAAGCCGGGGTCGAAATCGATGTCGACGCCGGCGCCGTTGATCGTCGCCGAGGTCTCGGGCACGAAGGTGGGGCCGGCGTCGAAGCCAAGATACCAGGCAGTGTCGTCGAGCGGGACGATATCCGCCGCTGCGGGCGCCGCCGCCCCGGCCAGCAACACCGCCGCCAATACCACCTTTCGCATCTTGTGCATGTCGTCACACTTTCGGCATAGGAGGGGAAACCCCGAGAGTATTGCCGAAAGAGGGAGAAATCACAAGCGGCGGACGCCGCCTGGGCCGGGGGGCGCTTGTGTTTTCGGCGGCGCGGCGGCAGTCTTGGGCGGTGCTTCAGGGACCATTCGGATGAAGGCAGGCGGCGTACTGGCGGTCGCCCTTTTTGTTGTGCCGGCTACGGCGCTGGCGGCGGGCGGGGCGTTGAGCGACGGCGGCGGCGCGGCACGGCTGGCGGCGGCCGGGAGCGGCGCGCTGCTGGTGCTGGTGCTGGCGGCGCCGCTGCTGCTGTGGCAGCACTTGCGGCTGCGCGCCGCCGCCAAGGACCGGGCCGGCGGCCGGGAACGCCTGCGGGCGCTGGAGGAGTCGCTGGCGGCGGCGCCGGAGGGTTTCTTCCGCTGGGATCACGGCGACGGGAGTGGGCGCTGTTCGCGCCGTCTGGCGGTGTTGCTCGATCTGCCGGCGGGGACGACGAGCGATTTCGACGCCGTGCTGGCGGCCTTTGCCGCCGCCGACGCCAAGGCCCTGGCGCGGGCGGTGGCGGCGCTGCGCGACGGCGGCGAGGGATTCCGGCTCGAACTGCCGCTGGCGGCGGCGCCGCGGCGCGTGCTGGTCGAGGGCGTCCGCGCCGCCACCGACGACGGGCGTCCCCTGGCCGACCTGGTGTGGATGCAGGATGTCACGGCGGCGGCGCAGGCGGTGGACGACCTCGCCGGGTTGACCACGGCGCTGGCGGCCGAGCGTGACCGGCTGCGGACGCTGCTGGACAGCCTGCCGGTGCCGGTGTGGTTGCGGGGCGAGGATCTGTCGCTGCTCTACGCCAACGGCGCCTATGCCGCCGCCGTCGAGGCCGAGGCCGGCGCCGAGGCGGCGCGCCGCGGCCTGGAACTGGTGCCGGCCAGCCTGGTGCGCGAGGCGCGGGCGCTGGCGGCGCGGGCGCGGGCGGCCGGCGCGCCGCGGCGCGACCGCTTCCACGTCGTCATCGGCGGCGCCCGGCGCCTGATGGAGGTGACGGAACTGCCCATCGCCGCCGACGCCGGCGACGGCGCCCGGCGGCTGACCGCCGGCTTCGCCTTCGACGTCACCGGCCAGGAGGAACTTCAGGACGAGCTCGCCCGCCACGTCGCCGCCCATGCGCGGATGCTGGAGAATCTGCAGACCGCCATCGCCGTCTTCGACGCCGACCGGCGCCTGAGCTTCCGCAACCTGGCCTTCGAGCGGCTGTGGCACCTGGAGGCCGACTGGCTGGACGCGCGCCCCGGCTATGGCGGCTTCCTCGACGAGTTGCGCCAGCGGCGCCTGTTGCCCGAGGTCGCCGACTACCCCGCCTTCCGGCAGGGCGAGTTGAAACGCTTCGTCTCGCTGATCGAGGCGGTGGAAGACCTGCTGCACCTGCCCGACGGCCGCACCCTGCGGCGGGTGATCGCCGCCCATCCCTTCGGCGGCCTGGTGTTCACTTATGAGGATGTCACCGACACCCTGGCGCTGGAACGCTCCCACAACACCCTCATCGCCGTGCAGCGCGAAACCCTGGACAATCTGCACGAGGGCGTCGCCGTGTTCGGCGCCGACGGCCGCCTGCGCCTGTCCAACCCCGCCTACGCCCGCCTGTGGGCCCTGAAGGCGGAGGAGTTGGAGGGGGCGCCGCACATCGCCGACATCGTCGCGTCGCACCGGCGCCTGTGCCCCGGGGACGGCGCCTGGGAGAAGACGCGCGCGACCCTGGTGGGGCTGATCAACGACCGCCGCCCCCGCCGGGGGCGCGTCGAACGCGCCGACGGCGTCGTCCTCGACTATGCCAGCGTGCCGCTGCCCGACGGCGCCACCCTGCTGACCTGGATGGACGTCACCGACCCGGCGCGGGTCGAGCGCGCCCTGCGCGAGCGCAACGATGCCCTGCGCGAGGCCAACCGCCTGAAGTCGGAATTCATCGCCAGCGTCTCGACCGAGGTGCGCACCCCGCTGGACGCCATCCTCGACCATGCCGAGGCGCTGGCCGGCGACGGCGACGGCGGCGGTGCGCCCGGCGACCAGGCGCGGGCCATCCGCGACGCCGCCCGCTCGCTGGCGGTGCTGATCAACGACATTCTCGACCTCGCCGCGGTCGAGGCGGGGCAGATGGCGCTGGAACTGGACACCTTCGACGTCCACGCCATGCTCCACAACGTGCTGGCGCTGGTGCGCGGCCGGGCGGCGGAAGGGGAGGTCGCGCTGGCCATCGACTGCCCCGGCGACATCGGCTGGATGGTGGCCGACGAGCGCCGGGTCAAGCAGGTGCTGTTCAACCTGCTGGGCAACGCCGTCAAGTTCACCCCGCCGGGCGGCACCGTCACCCTGGCGGCGGCGCGCGAGGGGGCGGAGGTGGTGTTCACCGTCGCCGACACCGGCGTCGGCATCGCCAAGGACGACCTGCCGGCGGTGTTCGAGAGCTTCACCCGCGGCCGCCGCCCCGAGTCCCGCCGCGAAGGCGCCGGCCTCGGCCTGGCGCTGGTGAAGAGCTTCGTCGACCTGCATCGGGGCACGGTGGCGCTGGAATCCCACCCCGGCCACGGCACCACCGTCACCGTCCGCCTGCCCGCCGGCGAGGGCGTCGACGCCTGAGCGGGCCGTCGCGGCCCGCGCTACAGGTCGGGGACGCCGCCGGTGGTGGAATACTCGAAATGCAGCGCCTCGCCGGGATGGGCGACGGCGTGGGCGGCGCGGGCCGCCGCCGCCGCCTCGGCAAAGCCGGTCAGGATGAGCTTCAGCTTGCCGGGATAGGTGGCGATGTCGCCGACCGCGAAGACGCCGGGCAGGTTGGTGGCGCATGTGGCGGCGTCGACGCGGATATGCGTGCGCTCCATCGCCAGGCCCCAGTGGGCGATGGGGCCCAGGTCGGTGGCCAGCCCGAAAAACGGCAGCAGCGCATCCGCCTCCAGACGCCGCGTGGCGCCGTCGAGCGTCGCCACCACCACCGCCCGCAGTCGCCCGCCCTCGCCTTCCAGGGCCGCCAGTTGGTAGGGGATGACCAGTTCGAC
>JAWLGJ010000045.1:0-24298 GCA_041685145.1 Magnetospirillaceae bacterium | reverse complement strand
TTCGGCGCCGGCGGCGAGCGCGACCCCGGCAAGCGGCCGCTGATGGGGGCGGTGGCGCGCGAGGGCGCCGACGCGGTCATCGTCACCGACGACAATCCGCGCGGCGAGGACGCCGCCGCCATCCGCCGCGCCATCCTTGCCGCCTGCCCCGGCGCCCGCGAGGTCGGCGACCGTGCCGCCGCCATCCGCGCGGCGGTGCGCGACCTGGAGGCCGGCGACGTCCTGGTGGTGGCCGGCAAGGGGCACGAGCAGGGCCAGGTGATCGGCGACGAAACCATTCCCTTCGACGATGTCGAGCAGGTGCGCGAAGCGCTGTCCGAGTTTGGAGAGGCGGCATGACGGCGCTTTGGTCAGCACCTGACGCGCTGCGGGCCACCGGCGGCCACGGCCCCGCCGGCTGGAACGCCACCGGCGTGTCCATTGACAGCCGCACGGTGGCCCGTGGCGACCTTTTCGTGGCGCTGGCCGGCCCGCGCTTCGACGGGCACGATTTCGTCGGCGACGCCCTGGAGCGGGGCGCCGCCGCGGCCATGATCCACCGCCGTCCGGCGGCGGTTTCGGCCGACGCGCCGCTGCTGACCGTGCCCGACACGCTCGACGGCCTGCGCGCCCTCGCCGCCGCCGCCCGCGCCCGCAGCGGCGCCGGCATCGCCGCCGTCACCGGCAGCGTCGGCAAGACCGGCACCAAGGAAATGCTGCGCCTGGCCCTGGCCACCCTGGGCGCCACCCACGCCAGCGCGGGGAACCTCAACAACCATTGGGGGGTGCCGCTGTCGCTGGCGCGGCTGCCGCGCGAGGCGGCCTATGCCGTCTTCGAGCTTGGCATGAACCATGCCGGCGAGTTGACGCCGCTGTCGCGGCTGGTGCGCCCGCATGTCGCCGTTGTCACCACCATCGAGGCGGCGCATCTGGAGTTCTTCCCCTCCGTCGAGGCCATCGCCGACGCCAAGGCCGAAATCTTCGCCGGCGTCGAGCCGGGCGGCGCGGCGGTGCTCAACGCCGACAACCCGCATTTCGACCGTCTGGCCGCCGCTGCGCGGCGCCACGGCCTGACGGTGCGCGGCTTCGGCCGTCGCGGCGACGCCGCGCGCCTCGTCGACGCCCGCGCAACCGCCGAGGGCATGGAGGTGAGCGCCGAGATCGAAGGCCGCGCCCAATCCTGGCGCCTGGGCCTGAGCGGCGCGCACTGGGCCCTAAACAGCCTCGCCGTCGCCGCCACCGTGGCGGCGCTGGGCGGCGAGGTGTCGACGGCGATGGCGGCGCTGGCGGACATGACCGCGCCCGCCGGACGCGGCGCCCAGCGGCGGGCGCCGCTGCCCGGCGGCGGCCAGGTGACGGTAATCGACGAGAGCTACAACGCCAGCCCGGCGGCGGTACGCGCCGCCCTGACGGTGCTGGCCACCGCCCGCCCCGGCCCCGGCGGCCGGCGCCTGCTGGTGCTGGGCGACATGCTGGAACTGGGGACGGCGGCGACGAGCCTGCACGCGGAACTGTCCGAGGCGGTGGCGGCGGCCGGCGTCGATCTGGTCTTCACCGCCGGCCCGCTGGCGGCGGCGCTGCATGACGCCCTGCCGCCGGCGCGGCGCGGCGCCCGCGCCGCAAGCGCCGATGCCCTGGCGCCCCAGGTGCTGGCGGCCCTGCGCGACGGTGATGTGGTGCTGGTGAAGGGTTCCGCCGGCAGCCGCATGGGCGGAATTGTTAATCGGATTTTGGCAGACACGGGCCTCCCGGCCACCGGCGACGCGAAGGGAGGCGCCCGCTGATGCTTTACAACCTGCTGTTTCCGCTTGCCGACGAAATCACCCTGTTCAACGTCTTTCGCTACCTGACCTTCCGCACCGGCGGGGCGGTGATGACGGCGCTGCTGGTGGCGTTCATCCTCGGGCCGGGCATGATCCGCTGGCTGCGGACCCGCCAGGGCCACGGCCAGCCCATCCGCGAGGACGGCCCCGAAGGGCATCTGCTCACCAAGAAGGGGACGCCGACGATGGGCGGCACCCTGATCCTGCTGTCGCTGTCGGTGGCGACGCTGTTGTGGGCCGACCTGTCGAACCGCTTCGTCTGGATCGTGCTGCTGGTCACCTGCAGCTATGGCGTCATCGGTTTCGTCGACGACTACCTGAAGGTCACCAAGCGCAGCCCCGAGGGCCTGCCGGGCAAGGTAAAGCTGCTGGGGCAGGTGATCGTGGCCGTGGCCGCGGCCGTGGCCGTGCAGTCGCTGACCGCCGAGCCCCTGGCTGGAAAGCTGGCGGTGCCGTTCTTCAAGAACCTTCTCCTCGACCTGGGCATCTTCTACGTCGTCTTCGCCGCCTTCGTGATGGTGGGGGCGTCGAACGCCGTCAACCTCACCGACGGACTGGACGGCCTGGCCATCGTGCCGGTGATGATCGCCGCCAGCGTCTTCGGGCTCATCGCCTATCTGGTCGGCAACTCGGTGTTCTCGGGCTATCTGCAAATCCACTACATCGCCGGGGCCGGCGAACTGGCGGTGATCTGCGGGGCGCTCTTGGGCGCGGGGCTGGGCTTCCTGTGGTTCAACGCGCCGCCGGCACTGGTGTTCATGGGCGACACCGGCTCGCTGGCGCTGGGCGGGGCGCTGGGGACCATCAGCGTCGTCGCCAAGCACGAACTGGTGCTGGCCATCGTCGGCGGGCTGTTCGTCCTGGAAACGGTGTCGGTGGTCGTGCAGGTGGTGTCGTTCAAGCTGACCGGCCGGCGCGTCTTCAAGATGGCGCCGCTGCACCACCACTTCGAGAAGAAGGGCTGGGCCGAGTCGACCATCGTCATCCGCTTCTGGATCATCGCCATGATCCTGGCCCTGGCCGGGCTGTCGACCTTGAAGCTGCGGTGAGGGAGGTGGCCCGGTGATCCCGCTCCCGTTCCTCGCCAGCAAGACCGTCGCCGTCGTGGGGCTCGGCGCCACCGGCATGGCGGCGGCGCGTGCCTTGGCCGCCGGGGGCGCCGAGGTGCGGGCCTGGGACGACGACGCCGCCCGCCGCGCGGCCGCCGCCGCCGAAGGCATCGCCGTGGTGGACCTCGCCACCGCCGATCTCGACGGCCTCGACTTCGCGGTGTGGAGCCCCGGCATCCCCCACCGCCATCCCGCGCCGCACCCGCTGGCCGCGCGCCTGCGCGCCGCGGGGGTGCGGCTGCTGTGCGACATCGACCTGCTGGCCTGGGCGGAACCCGACGCCCGCTTCATCGGCATCACCGGCACCAACGGCAAGTCCACCACCACGGCGCTGCTGGCACATATGCTGGACGAAGGCGGGCGCCGCGTGCAGGCGGGCGGCAATCTGGGCACCCCGGCGCTGGCGCTGGAGCCGCTGGGGCCGGATGGCGTCTATGTGCTGGAGCTGTCGTCCTATCAACTGGAGCTGCTGCGCGACCTGCGGCTGGACGTGGCGGTGCTGCTGAACATCACCCCCGACCATCTGGACCGCCACGGCGGCCTGGAGGGTTATGTCGCCGTCAAGCGCCGCATCCTCGACCTGCTGAAGCCCAACGGCCACGCCGTCATCGCCGTTGACGACGACCATACCCGCGCCCTGGCCGCGGCCACCGACGCGCGCGTGGTGCCGGTGTCGGGCGACGACGCCGAGGCGGCGCGCGTGGCGGCGGCCGACGGACTGCTGATCGACCGCCTGGACCATGACGGGGCGGTGCGGGCGCTCGACCTTGGGACGGTGCCGGCCCTGCCCGGGGCCCACAACCGCCAGAACGCCGCCGCCGCCTATGCGGCCGCGCGCCTGTCGGGCCTGAACCTTTCCCAGGCCGCCGCGGGCATCGCCTCCTATCCGGGCTTGCCGCACCGCCAGGAGCGCATCGCCGTCATCGACGGCGTCGCCTTTGTCAACGACAGCAAGGCCACCAACGCCGACGCGGCCGAGAAGGCCATCGTCTGTTACGACCGCATCTATTGGATCGCCGGCGGCCGCGCCAAGGAGGGCGGCATCGGCGGGCTGCGGCCCCACTTCCACCGCATCCGCCACGCCTTCCTGATCGGCGAGGCGGCGGCCGATTTCGCCCACACCCTTGGCGACGCCGTTCCCCACACCCTCAGCGGCAGCCTCGACGAGGCGGTGCCGGCGGCCCGCGCGATGGCGCTGGCGGACAACGGCGACGGCGCCGTGGTGCTGCTGTCGCCGGCCTGCGCCTCCTTCGACCAGTTCCCCAGCTTCGCGGCGCGCGGCGATGCCTTCCGGCGGCTGGTCGAGGCCCTGCCCGGCGAGCGGAGGGCGGCGCCATGAACTTCGCACGCACGGATACCAGCCTGCTGGGGCGCTGGTGGTGGACGGTGGACCGTTGGACGGTCGGCGCCGTCATGGCCCTGGTGATCGTCGGCGCCATGCTGACCCTGGCGGCGAGTCCGTCGGTGGCCGAGCGGCTGGGCGCCGACAGCTTCCATTTCGTGCGCCGCCAGTTCGCCTTCCTGCCGGTGGCGGTGCTGACGATGCTGGCGATCTCTCTCCTCGGCCCCGTCGGGGTGCGACGGCTGGCGGTGCTGGGGCTGGCGGCGGCGGTGCTGGGCATGGCGGCCACGCTGTTGTTCGGCGATGCCATCAACGGCGCCCGGCGCTGGATTTCGCTGGGCGGACTGTCGCTGCAACCCTCGGAATTCGCCAAGCCGACGCTGGCGGTGGTCGGCGCCTGGCTCATCGCCGCCCAGCATGACAACCCGCGCTTCCCCGGCAAGGCCATCGCCATCGCGCTCTTCATGCTGGTTGTCGGGCCGCTGCTGTTGCAGCCCGATGTCGGCATGGCGCTGGTGGTCGTGGCGCTTGGTCTGGGGCAGTTCTTCCTGGCCGGGCTGCCGTTGCTGTGGGTGGCGCTGCTGCTGGTGGCGGCGATCGGCGGGCTGGTGGGGGCGTATTTCGTCTTCCCGCATGTCGCCAGCCGCGTCGACCGCTTCCTCGATCCCGCCACCGGCGATAACTATCAGGTGGCGACGGCGCTGCGGGCCTTCCACAACGGCGGATTGTTCGGCCGCGGCCCCGGCGAGGGGCAGGTGAAGGCGGTGCTGCCCGACGCCCACACCGATTTCATCCTGGCGGTGGCCGGCGAGGAATTCGGCCTGCTGCTGTGCCTGCTGATCGTCGCCCTGTTCGTGGTCATCGTGGTGCGTGGCCTGAACCGGCTGCTGCGCGAGCCCGACCTGTTCGTCCTCCTGGCCGCCGGCGGGCTGCTGATGCTGGTCAGCTTGCAGGCCCTGGTCAACATGGCCTCGACCCTGCGGCTGATGCCCACCAAGGGCATGACGCTGCCCTTCATCTCCTATGGCGGCTCATCGCTGCTGGCGCTGTCGGTGGCGATGGGGATGCTGCTGGCGCTGACCCGCCGCCGCGCCGGTCCGGGGGGGATGGCATGAGCGCGCCGCTGATCGTCCTCGCCGCCGGCGGCACCGGCGGCCACGTCTTCCCGGCCGAGGCCTTGGCGGCGGAACTGAAGGCGCGCGGCGTGGGGGTGGCGCTGTTCACCGACCGGCGCGGCCGCGCCTTTGGCGGCGCCCTCGCCGATGTCGAGACCGTCGCCCTCAGCGCCGGCGGCGTCGCCGGCCTGCGCCTTATGGCCAAGCTGCGCAGCGCGGTGGCGCTGCTGCGCGGCACCCTGGAGGCGACCCACCACCTCCAGCGCCTGCGGCCGGCGGCGGTGGTCGGCTTCGGCGGCTACACCTCGGCCCCCGCCGCCGCCGCCGCCCTGCGGCTGGGCCTGCCGCTGGTCATACACGAGCAGAACGCCGTCCTGGGGCGCGCCAACCGCCTGTTCGCGGCGCGGGCGCGCCTGCTGGCGACCTCCTTCCCCAGCGTCGCGCGCGTCCCGGCGGCGTCGGGCGGGTGCACGCGCTGCGTCGGAATGCCGGTGCGGCCGGCGGTGGCGGCGGTGCGGGCCGATGCCTACGCCGCGCCGCCACGCGACGGCCGCACGCGCCTGCTGGTGCTGGGCGGCAGCCAGGGCGCGCACGTCTTCAGCGAGATCGTGCCGCAAGCGGTGGCGCTGCTGCCGCCGGCGCTACGCGGGTGCCTCGACATTGCCCAGCAATGCCGCGCCGAGGACATCGACGCCGCCCGCGCCGCCTTTGCCGAAGCCGGCGTGGCGCCGGAACTGGCGACCTTCTTCGATGACGTGCCGGCGCGCCTGGCGCGGGCGCATCTGGTCATCACGCGCGCGGGGGCCTCGACGGTGGCGGAACTAGCCGTCGCCGGGCGCCCGGCGGTGCTAATCCCCTATCCCCACGCCGCCGACGACCACCAGACCGCCAACGCCCGCGCCTTCGACGACGCCGGCGCCGCCTGGCTGATGCCGCAGCCCGCCTTCACCGCCGAGGCCCTGGCGGCGCGGCTGGAGACCGTGCTGACCGCGCCCCAGGCGCTGGAGCGCGCCGCCGCCGCCGCCCGCGCCCTGGGGCGCCCCGATGCCGCCAACGCCTTGGCCGACGCCGTGCTGGAAGCGGCCGGAATGATGAGGGAGGCCGCCTGATGATGCGTCAACTGCCCATGCACATCGGCACCATCCACTTTGTCGGCATCGGCGGCATCGGCATGAGCGGCATCGCCGAAATCCTGCACAACCTGGGCTATGCCGTGCAGGGCAGCGACCTGGCCGAGAACGCCAATGTCCGCCGCCTGCGCGGCATGGGCGTGCCGGTGGCGGTGGGCCACGCCGCCGACAATATCGGCGAGGCCCGCGTGGTGGTGATCTCCTCGGCAGTGAAAGCCGACAATCCCGAGGTCGTCGCCGCCCGCGCCCGGCTGGTGCCGGTGGTGCGCCGGGCCGAGATGCTGGCCGAACTGATGCGCCTGAAATGGGCCATCGCCATCGGCGGCACCCACGGCAAGACCACCACCACCAGCCTGGTGGCGGCGATGCTGGACGCCGCCGACATGGACGCCACGGTCATCAACGGCGGCATCATCAACGCCTATGGCACCAACGCCCGCCTCGGCGCCGGCGACTGGATGGTGGTCGAGGCCGACGAGTCCGACGGCACCTTCATCAAGCTGCCGGCGACCATCGCCGTGGTCACCAACATCGACCCCGAGCACCTGGACTTCTACGGCAGCTTCGAGCGCCTGCGCGAGGCGTTCCGGACCTTCGTCGAGAACGTCCCCTTCTACGGCTTCGCCGCCCTGTGCATCGACCATCCCGAGGTGCAGGCGCTGATTCCGCGCGTCTCGGACCGCAAGATCGTCACCTATGGCTTCAATCCGCAGGCCGACGTGCGCGCCGCCGACCTGCGCATCGACGCCGAGGGCGCCCGTTTCGACGTCGTCATCGTCGAGCGCGCCACCGGCGCCACCGCGACGATGTCCGACCTGCGCCTGCCCATGTATGGCGAGCACAACATCCAGAACGCCCTGGCGGCGGTGGCGGTGGCGCACGAGATGGGCCTGCCCGAGGCGGTGATCCGCCGCGCCCTGGCCGGTTTCGCGGGCGTGCGCCGGCGCTTCACCCGCACCGGGGTCTGGAATGGCGTCACCGTCATCGACGATTACGGCCACCACCCGGTCGAGATCGCCGCGGTGCTGAAGGCGGCGCGCGGCGCCTGCGCCGGCAACGTCGTCGCCGTGGTGCAGCCGCACCGCTATTCGCGGCTGGCGGGGCTGTTCGAGGACTTCTGCACCTGCTTCAACGACGCCGACACCGTCATCGTCGCCGACGTCTACGCCGCCGGCGAGAGCCCCGTCGAGGGCGTTGACCGCGACGCCTTGGTCAAGGGCCTGCGCGAGCACGGCCACCGGCAGGCGGTGGCCCTGGAAAGCCCCGATGATCTGCCGCGTCTGGTCCGCGAGATCGCGGCGCCCGGCGACTTCGTGGTCTGCCTGGGCGCCGGCAGCATCACCACCTGGGCCCAGGATCTGCCCGCCCGGCTGGCGGAGGGCGCGGAATGATGGCGGCCCGGCACTCCGACCACCTGCTCGACCGCCTGCCGCCGCTGCGCGGGCGCCTGACGGCGGACGCGCCGCTGGCGGGCGTTACCTGGTTCGGCGTCGGCGGCGCCGCCGAGGTGCTGTTCAAGCCCGCCGACGCCGACGACCTCGCCACCCTGCTGCGCGAAAAGCCCGCCGACGTGCCGGTGACGGTGTTGGGGGTGGGCTCCAACATGCTGGTGCGCGACGGCGGCGTGCCCGGGGTGGTGGTGCGCCTGGGCCGCGCCTTCGCCGCCGTCTCCGCCCACGGCGATCGCGTCACCGCCGGGGCGGCGGCACTGGACGCCAATGTCGCCCGCGCCGCCCTCGACGCCGGCCTGGGCGGTCTGGAATTCCTCTCCGGCATCCCCGGCACCATCGGCGGCGCGCTGCGCATGAACGCCGGCGCCTATGGCCGCGAGATGAAGGACGTGGTGGCGGTGGCGACGGCGCTCGACCCGCGCGGCCAGCGGCACGAGCTTGCCCCCGCCGATCTCGGCTTCGGCTACCGCCGCTGCGCCGTGGCGGAGGACTGGATCTTCCTCGGCACCGTGCTGGAGGGCGCACCCGAGGATCGCGCCGCCATCGCCGAGCGCATCGACCGCATCCGCGCCGCCCGCACCGGCAGCCAGCCGCTGCGCACCCGCACCGGCGGCTCGACCTTCCGCAACCCGCCCGACGCCAGGGCCTGGGAGTTGATCGACCGCGCCGGCTGTCGCGGTCTGCGCCGCGGCGGCGCGATGGTGTCCGAGAAACACTGCAATTTCCTCATCAACACCGGCGAGGCCACCGCCGCCGACCTGGAGGATCTGGGCGAGGAGGTGCGCCGCCGCGTCTTGGAGGCGACCGGCGTGCGGCTGGAGTGGGAAATCCGCCGCGTCGGCGTGCGCAAGGGAGGCGTCAATGGCTGAGCGCGGGCGCATCGCGGTGCTGATGGGCGGCGCCTCCGCCGAGCGCGAGGTGTCGCTGCGCACCGGCGCCGCCGCCGCCCGCGCCCTGGCCGAGGCGGGCCGCGAGGTGACCACCATCGACGTCTCGACCGACGTCGAGGCGCTGGTGGCGGCGCTGACGCTCAAGCCGGACGCGGTGTTCAACGCCCTGCACGGCCGCTGGGGCGAGGACGGCTGCGTCCAGGGGCTGCTGGAGCTGCTGCGCATCCCCTACACCCATTCCGGGGTGCTGGCCTCGGCGCTGGCGATGGACAAGCCGGCGGCCAAGCGCGCCTTCGCCGCCGCGGGCCTGCCGGTGGCGGACAGCCGCGTCGTGCGGCGTGACGAGGTGCTGGCCGGCGACCCCCTGCCCCGCCCCTATGTGGTCAAGCCGCTCAATGAAGGCTCCAGCGTCGGCGTCCATATCGTGCGCGCCGGCGACCGCGACCCCTTCGGCGGCGGCGCCTGGCCCTTCGGCGAGTGGGTGATGGTCGAGGAATTCATACCCGGCCGCGAGATCACCGTGGCGGTGATGGGCGAGGAGGCGCTGGGGGCGCTGGAGATCACCTCCGAGCGCGGCTTCTACGACTACGACGCCAAATACGCCCCCGGCGGCTCCAAGCACCTGATGCCCGCCCCGCTGTCCGAGGCCGACTACGCCGAGGCGCTGCGCCTGGGGCTGGCGGCGCACCGGGTGCTGGGCTGCCGGGGGGTGAGCCGCGCCGACCTGCGCTACGACGACACCCGCCCCGGCCAACCGCCGCGCTTTGCGCTGCTGGAGGTGAACACCCAGCCGGGCCTGACCGAAACCTCGCTGGTGCCGGACATCGCCGCCCATGCCGGCATTTCGTTCCGCGATCTGGTGCTGTGGATGGTGGAGAACGCGCGATGCGACGGCTAGACGCCACCGTGCCGCGCCCCGAGGAGCGGCTGCGCACCAGCGGCAACGCCGGCCGCCGCCCCGGCCCCCGCCTGCGCCTGCGGGCGGGGCAGCGCCGCGCCGCCGCGCTGGGGCTTGCCGCCGTCGTCAGCACCGCCGTCATCGGCGGCGGCGTCTGGCTGACCGCCAGCGGCCGCGCCGAGGCCGCCGCCGCCACGGCGGTCGCGACCCTCCTCGACGCCAGCGCCCGCGCCGGGCTCGGCGTTCACGACATCCAGATCGAGGGCACGCGGCGCACGCCGCGCGACGATGTGCTGGCCGCCCTGGGCGTGAACCTGGGGGCGCCGGTGCTGGGGGTGGACATCGCCGCGGCGCGGCGGCGGGTGGAAGATCTGCCGTGGGTGGAATCCGCCCGCGTCGAACGCCGCCTGCCCGCCGTCGTGCGGGTGGCGGTCCAGGAGCGCGACCCGGTGGCGCTGTGGCAGCGCGACGGGCGCCATGTGCTGGTCGATGCCGCCGGCGCGCCCATCGCCGCCGACGCGGGCGCCTTCGGACATCTGCCGGTGGTGGTCGGTGCCGACGCCCCCGCGCACGCCGCCGGACTGCTGGCCGCCCTGGCGGCCGAGCCCGACCTGCTGGCGCGGGTGAAGGCGGCGGTGCGCGTGGGCGGCCGGCGCTGGAACCTGACACTGGACGACCTCGCCGCCGGCCCGCAGGTGCGCCTGCCCGAGGAGGGCCTCGCCGCCGCGTGGCGCCGCCTAGCCGCCATCGAGCGCCACCAGGCGGTGCTGACGCCGCAGATGGCCGTGGTCGACCTGCGCCTGCCGGACCGCATGGTGCTGCGCCGCCGTGACGGGGCGCGGCTGTCCGGCCCCGGCGCCTGAGGTGAGTGGGAGACGAAGGAAGCGATGAGCAAGGTCCGCACCGATCTGATCGCCGCGCTGGACATCGGCAGCAGCAAGATGTGCTGCCTGATCGCCCGTGCCGAGGACGGCGGCGGCCTGCGCGTGCTGGGGGCGGGCCAGCATCGCTCGCGCGGGATTCGCGGCGGGTTGGTCGTGGACATGGACGCCGCCGAGGAATCGCTGCGCGCCGCCGTCGACGCCGCCGAGGGCGTGGCCGGCGAGCGCATCGACCGGGTGGTGGTGAATGTCGCCGGCGGGCAGACGGCGTCGGAGAATGTCGAGGTCGAGATGCCCATCAACGGCCACGGCGTCACCGAGACCGAGATGCGGCGCATCCTCGATTATGCCCGCCACCACAACGCCGCGCCCGAGCGCAGCCTCATCCACGCCATTCCGGTCGGCTACACCGTCGACGCCGCCGATGGCATCCGCGACCCGCGCGGCATGTTCGGCGACAAGCTGGGCGTGGCGATGCACCTGATCAGCGCCGCCGCCGGGCCGGTGCGCAACCTCGTCACCGTGGTCGAGCGCGCCCATCTGGACATCGAGGCACGGGTGTTTTCGGGCTACGCCTCGGGCCTCGCCTGCCTGGTCGAGGACGAGACCGAGCTGGGCGTCACCTGCATCGACATGGGCGGCGGCACCACCTCCATTGCCGTTTTCGTCGAGAACCAGCTTGTGCACACCGCCTGCCTGCCGGTGGGCGGCACCCATGTCACCAATGACATCGCCCGCGCGCTGTCGACGCCGCTGGCCCAGGCCGAGCGCGTCAAGACCCTGTACGGCAGCGCCCAGCACGCCTCGGCGGATGACCGCGAAATTCTCAAGGTGCCGCTGGTCGGCGAGGAGGACGAGGACGCCACCAACCCGATTCCCCGCTCGGTGCTGGTGCAGGTCATCCAGCCGCGGGTGGAGGAGACCTTCGAGCTGGTCCGCGCCGAGTTGGAAACCAGCGGCTTCGACAAGCTGGCCGGCCGCCGCGTCGTGCTCACCGGCGGCGGCAGTCAGCTTGAGGGCGTGCGCGACCTGGCGGAACTGGTTTTGGACAAGCAGGTGCGGCTGGGGCGGCCGCTGGGGCTGCGCGGCACCGCCGACGCCGCCAGCGGCCCCGCCTTCAGCACCTGCGCGGGACTCCTGCGCTACGCCGTGCTCAACGCCGACACGGCGGTGACGGCGCAGGCGGAGGCGCCGGGGGGGCGGCTGGCCCGCCTCGGCCAGTGGTTGAGGACGCATTTCTAGGACGCAACGGGACAACGACGACGAGCGGAGGACGCAATGATCAACTTCCTGCCCACAGACCCGCCGGAACTGAAACCGCGGATAACCGTCATCGGCGTCGGCGGCGCCGGCGGCAACGCCGTCAACAACATGATCGCCTCCGGCCTGGGCGGCGTGGAGTTCGTGGTCGCCAACACCGACGCCCAGGCGCTGACACAATCCCGCGCCGAGCGCCGCATCCAGCTTGGCACCGCCGCCACGCGGGGCCTGGGCGCGGGCTCGCGCCCCGACATCGGCCGCACCGCCGCCGAGGAGTCGCTTGACGAGATCATGGCCGAGCTTCAGGGCTCCAACATGGTCTTCATCACCGCCGGCATGGGCGGCGGCACCGGCACCGGGGCCGCCCCGGTGATGGCCCGCGCCGCCCGCGAGCAAGGCATTCTTACCGTGGGGGTGGTTACCAAGCCGTTCACGTTCGAAGGCAGGGTGCGGATGCGGACAGCCGAGGCCGGCATCGAGGAACTGCACCAGTATGTCGACACCCTGATCATCATTCCCAACCAGAACCTGTTCCGGGTCGCCAGCGAAAAGACCACCTTCGCCGACGCCTTCAAGATGGCCGACGACGTGCTGAATTCCGGCGTGCGCGGCGTCACCGACCTGATGGTGGTGCCGGGCATCATCAATCTCGACTTCGCCGACATCCGCACGGTGATGAGCGAGATGGGCAAGGCGATGATGGGCACCGGCGAGGGCGAGGGCGAGGAGCGCGCCCGCAAGGCCGCCGACGCCGCCATCAACAACCCGCTGCTGGACGACACCTCGATGAAGGGCGCCCGTGGCGTGCTCATCAACATCACCGGCGGCGACGACATCACCCTGTTCGAGGTCGACGAGGCGGTGAACCGCATCGGCGAGGAAATCGACCCCGAGGCCAACATCATCTTCGGCACCTCGCGCGACCCGTCGATGGAGGGCAAGCTGCGCATCTCGGTGGTGGCGACGGGCATCGACGCCGAGGAATACACCCAGCCGCGTCCCACCTACATCTCGCTGGCGCAGGACAACACCACGCGGCCGCCCCTGGCCGGCGTCCCGGCGCAGGAGCGCCCGGCGGCGGCACCGCCGCCCCGCCCCGCCACCGCCCACCAGCAGGACGAGCCGCCGGCGGAGATCGCCGCCACCGTGCAGGAGCAGCCCGAGCCGGCGGCCGAGCCGGAGCCGCGCCTCGCCCTCGACGACCAGCCCGTGCAGGCGCCGCCGCGGCCGCGCCCGACGGTGGTCGCCAACCGGCGGCCCGCCGCCCCCGAGGAGGAGCCCCAGCGCCGCACCCCGCCGCGCCTGTTCGAGCGCCTGGCCGGGTTGGCGAACCGGGCGCCGTCGGCGCGGGCGGACCGCCCCGAGCCGCAGCCCGAGCCCACCGCGCGGCCGGCGACTCCGCGCCTGAGCGGCGTCGACCGCAGCGAAAGGCTGCCGATGTCCCAGGACGAGGATCTGCTGGACATCCCGGCCTTCCTGCGCCGCCAGGCCAACTGACCGCGTCCGTCCGCTCGTTGCTCCGGGGGGCCTGCCTTTCGGCAGGTTCCCCACGGGGCCTGGATGGCCGCAAACCACTGCGTTATCGTAACAATCCGTAACAATCGTTGAGTTGTTGGCGCCTTATGCCCCTGCTAGATAAGGAATGCCGAAGGGGCCTGATCGGAAGTATGAGTTGATGCAACATTTCGAGAGCAGCATGATGGACCGCCGCCCGGCGGCGGCGAATTCCTGCAGTCAGCATAGTCTCAAGCGAAGCATTACCTGCAAGGGCATCGGGCTGCATTCGGGCAGCAAGACGACCATGACCCTGCGCCCCGCCGACCCCGGCACGGGCGTTGTTTTCCGCCGCACCGACATTGCCGGAAGCGGAGCCATCATTCCCGCCCTGTGGGGCAATGTTTCCGACACGCGATTGAATACCTGCATCGCCAACGGCCAGGGCGTGTATGTGCGCACCATCGAACACCTGATGGCGGCCTTTGCCGGCACCGGCATCGACAACGTCCTCGTCGAGATCAACGGCCCCGAGGTGCCGGCGATGGACGGCAGCGCCGCGCCCTTCGTCTTCCTCATCGAGTGCGCCGGCATTGCCGAGCAGCCGGCGCCGCGCCGCCTGCTGCGGGTGCTGGAGCCGGTGACGGTGACCTTCGAGGACCGCAGCGCCACGCTTCTGCCCGGCGACGGGTTCGGCCTGCGCTTCGAGATCGACTTCGCCAGCCGCGCCGTCGCCCGCCAGGAAATGGCCCTGCGCCTGGACGACGGCGTCTTCCAGCGCGAGATCGCCCGCGCCCGCACCTTCGGTTTCGACCACGAGGTGGCGCAATTGCGCGCCGCCGGCCTCGCCCGCGGCGGCTCGCTCGACAACGCGGTCGTCATCAGCGACGACCGGGTGATGAACGAGGACGGGCTGCGCTACGCCGACGAATTCGTTCGCCACAAGATTCTCGACGCCGTCGGCGACCTGTATCTGGCGGGCGCGCCGATCATCGGCGAGTTCATCGGCGTCCGCTCGGGCCACGCCTTGAACAACAAGCTTCTGCACGAGCTTTTCGCGCGGCCGAACGCCTGGGAAGTCGTCGACGCCGCCAGCGGCATCGCCGCCGCCCGGCCGCGCCAGCCCGCCCGCCTGGCTTCCTCGGCCTGAAATACGCGCATTCGCGGGCAGGTCTTGCCGTTTGCGGGTAGTGCCGTGGTATAGTCCCACGCCTGACCCGCGACCTGGATTGAACATGCCTGAACAAGCATTTCGCCGCACTTCCTGGCTGGCTGCCGTGGCCGGGCTCCTGATGTTGGGAGCCTGCTCCTCGACGGAGACGGACGAATACGTCGAGGATTCCGTCGAGAGCCTCTACAACCAGGCGATGGACACGCTCGAAGCGCGCCGCTATGAAGCCGCCGCCACCGACTTCGAAGAGGTCGAGCGCCAGCATCCCTACTCGGTGTGGGCGACCAAGGCGCAGCTCATGGCCGGCTATGCCTATTACAAGGCCGAGGAATACGACCTGGCGATTTCGGCGCTGGAACGCTTCATCAGTTTGCATCCCAGCCACGACGACGTCCCCTACGCCTATTACCTGCGGGCGCTGTGCCACTATGACCGCATCGTCGACGTCGAGCGCGACCAGTCCCACACCCGCGAGGCGATGGACGCCTTGCAGGAGGTGGCGGCGCGTTTTCCGGGGTCGGACTACGCCCGCGACGCCAAGCTGAAATACGAACTGACCCGCGACCATCTGGCCGGCAAGGAAATGGAGATCGGCCGCTTCTATCACCGGCGCGGGCATCTGCTGGCGGCGCTGAACCGCTTCAAGCGCGTCGTCGAGGACTACGAGACCACCACCCATGCCGCCGAGGCGCTGCATCGGATGGTGGAAATCTATGTGGCGTTGGGCCTCGGCAACGAGGCGCGCAAGACGGCGGCGGTGCTGGGCCACAATTTCCCCGGCAGCGACTGGTACATCGACACCTATCGGCTCGTCGAACCCGGCGCCGACCTGCCGCCCACCGAGGAAGAGGACGGCGGCTGGTTCGGCTGGCTGCCGTTCCTGTAGGCGCCGGAGCGCGATGCTGGCGTCGCTGTCGATCCGCGATGTGGTTCTCATCGACCGCCTGGACATCGCCTTCGCCGCCGGGCTTGGGGTGCTGACCGGCGAGACCGGCGCCGGCAAGTCCATCCTGCTCGATTCCCTGGGACTGGTGCTGGGCGCCCGTGCCGACAGCGGCCTGCTGCGGCGCGGGGCGGCGCAGCTTGCGGTGACCGCCACCTTCGACATCGGCGACGGTCACCCCGCCCGCCACTTGTTGACGGAGCAGGATCTGGACGCCGAACCCGGCGAGGCCCTGGTGCTGCGGCGGGTGGTCGGCTGCGACGGCCGCAGCCGCGCCTTCGTCAACGACCAGGCCGTCAGCGTCGGCCTGCTGCGGCGGCTGGGGGAGCATCTGGTCGAAATCCACGGCCAGTTCGAAAGCCACAGCCTGCTCGACGCCGCCAACCACCGCAGCATCCTGGACGGCTTCGGCGGCACGCGGGACGAGGCCGCCGCCGTTGCCGCCGCCTGGCGCGCGTGGCGCGAGGCCGCGACGGCGCGCCGCGAGGCCGAGGAGGCGCTGGCGCAGGCGCGCCGCGACGAGGAGTTGCTGCGCCATTCGCTGGGCGAGTTGGAGGCCCTGGACCCGCGCCCCGGCGAGGAGGAGGACTTGGCCGAGCGCCGCCGCGTCCTGATGCACGGCGAACGCCTGGCAGAGGCCCTGAACGAGGCCTTCGCCCTGCTCACCCGCAACGGCCCCGTCGAAGACACGCTGCAATCGGCGCGCCGCGCCCTTGAGCGTGTCGCCGACAAGGCCCAGGGCGTCTTCGACGCCATTGTCGAGGCCCTCGACCGCGCCGCCGTCGAGGCGGCGGAGGCGGCGGGAATGGTCGAGCGCGCCAGCAGCGACATCGACCTCGACCCCGCCAGCCTGGAGGCGGTGGAGGAACGCCTGTTCGCCTTGCGCGCCGCCGGGCGCAAGCACGGTGTCGAGGCCGACGCCCTGCCCGCCCTGCGCCAGGAACTGTGGGAGCAGATCCAGGCGCTGGACGCCGGCGCCGACGACATCGCCCACCGCGCCGCCGCCGAAGCCGAGGCAAGGCGGCGCTATGTCGAGGCGGCGCGGGGGCTGAGCCGCGCCCGCGCCGCCGCCGCCGCCCGCCTGGATGCCGCCGTCGCCGTTGAACTTCCGCCCCTGAAGCTCGACAAGGCGCGCTTCGAGACCGAGGTCGAACCCCTGCCCGAGGAACAGTGGGGCCCCGAGGGCTGCGACCGCGTCGCCTTCCGGGTCGCCACCAACCCCGGCGCGGCGCCGGGGCCCCTGCACAAGATCGCCTCGGGCGGGGAACTGGCGCGGTTCATGCTGGCGCTGAAGGTGGTCTTGGCGCGCATCGGCACCGCCCCCACCATCGTCTTCGACGAGGTCGACGCCGGCATCGGCGGCGCCGTCGCCGCCGCCGTCGGCGAGCGTCTGGCCCGGCTGGCCGGCGACATGCAGGTGCTGGTGGTGACACATTCCCCCCAGGTCGCGGCGCGCGGGCACCAGCACTGGCGGGTACGCAAGGCCGAGGCCGACGGCGCCACCGTCACCCGCGTTGATGCGCTGGAGGACGGCGAGCGCCGCGAGGAGATCGCGCGCATGTTGGCCGGCGCGACGGTTACCGACGAGGCGCGCGCCGCGGCCGATAGCCTTTTGGAGAAGGCGTGAACCGGGACGCCGCCGAAAAGCCCGTTGACGACCTGACCCGCGAGGAGGCGGCCGCCGAACTTGAGCGGCTGGCTCGCGAGATCGCCCATCATGACCGCCTGTATTACCAGCAGGACGCGCCGGAAGTTTCCGATGCCGAATACGACGCCCTGCGCGCGCGCAACGCCGCCATCGAAGCGCGTTTTCCCGACCTGATCCGGGCCGACAGTCCCTCCCTGCGCGTCGGCGCGGCACCGGCCGAGGCCTTTGGCAAGGTGCGCCACGCGCGGCCGATGCTGTCGCTGGACAACGCCTTCGACGACGGCGGCGTGCGCGACTTCGTCGGCCGTGTGCGCCGCTTCCTGCGCCTGGGCGAGGACGAGCCGGTGGTTCTGGCCGCCGAGCCCAAGATCGACGGCCTGTCGGTGTCGCTGCGCTACGAGGACGGGGTGTTCGTTCAGGGCGCCACCCGTGGCGACGGCTATGAGGGCGAGGACGTCACCGCCAATCTGCGCACCCTCCAGGACTTGCCGCCGCGCCTGCACGGCCCGGCGCCGGCGGTGCTGGAGGTGCGCGGCGAGGTCTATATGCGCCGCGACGAGTTCCTGGCCCTGAACGAACGGCGCGCCGCCGAGGGCGCGCCGCCCTTCGCCAACCCCCGCAACGCCGCCGCAGGGTCGCTGCGCCAGCTCGACTCCCGGGTCACCGCCCGGCGCCCCCTGCGGCTGTTCGTCTATGCCCTGGGCGAGGTCAGCGCGCCGGTGGCCGCCAGCCACGGCGAATTGTTGCAACGCCTTCACCAGTGGGGCTTCCACGTCAACCCGCTGGCGGAGGTGTGCCGCGACCTCGACGCGGTGCTGGCCCTCTACCACCGCCTGCTGGACCAGCGCGCCGATCTGCCCTACGACATCGACGGCGTCGTCTATAAGGTCGACCGCTTCGACTGGCAGGAACGCCTGGGCCAGGTCAGCCGGGCGCCGCGCTGGGCCATCGCCCACAAGTTCCCCGCCGAACAGGCGCAGACCATCGTCGAGTCCATCGGCGTGCATGTCGGGCGCACCGGCACCCTGACCCCGGTGGCAAATCTGCGCCCGGTGACGGTGGGCGGCGTGGTGGTGCAGCGCGCCACCCTGCACAACGAGGCCTACATCGCCGAGAAGGACATCCGCGTCGGCGACACCGTCGTCGTCCAGCGCGCCGGCGACGTCATTCCGCAGGTGGTGCGCGTGGTGCCCGAGAAACGCCCCGCGGGCGCCGCGCCCTATGCCTTTCCCACCGTCTGCCCGGTATGCGGCGCCCACGCCGTGCGCCCCGAGGACGAGGCCGCGCGGCGCTGCACCGGCGGCCTGACCTGCGAGGCGCAGGTGCTGGAGCGCCTGCAGCATTTCGCCTCGCGCGACGCCTTCGACATCGAGGGGCTGTCCGAAAAAACCGTCGCCTTCCTGTGGCGGGAGGGCTTCATCCGCGGCCCCGCCGACCTGTTCCGACTGCGCGAGGAAAACGCGCGCCGTCTGCAGCGGCTGGAGAACTACAAGGGCTGGGGCAAACGCAGCACCGACAAGCTGCTGGACGCCATAGATGCCCGCCGCCGCATCGCCCTGGACCGTTTCATTTACGCCTTGGGCATCCGCCAGGTCGGCCAGGCCACCGCGAAGCTGCTGGCACATCACTATGGCAGCCTGATGCATCTGCGCGCGCGCATGGACGCGGCCCAGGACCGCGAGGGCGAGGCATGGCAGGAACTCACCAGCATCGAGGGCATCGGGCCCTCGGTGGCCGGCGACATCCTCGATTTCTTCGCCGAGGAGCACAACCAGCGCACCCTGGACGACCTCGAATCGGTGCTGGAAGCGGTCGAGCCCGCCGCGGCGCCGGCGGCGGCGGGTTCACCCCTGGCCGGCAAGACCATCGTCTTCACCGGCGAAATGGAACGCATGACCCGCGCCGAGGCCAAGGCCCGCGCCGAGGCGCTGGGCGCCAAGGTGACCGGCTCGGTATCGCGCAACACCGATTATGTCGTCGTCGGCGCCGCCCCCGGCTCCAAGGCCCGCAAGGCGCGGGAACTGGGCGTCACCGTCCTGGAGGAGGCGGACTGGCTGGCCCTGCTCGCCTAGGGGGCCATCTGGTCAGGCGCGGGCGGCGGTCTAGAACCGCCACCGCTGCGTCAGCAGGGCGCGCGCCCGCAGAGCGTCGTACTCGAAGTTGGGAATGTTGGAGTCCACCCACTCGTACTCCGCGCCCAGCGTCAGCACCAGATCTTCAAGCCGCGCGGCGCCCAGCCAATTCCCCACCGGCAGCCCCAGGGCCAGCGCCAGGGTGCGGGTGTCGTCCTTGCGATCCCGGTTGACGCCGACAAAGGGGTCGGGACCGTCGTAACGACGGCTCTCCAGCGAGCCGCCGCCGGTCACGAATATTCCCGACGGCAGGTTGTGCACCGCCTCGACCGCCAGTTCGTGGGCGACATAGGCGCGGTAACCGCCCTCGGCGTTCTTCACCTCCAGGCCATAGCGGCCACCGAGGGTGGTGGCGGGGCCCAGCAGCCGCTCCACCCCCACCGCCAGCCCGTAAATCCAGCCGTCACGGTCATCATTGGCGGGGAAAGCGGCATTGGCGACGTAGTCCTCATATCCGGCCCGCGCCGTCAGCGCCAGGCCAAGCCCCGGCGCCAGGGCGCGCTCGAAACCGAACTGCAGGCCGACGTCGCGCAAGAATGTCTCGCGGTCGAGGAGGACGATGTTGCCGTAGGCCTGCGGCAGCGCCTGCCCGTAATCGGTGACATAGCTGCCGCCGACGCGCAGGGCGGCCGCGGTGGCGTCAAGCTCGTCAAGCTCGACCTGATTCACCGCCACCAGGCCCAGGCTGCCGAAAACCCGTTCCAGGCGTTGGTGGCCGGGGTCGTGGATGACCCCCACCGAGGCCAGCGCCATCTGCGCCAGATCGTCCTCCGTGCCGCCGGACAGCGGCAGGTTGACGCCCCCCACCACCACGCGACCGGAATCGGGATAGGCGTTGCGGTTGCCGTCATAGAGGATGCCGATGCCGACGCTGGCCTCGTAGCCGGTGACCGCGCTTTGGTGCGCCAGAATGGCCATGAGCCGCCGGCGCCGCTCCGCCTCGCGCGGCGCAAGCGCCGCCGGGTCGATCTCGGCAAGCTCGTTCTGGGCCTCCGGGAGATTGCCCAGGCGGTACAGGACGAAGGCGTAGAGCAGGCGCACTTGCTCCAGCCCCGGCTGCACCATCAGCACCCGCTCCAGTGCCGCCGCCGCCAGGGGGAGATCGCCCGCCGCCAGCCGCGCCAGCGCATAACGTACATTGAGGCCGATATCGTCCGGATCGGCGAGCAGGTCGGCCAGATCCTCCTCGGTCCACTCCAACTGGGGCGTCGTGCCGCCGCCCGGCTGCTCTTCGGCGATCGCCTTCAGTGTCTCCTCGGCGGCGCGGGTCTCCGGCTCCTGCGCCGCGGCGCTTCCGTACATGACGGACAGCGACAGCACGAAAAATGCCTGCCGAAGTACCCAACTCAGTCGCGAATTGGCCATTACGGTTTCCCTTCCCCCCGTAATTGCCCTATCATGTCATCCCGTTATGGGTATAGCAACGCCGTCATTTTACATGCATCAACGGGTATTGCTGAGATGCGAGATATACTTATTAAGGCCTTAGTTGCGGCACCCCTGGCCCTGCCGGCAATGCCGGCGGCGGCGCTGGACAAGGCCGGCGTTGCCGCCGCCGTGCTCGGCGAGGTGGCGGTGCAGCGGGCCGACGGTACCGCGCCGGCGGCGGTGCAGAGCGGCCTGGACATGTTCGTGCAAGACACCATCGACACCGCCGCCGACGCGCGTCTGCAGGTGTTGCTTCTCGACGAGACCGTGTTCACGGTCGGCCCCAATTCCAGCATCGTCATCGACGAATTCGTCTACGACCCGGAGCGCGGCACCGGCGCCGTGGCGGCCGACATCGCCCGCGGCGTCTTCCGCTATGTCTCGGGCCGCGTGGGCGAGTCGGCCCCGGAGAATGTCGAGATCAATGTCCCCGGCGCCACCATCGGCATCCGCGGCACGCAAATTTTCGGCGTTGCCGACCCCTCGGGCGAGGGTTTCTTCGTCGGCCTGTTGGGCCCGGCGCCCGGCAATGACGGCCGCGTGCGGCCCGGCGGCTTCGTCGTCCACAACGAATTCGGCGAGACCGAAGTCTTGCGCGCCGGGTTCGGCACGCGGGTCGCGCCGGGGCGGGCACCGGGGGTGCCGGAACGCATCCCCCTTGAGCTGCTGGCGGACCTGCGCGGGCGGGTCGGCTTGGGCGGCGGCGCTGGCGGCGGCGAGGCGGGCGAAGGCGAGGCGGGCGACGGCGAGGCGGGCGGCACCGGGAACGATGCCGCCGGCCGCGAGGGAATGGCGCAATCGGCGGCCACCACCCGCGAGCTGGCCAACGCCACCGCCGGGCTGGAACGATCCAGCGGCCGCAACGCCGCCGACGCCACCACCCGGACCGCCAGCGAAACCACGGGCGGCGCAACGACAAGCAGTTGGCTGGGCGACGTCGTCCGCCTCACCGGCTACGGCGCTGCGGTCCCCGACGACGTGCCGCTGCCGCTGGCGCTGATGCTAAAGTGGGAGGGCAGCCACGACCTCGACCTCCATCTGACCGCTCCCGACGGCAACGGCGGGCGGGCGCATGTCTACTACGGGTCGCCCGGCGATTTCTCCGCCCCGCCCTTTGCGCGCCTCGACAACGACAGCACCTATCCGGCTGGCGTGGGCAGCGAGGTCATTGCCGTGAACGGACTGAATGCGGGCGGGGCGTACAACGTCTATGTCCACGACTACGGCAACTACCACGGCGAGGCGAACGACATTGTCAGCCGCAACGCCAACGTCGCCGTCATCACCGGCGGCACGATCACCCGCACCAGCGACGGCAGCCGCGTCGCCGGCGGCACCACGCGCCTGACCGCCACGCCGCCCGCCGGCGGATCCGGCGTGACGTGGAAGGCGGTCACGATCGATCCGGCCACCAACGTCGCCACCGCCCTGCAATCGATGTCGGATCTCTACGTCGGCGACGTCATCGCCCACGAATCCGGCCCGCAATCCTCCGACGCCCACTAGATCGCCCGGCGCTTGGCGGACGGCGGGCGTCCGGCCTCCACAGCGGCGCCGCGGGGATATAAGCTGGCGGGATGGAACTCGTCTACGCCTCCATCCTTGTCGGCGCCGGCCTCCTGGTCGTCAGCATCTTTACCAGCCTGATCGCCTTTCGCATCGGGGCGCCGCTGCTGCTGCTGTTCCTGGCGGTGGGGGTGCTGGCGGGCCAGACCGGGGTCAGCGTGGGGCCGCCGGGCACCGCCTATCTCATCGGCAGCACCGCCCTGGCGGTGATCCTGTTCGACAGCGGCTTTCAGACGCCGATCCAGAGCTATCGGACCGCGGCGGCCCCGGCTCTGGTGCTGTCGGTGCTGGGCACGGCGTTGACGACGGCGGTCCTGGGCGTGGCGGCGGCGTGGCTGTTCGGCCTCGACTGGCCGCTGGCCTTCCTGCTGGCGGCCATCGTCAGTTCCACCGACGCGGCGGCGGTGTTTTTCCTGCTGCGGGTGGGCGGCATCCACATCCGCGACCGCGTGCGCTCGACCCTGGAGATCGAATCGGGCACCAACGACCCCGTCGCCATTTTCCTGGTGGTGACGCTGGTCGAGGCCATCGGCGCCGAGCGGGTCTGGGATCTGGCCGGGCTGAGCAGCTTTTTCCTGCTGCAGATCGGCGGCGGCATCGCCTTCGGCATCGCCGGGGGCTTCCTGATCCTGGCGGTGGTCAACCGCGTGCGCCTGGATCCCGGCCTGTATCCGGTGGTGACCTTGGCCCTGGCGCTGTTCGTCTTCGCCAGCGCCAATGTCCTGGGCGGCAGCGGTTTCCTGGCGGCCTATGTCGCCGGGCTGGTGGCCGGCAACCAGCCCATGCAGGGCGCCCACGTCATGCGCCGCTTCCAAAGCGGCCTGACCTGGCTGAGTCAGATCGTGATGTTCGTCACCCTGGGGCTGATGGCAAGCCCGGCCGACTTCCCGCGCCTGCTGCCCGAGGCCTCGGCGCTGGCGGCGGTGCTGATCTTCGTCGCCCGGCCGCTGGCGGTGTGGGTGTGCCTGCTGCCCTTCCGCTTCACCCGCCAGGAAGCGGCCTTCATCGCGTGGGTGGGCCTGCGCGGGGCGGTGTCGATCCTGCTGGCACTGGTGCCGATCCTTTCCGGCGTCGCCACGGGCTCGACGATGTTCGACGCCATCTTCCTGGTGGTGGTGATCTCGCTGCTGGTGCAGGGCTGGACGGTGCGGCCGCTGGCGCGGCGGCTGGGCCTGATCGTACCGCCGCGCTCGGGCCCGGTGGAGCGGCTGGAACTGGACCTGCCGGGCCTGCGCGAGCTGGAGCTGGTAACCTACACCATCCGCCCCGACAGCCCCGTTGGCCGGGGCCAGCGGCTGCCGCGCTGGGCGCGGCCGTCGCTGATCGAACGCGAGGGCCAGATGGTGACGGTGCACAGCGCCCGCGGCCTGCGGCCCGGCGACCGCCTTTACATCTTCACGCCGCCGGCGCGACTGCCGCTGCTGGACAAGCTGTTCGCCGGCAGCCGCCCCATCGCCGACGACGACCGGGTCTTTTTCGGGGACTTCAGCCTGCGGCCCGACACCACCGTCGGCGCCCTGGCCGAGATGTACGGCCTGCCCCTCAAGGTCGAACAAATGGGCCGGCCGGTCGGCGACCTGTTGCGCGACGCCTATGGCGACGCCGTCGAGCCCGGCGACCGCGTCCTGATGGGCGCCGTCGAGATCATCGCCCGCAAGGTCGAGGGCGGCCGCGTCACCGAGGTCGGGCTGGCGATGGAGCCGACGCCGCCGCCGCGCATCCCCCTGTTCCAGTCACCCGCCGAGATCCGCCGCGCCGCCGCCAGTGCGCTGCGCCGCCTGCGGGTGCGACGTCCGCGCCGCAAGGCCCGCAAGGACGGCTGACCGCCCCGCGCTAGGGCCGGTCCACTCACATGGAACCGGCCCCAACCCTTGTGTCCCTCGCCGGGCGCTCGCTCCGCTCGCTTGGCCGCCGCCTCAACGGCGGTGAGTCCTTTGTGCCCTCGCCGGGCGCTCGCTCCGCTCGCTTGGCCGCCGCCTCAACGGCGGTGAGTCCTTTGTGCCCTCGCCGGGCGCTCGCTCCGCTCGCTTGGCCGCCG
>JAWLGJ010000044.1:0-24727 GCA_041685145.1 Magnetospirillaceae bacterium | reverse complement strand
AAACACCCCGTTGCCATAGGCGCCGCCGAGGATGAATCCGGCGTTGACGAAGGCCGGCACCACCAGAACCCCGCGCGCCTGCCCCAGCAGCGGCTGGAAATGTTCCGAGAAGGTCGAATCCTGGCGCAGGCGCTCCATGACGGTGGTGGCGCGGGCGACGACGATGCGGGCATCGCCGGCGGTGTCGGCGTGCGCCGCCGCCGGCAGCGCCAGGGCGGCGACGACGGCGACGGCGGCGCACAGGCGGGCAAGGATGGTGGGCATGACGGTGTCCTCCGGCTCAGAACTCGACGCCGGCCTGGGCCTTGATCCCGGCGCGGAAGGGATGCTTCACGAGAGTCATTTCGGTGACGAGGTCGGCCCGCTCGATCACCTCGGGCGCGGCGCCGCGCCCGGTCAGCACCACATGCTGCTCGCGCGGCCGCGCCGCCAGCGCCGCCAACACCCTCTCGGTCGGCACATAGCCGTAGCGTAGCACGACGTTGACCTCGTCCAGGACGACCATGCGCAGGCGGGGATCGGACAACATGGCGGCGGCGGTCTCCCAGGCGCGTTCGGCGGCGGCGACGTCGCGGGCGCGGTCCTGCGTCTCCCAGGTGAAGCCCTCGCCCATCGCCCTGAAGGTCACCAGCTCGCCGAAGCCTTCCAGCACCCGGCGCTCGGCGGTGTCCCAGGCGCCCTTGATGAACTGCACGATGCCCACCGGCATCCCGTGGCCGACGCAGCGCAGCGCCATGCCGAAGGCGGCGGTGGACTTGCCCTTGCCGGGGCCGGTGTGGACGATGATCAGGCCGCGTTCCTCGGTCTTGCCGGCCATCATGCGCTCGCGCGCGGCCTTCTTCTTGGCCATCTTGCGGCGGTGACGGTCGTCCGGAGTCTCGCCGTTCTCCTCGCTCATCGCAGGCTCTCCAAAAGGTCGCGGGTATCGTTGGCGCGCGGGCGCCACAGGCCGCGCTCCTGCGCCTCGATCAGGCGTTCGGCCATCTCGCGCAGGGCGTCCGGGTTATTGTCTTGAAGAAAGGCACGCACCTCGTCGTCGCGCAGATAGGCGTCGGCGACCAGGTCGAAGTGATGGTCCTTGACGCAGCGCGCCGTGGCGGCGAAGGCGAACAGGTAATCCACCGTCGCCGCCATCTCGAAGGCGCCCTTGTAGCCGTGGCGCATGACGCCCCTGATCCATTTCGGATTGACGACACGGGCGCGGACCACGCGGGCGATCTCTTCTTCCAGGGTGCGGATGCGCGGGGTCTCCGGGCGGCTGTGGTCGGGGTGATAGACGGCGGGCTGCGCGCCGGACAGCACCCGCACCGCCGCCGCCATGCCGCCCACGAACTGGTAGTAGTCGTCGGAATCGAGCAGGTCGTGCTCGCGGTTGTCCTGGTTCTGGACCACCGCCTCGACGCCGCGCAGGCGCTCCTCGAAGGTCTCGTGCCGCGCCTCGCCCTCCGCCCCGGCGCCATAGGCCCAGCCGCCCCAGGCGACATAGGCCCGCGCGAGGTCGGCGTCGGTGTGCCAGCCGCGCTCGTCGATCAGCGCCTGCAAGCCGGCGCCGTAGGCCCCCGGCTTGGCGCCGAAGACGCGGAAGGTGGCGCGGCGGCTGGCCTGCTCCGGGTCCAGCCCTTCGCGCTCCAGCCGCGCTGCCTCCTCGGCGGCGCGGGCGGCAAGGGGATTGACCTCCGGCGGCTCGTCCAGCGCCGCCACCGCGCGCACCGCCGAATCGAACAACTCGATCAGCGCCGGGAAGGCATCGCGGAAGAAGCCCGAGACGCGCAGGGTGACGTCGACGCGCGGGCGGTCGAGCACCCCCGCCGGCATGACCTCGAAGCCGGTGACGCGGCGCGAGCCCTCGTCCCACAGCGGCCGCACGCCCATGAGCGCCAGCGCCTGGGCGAGGTCGTCGCCGCCGGTGCGCATGTTGCTGGTGCCCCAGGCGGTGACCGCCATCGCCCGGGGCCACTCGCCATGCTCCTGCAAATGCCGCTCCAGCAGCATGGTGGCCGAGCGCCAGCCCAGATGCCAGGCCGCCGGGGTGGGCACGGTGCGGGTGTCGACCGAGAAGAAGTTGCGCCCCGTGGGCAGCACATCGGGGCGCCCGCGCGTCGGCGCCCCCGACGGCCCCGGCGCCACGAAGCGCCCGTCCAGCCCCGCCAGCAGGCCGGCGATCTCGCGCTCCCCGCACGCCGCCACCGCCGGGCGCAGGCGCGTCTCGATCTCGGCCAGCACCGCCCGGGTGCGCGTCCAGGACTCATCCGGCGCGCGCTCCCCCGCCACCAGGGCGCGGGCGAGGGCCTCCAGCCGCTCCACCGTGTCGCCGGTGCCGCGCCAGGAATCGTCGCGGATCGCCAACGCCTCCGGCCTCGGCCCCGCCCACGGCGCCGCCATGTCGGCGTCCAGAGGGTCGAATCCCAGCCCCAGGTCGTCGGCCAGGGCGCGGGTCAGCGAGGCGTCGCCCGCGCCGCCGCCGCGCGGGGCGCGGGCCAGCGCCACCAACAGGTCGGTGGCCTGGTCACCCTCGGGCGAGCAGCCGAAGACGTGCAGGCCGTCGCGAATCTGCATTTCCTTCAGTTCGCAAAGCTGCGCGTCGAGCTTTTGCAGCGCGGTGGCGGGCGGATCGTCGGGGGAAATGCCGCAGTCGTGGTCGAGGCCGCCGGCGGCGATGAGGGTGAGGATGTCGCGCTCCAGCACCTTCAGCCGGCGCGGGTCGACGTTGGCGGCCTCGTAATACTCGTCCACCAGCCGCTCCAACTCGCGCAAGGGACCATAGGTCTCGGCGCGGGTCAGCGGCGGGGTGAGGTGGTCGATGATGACGGCCCCGGCGCGGCGCTTGGCCTGGGTGCCCTCGCCGGGGTCGTTGACGATGAAGGGGTACAGATGCGGCAGCGGCCCCAGCGCCGCCTCGGGGAAGCACTCCGCCGACAGCGCCAGCGCCTTGCCCGGCAGCCATTCCAGATTGCCGTGCTTGCCCATGTGCACCACCGCCTGCGCCCGCAGGCCGTCGGCCAGCCAGGCATGGAAGGCGAGGTAGCCGTGCGGCGGCACCAGGTCGGGGTCGTGGTAGCTCTTCGCCGGGTCGATGTTGTAGCCGCGCGCCGGCTGCACCCCGATGGCGACATTGCCGCAGCGGAAGGCAGGAATGGCGAAACCGCCGCAATGCAACTCGCCGGGGCGGAAGAAGGGGTCGTCCTCCGGCGGCCCCCAGCGTTCGTTGACCTTGTCGCGCACCGCCTGCGGCAGGGAGTGGAACCAAGCGTAATAGTCCGGCAGCAGCAGCACCTCCTCGGCGGGGCGCTGCCGGCGGTGGTCGTTGGTGGGACCGGCGAGCAGGCGCGCGACCAGCGCCGCGCCGTCCCCGGGCGCGTCCGTCACCCGATAACCGGCGGCCGCCAGCGCCGTCAGCACCTCGACGGTGGCCGCCGGGGTGTCGAGGCCGACGCCGTTGCCCAGGCGGCCGTCGCGGTTGGGGTAGTTGGCCAGCACCAGCGCCACCCGGCGCTCGGGCGCGGGCGTGCGCCGCAGCCGCGCCCAGTTCGCCGCCAGCCGGGCCACGAAGTCCACCCGGTCGGGCTCGGGCGCGTGGCGCACCAGGTCGCACTGGGTGGCCTCGTCGCGCCGCCCGGCCTGCTTGAACGAGACGGCGCGGGTGAGGACGCGGCCGTCGACCTCGGGCAGGGCGACGTTCATGGCGATGTCGCGCGGCGACAGGCCGTGGGTTCCTTCGCGCCACGCCGCCGCCGTGCCGCCCGACAGCACCACCTGCAACACCGGGCAATCGGCGGCGGCGAAGGGCGACTCCTCCGGCCGCCCCGGCGCCGCGACGGCGAAACCGGTGCAGCACAGGACCACGTCCGGCGGCGCCTCGGCCAGCAGGGCTTCCAGGGCGCCCGCCGCCACCGGATCCTTCAGGCTGGTGACGAAGACCGGCAGCACGTTGAGACCAGCGCGTTCCAGACCGTCGATCAGCGCCGTCACCGGCGCCAGGTCGCCGGCCTGCACCAGCGCGCGGTAGAACACCAGCGCCGCCAGCGGCGCGCCTTTCCGCCAGCCCCCCTTGACCTCGTCCAGCGCCGCCCCCGGCGGATACAGCCCCGCCGGCGGCAGCGGGCGCGGCTCGCGCCACTCGACGGCGTGGCCCAGCAGGCTCAAGGAAAAGCGCAGGAAGTGCTCGGCGTTCTCCGTCCCGCCGTTGAGCAGGTAGCGCCACAGCCGCTCGCGGGCCGCCGGCTCCAGCGTCGAGGCGGCGGCCAGGTCGTCGTCGGGGCGGTCGTCGCCGGGCAGGAAGGCGAGCGGAATGCCGCGGGCCCGGCAGGCCGCCGCGATCTGCTCGACGCCATAGGGCCAATAGGCGCGCCCGCCCAACAGCCGCGCCACCACCAGCCGGGCCCGGGAGATCACCCGCTCGACATACAGGTCCACCGACATGTGATGGCCGAGGCGCAGCGGATTGGCGAGGCGGAGGGTCGCGGGAGATTCCAGCCGCCCCCAGGCATCCGCCAGACACGCCAGTTCGGTGTCCGCCGCCGACAGCACCACGATGTCGCCGGGGCTCTGGCCGAGATCGATGGCCTCGGAGCCGTCGGCGATGGTGCCGGGGGTGGCGGCGAGCAGGTGCATGGCTCAGCCGATCAGCGTCGCGGCGATGGCGTCGCGGTCCAGGCCCTTGCGGCCGATGACCACCAGCCGCCCGACGCGCGCCTCGTCCGCCCGCCAGGGGCGGTCGAAATGGCGGTTCAACCGCGTGCCCACCGCCTGCACGACATGGCGTGCGTCCTTGCCCGCCACCGCCAGGAAGCCCTTGAGCCGCAGGATGTCGAATCGCGCCAGCGCCGTCTTCAGCCGCGCCTCCAATGCCGCCAGGTCATGCACCAAGGGAACCTCCAGGGCGAAGGTTTCGAAATCGTCGTGGTCGTGCTCCCCTTCCAGATCGTGGTGCGAGGGGCGCGCGTCGAGATCGTCCTCGGCCGCCGCCGCCAGCCCCAGCAGAATTTCGGGTTCGACGACGCCGTGGCGGCTGACCACCACCTTCACGCCGGGGCGCAGGCGCGCCGCCACCTCGGCGCGGGCGCGTTCCAGCGCCTCGCCCCCCAGAAGGTCGGCCTTGTTCAAGAGCACCATGTCGGCGCAGGCGAGTTGGTCCTCGAAGACCTCCTCCAGCGGATTGTCGTGGTCCAGCGCCGGATCGGCGGCGCGCTGGGCGGCCAGCGCCGCCTCGTCGGTGGCGAAATGGCCCTCGGCGACCGCCGCCGAGTCCACCACCGCCACCACGCCGTCGACGCTCAGGCGCGAGCGCACCTCCGGCCAGTCGAAGGCCTTGACCAGCGGCTTGGGCAGCGCCAGCCCGGAAGTCTCGATGACGATGTGGTCGGGCGGCGGCTCGCGGTGGACCAGCGCCTCCATCGTCGGCAGGAAGTCGTCGGCCACCGTGCAGCACAGGCAGCCATTGGCCAGTTCGACCACGTCGCCGTCGCCGCAGCCTTCGATGCCGCAGCTTTTCAGAAGCTCGCCGTCGAAGCCGACATCGCCGAACTCGTTGACGATCAGCGCGATGCGCCGGCCGTTGGCGTTCTGCAGCAGGTGGCGGATCAGCGTCGTCTTGCCGGCCCCCAGAAAGCCGGTGACGACGGTGGCGGGGATCTTGGACAGGCGCGGCTTCATTGTCTCTCGTCCTTCAGGATCAGCGGCAAACCGGCGGCGACGAACACCACCCGGCGGCAGGCGGCGGCCACCGCCTGGTTCATGCGGCCGTGGGCGTCGCGGAAGGCACGGGCCAGCGCGTTCTCGGGCACCAGCCCCAGGCCGAGTTCGTTGGACACCAGCACCACCGGCGCCGCCATATCCGCCAGCGCCGCCACCAATCGGCGGGTTTCCTCCTCGGGGTCGCGCCCCGCCGCCAGCAGGTTGGACAGCCACAGGGTCAGGCAATCGACCAGCACCGGCCGGTCCTCGGCCACGGCCGCGGCCGTCAGCGTGGCGGGCAGGTCCAGGGGCGCCTCGACGGTGCGCCAGGACGCGGGGCGGCGGCGGCGGTGGGCGGCGATGCGCGCCGCCATCTCGGCGTCGCCGGCCTCGGCGGTGGCGACGAAGGTTGCCGCGCGGGCGCCGATCAGCGCCTCGGCATGGGCGCTCTTGCCCGAACGCGCGCCGCCCAGCACCAGGGTCGAGGATGGCAGAAACCCGCCGGCGGCGGGATCGCGGGATGGCACAGGCACTCTCCTCCGCCCGAGGATGACAACGCCAGGCGTTCCGGGGAGGTCTCCTGGCTTCGGGTCATCGACGCCACGGCGCCTTCCCGGCCCAAGGGCCAGTGGCGTCTTGCCGCGGGTCTCGCCGTCACAGTTGCGGGGGCAGCGCCGGCTCGTCCGGTCTTCCCTGTCCCGAAACGGGGTTCCGGCCCCGTCTATAGCAGGCGCGACGGGCGCGCGCCAGGAGCAATCAGTCGCACGGCCCCAGGCGACGGCCCCGCATGGTCATGACGGCTTCCATGCCCTCGTGACCGCCGCCGTCGAAAGCCATGCTGCCGCGGCCCTCGTAGGTATCGCCGTTGAAGGCCATGCGGCCGGTGATGGTGCCCTCGGGGCACTTCATCTCGTAGGTGAAGACGTCGTTGCTGTGCTCCGACGACACCAGTTCGCAGCCGACGTCGCCGCTCATCATGTCCTCCGGCGCGCCGATGTCGCTCTCGGTGAGGCACTGGCGGGTGGGTTCGTGGGTTCCGCTGGGCATTCCCGGCATCTCGACCGCCACCGTCGCTTCCCACATCCCCGGGTTGATGTTGACCGTCTCGGCGGCGGCGGGGACGGCGATGAAGGCGGCGGCGACGGCGGCCAGAAGGAAACGCATGTGCGGGGCTCCGTTTAAGATCCAGGCGGAGCGGCAGCCTAACCCATTGCGCCCCGCCCGTCATCCAGGGCGGCGGGGGCCGCCACCGGGCCGACCCGCCAGCCTTCCCCGATGCGGTCGAGGCGGGTCAGCGACAGCGGCGGCACATCAAGGCGCAGGGCGGCCTCGGGGGCGAGGTCGAGGGCCACCGCCACCGCGGCCCGGATGCTGCCGGCGTGGGCGACGGCGACGATGTCGCGGCCCGGAAAGGCGGTGGCGAGCCCGCCCAGCGCCGGGCCCACCCGCGCGACGACGTCGGCGAAGCTCTCGCCGCCGGGGGGGCGGGCGGTGGCGGGGGCCGCCCAGAAGGGGGCGGCGGCGGCCGGGTCGAGATCGTCCCAGCGCCGCCCCTGCCAGGCGCCGAAGGACTGCTCGCCCAGGGCGGGCTCGACGCGCGGCGGCGGCAGGGCGGCCCCGGCGGCGCGCAGCGCCTCGGCGGTCTGGCGGCAGCGGGCGATGCCGCTTTCCACCAGCACGGCCCCGCGCGGCAGGCGCCGCGCCATGCGCGCCAGGGCCTCGCCGTCCGAGGTGTCGCAGGGCGCGTCGCCGCTGCCGAGAATGACGCCCGGCGGCACCCGGAGGGGAGCGTGGCGCAGCAGCCAGAATCGGGTTTCGTTCATCGCGCCGCCACCACGGCGAGGAGGGCGGCGATCAGTGCCACCTGCTGCGCGGCGCCCAGGACGTCGCCGGTATAGCCGCCGATGCGGGCCTGGGCGAGGGCGGCCAGCAGCGCCGCCGCCGCCACCGCCGCCGCCGTCGCCGCCACGCCCCCCAGGCCCGTCGACGCCACCGCCAGAACCGCACCGAGGCCCAGCGCCGCCAGCGCGGCGCCGGCCGTCACCGTTCCGGCACCGGCGCCCAGGCCGTCGGCGCGGGCGGGGCCGGTGAACCGCATGGCCAGGGGCGGCGCGGCGCGGGACACCGCCTCGGCCGCCACCAGCGCCGCCGCCACCGCCGCCGGCGTCGCCAGCGCCGCCACCAGGGCGGCGCGCAAGGCGACGCTGAAAACGATCGCCAGGACGCCGAAGCTGCCGCTGCGGCTGTCGCGCATGATCTCCAGCCGGCGCGCCGGCTCGTGGCCGCCACCGAAGCCGTCGGCGGTGTCGGCGAGGCCGTCCTCGTGCAGCCCCCGCGTCAGCCACACCGCCGCCAGCACCGCCAGCAGCGCGGCCGGCAGGGGCGGCAGACCAAGACTCCATGCCAGGGCATGGACGGCGCCGCCGACCAGCCCCACCAGCGCCCCGACCAGGGGAAAGAAGGGCATCGCCACGGCCAGGGCACCGGGCGGCATCGGCGCCACCGGCACCGGCAGGCGGGTCAGGAAGGCCACCGCCCAGCCCGCCCGATCGAGAAGCTTTGGGTTTTCCGTCATCACGCCTTCGGGTTATACCGCCTTGCCCGCATGGCGCCCATAGCAAAGGACACGACGATGCCCCCCCTGCCCGCCAGCCTCGCCGACTTTCGCGCCATGCTGCGCGACCTGCCGCCGCCGCACGCCGCCGCCACCGCCGCCTGGCAGGCCCGCGAGCCCCAGTTGACGAAGCCGCCGGGGGCGTTGGGGCGCCTGGAGGAGATCGGGCGCTGGCTGTGCGCCTGGCAGGGGCGCCATCCGCCACGCCTGGAGACGCCGCGCGCGCGCATCTTCGCCGGCAATCACGGCGTCGCCGCGCGGGGAGTCTCGGCCTTTCCCGCCGAGGTGACCGTGCAGATGGTGGCCAATTTCGAGGCCGGCGGCGCCGCCATCAACCAGCTTTGCCGCGCCTTCGGCACCGAACTGGCGGTGGTGCCGCTGGACCTGGACCGCCCCACCGCCGACTTCACGCAAGCCCCGGCGATGGCGGAGGAGGAGTTCCTCGACCACCTGCGCACCGGCATGGCGGCGGTGCCGCCCGACACCGACGCGCTGGTGGTGGGCGAAATGGGCATCGCCAACACCACCAGCGCCGCCGCGGTGGCGATGGCGCTGTTCGGCGGCGCCGCCGAGGACTGGGTGGGCCGGGGCACCGGCGTCGACGACGAGGGGATGACGCGCAAGCGCGCGGTGGTTGCGGCGGCGGTGGACCGCCATGCCGGCGGCGACCCCATCGAGACGCTGCGCCGCCTGGGCGGGCGCGAACTGGCGGCGATGGCGGGGGCGGTGGTGCAGGCGCGGCACCAGCGGGTGCCGGTGCTGTTGGACGGCTATGTCGCCACCGCCGCCGTGGCGCCGCTGTCGGCGGCGGCGCCGGGGGCACTGGACCACTGCCTGTCGGCGCATGTCTCGGCCGAGCCCGGCCACCGCCGCCTGGTGGAACGCCTGGGCCTGCGGCCGCTGCTGGACCTGGACATGCGCCTGGGCGAAGGCTCGGGCGCGGCGCTGGCGGTGGGGGTGCTGAAGGCCGCCGTCGCCTGCCACACCGGCATGGCCACCTTCGCCGAGGCGGGGGTGAGCGGAAAGGAGGACTGAGCCGCCCCCCTATTCGCCCACGTCGAGGAGCAGGCCGCGCTGGCGGGCGATGTGGAAGACGCGCAGGAACAGGGTGGCCGACAGGGTCAGGTAGAGGACGTTGAGGCCCACCGCCCGGACGAACAGGTCGACCTGGAAGCCTTCGCCGAACAGCACCGCGCGCATCCCCTCGAAGACGTGCGGGGGCGGCAGCGCCAGGGCGAAGGCGCGCAGCCATTCGGGCAGCACGTCGATGGGGTAGTAGATGCCCGACAGCGGCGCCAGCGCGAAAATCATCACCCAGGCGAGGCTTTCCGCCCCCAGCCCGAAGCGCAGCACCAGCGCCGACACCGCCAGCCCCACGCACCAGCCGGTGACCAGCAGGTTGGCGAAGAACGCCACCAGCGGCAGGCCCATCTCGAAGATCGAGAAATGGTACAGCGGGATGGCCAGCAGCGCCGCCGGCAGGATGCCGACGGTGGTGCGGATGAAGCTCATCGTCACCAGCGCCGCCACCAGTTCATAGGGGCGTAAGGGGCTGACCGACAGGTGGCCGAGATTGCGCGACCACATCTCCTCCATGAAGGACAGCGACACGCCCAGATTGCCGCGGAACATGACGTCCCACAGCAGCACCGCCGCCAGCAGCACGCCCGAGGCCTGGGCCACCCAATGGCTGTGGGTCATGAAGAACTGGGTGATGAAGCCCCACATGATCATCTGCACGGTGGGCCAGTAGGCCATCTCGATCACCCGCGGCCACGACGAGCGCATCAGGTAGAGATGGCGCAGGACCATCGCCAGCACGCGCTGGCGCGAGAAGACGGCAAAGGCGGCGGGGGTGCGTTCGACGGCCGGGGGCATGGGGGTCACTGCGCCGCCGGGGCGGTTTCCTTGCCGCGGCGGTCGCGGGCGATGTCGAGGAAGACATCCTCCAGCGTCTGGCGGCCGTAGCGTTCGAGAAGCTGGCGCGGCGCGCCGGAATCGACGATGCGCCCGGTGCGCATCATCAGCACCTGGTCGCAGACGCGCTCGACCTCGACCATGTTGTGCGAGGCCAGCAGGATGGTGGCGCCGGTGCGCGTCCGGTAGTCGAGCAGATAGGTGCGCACCCAGTCGGCGGTGTCGGGGTCCAGCGAGGCGGTGGGCTCGTCCAGCAGCAGGACGTCCGGCTCGTTCAACAGCGCCTTGGCCAGCGCCACCCGCGTCTTCTGCCCCGCCGAGAGCTTGCCGGTCGGCCGCTCCATCAGGCCGGTGATGTCCAGATCCCGCGCGATGTCGCGCAGGCGCGCCGCCACCCGCCGCAGCCCGTACAGATGCGCGTAAACGGTCAGGTTCTGGCGCACGGTCAGGCGGTGCGGCAGGTCGACATAGGGCGAGGAGAAGTTCATGCGCGGCAGGGCGCGGTGCCGGTGGGCGATCATGTCCTCGCCCAGCACGCGGATGCTGCCGCCACTGGGCACCAGCAGGCCCAGCAGCATGGAGATGGTGGTGGTCTTGCCGGCGCCGTTGCCGCCCAGCAGGCCGGTAACCGAGCCGCGCGCCACCGCAAAGCCGATGCGGTCGACGGCGACGACGGCGCCGAAACGCTTCTCCAGATTCTCGACCTCGATGGCGGCTGGGCTCATGGGGCGTAGATATAGGGGGGCGGCGGGCCGGCGGCCAGTGAAAGCGGACCGGTCAGGTGCGGCGGCGCCCGCGCGCCAGCTTCTGGTCGTCGGCGGCGTCCAGCATGATCTCGACGTGACGCCCCTGGAACAGGCCGATGCCCAGTTCCTGCCCGAAATCCACAGCGCGCGGGTCGTCGCAGCGGCACAGCACGATGTGCGAGGGCCCGGCCCGCTTCACCGCTTCGGCAAAGGCGTCCCGCGCCGGGCTGGGTTCGGTCATCTCGGGGGACCACACCACCTTCAGCAGGTCGGCGCCGAGACGTTGGCGGTCGACATAGGGCAGCGTCAGATGATTGAGGCCATCGACGCAGATGCGGTAGTCGCGTTCGTGGGCGAAGTCGCGCGCGAACTGGTAAAGCCCCAGATCGGCGTAAATGTCGGTCTTTTGCAACTCCAGGACGATCGAGCCGCGGGCGTTGTGGGGCAGGTTGTCGTCATAGACCAGGAACTGCTCCGACAGCATCGTCGCCAGATTGAGGTTGATGCTGGCATCCCGGCTCAGCGAGCGGTCGTCGCCCTTGATCAGCAGCGACAGCACGCGCCGGTCGAGCGTTTCGGTCAGGTGCTGGAACAGCCAGGGGCTTGAGGCGAGGTTGACCTTGGGCAGCAGCGTCTGGCGCAGGTCGGCGATGGAGATGAACACCTCGTCGAACAGGCGCTTGGGCTGGGCGTGGCCGACGATGACGCACACCGATTGGCGGCGCAGGTGGTTGGCCAGGTCGGCCTGGGCCAGGGCCTCCTCGACGCTGGCCAGCAGCTCGGGCGTCAGCGGCTCGGTGGGCGCCGGCGCCCTGCGGGCCTCGGGGGCGCGGGTCTTGGCGACCCGATAGGCGCGCTGCTGCTTCGCCGCCATTTGCAGGCGCTGCGCCAGCTTCAGCAGGGTGGCGTAGTCCTTCTCGACGTCGTACCAGGTCGCGAAGGGACCGGACGGCTGGTCCTGGTCGTCGGCCAGCAGCGGGTCTTCGCCGAACAGGAAACGCAGCTTGACGACGATCGACTCGACCTCGTCGAGGACGCTGGCGCGGAAAACGAAGATGAGGTCGCCGTTGCTCATCTGGAACAACTGCCCCAGGGTGCGCTTGACCAGATCGTCGAAGCTGTTGACGGCGAGGCCGAGATGGTTCTCGTGTCGGCTCTCGGCCTGAAGCTGGGCGATGTGCACATGCACGGCGCGCCGCCCGCGCTTGTGGTCCTCCAGGCGATGCATGTAGTCGAGGAAACGCGGTTCCTGACCGATGATCGCCTGGGCGCCGTCCATCCCGTGCCCCCCGCTCACGATTTTTCCTTCGCCCGCCGCGGCGGCAGGCCGAATGGCTGATACCCGTCCAGCACCGCCTTCGCGAAGCAGGCGCTGCGGCCGGCGCGGTCGACGGCGGCGTGGCGTTGCGAGCACTGCACCAGCGTGCAGCGGTGGGCGTATTCGCACGCCCCCATGCGCACGGCGGTCAGCATGGCGTCGACGAACCGCCCCTGGAAAACGCCGATGCCCAGTTCCAGGCCCCAGCGGATGGCGGTTTCGGAATCGCAGCGCGCCAGCACCACCCGTTCGACGCCCAGCGATTCCAGGGCGGCGCGCAGGCTTTCGCGGCCGTGGCCGTCGGCGAGCTCGGGGCGCCAATGAATCTTGTAGAGGTCGGCGCCGAACTGGCCGACGTCGCACAAGGCGATGCTGAGGTCGGAGAGGCCGTCGAGGAGGACGCGATGCCCCCGCTCGCGCAGCCAGTCGCGGGCCACCGAATAAGAGGCCAGGTCGGCGAAGATGTCGACAAGCTGCAACTCGACCACCAGGCCGATCCTGCCCGCCAGCCATCGCTCGAAGCGGCGAAAGCCGGGGCAGGCAAGGGTGGCGAGATTGAGGTTGAGGCTGAAGGCCGGCGGCGGCCGGCTCACCGCCAGGCGCTGCAGCGCCGCCAACACCCGCTCGTCCAGGGTCTGGCTGAGGTGCTGGAACAGCCAGCGGTTGCCGGTCAGTTGCACGTCCGGGGCGGCGACGCGCTGCAGGTCGGCGATGGCGACGTGGAACTCCTGGAAGGCGACGCGGGCGCTCTTGCGGTCGGCCAAGGCCACCGCCGACTGCCGCCGGATCATCGGCCGCAGATCGGCGTTCTCCAACCGCGCGATGACGCGCCCCAGGCTGCGCGGGTCGACCGGCGGCGGCGGTTTCCGCTGGGGCGTGTCGCGGCGGCGGCGCTCTTCGCCCTCCAGGTCCAGGGCCAGCAGGAACAGGTCGCGATAGTCGCGCTGGAGGTCATAGAGGGTGAGGAAGCGGTTTTCGCCGTCGCCGCTGTCGGCGAAGACCAGGGGGTCGTTGCCGAACAGGCGGCGCAGCCGGGTCACCGCCGCGTCGATGCTCGCCGGCGCCGCGTCGGTCAGCAGGACGACGACGTCGCCGTCGGACAGCAGGAACATCTGGCCGCGGAACGCCGACGCCAGTGGCTCCAGCGAACGCAAAGCGATGCGCAGGTGGCCGGTGCTGCGGTTCTCGGCCCGCAACTGCGAGAGGTGGAAGTGCAGCACCACCCGCCCGTCGGGCACCTTGCCGGCGCGTTCGACGGCCTGGAGAAACAAATTCTCCTGGCTTGTCACTTCCTGGCCGGGAGCCTTGCCCTCAAGGGCCGCCATCGTCTCCTCTTGTCGCAACCCCTTGGAATCGCTTGAGCCCGCTGAGGGTGGAAACAATCTATCACAGCGAAAGCAGCCCAGCCCAGCACCTTGGAGCCAACATGCATCTACGCCCGGAAGGCCGACGCCAGGGGGCCGCCCGTGTCGGGGAAGACACGTTGGCCTATGCCGTGGGCGACATCCACGGGCGCGACGACCTGCTGGCGCGGCTGCTGGCGCGCATCGAGGCCGACGCCGCCGGCCGCGGCGCGCGGCGGCGGGTGGTGGTGTTCCTGGGCGACTATGTCGACCGGGGACCGGATTCGCGGGAGGTGATGGAGCGGCTGTGCCAGGGGCCGCCGGCGGGGTTCGAGTGGGTGCTGCTGCGCGGCAACCACGAGGATTTCCTGTTGCGGTTCCTCGACGACCCGTCGGTGGGGCTGGTCTGGATGCTCAACGGCGGCACGGCGACGGCCTACAGCTATCTGGGGCGGATGCCGGGCGAATGGGACGACATGGCGCGGCTGCGCGATGCGCTGCGCGCCCGCATTCCCTCCCGGCACCTGGAGGTTCTGCGCCGCCTGGCGCTGTATCACGTCGAGGGGGACTACCTGTTCGTCCACGCCGGTGTGCGGCCCGGCGTGCCCTTGGAACGCCAAGACCCGCGCGACCTCATGTGGATTCGCGACCCGTTCCTCACCTCCGCCGCCGATCACGGAAAGATTGTGGTGCACGGGCACTCGGTGGCGGCGGAGCCCGTGGTGCGGCCCAACCGCATCGGCGTCGACACGGGCGCCTTTGCCTCCGGCGTCCTCACGGCGGCGGCGCTGGACGGAACCGAGGTGCGTTTCCTGCGCGCCCACTGACGGGAGGCACGGCGAATGTTGTCGGACGGACGCATCATGGTCACGGGCGGGGCCGGTTTCCTGGGCTCGCACCTGTGCGAGCGGCTGCTGGCCGAGGGGCGCGAGGTGCTGTGCGTCGACAATTACTTCACCGGCAGCCGCCGCAATGTGGCGCATCTGTTGACCAAGCCCGATTTCGAGCTGCTGCGCCACGACATCACCCTGCCGCTGTATGTCGAGGTGGACACCATCTACAACCTCGCCTGCCCGGCCTCGCCGGTCCACTACCAGTTCGACCCCGTGCAGACCATCAAAACCAGCGTGCAGGGCGCGATCAACGTCCTGGGCCTGGCCAAACGCACCAAGGCGCGGGTTCTGCAGGCCTCGACCAGCGAGGTGTACGGCAACCCGCTGATGCACCCCCAGCCCGAGGCCTATTGGGGCAACGTCAACCCCATCGGTCCCCGCGCCTGTTACGACGAAGGCAAACGCTGCGCCGAGGCACTGTTCTTCGACTATCACCGCCAGCACCACCTGCCCATCCGCGTGGCGCGCATCTTCAACACCTATGGACCGCGGATGCACCCCAATGACGGGCGGGTGGTCTCCAACTTCATCATGCAGGCGCTGAAGGGCGAGCCGATCACCGTCTATGGCGACGGCACCCAGACCCGCTCGTTCTGTTATGTCGACGACATGGTCGAGGCGACCATGCGGCTGATGGACAACCCCGGCAACGTCATCGGCCCCGTCAATATGGGCAACCCCAGCGAGGTGGAGGTGGGGGCGTTGGCGGAGATGGTCCTCCGCTTCACCAATTCCCATTCCCGCATCGTCTTTTGCCCCCGCCCGGAAGACGATCCCATGCAGCGCTGCCCCGACATCGACCTGGCCCGCAAGGCCCTCGACTGGGAGCCGCGGGTGCCGCTGGAGGACGGCCTCGAGCGGACGGTGGCCTATTTTCGTTCGCTGCTCTGATCGCCGCCCAGCCACCGCGCCAGCACCAGCCGCGGCCGCAGCGGAAAGCGCGCCGCCACCGGCAGGCCCACCGCGGCCGCCAGGCCGGGCCGGTCGCTCCGCACCAGGACCGTCGCCAGGTCGGGCGCCTCCGCCAGCCCGTCGGGCAGGCCGGCGCGGCGCTTGCGGCTGGGCCCGTGGCGAATGCTGTCGACGCGCCCCGCCCGTGTCCCGTCCTCGTCGGCGAAGCGCAGCACCACGGCGTCGCCGGGCCGCAGCCGCTTGGCCTCCTCATGGGCGACCTTGGCCTCGACCAGCAGCAGCTCGGGCTCGGTGCGACGCAGGCGGTATACGGCCTCGCCGGCCTCCACCCATTCCGGCGGCGCCACCTCGACGGCATCGACGATGCAGCGGCAGGGGCTGCGCTGGGTCAGGCCGCGGCGTTCGTCCTCCAGCGCCGCCAGGGTGGTCCGCAGCACCGCCAGATCCTGCTCGGCCAGGGTGACGCGGGTGGCGAGTTCGTCGGGCCGGCCGCCCTCGATGCGCGAGCCGGTGAAGTAGAAGCCGCCGCTGGCCAGGCGGCGGTTGGCCCGCGCCTGGGCGAGGGCGGCCTCGGCCTGACGCGCCGCCCCTATCGCCGCCGCGTGCCGCGCCCGAAGCTCGTCGAGCCGCTGGTCGGCAAGATGGCCCTCGGCGTTCAGCCATTCGGCCCGCGCCACCTCGCGCTCGGCGGCGTCCAGAACCACCCGCGCCGCGTCGCGCTCCGCCTCGGCCTTGCGCATGTCCGCGACGGCGAGGTCGGCATAGGTGTCGAAAAAGCCGGCCAGGCTGGTGCGCTCGCGCTCCAGAGCCGCCAGCGCCGCCTCGGAGCGGGCGATCTCGGCACGGGTGATCCGAATCCGCGACGCCAGGCGGTCGTTGGCAACGGCGAACAGCGCCGCGCCGGGTTCCACCGCCGCCCCCGCCGCCAGCGCCCGTCCCTCCAGGCGCCCGTCGGCGTGCGCGCGCAGGGTGACGATGGGGGCCGACACGGCGGCGTGGCGGGCCTCGACGGTGAAGAACCGCCCATAGGCCGACACACCGACCGCGCCCGCCAGAACGAGGCCGAGAACCAGGAGGACGCCATAGCCGGCCGTCCGCCGCAGCCGCGCGCCCCAGCCACGCCGATGGCCGGGCGACGGCTCCGGTGGGCGATGGTCGCGGGCGGCGGCCAGCAGGCTGTCGGCCTCGACCACCCGCCCGGCCACGGCGGCATGGAACAGGTGGCGCAGTACCGCCTGCCCCGGCGCGTCGACATCGGTGAAGCGCCACCCCGACACCCCTTGCGCGGCGTCGGCGAAGGCCAGCGCGCAGCCGACGCCGACCGCGACCTCGAAGCCGTGGAAGGGAAACACCAGCCGGGCCGCCGCCTGTTTGCCCTCGCGCCAGCCGGCATCGGCGCCGGCAAGCCGGAAGCCGCCCAGCGACCAGTCGAGCGCATGGTAGCCGCGGCCGTCGATCTCGACCGTCAGCGGCAGGGTGACGCGCACATGCTGGCGTTGGCTGCGGGGCTCGCGGTGAGCGAGCGGCGGCGGCGCGTCCATTCCGTCCATCTCAGCCCCCCACGGCACCGGCGACCGCGGCGGCGACAGTGCCGACGGGGACGGGAAGCGCCCCGGCGACGAGGGCAAGGGCATACAGGAACGCCGACAGCGCCAGGGCGTGCAGATACCAGTTCCACAGCCGATGCCAGCCGCCGTCGCCGGCGGCGGGCGCCGCGACGTTCTGGCGTGTCCACCGCTGGCGGTCGAGCCGGAAGCTGGCGTAGACCTTGGTCAGCGCCCCCATCACCTGGTTGTAGAACAACAGCGGCGGAAACAGCGGGCTGAAGCGGCGCCCGGCGAAGCGGGCGAAAACGACGGCCTGGAACAGGCGCGTGGCCGCCACCCACAGCGCGTAGGCCAACAGGAAGGCGGGGGTGAACACCAGGCTCAGCAACAGCACGAAAACCGGCCCCGCCAGCGTCGTCCACATCGACACCCGCTGGTCCAGCAGGCACCACCAGAGGAAAAGGCCCACCCGCCGCGGCCCCAGGCGCAACGCCCGGCCATTGCTGCGCAGCATGTTGCCGAACCAGCGCACCATCAGCCCGAAGGAGGCCGCGACGAAGCCGCCGGAGGGCATCGCCTCGACGGTGTGGGCGCGCACGTCGGGGACATACAGCATGTCCCAGCCCTGGCGCAGGACGTGATACCAGGCCGACTTGTCGTCGCCGGTGAGGAACGGCAGCCGGCCATAGCGCCAATGGTCGATGCCGTCGCGCTCGATGGCATCGAGAAAGGCGGCGCCGGTGACGGCGGCGGCGCGGTAGGCCGACAGGCGCCCGGTCAGCACCAGCAGCCGCCGCGACAGCGCCAGGGAGCACATCAGCAGGTGGCGCTGGGCGTAACGCAGTTCGAACCAGTCGCGGACCCAGCCCGGCCGCAGCCCGGCGGTGCCGGTGTCGACGGTCAACGCGCCCAGGCGCGGGCGCAGCCGAAAGAAGGGCAGCAGGCGACGCAGCCCGCCGGCGGGAACAACGGTGTCGCCATCCATCAGCACCACCACGGCGTCGGGCGGCGGCGCCCGCCGCGATACCGCCCGCAGGCCCTGCCCCAGCGCCGCGCGCTTGCCGGTGCCGTCCTGGCGCAGCAGCACCAGTTCGACCCGTTCCGCGCCGACCCGGCGGCGCAGGTCCGCGATCAGCGCCTCTTCGGCGGCATCGGTGACCGCGGCGACCAGCGTTGCCGGCACGTCGAGCGCCGCCAGTTCACGAAGGGCGGCGGCAAAGGCGGCGACGGTGGTTGCCGTGGGGGCGCGGTAGCTGGTCACCACCACGAACACCGCCGGCGCCGCCGGTCCCTGGCGCGCCAGCGCCGCGGCCGCCGCCCGCATTTCGGGGAAGTTCACCAGCCGGTACCACAGGCCGCGGCCCAGATGCACCGCGCCCCAGCCCCAGCGCCACATGGCCACAAAGCCCAGAGCAAACAGGAACGGCCGCCCGTCGGCGTCGACAAGCTCCGCCGGGACCAGCAGAAGCAGGAGGACGAGCAGCAGCAGATAGGCAAGGCTGCCGAGGACGCGCGGCGCCGCCGGGCCGTCGTCAGGCGCCGCCCCGGGCACGGCGCTATGGGCCTCGACACCTGCCATGCGTCCACCGCTCCACGCATCTACACCTAAAAGGGGTAGCGTGTGCGCGATGAAGGAATCAACGGGATTCAAAAGATCGCGGCCGCTTCGGCAACCTTGCCGGGAATACCGGCAAGGACTCCGGCAAGTGGATGCGCCGTACCAGCCGAAAAACTACGATAACACGATGTTTTCCATACTTGCACAACCCATGCCCACGCCTGGGGCGGCCCTGGCCTGCGCGGGCTGAGGGGCGGGGCCGGCCTTGGGCGGCCGGCCCTGGATTCCCCTTCGGGGTGCCTGTGGCGTTACACCTCGGGCAGTTCGGTCGTGCCCATCAGGAAGGTGTCGACCGAGCGGGCGCATTGGCGGCCCTCGCGGATCGCCCACACCACCAGCGACTGCCCGCGGCGCATGTCGCCGCAGGCGAACACCTTTTCGTGGCTGGCGCGGTAGTCGTCGGTGCCGGCGGCGACATTGCCGCGCGGGTCGCGCTCCAGGCCAAGGCTGTCGATCATGCCGTCGTGGATGGGATGCACGAAGCCCATCGCCAGAAGCACCAGGTCCGCCTTGAGGTCGAAGCCGCTGTCGGGAACCTCCTGGAAGCGGCCGTCGACCTTGACGCAGTCGAGGCCGGTGACGCGGCCGTTCTCGCCGACGAAAGCCTTGGTCGAGGTGCTCCACATCCGCTCGCAGCCTTCCTCGTGCGAGGTCGAGGTGCGCAGCTTCTGCGGCCACAGCGGCCAGGTCAGATCCTTGTTCTCCCGCTCCGGCGGCGTGGGGGTGATCTCAAGCTGCGTCACCGAGGCGGCGCCCTGGCGGTTGGAGGTGCCGACGCAGTCGGCGCCGGTGTCGCCGCCGCCGATGACCACCACATGCTTGTCGGTGGCGAGGATTTCCGGCACGTCGATCAGTTCACCGGCCAGGCGGCGGTTCTGCTGGGCCAGGAACTCCATCGCGAAGTGCACGCCGTCCAGGTCGCGGCCCGGCACCGGCAGGTCGCGGGGCTTCTCCGAACCGCCGGAAAGCACCACGGCGTCGAAGCGGTCCAGGAGTTCCTGCGCCGGCAGGTCACGGCCGACCTCGCAATTGGTGCGGAAGGTCACGCCCTCCGCCTCCATCTGCTTCAGGCGACGGTCGATGAAGCGCTTTTCCAGCTTGAAGTCGGGAATGCCGTAGCGCAGCAGACCGCCGGGGCGGGCGTTGCGCTCGAAGACGGTGACGTCGTGGCCGGCGCGGGCAAGCTGCTGCGCGCAGGCCAGCCCCGCCGGGCCCGAGCCCACCACCGCCACCGAGCGGCCGGTGCGCGGCATAGAGGTGTCGGGGACGATCCAGCCTTCCTGCCAGCCGCGCTCGACGATGGCCAGTTCGATCTGCTTGATGGTCACCGGCTCGTCGGTGAGGTTGAGCGTGCAGGCCGCCTCGCACGGGGCCGGGCAGATGCGGCCGGTGAACTCGGGAAAGTTGTTGGTCGCCTGCAGCGCCTCCAGCGCCTCCTGCCAGCGGTTGCGGTAGACCAGGTCGTTCCAGTCCGGGATCATGTTGTGCACCGGACAGCCCTGGTGGCAGAAGGGAATGCCGCAATCCATGCACCGCGCCCCCTGCCGCGACAGGCTGCTGTCGTCGGGCAGGGTGGTGAATTCGCGGTAGTGCCGCACCCGCTCCTCGGGCGGGGCGTAGCTGGCGTTCTTGCGGGCGATCTCCAGGAAACCCGTCGGCTTGCCCATCGGCTACTCTCCCACGCTCACGCTGGCGGAATCCGGTTCGCTTTTCTGGCGCATCTCCAGCAGCGCGCGTCGGTAGTCCACCGGCATGACCTTCACGAAGCGCGGCAGATAATCCTCCCAGTTGTCGAGGATTTCCTGCGCGCGCCGGCTGTTGGTGTAGCGGCGGTGGTTCTCCAGGAGGCGGCGAAGCCTGAGCCCGTCGAAGCGGGTCATATCGGCGCGAACGTCCACCAGCCCGTGCCCCTCCAGGTCGCCGCCCTGGTGGTCGAGCGCCTCCAGGGCCTCGTCCTCCTCGGCGATGGGCTCCAACTCGACCATCGCCAGATTGCAGCGCCGCTCGAAGCCCCCGTCCTCGTCCAGCACATAGGCCACGCCGCCGCTCATGCCGGCGGCGAAATTGCGCCCGGTGGGGCCGATGACCACCACCACGCCGCCGGTCATATATTCGCAGCCGTGGTCGCCGACGCCCTCCACCACCGCGGTGGCGCCGGAGTTGCGCACGGCGAAGCGTTCGCCGGCGACGCCACGGAAGTAGCACTCGCCCTCGATGGCGCCGTACAGCACCGTGTTGCCGACGATGATGTTCTCCTCGGGCACCACCTTGCTTTCCGGCGGCGGCATGATGGCGATGCGCCCGCCGCACAGGCCCTTGCCGACATAGTCGTTGGCCTCGCCGTGCAGCTCGAACGACACGCCGTGGGCCAGGAAGGCACCGAAGCTCTGGCCCGCCGTGCCCTTGAAGCGCACGGCGATGGTGTCGTCGGGCAGGCCGGTGTGGCCGTGATGCAGGGCCACCTCGCCCGACAGCATGGCGCCGGTGGTGCGGTCGGTGTTGTTGATCGGGCTGTCGATGCGAACGGGCGCCCCGCCCTCCAGCGCCGGGCGCGCCTGTTCGATCAGGCGGCGGTCGAGGACGCTGTCCAGGCCGTGGTCCTGCGCCTCGCAGTTGCGGGTGGCCACTTCGGGGCCCACCTGCGGCCGGTGGAACAGGCGCGAGAAGTCCAGCCCCTGCGCCTTGTAGTGGTCGACCGCCTTGCGGGCGTCCAGCAGGTCGGTGCGGCCGATCATTTCCTCGACGCTGCGGAAGCCCAGCGCCGCCATGATCTCGCGCATCTCCTCGGCCACGAACAGGAAGTAGTTGACCACATGCGCCGGCGTGCCACGGAAGCGCCGACGCAGCACCTCGTCCTGGGTGGCGATGCCCACCGGGCAGGTGTTGAGGTGGCACTTGCGCATCATCAGGCAGCCGGCGGCGATCAGCGCCGCCGTCGCGAAGCCGTATTCGTCGGCGCCCAGCATCGCCCCGATCACCACGTCGCGCCCGGTGCGCAGGCCGCCGTCGACCTGCACCGCGATGCGCCCGCGCAGGCGGTTGAGCACCAGCGTCTGGTGGGTCTCGGCCAGGCCGATCTCCCACGGGCTGCCGGCGTGCTTGATCGAGGTCTGGGGGCTGGCGCCGGTGCCACCGTCATAGCCCGAGATGGTGACGTGGTCGGCCTTGGCCTTCGACACCCCGGCCGCCACCGTGCCCACGCCCACCTCCGAGACCAGCTTGACGCTGATCCGCGCGCGCGGATTGACGTTCTTCAGGTCGTAGATGAGCTGCGCCAGATCCTCGATGGAATAGATGTCGTGGTGCGGCGGCGGGCTGATGAGACCGACGCCGGGGGTGGAATGGCGCACCCGCGCGATCACCTGGTCGACCTTGTGGCCGGGAAGCTGGCCACCCTCGCCGGGCTTGGCGCCCTGGGCCATCTTGATCTGGATGTCGTCGGCGTTGACCAGGTATTCGGTGGTGACGCCGAAGCGCCCCGAGGCCACCTGCTTGATCGCCGAGCGCATGGAATCGCCGTTGGGCAGCGGCCGGAAGCGTTCGGGCTCCTCGCCGCCCTCGCCGGTGTTGGACTTGCCGCCCAGGCGGTTCATGGCGATGGCCAGCGTGGTGTGGGCCTCGCGCGAGATCGAGCCAAACGACATGGCGCCGGTGGCGAAGCGCTTGACGATCTCGGCGGCCGGCTCGACCTCGTCGAGCGGCACCGGCGGCCCGGCGGGCTTGACCTCGAACAGGCCGCGCAGGGTCAGCAGCCGCCGGCTCTGGTCGTCGATGAGCGTCGAGAACTCCTTGAACTTCGCGTAGTCGCCGGCGCGCACCGCGTGCTGCAGGGCGGCGATGCTCTCGGACGTCCAGGCGTGCTCCTCGCCGCGCAGGCGCAGGGCGTATTCGCCGCCGACGTCGAGCGCGTTGCGGTAGACGGGGCTGTCGCCATAGGCGAGGCGATGGCGGGTCACCGTCTCCTCGGCGACCTCCTCCAGGCCGACGCCCTCGATGGTAGTGGCGGTCTTGGTGAAATACTTCTCGACGAAGTCCGAGGACAGCCCGACGGCGTCGAAAATCTGGGCGCCGCAATAGGATTGATAGGTGGAGATGCCCATCTTGGCCATCACCTTGAGGATGGCCTTGTCCACCGCCTTGATGTAGCGCCGCTGCACCTCCTCGGTGGGCAGCGGCTCCGGCAGCGTCGTGCGCATGGCCTCCAGGGTCTCGAAGGCCAGATAGGGGTTGATGGCCTCGGCGCCGTAGCCGGCCAGGGTGCACATGTGATGCACCTCGCGCGCCTCACCGGTCTCGACCACCAGCCCGACCTCGGTGCGCAGTCCGGCGCGCACCAGGTGATGGTGCACCCCCGAGGTGGCCAGCAACGCGGGTATGGCCACGCGCTCGGCCGACACCGCCCGGTCGGAGAGGATGAGGATGTTGTAGCCGTCATGCGCCGCCTTCTCGGCGTCGGCGAACAGCCGCTCCAGCGCCGGCGCCATGCCCGCGGCGCCGTCCCTGGCGGCATAGGTCATGTCGATGGTCGCCGAGCGGAAGCTGCTGGCCTCACTGTCCTCGATGTGGCGGATCTTCTCCAGATCCTCGTTGGTGAGGATGGGCTGGCGCACCTCCAGGCGCTCGCGGTCGCCGCCGAAATCGAGATCCAGCAGATTCGGCCGCGGCCCGATCAGCGACACCAGCGACATCACCAACTCCTCGCGGATCGAGTCGATCGGCGGATTGGTGACCTGGGCGAAGCACTGCTTGAAATAGCTGTAGAGCAGCTTCGGCCGCCGCGAGAGCACCGACAGCGGAATGTCGTTGCCCATCGAGCCCACCGCCTCCTGGCCGGAGACGGCCATCGGCGTCAGCAGGAACTTCAGATCCTCCTGGGTGTAGCCGAAGGCCTGCTGGCGGTCGAGCAGGGTCTGGCGGTCCGGCAGCGCCGGCGCCGCCGCCGGCGGCAGGTCTTCCAGGACGATCTGCGTCTGGTCCAGCCATTCCTGATAGGGATGGCTTTCGGCCAATTCCGCCTTGATCTCCTCGTCGGAGATGATGCGCGCCTGCTCCATATCGATGAGCAGCATCCGCCCCGGTTGCAGGCGCCACTTCTTGACGATCTTCTCCTCCGGCACCGGCAGCACACCGGACTCGGAGGCCATGATCACCTTGTCGTCGTCGGTGATGAGGTAGCGCGCCGGGCGCAGGCCGTTGCGGTCGAGGGTGGCGCCGATCTGGCGGCCGTCGGTGAAGCACACCGCCGCCGGGCCGTCCCACGGCTCCATCAGCGCGGCGTGGTACTCGTAGAAGGCGCGGCGCTGCTCGTCCATCAGCGGATTGCCGTACCACGCCTCGGGAATCAGCAGCATCATGGCGTGGGCCAGCGAATAGCCGCCCTGCACCAGCAGTTCCAGCGCGTTGTCGAAGCAGGCGGAGTCCGACTGGCCCTCGGGGATCAGCGGCCACAGCTTGGTCAGGTCGTCGCCCAGCAGCTCCGATTCCATCGAATGCCGCCGCGCCGCCATCCAGTTGACGTTGCCGCGCAGGGTGTTGATCTCGCCGTTGTGGCAGATCATGCGGAAGGGCTGCGCCAGGTTCCAACGCGGAAAGGTGTTGGTCGAGAACCGCTGGTGGACCAGCGCCATGGCGCTGACCATGCGCTCGTCGCTCAAGTCCTTGTAATAGGTGCCCACCTGGTCGGCCAGCAGCATCCCCTTGTAGACCAGGGTGCGCGCCGACAGCGACGGGATATAGAAGTGCTCGGCCGCCTCGCCGCCCAGGGCGTCGGCCTTCTGCCCCGCCTGCTTGCGGATGACGAACAGCTTGCGCTCGAAGGCGTCGGTGTCGGGGGTGCCGGCGCCGCGGGCGACGAAGATCTGGCGGATGGTCGGCTCGACGGCCTTGACCATATCGCTGACGCCGGCGTTGTCGGTGGGCACGTCGCGCCAGCCCAGCACCGTCTGGCCCTCGGCGGCCACCAATTGCTCCAGCGCCTTCTCGCAGGCGGCGCGCGCCTCGGCGCCCTGCGGCAGGAACACCATGCCGACGCCGTAGTCGCCCGGCTGCGGCAGCTCGACGCCCAGCGCGGCGCACTCGGCGCGCAGGAAGGCATCGGGCACCTGAATCAGGATGCCGGCGCCGTCGCCGGCGCGGGGGTCGGCGCC
>JAWLGJ010000043.1:0-25391 GCA_041685145.1 Magnetospirillaceae bacterium | reverse complement strand
CAAAGGCGCGCGGCCGCCGCCGGCTCTACCAGACGCTGGGTTCAACGATGGGGCGTTCGTCCCCAAGCGCGGGGTAGGTCGGCGCCCCCCAGATCTGCCGCTCGCGGATCCAAGGCAGCGGATGCTGGGGATGGGGAGAGTCGAACTCGCGGGCGAGGCGATGGCCGTCGAAGATGGCGTTGTGCAGTTGCCGCGGCGCGTGGCAGTCGCCGATGCGGTAGACGCCCTGCACCTCCTCGGCCGCCCACTCGTCGCGGCGCGCCCGCAACTCGCGGTAGAGCGAGTCGTTCGAGACCCGCGACGTCACCAGGATCACCGAGTCGCATGGCAGGTCCATAACCGCCTTGCTTTCCGGCCGCGGTATGCCGCCGGCGTTGGGGCCGAGGAGCTCGGCGCCGTGGCGGTAGAGGTAGAACAGCGTGATCTTGCCGGGCTCGATGCGCTCGCCCCAGTGGTTGCGGTACTGCTTGATGCCGGCGTTGAACATCATGCGCTTGTTGTTCATGACGTCCATGGTGAAGACGCCGTATTCGGCGATCTCCGACATGTTGGTGACGATGGTCACGTCCTTGCCCTGCTCGGCCATCATCTCCGCCAGGGCCACGCCCATGAAGTGGCCGTCGCCGTCCAAGATGACGACGCGGTCGCCGACCGGCTTGCCGGCCATCACCTGCTCGGGGGTGAGGACGTGCGGAAGCGAGGCGTCGGCCCCGGGGATGGGGGCGTGGGTCTCGGCGCCCATGCCGAGGGTGTGCCAGTGCGAGCCGGTGGCGATGACCACCTTGTCGGCGCCGTAGCTGAGCACGTCGTCGGCGGTCATCGTGCCGACGCCGAGATGGACCTCGACATTGCTCATCTTGCGCAGCTGCACGTCGCGGTAGGTGATCACGCGCGACCATTCGTTCAGGCGCGGAAGCCGGCTGACCCATTTCCAGTGACCGCCCAGCTCGTCCTCGGCCTCGCGCAGATGCACGTCATGGCCGCGCTCGCCCAGCACGCGGGCGCATTCCAGGCCGGCGGGACCGCCGCCCACCACCAGGACCGAACACGGCTGCTTGGTCCTTTCGAACTTCTCGGGGTGCCAGCCGCGGCGGTATTCCTCCATCGCGGTGGCGTTCTGGGTGCAGTTGACCTGGGCGACCTGATTAAACTTCGAGACGCACATGTTGCAGCCGATGCATTCCCGGATGTCGTCCAGGCGCCCCTCGTCGATCTTGTTGGGGAGGAAGGGGTCGGCGATGGAGGGACGGGCCGCGCCAATGATGTCGCCGATGCCGTTGTTGAGCACCGCCAGCATGTCGTCGGGGGCCGTGTAGCGGCCGTTGGTGACCACGGGGGTATCGCCGAGGATGCCCTTGACCTGCCGCACGAAGGGGGTCATCCAGCCGCTTTTGCGCCAGCGCGAGGGGCCGGCGTCCTCGCCCCATTCCTCGTAGTCGCCGATCTTGACCGACCAGGCGTCGCAGACTCCCTGCCGGTGCAGGTATTCCACGAAGCGGATGCCGTCTTCGTCAGCCTCGATGCCGCCGGGGCCGATGAGGGTGTCGACCTCGAAGCGGGTGGTGATCGCGGCCTCGTCGCCGCAGGCTCGCTTCAGCGCCGTCATCAATTCGATGTAGAAGCGCGCGCGGTTTTCGAACGAGCCGCCATAAGCGTCGGTGCGGTGGTTGTAGCGATGGTCCAGGAACTGGATGGGCATGGTGCTGTCGCCGCCCGAGACCTCGAGAAGGTCGAAGCCGGCGTCAACGGCCCGCTTCCCGGCGAGCACATACATATTAATGATCGCCTTGATATCGTCCTCGTCGCAGGCCGCGCTGTAGGGCGTGCGGCTGGGAAAGACGTTCGACGGCAATTGCGTGGGGCTGCGCGGGACCTCGCGGGATTCATAGCACAGCGAATGCATGCCGCCGTACCAGAGCTGTACGCCGGCCAGCGTGTCGTGCTTGTGCAGCATGTCGCACATCAGGCCCAGATTGATGACGTCGCCGTCGTCCCACAGGCGCGCGCTGATGAAGGGGTATTCGTCCGATTCGGGATGGACCGAGCAGAACTCGGTGAACACGGCGCCCCAGCCGCCCTCGGCCTTGATGGCGCGATGGAAGGCCTGCGTGCCGGGCCGCTCGGAGCCGGGGCCCAGGCAGTGGGTTGTCTGCCAGAAACGGTTTCGCATCGTCTTGGGGCCGATGCGGATCGGCTGGAACAGGATGTCGTATTTGGGATCTCTTCCCATCGCTTCCTCCTCGGATCTTTTTCGGGCGCCACACCCCTCTAGGGCGACGGTGAGCGGAGGCAAGCGGCGTGCCAGCGCCGCCGAGCGACGCTGTTGCAGACCAGCGGCGGGTTTCGCCGCGCCGGGGGCGCCGGGCCGCTGGCAAATGCGCAGCACAAGGCGCCGCGGTGCTGCGCAATTGCATCGATCGCGCGGGGCGGGCCGTCCGGGGGCGAACGCTGCGGTGGCGCATCAAACGCTGCGGCGTGGCAGCGCCGTGCGGGTGCCGCGGCGTTCCGCAGGCGCCGCGGCCGGTGCCGCCAAATGCCGGGGGCGCGGCAGCTTCGTGCGATACTGGCGCCGCGGCGCCGCCGCGCCCCGCCGCCGGCCTCGGGCCGTGGCACGGGCCTTGCATTTTCAGCCGCCTCGAATAACGGCGTCGGCGATACCGGCGCAACCATACAACGCATCAGCCAACTACTACGCCCCGGTTGGGGCGTATGCAGTGGGGGAAACAATGGCTCAATACCTGAACGACGAATTGCAGGCCGAATTGGAGCGGCGCCTCGACCTGGAAGAGCACGGCAACATGCCGATGCCGATGACCACGGGAGACTGGGTTCTGCCCATAGCCACCTCGGCGGCGATCACTCTGATCTTCGTGATGGCGGCCATCGGTTTGTTCTGATGTTTGGGGGCCCGCGCCGCCGCCCGGCGGCCGGTGCGCCCCAGGCGACGGGAGAGAGGCAATGTCCCAGAAAGCAATAGAAAAAGAAGTTTACTTCGGAATCCTGCCCGTGCTGCGCTCGGAGCGGCAGTTCGGGCTCTTGGACTTCATCCTCGTCCAGGTCGGCTTCGGCATCGCCGCGTGGAGCTTCCTGGTCGGCGGCTACACCGGCTTCGTCCTGCCGGCAACGGACGGGATCGCCGCGATTCTTTTCGGGAACGCCATTCCGGTCTTCCTGATCTGTTCGCTGGCCATTCTGTTCGCCCGCTATGGCGTCGACACCTTCATCGGCGCGCGCGCCACGCTGGGGCCGAAGGGCAGCAACATCTTCCTGCTGATCTTCGCCATCACCAATCTGGGCTGGATCACCATGGCCTGTTTCATGCTGGGCGAATCCGCCATCCGGATGGTGGACGCCTTCGCCGGGCCGGAATGGATGACCCTGCGTGACGTCGGCGCGCCATTCTTCGCCATCGTCTCGTTCATCATCGCCTGGATCATCGCCTATGGCGGCCCGGTGGCGATCAAGTTCTTCATCCGCGTCGGCGTGCCGGCGATGTTCCTCATCATCGTCGGGCTGATTCTCTACATCGTCGGCGATCGCGGCGTGGTCGAGGTGTTCTCGGCGCAACCGGCGGAGCCCTACGATTCACACGCGCGCAGCCTAGCGTCGGCGGTGGAGTGGAATGTCGGCCTCGGTTTCTCGTGGCTGGCCTATTTCGGCGTCTGGAACCGTCTGGCGAAGACGGAGAAGACGGCGGTGTGGGGCACCTTCCTCGGCTGGGGCGTGATTCTCAACGTCGCCGCCATCCTGGGCGCTCTGACGGCGCTCCTGGTCGGCGTCTACGAGCCGACCGAATGGATGATCGCCGCCGGCGGCCCGGTTTTCGGTCTCCTCGGCCTGGTGCTGCTGATCCTGGCCAACCTGACCTCGGCGACGGTGCTGATTTACTCGCAGGGCGTCAGCGTCAAGACCATGTTCCCGAACTGGAAATGGCGTTCGTCCTGCCTGAGCACCGTGCCCGCCTCGCTGCTCATGCTGACGCCGCTCTTTTACGACTCCTACACGACTTTCCTGTCGTACATCGCCTTCATCATGGCGGCCTACGGCGGCGTGTTGGTGATGGACAACATGTTCATCAAGAAGTGGGAGATCTCGGTGCGCGATCTCTACAACGTCCGCGGCGGCCGTTACTACTATGTCAACGGCATCAACTGGGCGGCGTATATCGCGATCATCGTGGGCGGCCTGTTCTATTTCTGGACCTACGATCCGGTGGCCGACCGCGCCGGACCGCTGTTCAACTACATCTCGGCGGGCATCCCCACCTTCTTCCTGAGCGCGGCCATTTACGGCGTTCTGGCCCGCGTGCCGGCCCTCGTCGGCGGGCGCGAGGAAAAGGTGCTGGAGAGCGCCGGCGCCTGATGCCGCGCCGGCACGGGCGGGACAAGGCCCCCGGACGGCGTGTCCGGGGGCCTTTTTCCATGCGTTGCGACCCAGGCTGGCGGCGGGTGGTTGCCCCGGGGCCAACCGAAACCCTCACCCTCTGCGTGGGCCGTCTCCTTGCAACAATAGGCCCCGCCACACAGAAGGCGCCCCGCGCGCACGCGGCGGTGGTCCTTGATTCCGCTTGCTTTTCAGGGGTGGCTGGGGCGCCAGGATTCGAACCTGGGATCACGGGACCAAAACCCGTTGCCTTGCCGCTTGGCTACGCCCCATCCGGCGGGGAGGCGAACATAGCGCCGCCGGGGCGGGGCCGCAACCCGGTGAAGGCGGCTCAGAGGCGCTCCAGCGCCGGCGGCGCGTCCAGCAGCGGCGCGGCGGCGGTCCACCAGTGGGGGTGGGTGGCGGCGATGGCGGTGGCGGCGGCGCGGGCGGCGTGTCCGGTGCGGAACAGCCCGAAGCAGGTGGCGCCGCTGCCCGACATGCGCGCCAGCAGGCAGCCGGCGCTTTCCTCCAGGGCGGCCAGCGCCGTCGCGACCGTCGGCGCCAGCGCCAGCGCCGCGCCGGTCAGGTCGTTGCGCCGCGCCCGCAGCGCCGCCGCCAGCGCCGCCACGTCCGCCACCGCGCCGAGGGCGGGGGCGGGGGCGGAGAACGGCCCGCCGCGGCGGCGGAACACCGTCGGCGTCGCCAGCGCCGTGCCGGGATTCACCAACGCCACCCAGGCCGGCGGCAGCGGCGGGACCGGGCGGAGAATTTCCCCGACGCCGCCGACCGCCGTCGGGCGGGCGGCAAGGCAGGCGGGAACGTCGGCGCCCAGTTCCAGCCCCAGCGCCCGCAGATCATCCTCGGCGATCCCCAGATTCCACAGCGCCGCCAGCGCCAGCAGGCCGGCGGCGGCGTCGGCGCTGCCGCCGCCGATCCCCGCCGCCACCGGCAGCAGCTTCTCCAGGCGCAGCGCGGCGCCGGCGGCGACGCCGCAGCGGGCCCGCAACCGGCGTGCCGCGCGCAGGACCAGGTTGTCCTCGGGGTCGAGGCCGTCGAGGGCAGCGGCGTTGGGGCCGCCGACGGTCAGGCTCAGCTCCGCCGCCGGGCGCGCCTCGACGCGGTCGCCGACGGCGGCGAAGGCCACCAGGCTGTCGAGGCGGTGATAGCCGTCCTCGCGCCGCCCGACGACGTGCAGATAGAGGTTGAGCTTCGCCGGCGCCAGAACGGCGGCGCCGCCGGCGGTGGTCGCGGTCATCGCCGCGCGTCTTCGGCGGCGGTGCGCGCCTCCAGCCCGGCGTCCAGCTTGGCGCGGATATCGTCGATCTGGTCCGGTTCGGGGTCGTGGGCCAAGGCCCGGCGCCACTGGAACCGCGCCTCCTGCCGGCGGCCCACGCGCCACAGCGCGTCGCCGAGATGGTCGTTGATGGTGGGGTCGTCGGGCACCAGTTCCACCGCCCGCTCCAGATGCCCGACCGCTTCCTCGAAGTCGCCGAGGCGGTAGAGGATCCAGCCCAGGCTGTCGACGATGTAGCCGTCGTTGGGGCGCAGTGCCACCGCCTTCTCGATCATCTCGCGCGCCTGTTGCAGGTTGATGCCCTGCTCCACCCAGGAATAGCCCAGATAGTTCAGCACCAGCGGCTGGTCCGGCTCCAGCTCCAGCGCGTGCAGGAAGTCGCTCTCCGCGCGGGTCCACTCGCCGGAGCGTTCGAAGGCGATGCCGCGGCTGTAGAACAGCGACCAGTGCTGACGGTCGGTGTTCCGCACGCGCTCGACGGCGCGGCTGTAAGCCCCGGCGGCTTCGTCGAAGCGCTTGTGGGCGCGCAGGATGTCGCCCAGCGCCGTCAGCGGGTCGGGGTCGACCTCGTCGCGCCGGGCCAGGTCTTCCAGCAGCGCCACCGCCTCGTCGGTGCGGCCGATGGCGTCCAGATTGCGCGCCCGGCGCAGGTCGGCGGCCTCGCGCACCGGCGAATCCGCCGCGATGGCGGCATAGACGGCGTTGGCGGCATCGTAGCGGCCGCGCATTTCCAGGATGTCGCCCACCAGCGCCTGCGCGAGGGGAAAGTCCGGCCGCAGGTCGAGCGCCAACCGCCCCAGCACCAGGCCGACGTCGAAGGCGTCCGCCTGGCGCAGCGAACTGGCGGCGCCGTACAGCGCCTCGGCGACGCCGTGGCGCGGCGTGCGCACCAGCCGCGGCAGGTCGGCGCCGGCGTCCAGCCGCGCCGCCGCCTCCAGCAGGTTGGAGCCGGGGTGGCGGGCCTCGTACTGGGCGTAGACCTCGCGGGCGCGCTCGTTCCGTCCGGTGCGCTGGTACCAGCCCGCCGCCGCCTGCACGGCGCGCAGGGTGCCGGCGCCGATGCCGGCCAGCGAGGCCTCGTACATGGGCTCGGCGAGGTCGGGGCGGTCGCCGAGGTCGGCGATCAGGGCGGCGTGGAAGTCGTGCAGGGCGGCGAAATGGCTCTGATCGGCCAGCGGCGCCAGGGTGGCGAGGGCGCCGTCGATGTCGCCGGCGCCGTACTGCGCCCAGGCCTGCACCAACGGCACGACAAAGGTGTTGATGCCGCGCTCGGGCAGGCTGGCGAGCAGCGCTCCGGCGCGGGCGAAGTCACCGTCCTGGATGGCGCTCACCGCCAGCAGCAGCGCCGCCACCGTCGAATCGGTGCCCCCGGCCTCGGCCAGCCGGCGCGCCATGCGCTCGGCCTCGGCCAGCCGGCCCTCGGCGATCAGCAGCGCCGTCGCCCGCTCCAGCAGGTCGAGGTTTCCGGGATCGTCGGCGACGGCGCGCAGCATCAGGGCGGCGGCCGCCTCCAGGTCGCCGGCCTTTTGCGCGTGCCGCGCGGCGAGATAGGAGCCGGACCCGGACCCGGCCCAGGGCTGCGGCGTCGCGCCCACCACCACCGCCGGCGCCGGTGCCGCCGCCTCCGAGGCCACCTCGACCGACTCGCCCGGACAGCCGGCCAGCAGCGCCGCCGCCGCCATCGCCGCCGCCAGGCGGCCCTTTGCCCCTGCATACATGCCCGTCATCGGGATCTTCCGTCCTGCAGCGACGCCCCAGCGCGCCGCAGCCGCTATCCTAGCCGATGCGACGCCCCCAACGCAGCCCTCACATGTTGGGGTAGTTGGGGCCGCCGCCGCCCTCGGGCACCACCCAGTCGATGTTCTGGGTGGGATCCTTGATGTCGCAGGTCTTGCAGTGCACGCAATTCTGGGCGTTGATCTGCAAGCGCGGCTCCGCCGCAGCCTCGCGCACGATTTCGTATACCCCCGCCGGGCAGTAACGCTGCTCCGGGGCGTCGTACAACGCCAGATTGACGTCAATCGGCACCCGCTGGTTCTTCAGCCGCAGATGCGCCGGCTGGTTTTCCTCGTGGTTGGTGTTGGACAGGAACACCGACGACAGCCGGTCGAAGGTCAGTACCCCGTCGGGCTTGGGATAGGCGATCTTCGGGCATTCGGCGGCCTTTTTCAGGCGCGTGTGGTCGGCGTGATGGTGCAGCGTCCACGGCGCCTTGCCGCGCAGGACGTAGGTGTCCAGCGCCGAATAGGCAATCGCCGGCCACAGGCCCCAGCGGAAGGCGGGGCGGATGTTGCGGGCGCGGTGAAGCTCGTCCCACACCCAGGAGGCCCGCAGCTTGTCGGGATAGGCGGTGGCCTCGACGGTGCCCTCGGCGGCCAGCGCCTCGAACGCCGCCTCGGCGGCCAGCATCCCCGACTTCATCGCCGTGTGGGTGCCCTTGATCTTGGGCACGTTCAGCAGCCCGGCGGCGTCGCCGACGATCAGCCCGCCGGGGAAGGTCAGCTTCGGCAGCGACTGCAAACCGCCCTCCGACAGGGCGCGGGCGCCATAGCTGATGCGGCGGCCGCCCTCCAGATAGGCGCGGATGGCGGGATGCGTCTTCAGCCGCTGCATCTCGTCGAAGGGGCTCAGATGCGGGTTCTCGTAGTCGAGCCCGATGACGAAGCCCACCGCCACCTGGTTGTCCTCCAGGTGATAGAGAAACGAGCCGCCATAGGTGCGCGAATCCAGCGGCCAGCCGATGGTGTGGATCACCAGGCCGGGCTGGTGCTTGGCGGGGTCGATCTCCCACAATTCCTTGATGCCGATGCCATAGGTCTGCGGGTCGCAGTCGCGGCGCAGGTCCAGCTTCTCGAACAGGGCCTTGGTCAGCGAGCCGCGGCAGCCCTCGGCGAACACCGTCTGACGGGCCAGCAGCTCGACGCCGGGCTGGTAATTGGCGGTGGGCTCGCCGTCCTTGCCGATGCCCATGTCGCCGGTGGCGATGCCGCGCACGGCGCCAGCCTCGTCGTACAGCACCTCGGCGGCGGCGAAGCCGGGGAAGATTTCCACCCCCAGCGCCTCGGCCTGTTCGGCCAGCCAGCGGCAGACATTGCCCAGGCTGACGATATAGTTGCCGTCGTTGTGCATCTGCGGCGGCGTCGGCAGGCGGTGGGCCTTGCCTTCGGTGAGGTAGAGGAAGCGGTCGGCGCCGGCGGGAGTCTTCAGCGGCGCCCCCTTCTCGCGCCAGTCGGGCATCAGCTCGTCGAGGGCGCGGGTCTCGATCACCGCCCCCGACAGGATGTGCGCGCCCACTTCCGAGCCCTTCTCGATGACGCAGACGCTGACCTCCCGCCCACTCTCGGCGGCCAGTTGGCGCAGGCGGATGGCGCTCGCCAGGCCCGACGGACCGGCCCCGACGATCACCACATCGAATTCCATCGACTCGCGTTCCACGGCTCGTCCCCGTTCGTATTGCACTGCGAAATTGGCCTTCCTATACCATAAGCCAGACGCTGTTGCGACGGCCGGGGCGGTGCTAGGCTGCGGCGATGGCCGAGACTCTGTCCGTGGAAGCCCTGTTGCGCTGGTACGCCGAGGCGGGCGTCGATGAATGCGTCGGCGAGCGTCCGCGCGACCGATTCGCCGAATCCGCCGCCGCGCCGCCCCCGCCCACCACGGCACCGGCCCCGGCACCGCCGCCGCCGCCCCCGCCCCCGGCGGCGGCCGGCCTGACGGCGGCGCTGTCGACGGCGGCACGGCTGGCCCAGGCGGCGGGCGACCTGGAGGCGCTGCGCGAGGCGCTGGAGGCGTTCGAGGGCTATCCCCTGAAGGGGGCGGCGCGCAGCACGGTGTTCGGTGAAGGCGTGGCGAATCCGGCGGTGATGGTCATCGGCGAGGCCCCCGGCGCCGACGAGGACCGCCTGGGGCGGCCGTTCGTGGGCGCCAGCGGCCGCCTGCTCGACCGGATGCTGGCCTCGGTGGGGCTCGACCGCGCCCGCAACGTCTACATCACCAATGTGTTGCCCTGGCGGCCGCCGCTGAACCGCAAGCCCTCGCCGGCCGAGGCGGCGCTGCTGCAGCCCTTCCTGCGCCGCCATATCGCGCTGGTGGCGCCGCGGGCGCTGCTGTTGCTGGGGGGCTCGGCGGCCGCGGCGGTGCTCGACGCCGCCGACCCCATCACCCGCCTGCGCGGCCGCGGGCTGGAGGTGCCCGGCGGCGACGGGGCGGCGCCGCTGCCGGCGGTGGCCACCTACCACCCCGCCTTCCTGCTGCGCACGCCGGGCCGCAAGCGCGATGCCTGGCTGGATCTCCTGCTCCTGGCCAAGAGTCTGGACCCGCCCGCCTGAACGGTCAGGGCCAAGGGCAACGCGCGTCCGTATAACCCGTTCGCGCTTGCGGGCAGGGCGGCGGCGCCCGTATAACATGGCCGATGTTCAGCGCAGGGATCAGGCGCCGCCCCGGTCGGCGACACAGGCTCGCCGGTGCCATCGCTTCGATGGCGGCGGCGGCGTTTCTGGCCGTCGCGCCGGCACCGGCCGCCGCCGCCGGCGAGGCGATGGTGGCCTCGGCCGTGGGCCATGCCCTCCCCGCCCGCCCGCAAGCGGAATCGCCGCCGCCCGCCGTCCTCTCCGATGCCGACGCCGGCCTGTACCGGCGCCTGTTCGCCGTCCAGCAGGCCGGCCGCTGGGCGGAGGCCGATGCGTTGATGGAGCGGCTCGACGACCGCGTGCTGGTGGGGCATCTGCAGGCGCAGCGTTACCTGCACCGCGACTATCTTTCCAGCTATGCCGAACTGCGCGCCTGGATGGCCCGCCACGCCGACCATCCCCAGGCGGAGCGCATCCACCGCCTCGCCGGGCGCAAGCGCCCCGGCGGGGCGCCGGCGCCACGGCCGCCGCAGCCGGGATTCCTGGCGGGCACCGGCATCGACACCGGCGACATGGACGCCAGCTGGGAACGCTGGACCCATGACCGCCTGTCGGGCCTGACCGGCGCCCGCCGCGCGCGGGTGTTGGAGATCAAGAACACCATCCGCCGGCGCCTGCGGCCGGGCTACACGCTGGCGGCGAAGCGGCTGATCGAGGATCCCGAGGTGGCGGCGACCCTGCCGCGCGTCGACCTGGACGAGATGCGCCTCGCCCTGGCCAACCGCTACATGGCCGACGGTCGCATCGCCTGGGCCTATGACTGGGCGGCGCGGGCGGCCGACGGCTCGGGCGACGTCCTGCCGGCGGCGCATTGGAGCGCAGGGCTGGCGGCCTGGCGGCTTGATCGCTTCGACGACGCCCGCCGCCATTTCGAGGCCGTGGGCAGCGCCGAGGATGGATCGCGCTGGATGATCGCCGCCGGCGCCTATTGGGCGGCGCGCGCCAATCTCATCACCCGCCGCCCCGAGGCGGTGAACGGCTGGCTGGAGGTGGCGGCGCGGTGGCCGCGCACCTTCTATGGGCTGCTGGCGCGACGCGCCCTGGGGGTCAGCCCCGAATTCTCCTTCCAGCCGCTGCCCCTGACCGAGGGCGACCTGCGCATCCTGTCGGCCGAGCCCGGCGGCCGGCGGGCGCTGGCGCTGTTGCAGTTGGGGCGGCACGACGACGCCGAGGCGGAACTGCGCAAGCTGCACCCGCGCGCCGATGTCGACACGGTCTATGCCATGCTGGCGCTGGCCGAGGCCGCCGACATGCCGGAACTGGCGCTGAAGCTGGGCACGCTGGCGGCGCGCGCCGACGGGCGCTATCACGACGAGGCCGCCTTCCCGGTGCCAAGCTGGCGGCCCGAGGGCGGCTGGCGGGTCGACCGCGCCCTGGTGCTGGCCATCGCCCGGCAGGAGTCGGCCTTCAACCCCCGCGCCCGCAGCCCCGCCGGCGCGCGCGGGCTGATGCAGGTGATGCCGGCGACCGCCCGCTTCGTCGCCGGCGGCCACCCCGCCGATCTCAGCGACCCGCAATACAACCTCGCCCTGGGGCAGCGCTACATCGAGCATCTGCTGGAGCAGCCGGCGGTGGATGGGGACATCGTCTTGATGCTCACCGCCTATAACGGCGGCATCGGCAATCTGGTGCGCTGGAAGCAGGAGCTGGATTACGGCGAGGATCCGCTGCTGTTCATCGAGAGCATCCCGGTGCCGGAAACGCGCATCTTCCTGGAGCGCGTGCTGACCAATTTCTGGATCTATCGCGCCCGCCTCGAACAGCCCGCCCCCACCCTGGCCGCCGTCGCCAGCGGCCGCTGGCCGACCTACCGCGCCCTCGACCTCCAGCTCGCCAGCGCGCCGCGCTGACGCCAGCGGCGGTAGTCGGCGCCGGTGTCCACGTCCCAGCGCCGCGCGGCCCAGGCGACACGGGCGCCCGGCGGCAGATTGCAAAGGGTGTCGGCCAGCGCGTGCGGTCCCGACCAGCGCACGCCCGCGAACATCGCCGCCCAGCGGCGCCCCCTCGGCCGTCCGCGCGCGCCCACCAGCCAATAGCCGCCGTCCTCGGCGGGGCCGAAGACCAGCTCGGCGCCGCGCAGGCGGCGCAGCGCCTCGGCGATATCGGCGGGGCGCAGGGCGGCGATGTCGCTGCCCACGACGACCACCGGCGCCGGGGCGTAGCGGGCCAGCAGCCGCGCCATGCGCGCCCCCAGGTCGCCGCCGCCCTGCCCGGTCCGCGCCACCCGCGGCCAGCGGCGCGGCGGCATGGCGCCGTCGGGGGTGGTCGCCAGCACCAGCCGCCAGCGCGAATCCCCGCCCAGCCGGTGCAGCAGCGCGGCGGCGTTGGCGTGCTGAAAGCGCAGCGCCTCGCCGGCGCCGACGGCGGCGGCCAGCCGGCGCTTGCCGGCGCCCAGCCGCGGCGCCCGCGCCATCACCACCACCACCGGACGGCGGCTCATCCGTACAGCCGCCGCAGCCAGCGCGGCGGCACCCCCAGGGCGTAGAGCGCCAGACAGGCTTGGTTGCGGGCCGGGCGCAGCCACCAGCCGTCGCGGCGATAGCGTGCCGCCGAGGTCACCACCGCCGCCGGCAGCGCCACCAGCCGCCGCCGCCCCAGGCGCCGCACCAGGTCGACGTCCTCCATCAAGGGCAGGGGACGGAAGCCGCCGACGCGCTCGTAGAGCCGCCGCGGCACCAGCAGCCCCTGGTCGCCATAGGGCAGGCCCAGCGCGCCGGCGCGCCATGCGGCCAGCCGCTCGACGCGGCGGGCGCCGGGGTGGTCGTCGTCGAAGCGCAGGCGGAAATAGCCGGCGCGCTCGCCGTTGTCGGGCGCGGCGAGGAAGCTACTCACCGCCGCCCGCCAGCCCGCCTGCGGCACGGTGTCGGCGTGCAGGAACAGCAGCGCGTCGCCGCGTGCCGCCCGCGCCCCGACGACAAGCTGGGGCCCGCGCCCGCGCGGCGCCGACACCACCACGGCGCCGCCCTCGCGCGCCGCCGCCGCCGTGTCGTCGGCCGAGCCGCCGTCAACCACCACCACCTCGTCCACGGGCGCCCCGGCCAGCGCGGGCAGCAGCGCCCGCAGCGCCGGCGCGGCGTCCAGGGCCGGAATCACGACGCTAAGCATGGCCGTCGGCACGAATGTTCTTGAAAAGTTCGCCTCGGCGCCGATATCACCGGGTCATGAAGACCACCCGCGGCGCGCGGGGAAACCCGCCCAACCGTTACGAATCGACCCGCACGGAGCCCTTCGACGACGGCTGGGGCCCCGACGACGCGCCGCCACCGCCGCTGCGGACGACGGTAACCAACGACGCCAGCCGCAACGTGCTGACGCGCAACGAATCCCCGGACGTGCCCTTCGACCGCTCGGTCAATCCCTATCGCGGCTGCGAGCACGGCTGCGCCTATTGCTTCGCCCGCCCCAGCCATGCCTGGCTGGGGTTGTCGCCGGGGCTGGACTTCGAGAGCCGCCTGCTGGCCAAGCCCGAGGCGGCGCGCCTGCTGGCGGCGGCGCTGCGGCGCCCGTCCTACCGCTGCGCCCCCATCGCCATCGGCAGCAACACCGACGCCTATCAGCCGGTCGAGCGCCGCCTGGGCATCACCCGCGCGGTGCTGGAGGTGCTGGCCGAGTTCCGCCACCCGGTGATGATCACCACCAAGGCGGCCCTGGTCGAGCGCGACCTCGACCTGCTGGCGCCGATGGCCGCCCAAGGCCTGGTGCGGGTGGCGGTGTCGGTGACGACGTTGGACCGCGACCTGGCGCGGCGGCTGGAACCGCGCGCCGCAACGCCGCAGCGCCGCCTGGCGACGGTGCGGGCGCTGGCCGGGGCGGGGGTGCCGACGGCGGTGATGGTGGCGCCAGTGATCCCGGGGCTGACCGACCACGAGACCGAGGCCATCCTGGCGGCGGCGGCCGCGGCCGGCGCCGATCACGCCAGCCACATCCTGCTGCGCCTGCCCTTCGAGGTGAAGGAGATCATGGCGGAGTGGCTGGCCGAGCACCATCCCCGCCGCGCGGCGCGGGTGCTGGCGCTGCTGCGCGACAGCCGCGCGGGGCGTCTGTACGACAGTGCCTTCGGCAGCCGCAGGACCGGCAGCGGCGCCTATGCCGAGATGCTGGCGCAGCGTTTCCGCATAGCGGCGCGCCGCCTGGGGCTCGACGACGCGCCGGCGCCGCTGCGCATCGATCTTTTTCGGGTGCCGCCGCGCGCCGGGGATCAGTTGGGCTTGTTCGACTGAGCCAGGGTCTCGGCCCGCGCCAGCAGGGTCTCGGCCTCGCGCTCCAGGGCGAGCAGGTCTTCGGCCATGTGCGCGCGGTAGGAATCGGCGGTTCCGGCCAGGCGCGGCGGCGGCTCGAAGTCGGGCGCCTCGGCGGCGGCGATCTCGCCGCCGAACACCGCCTTCTGGCCCGACAGCCAGGCCAACGCCGAGGTCAGCGAGCAGGTGGTGCGCAGCCGCACCTCGGTCTCCGCCAGCGCCTGGTTGGGATCGGGGCGCTCGCGCTCCCGCGTCGCCAGTTCCAGGGCGCGGCAGCGGTGCAGCAATTCCATGCATTGGCGGTAGAGCCCATCCACCGCGGCTTCCAGGCCGTCGCCCCCTGGGGGCGGCGGCGTGTCGTCGGCCGGCATTCGCCATCCTCCTTCTCCTGGCCTGTCGGCCAGTGTAGTCGGGCGCGGCCGCCGGCGCAAAGCCGCGGCGGCGGCTATTTCTCGTGGCGCGGGCGGCCGGAATGGCTGATGGAGGTGTAGGCCGGCGGGTCGCTGGCCGGAAACGATTCCTCCGAAGCCTCGTCGACGACGTCTTCCTCCGGCGGCACGGGCGGCGGCCGGCGGTGCTGGCGGTCTTTCTCGGTGTCCTTGGGCGTGCTCACGGGCCTGACCCCTTCTGGGATACGCCCGGGTTATGTGGGCGGGGCCGGCGCCGCGTGCAACCGTCACTCAGTGCTGTTCGCGGGTGGCGCTGAAGCGGACGTCGGGGAAGTCCTGCTGCGCCCGGTTGAGCGCCCAGGCGTTGCGGGCCAGGAAGACCAGCCCGCCGTCGCGGTCCTCGGCCATCGCCGAGCGGTGGGCCTCGACGAAGCGGGCCATGACGGCGTCGTCGTCGCAGCGCACCCAGCGGGCGGTTTCGAACGGCGCCGCCTCGAAACCGGCCTTGAGGCGGTACTCGGCCTCGATGCGGGCCTCGATGACGTCGAACTGCAACTGCCCGACCACCCCCACCACCCAGGTGGAGCCGTCGAGGGGCTTGAAGAGCTGCGAGACGCCTTCCTCGGCCAGATCCTCCAGGGCGCGGCGCAACTGCTTGGCGCGCATGGGATCGTCGAGCCGCACCCGGCGCAGCACCTCGGGCGCGAAGCTGGGAATGCCGGTGAACTGGATGTCGTCGCCCTCGGTGAGGGTGTCGCCGATGCGCAACTGGCCGTGGTTGGGGATGCCGATGATGTCGCCGGCGAAGGCCTCCTCGGCCAGTTCGCGGTCCCGCGCCAGGAACAGCACCGGGTTGTAGACCGCCAGCATCTTGCCGGTGCGGACGTGCTTGAGCTTCATGCCGCGCCGGAAGCGCCCCGAGACGACGCGCAGGAAGGCGATGCGGTCGCGGTGGTTGGGGTCCATGTTCGCCTGCACCTTGAAGACGAAGCCGCTCACCCGCTCCTCGTCGGGGGCGATCGGGCGCGGCCGCGCCGGCGAGGGCTGCGGCGGCGGCGCGTGGCGGCCCAGGCCGCGCAGCAGTTCGCGCACGCCGAAGTTGCGCAGCGCACTGCCGAAATACACCGGCGTCAGGTGCCCGGCGCGGTAGTCGTCCAGCACGAAGGGCGGGCAGGCGGCGGTCACCAGTTCCGCCTCCTCGCGCAGCGCGTCGGCGGCGGCCGTCCCCACCATCTCGTCGAGCCGCGCGTCATCCAGCGCCGCCGCCACTGGCTCGACCAGACGGTCGCCCTTGTTGGCGTCGTAAAGGATCACCTGCTGGTTCGCGAGGTCGTAGATGCCCTTGAGGTTGCGGCCCATGCCGATGGGCCAGGTCACCGGCGCGACGTCCAGCGCCAGCGTCTGCTCGATTTCGTCGAGCAGCTCGTAGGCTTCGCGGCCCTCGCGGTCGATCTTGTTGACGAAGGTGGCGATGGGCACGTCGCGCAGGCGGCAGACCTCGAACAGCTTGCGGGTCTGGCTTTCGATGCCCTTGGCGGCGTCCAGCACCATCACCGCCGAATCGACCGCGGTCAGGGTGCGGTAGGTGTCCTCGCTGAAGTCCTCGTGCCCCGGCGTGTCCAGCAGGTTGAACAGGCGGCCCTCGTGCTCGAAGGTCATCACCGAGGCGCTGACGGAAATGCCGCGCTTGCGCTCGATCTCCAGCCAGTCCGAGCGCGTGCGCCGCTGTTCGCCGCGCGCGCGCACCGCCCCCGCCAGTTGGATGGCGCCGCCGAACAGCAGCAGCTTCTCGGTCAGCGTCGTCTTGCCGGCGTCGGGGTGCGAGATGATGGCGAAGGTGCGGCGGGCGGCGACGGCCTCGGCCGCGGAGGTGGTGGCGCTCGTGCTCATTGCCGGCCTCTTTTGGGCAATCCGGCGCCCGAAATCAAGGGCCGTGACCGAACGGCGGGTCGAAAACTGGCGAATCCTGGCTGAACGGACTATGCTGATCCGGCATTGCGGGTCTCAAATCGATGAGCACCACCGCCAAGAGGCGTCGCGGCCCCCCCGACGCCGCGACCGAGACATGCGGGACCGATACCGCGCCTCCCCCCGCGCCGGCGGAAGGGGACGAGCGGCTGCGCGCCTTCGCGACGGCGGCGGGCCTGTGGCTGTGGGAGACCGACCACAGCCTGCGCTTTCGCTTTTTCTCGCCCGGCTGGCGCGACGTCACCGGGCTGGAGCCCGTCGGCCTGAGCCCGTGGGAGGTCTGGGGCCGCCTGGAATGGGACGACCAGCAATGGCGGCTGCTGCGCCAGGGCCTGGAGGCGGGGGCGCCGCTGGAAGGCGTGCGCCTGATGGTGACGGCCCGCGACGGCGGCCGGCGTTGCCTGGAGGTGCGTGGGCAGCCCTACACGGACGATGACGGCCGCTTCGGCGGCTATCGCGGCTGTATCATCGACATCACCGCGCAGGTGGAGGCCGAGCGCCGGGCGACGGCGGCGCAGCGCGTGCTCATCGACGCCATCGAGAGTATGCCGGTCGGCGTGGTGCTGTGGTCGCCCGAGGGTGAGCTGATGCTCTCCAACACCCGCTATCTCGATCTGGTGCCGCCGGGCGCGCGGCCGCAGCCTGACTTCTGCTCCCCCGGCGAAGCCTGCGAATTGGAGGTCGGCGGGCGCTGGTTGCAGATTCGCCACCACCGCATGGAGGAGGGCTGCCTGGTCGGCATCTACAGCGACGTCACCGAGCTGCGCGCCGCCACCGAGCAGGCCGAGCAGGCCAACCGCGCCAAGTCCCGCTTCCTCGCCGCCGCCAGCCACGACATCCGCCAGCCGCTGCAGGCGATGGGCCTGTTCGTGGCCGCGCTGGGCCAGTCGGGGCTCACCGCCCCGGCGCGGGATCTGGTGGCCAAGCTGGAGGCGTCGCTGGAGTCGCTGGAGTCGCTGTTGAGCAGCCTGCTGGATATCTCCCGGCTGGAGGCCGGGGTGGTGGAGCCGCAAACGGGGCCGGTGCCCCTGGGGCCGATGCTGCATCGCCTCGCCGAGGAGTTCGCGCCGCTGGCCCACGACAAGGGCGTGCGGCTGAGGGCGGTGCCGACCGCGGCGGTGGCGCACAGCGATCCGGTGCTGCTGGAGCGCATCCTGCGCAACCTGTTGGCAAACGCCGTGCGCTACACCCCCGCCGGGGGCATCCTTCTCGGCTGCCGGCGCCGCGGCGGGCGGCTGCGCATCGAGGTCCGGGACACCGGCGTCGGCATCCCGCCCGAGCACCGGCAGGCCATTTTCCGCGAGTTCCACCGCCTGCCCGGCACCCGCCACGGCAAAGGCTTCGGCCTCGGCCTTGCCATCGTCGAACGCACCGCCAGCCTGCTGGGGCACGAGGTCGACGTGCAGTCGCGGGAGGGGCGGGGCTCGCTGTTCGCGGTCGGCGTGGCGCCGGCGCGCGGCCCGCGCGCCCGGCGCGCCTCGCCCGAAGGCGGTACGCAATCATGCGTCAAACGGGCCGAATCGAGGCCGATACCCACCAAAGTCGACATCGAATAGAACTAATGGACAGGAACATGTCCTAGAGGAGCCTGCTCTATGCCCTCTGCACCAACCGCACGGTAGGGTAGAGAGTCTTATTGGCAATCTCCCTTTCCGCAAGCTATTTTTGTGCAGGAGATCAAGCTATCATCTTGATAACTTAGCCACCGGGCGAGGGAAGAGCCTGACCCTCTGGAGAGGATGCATCGATGTCGGAAGAGGTGACCGTCGAAACCCCCGCGCTGAATGGCGTGGACACCATGAAGATCATGATCGCGGACGATCATGAACTGTTCCGCGACGGCCTGCGCCATGTGCTGGAGCAGTTGGGCGAGGGCGTGGCCATTGTCGAGGCCAGCGACTACAACGAGGCCCTGGCCAAGGCGGACAGCGAGGAAGGGATCGCGATCGTCCTCATGGACCTGGCGATGCCGGGGATGCCGTGGGGCGAGGGGCTGCAAGCCCTGCGCGAGCGCCTGCCCGCCGAGGTGCCGATCATCGTGCTGTCGGCGTCCGACGATCGCCGCCACGTCCTGCAGGCGGTCAATCTGGGGGCGGCGGGGTTCATTCCCAAGACGTCAAGCAGCCGGGTGATGCTGTCGGCGCTGAAGCTGGTGCTGTCGGGCGGCGTCTACCTGCCGCCGGCGCTGCTGGAGCAGGGTTCGGGCAGCGCCTTTTCGGACTTGCCGGGGGCGCCCTTCGGAGCCGAGAACGCGGCCTCGTTCCTGACGCCGCGCCAGCGCGAGGTTCTCGCGCTGCTGGGGCAGGGCAAATCGAACAAGGAGATCGCGCGGGTGCTGCATCTGGCCGAGGGCACGGTCAAGCTGCACGTCACCGCCATCCTGAAGGCGCTGAACGTCAACAACCGCACCCGTGCCGTGGTGGCGGCGTCGCAACTCGGCCTCACCGGCACCGGCACCGGCGTCGAAGGTCCGGAGCATAAGTTCAGCCACTAGGGCGTGATCCGCTCGCACGCGGTCGCGCCCAGCCGCCATTGAGGCGGCGGCCAAGCGAGCGGAGCGAGCGCCCGGCGAGGGCACAACGGACTCACCGCCGTTGAGGCGGCGGCCAAGCGAGCGGAGCGAGCGCCCGGCGAGGGACACAAGGTTAGGGCCGGTTCCATGTGAGTGGAAACGGGCCTAGGCGACGGGCCGGGCGACGGCGGAAAAAGGAGGGGGCCGGCAGCGCCGGCCCCCGAGTCAGCAGGGAGGTATCGGTGCATGGCATACCGGGAAGTGTCCATGCCGCCTCGCCAACAGCCCTGCCGCCCCGATGTTCCCGGCCTTCAGGGCGTCACCCGCCAGCGGCCGTCCGCCTGCCGGCACAGCACGCCGCGCACGTCCTGCGCGGTGGCGCCGTCGCTCAGGGTGTGAACGATCTCGCGGCAGTAACGCCCGTCATGCGCCAGCAGGCGCACCGGCTGCACCCAGCCCCAGCGTTCGCCGTCGGCGCTGCGCCAGGCGGCCATGCGGCCGCCATCGAGGGCGCGGCGTTCCGCCCGATGCGCCGCCCACGCGTCCTCCCGCGCCAGGCGCTCGTCCAGGCGCGCGGCCAGGAACACCTCCGCCTCGGGCCCCGAGGAGCAGGCGCCGGCCGCCGCCAGCAAGGCCAGGATCGCAAGACACCGTCGCATGACGCGCAGATGGGGGGCGCCGCCGGCGTCGGCCATTCCGACGCACGGCGGTACCCTCCCGCACGGATGGTATAGAGGCGGTGTCGGCTCAGTTGATTCTGGGCTTGCGCACGGCGCTGTGGCGCGACGGCAGGTCGGCCGGCAGCCGGGCATAGTCGATCTCGCCGTCCATCAGGCGGCGCAGCCGCCGGCGGGCGCGTGAAAGGCGCGACTTGACGGTGCCCATCGGCACCCCCAGGCGGGCGGCGGCGTCCTCGTACTGCATTCCCTCCAGGCCGACCATCAGCACGACCTCCTTTTCCTGCGCCGGCAGGCTGTGATAGGCGCGGATGAAGTCCTTGACGCTGACGCTGTGGTCTTGGCGCGGCGGGCAGGACACGGTGGCGTGCTCGTCCAGTAGCGGCACCACATTGGCCGCCGAGCCGTGGCGGAGGTACTGGTTGATGTAGAGATTGTGAAGGATCGTGAACAGCCAGGCCCGCAAATTGGTGCCGCGTCGCCACAGGTGTTCACGCGATATCGCGCGCTCCAGACAATCCTGGACCAGGTCTTCGGCGTGGACCGAATCCCTTACGAGAACGCGCGCATAACGGCGGAGGTTGGGGATGTGCTCCGAGACCATGTCCCCGAATTCCATGTCGTCACCCCGTCTGGTGGCCGAAGGATCTGTTGCGGAAGTCTCGATGTCCCCGGGGATTGTCGCCGGCTATTGCCAACGGCTATGCCGACAGGTGTGCACGGCCCAAGCGCGCCGAAAGGTGGGCTGAGGGGGTAATGGTGCCATCGCCGCCCGGGGTAGCCGCGCGGCGCCGGGGGGCGGCCGCCGCCGGCCCGGCGCTGGGCGCTCCGGTGCTTCCGGCGGCGGGGGGGAAGGACGTCAGGCCATGCGGCCCTTCTGCTCCTCGAACTGCTCGCCCAGCCGGTCGAGGCGGTCGTGGAAGAACTCGTCGGCCTCGCCGAACAGCCGCCCCTCTTCCTCCTCGACGTGGTGCTCGACCATCTCGCGGCATTCGCCGAGCGATTCCATCCACTCCTCGCTGGCGACGTCCATCTCTTCCATGCGCTGGAGAAGCTGCTCGACCTCGTGGTGTTCCTCGATCGCCTCCTCGGTGTCGTCGCGCGCCCGCTCGTGCTTCTTGAGCTGCGAATAGAACACCTGCTCCTCGGCTTGGGTGTGGCGGGTCAGCTCGTCCTTCAGGGTGGCGAACAGGCGCCGGCGCTTGTCGGCGTCGTCCGCCTCGGTGTCCTCAAGCGCGGTGAAAAGGTCGATCACCTTGCGGTGGTCCTCCCGCAGGGCATCCAAGATGTTCATGGCGGCGTCTCCGTGTGGGTCGAAACTGCAGCGATAGAACGCCGCGCCGGGTTGCCTGTTCCGTGCGGGGCGCGCTATGGCGGCGCCGACGCCGTCGGGGGGCCTTCTTCGGGCCGTGCTGGCCCTTTCGATGGCCGGTGGAAATTGCCCCCGCGGTTCCCATCTCAGGCGCACCGATGACAGCGAACGGGGGCGTGCGCATGACCGACGACAACGGCAGCGATGTGCTCGAACGCGGCGACATCTTCTTCGCCTACCGCCCCAGCGTCGGCGCCGATGCGGTCGAGGGCGTCGAGGACGTGCAACGCTTCTACATGATCCTCCGCCCCGACGGCGGCGGCCGGCCGCGGCTTTTGGTCCTGGGGCGCAAGCGGCTGGCCGACATCCCGCGCCACCAGCGCTATTGGGGCTTCGTCGATCTGGTCACCCGCACGCCGGCCGACATCGAGAAGGTGCTGCGCGCCAAGGGCGGGCGCCGGAATCCCAGCCAGCCGGCGGCGCGGCCGGTGGGCGAGGGCCGCTATGTCATCGCCCGTCACGGCAATCACACCCACCTGGCCTATCTGCTGGAACTGCCGCGCGAGCCCGGCGAGGCCCAGGCGGAGCTGCGCATCGCGCCCGAGGCCAGCTATGTGCTGTCGATCAAGAATCCGCGCGCGGCGAGCCCGCCGGGGGTGGGGCTGTCGCCGCGCCGCAAGGCGCGCCTGCCCAAGCGCCTGCAGGACCGCTTCGGCGGCCGCCGCTTCGAATCCGCCGACCCGCCCGCCTTCCTGGACCACGAGGGCACCGAAATCCTGCTGGTGGGCGCGCGCCAGGAGCCCGAGGAGGAACTCGACGTCGACATCGACGCCGAAAGCTGTCCCGACGAGCGGCAGGCGGATGTCTTCAAGGAACTGCACATGGCGCCAAGCCGCCATCCGACGGCGCCGCTGTTCACGGGCGAGTGGGGCTAGGGATGGGCGCGCCGGCACGCTCGGCCGATCGCGCCCGTTCGCGGCTGCGTGCGGCCTTCGCCGCCGCCCGCCGGCGCAGCGAGGCGCTGGCGGCGCCCCTGTCGGCCGAGGATCAGGTGGTGCAGTCGATGCCCGACGCCAGCCCGACCAAATGGCATCTCGCCCACACCACCTGGTTCTTCGAGGCGGTGGTGCTGGCGGCGCTGCGCCCCGGGCACCGCCCCTTCGACGACGCCTTCGGCTACCTGTTCAACTCCTATTACGAGGCCCTGGGCGCCCGCCACCCCCGCCCCGAGCGCGGCCTGCTGACGCGACCGCCGCTGGCGCGGGTGATGGAGTATCGCCACCACGTCACCCAGGCGGTGCTGGCGCTCATCGACGGCGCCGACGCCGCCACCTGGTCGGCGGCGGCGCCGCTGCTTACCCTGGGCATCCATCACGAGCAGCAACATCAGGAGCTGTTGCTGACCGACATCCTCCATGCCTTCAGCCGCAATCCCCTGCGCCCCGCCTATGCCCGGGTGCCGCCGCCGCCGACGGGGGAGCCGCCGCCGCTGCGCTGGCTGGAGGATTCCGGCGGCCGGCGCGATATTGGGGCCGGTGGCGAGGGCTTTGCCTTCGACAACGAGCGTCCGCGCCATCGCGTCCACCTGCGCCCCTTCCGTCTCGCCAGCCGGCCGGTGACCAATGGCGAGTTCCGTGCCTTCATCGCCGACGGCGGCTATGAGCGCCCGGAGCTGTGGCTGTCGGACGGCTGGGCGACGGTGCGCCAGCGCGGATGGCGGCGGCCGCTGTATTGGTACCGCGACGGCGAGAGGTGGATGACCATGTCGCTGGGCGGGGGCGTGCCCCTCGACGATGCGGCGCCGGTGGCGCATGTCAGCTTCTACGAGGCGGATGCCTATGCGCGCTGGGCGGGGCGCCGCCTGCCCACCGAGGCGGAATGGGAGGCCGCCGCCGCCGCGCTTCCGGTCACGGGCAATTTCGCCGCCGAGGGCGCCGCCTTGCGCCCGCTGCCGGCGGCGGATGCCGGCGATGCACCGGCGCAGATGTTCGGCGACGTCTGGGAGTGGACCGCCAGCGCCTACGCTCCCTATCCCGGCTTTCGGCCGCTGGCGGGGGCGGTCGGGGAGTACAACGGCAAGTTCATGGTCAACCAGATGGTGCTGCGCGGCGGCTCCTGCGCCACGCCGGCGGGGCATGTGCGGGCCAGCTACCGCAATTTCTTCTATCCGCACCAACGCTGGCAGTTCAGCGGCGTGCGGCTGGCGGAGGACGCCTGATGGCGGCGCCGGCGGCGTGCCCGCGCGGTGGCGGCGGCGCGGTGGAGGATTTCCGCCGCGATCTGCTGGAGGGGCTGGCGGCGCGGCCGCGCCGCATCCCCTGCAAGCACCTGTACGACCGCACCGGATCGGCCCTGTTCGAGCGCATCTGCACGCTGCCGGAATACTATCTGACGCGGGCGGAACTGGCGCTGCTGGACCGGCACGCCGCCGCCATCGCCGCCCTTTGCGGCACCGGCGTGCGCCTGGTCGAATTCGGCAGTGGCTCCAGCCGCAAGGTGCGCCGGCTGCTGCCGGTGCTACGGCCCAGCCAGTATGTGCCGGTGGATGTTTCCGCCGATTTCCTGCACGCCGAGACGGCGGCGCTGGCGGCGGATTTCCCCTGGCTGTCGGCGGTGCCGGTCTGCGCCGATTTCACGCGCCCGTTCCGGCTGCCGCCGCCACCCCGGGGGGACGGCGGGCGCGTGGTGGGCTTCTTTCCCGGCTCGACCATCGGCAATTTCGCCCCCGTCGAGGCCGAGGGCTTCCTGCGCCGGGCGCGGGCGCTGCTGGGGCCCGGGGGGCTGATGCTGGTCGGGGTCGACACCCGCAAGGACGCGCGGCGCCTGCACGCCGCCTACAACGACGCCGCCGGGGTGACGGCGCGCTTCACCCTCAATCTGCTGGCGCGGGCCAACCGCGAACTGGGCGCCGATTTCGACCTCGCCGCTTTCGAGCACCGCGCCCGCTGGCTTCCCGCCGAGGGCCGCGTCCGCATCGAGATCGTCAGCCGCCGCGCGCAGGTGGTGCGGGTGGATGGTGCCGCCTTCGGCTTTGCGGCCGCCGAGACCGTGCATGTGGAGGATTCGTACAAATACGCGCCGGCGGAGTTTCAGGAACTGGCGCGGGCGGCGGGATTCGCGCCCCAGGCGGTGTGGTTCGACCCCGACGGCCTGTTCAGCCTCCACGCCCTGGCCGCCTGAGCGGCGGCAGTCAGGCGCCGGCGCCTTTGCCGTCGCCGGCGCCGTTGGCACGGCTGCCGATGGCCTGGGCGATCAGTTCCTGGAGTTGGGCGCCGTTCACCGGCTTGTGCAGGATGGGCAGGCCGCTGGCCGCCGCCTCGCGCAGGCGATCGGCGCCGGTGTCCCCGGTGACCAGGATGCCGGGAATCGAGGTGTGGAAGGCGCGCTCGATCTCGCGGATGGCCTCGACGCCGGTGCGGCCGTTCTTCAGACGGTAATCGGCGACGATGACGTCCGGCGGCGATTCCGCCGCGCGCAGCTGCTCGACCGCCTCGTCCGCCGAGCCCGCCGCCACCACGTCGTAGCCCCAGCTTTCGAAAAGCATCTGGTAGCCCACCAGAACGATGGCTTCGTCCTCGACAACGGCGATCAACGCAGCGGCCCTTCCGTCGTTTGCAAACCCACCCGGCATGATGACCCATCACAAGGTCGGCGCGCACTGTCCAGATTGGGGCGGCGTGCGGCCGTCGCCAGACGGCTGAATCGTCCGCATTATGCCGTTCACCTCCCAGGGAGTGGAATTACACTCCAGCCATAGGCGTCTTTATGTCTTATGGTCAGGAGCGACGAACCTTGACACCGCATTGTCGTTGATCCGAGAGCCCAAGCAATGGCGAGTGCTTTCATGGATATTCTTCGTGTCATCTTGGCGATTCTGCTTCCTCCGTTGGGGGTGTTCCTCACCGTCGGCATTGGGATGCATTTCTGGCTCAACATCCTGCTGACGATTCTCGGCTACGTGCCGGGCATCGTCCATGCGGTGTGGATCATCGCCAGTCGCCGCAGCCAAGGCGAACTGCCGGGCTGAAAACGGCAGCGGGGGCCGCGCCCCTGGGCACGGCCCCCGCCATTCCGTCGGTCGGCGGAAAGGGCTAGAAGCCCATGTCCATGCCGCCCATGCCGCCCATGCCGCCCATTCCGGCATCGCCGGCGCCGGCGGATTCCTTCTGGGGCTTTTCGGCGACCATCGCCTCGGTGGTGACCAGCAGGCCGGCGACCGAGGCCGCG
>JAWLGJ010000091.1:0-4451 GCA_041685145.1 Magnetospirillaceae bacterium | reverse complement strand
CTGCCGGCGCGCTTCCATACCGCCCCGGCCTTCCAGAAGCCGGTGGACGCGGCGGCGGTGGTGGCGACCCTGCACCGGCTTCTGCAGGCCTCCGCCACCGCCTGACGCCGTCGCGGCGCCCCGCCCCGCTCAGGCGGTGGCGTCGCGGTGCTTGCCCATCGTCGCCTGCGCCGCCGCCAGCCGGGCGATCGGCACCCGGAAGGGCGAGCAGGAGACGTAGTCGAGGCCGACGCGGTGGCAGAAGGCGACCGAGGCCGGGTCGCCGCCGTGTTCGCCGCAGATGCCCAGCTTGATGTCCGGCCGGGTCTTGCGGCCGCGCTCCACCGCCAGGGCGACCAGCTCGCCGACGCCTTCCTGGTCGAGGCTGGCGAAGGGATCCTTCTCGAAGATGCCCTTCTGGCGGTAGATCTCCAGGAAGCCGCCGGAGTCGTCGCGCGACATGCCCAGCGTCGTCTGGGTGAGGTCGTTGGTGCCGAAGCTGAAGAACTCGGCCGTTTCGGCGATCGCCCCGGCCCGCAGGGCCGCGCGCGGCAGCTCGATCATGGTGCCGACCAGGTAGTCAAGCGTGGTGCCGGTGGCCTGGAAGACCTCGCCGGCGACGCGGTCGACGACGGCCTTCAGCAGGTCGAACTCCTTGCGGGTGCCGACCAGCGGAATCATCACCTCGGGCGTCACCGTCTGCCCCGACGCCTTCGAGACCTCGACCGCCGCCTCGAAGATGGCGCGGGCCTGCATCTCGTAGATCTCGGGATAGGTGATGCCCAGCCGGCAGCCGCGATGCCCCAGCATGGGGTTGGCCTCGTGAAGCTGCGCGGCGCGGGCCTTCACCGTCGCCACGTCCACCCCGGCCGACTTCGCCACCTCGGCCATGTCGTCCTCGGTGTGGGGCAGGAACTCGTGCAGCGGCGGGTCGAGCAGGCGCACCGTCACCGGCAGGCCCTGCATGATCTCGAACAGCTCGACGAAGTCCTGGCGCTGATAGGGCAGCAGCTTGTCCAGCGCCTTGCGGCGGCTGGGCTCGTCCTCGGCCAGGATCATCGCGCGCATGTGGATGATGCGCTTGGCGTCGAAGAACATGTGTTCGGTGCGGCACAGGCCGATGCCCTCGGCGCCGAACTTGCGCGCCGTGGCGGCGTCGGCGGGGGTCTCGGCGTTGGTGCGCACGCGTAGGGTGCGGATGGAATCCACCCACTCCATCAGCTTGCCGAAGTCGCCGGTCATCTCCGGCTCGATGGTCGGCACCCGGCCCCGCATGACCTCGCCGGTGGCGCCGTCGAGGGTGATGACCTCGCCTTCCTTGATGGTCGTGCCGGCCACCGACATGGTGCCGGCGGCGTAGTCCATGCGGATCTCGCCGGCGCCGGCGACGCAGGGGCGGCCCATGCCGCGCGCCACCACGGCGGCGTGGCTGGTCATGCCGCCGCGGGTGGTGAGGATGCCCTTGGCGACGTGCATCCCGCCGATGTCCTCGGGCGAGGTCTCGATGCGCGCCAGGATTACCGCCTCGCCGCGCGCCGCCCACTCCTCGGCGTCCTCGGCCGAGAACACCACCTTGCCGGACGCCGCCCCCGGCGACGCCGGCAGGCCCTTGGTCAGCACCTCGCGCGGGGCGTCGGGGTCCAGGGTGGGATGCAGCAGGTGGTCAAGCTGGCCGGGGTCGATGCGGTCCACGGCCTCCTCGCGGGTGATGAGGCCCTCCTCGCACATGTCGACGGCCATCTTCAGCGAGGCGCGCGCGGTGCGCTTGCCGGTGCGGGTCTGGAGCATCCACAGCTTGCCCTTCTGGACCGTGAACTCCATGTCCTGCATGTCCTTGTAGTGCCGCTCCAGCGTGTGGCGCACCTCGTCAAGCTGGCCGAACACCTCGGGCATGACCTCTTCCATCGCCGGCAGGTCGGAGTGGTTCAACTCCTTGCCGTGCACGGTCAGGTTCTGGGGCGTGCGGATGCCGGCCACCACGTCCTCGCCCTGGGCGTTGACCAGGAACTCGCCATAGAAGACGTTCTCGCCGGTGGCGGGGTCGCGGGTGAAGCAGACGCCGGTGGCGCAGTCCTCGCCCATGTTGCCGAACACCATCGCCTGCACGTTGACGGCGGTGCCCCAGTCGTCGGGAAGCTCGTGCAGGCGGCGGTAGGTGATGGCGCGTTTGGTCATCCAGCTGCCGAAGACGGCGCCGATGGCGCCCCAAAGCTGCGCCTGGACGTCCTGCGGGAAGGGCTCGCCCAACTGGCGCTCGACCACCTCCTTGTAGCGTTCGACCAGCAGCTTCCAGTCCTCGGCGCCGAGGTCGGTGTCGAGGACATAGCCCTTGTCGAGCTTGTGCTCCTCCAGCAACTCCTCGAAGTGGTGGTGGTCGACGCCCAGCACGACGTCGGAATACATCTGCAGGAAGCGCCGATAGCTGTCATAGGCGAAGCGCTCGTCGTCGGCGCGGCGCGCCAGGCCGCGCACGGTCTCGTCGTTGAGGCCGAGATTGAGGACCGTGTCCATCATCCCCGGCATCGAGGCCCGCGCCCCCGAGCGCACCGACACCAGCAGGGGGTTCGCCGGGTCGCCGAAGCGCGCGCCCATGACCGTTTCGACATGGCCCAGCGCCGCCTCGACCTGCTGGGTGATGTCGTCCGGATAGCTGCGGCCGTGGTCGTAATAGTAGGTGCAGACCTCGGTGGTGATGGTGAAGCCGGGCGGCACCGGGATGCCGAGATTGCTCATCTCGGCAAGGTTGGCGCCCTTGCCCCCCAGCAGATTGCGCATGTCGGCGCGCCCTTCGGCGCGGCCATCCCCAAAGGTGTACACCCACTTCGTCATGCTTCCCTACCCCTCGATCTTGGAGAAGTCGGCAACCTCGCCGACGGTTGCGCCGATCTGGGACAGCAGCCGCAGCCGGTTGCGGCGGAGGTCCGCGTCGTCGACGTTTACGGTGACATGGTCGAAAAAGGCGTCGATGGCGGGGCGCAGGCGCGCCAGGACGGCCATCGCGTCCTCGAAGCGCTCGGCGGTCAGCGCCGGGGCGAAGTCCTCGCGGGCGGCGTTCAGGCCCTCGAACAGCGTCCTTTCCTCGTCCTGGCGCAGCAGCGCCGGATCGACGGCGCCGTCGTGGCGGGTTTTGTCCTTCTTGGCCTCGATGCGCACGATGTTGGTGGCGCGGCGATAGGCGACCAGCAGGTTCTCGCCGTCGGCGGTGGCCAGGAAGGCGGCCAGCGCGTCGACCCGCGCCAACAGCCGCACCAGGTCGTCCTCGCCGCCCAGCGCGAACACCGCCGACACCAGGTCGTGGCGCACGCCCTGTTCGCGCAGATGCACCTTCAGGCGGTCGGCGAAGAACTCCAGCAGCGCCGCCGCCGTTTCCTCGCCGCCGACGGCGAGGCGGTGGCCGTATTCGGCATGGGCAAGGCGGAAGAACGCCAGCAGCGGCAGGCGCAGCCGGTTCTCGATGATCAGGCGGATCACCCCCAGCGCGGCGCGGCGCAGGGCGAAGGGATCCTTGGAACCGGTGGGGCGCTCGTCGATGCCGAAGAAGCCGACCAGGGTGTCGATCTTGTCGGCGAGGGCGACGGCGACGCTGACGGGCGCCGAGGGGCAGCGGTCGCCGGGGCCCAGCGGCGAGTAGTGCTCGGCGACGGCCTCGGCGACGGCGGCGTCCTCGCCGTCATGCAGGGCGTAGTAGCGGCCCATGATCCCCTGCAATTCGGGGAACTCGCCCACCATCTCCGTCGACAGGTCGGCCTTGGCCAGTTCCGCCGCCCGCACCGCCTTGGCCACTTCCGCGCCGGTGACGTAGAAGCACAGGTGCCGCGCCAGCGCCTGGATGCGCAGCGCCTTGTCGGCCATCGTGCCCAGCCGCGCCTGGAAGACCCGCTCCGCCAGCCGCGGCAGGCGGTCGGCCAGCGCCTGGCGGCGGTCGGCGTCCCAGAAGAACTTGGCGTCCGACAGCCGCGCCCGCAGCACCCGCTCGTTGCCGGCGACGATGGCCTGGCCGCCGTCATCGGCGGTGGTATTCGCCACCACCACGAAACGCGGCGCCAGCCGGCCGTCGGCGTCCAGCAGGGCGAAATATTTCTGATGCGTGCGCATGGCGGTGGTCAGCACCTCGGGCGGCACGTCCATGAAGGCGGCGTCGATGCCGCCCATCAGCACCACCGGCCACTCCACCAGCCCCGCCACCTCGTTCAGCAGGCCCTCGTCGGGCTTGACGCTGAGGCCCTCGCGCGCCGCCGCCTCGGCGGCGCCGCTTTCGATGACGCCACGGCGCTCGGCCGGGTCCAGCATCACGCGGGCCTCGCGCAGCTTGGCAACATAGTCCCCGAAGTCCTTGACCGCGAAGGGCTCCGGCGCCAGGAAGCGGTGCCCCTCGGTCGCGTCGCCGGCGGCGACGCCGGCGTAGCTCACCGGCACCACCCGGCCGTCGAACAGGCACAGGATGCGGTGCAGCGGCCGCACCCAGCGTTCCG
>JAWLGJ010000090.1:0-4455 GCA_041685145.1 Magnetospirillaceae bacterium | reverse complement strand
CAGCAGCCACGCCGCCAGCGCCAGCGGCAGGCTGCCGACCATCATCGGCCACCACACCGGCCAGGCCTCGGCCGCCAGCGCGGCAAAGTCGCCCTCCCACAGCAGTTGCGAGATGTCGGCAAAGACATCGCGCACCGAGCGCCCCGCGGCCGGGCGCGTCCCCAGCATCCACGACCCCAGCTTGTGCGAGCCCATCCAGATCAGCGGAAAGGTCCAGGGATTGCCGACGGCGGTCCCCAGCAGCGCCGCCAGGATGTGGGCCCGGATCGCCCAGGCCATCAGCCCCGCCAGCACCAGATGCAGTCCCACCAGCGGCAGCAGCGACACCGACACCCCGCAGGCCAGCCCGGCGGCGATGACATAGGGCGTGCCCCGGAGGCGCACCAGCCGGTGCAGGTAGTAGCGCGCCGTGCGGACCCAGCCGGCCGCCGGCCACAGAAACTCCCTGACGGTACCGAAAAAACCGCGCGGCAGCCGGCGACGGAACATCAGCGGCCTTCCAACATTGGTATACCCCGAGTGCCTACATATAAGCGCTCGCCCGTCCCAAACGGAACGGAAATCGGGCGCTCGGTCGGGATTTCGGGTGGCAAGCGCGCGCAGGCCAGCTTACTCTCCGGCAAGGTAATGCATTGCAGGAGGTAACGCCAGATGGCGATGGACGCCCGCGACATCGAGGCGCTGATCAGGACGGCCATTCCGGACGCCCAGGTGACCATCGAGGATTTGGCCGGCGACGGCGATCACTACGCCGCGCATGTCGTCTCGGAAGCCTTCCGCGGCCGCACCCGCGTGCAGCAGCACCAGATGGTCTACGACGCCCTGCGCGGCAAGATGGGCGGCCAGCTTCACGCCCTGGCCCTGCAGACCTCGGTGCCGCCGGAGCAGAGTTAAGACAAACCACGGGGGCACGGAGGTCGCGGCGGGCCGGCTTCGGCCGGCCCGGTGCGGCCGCGCCCCCTCCGTGACCTACCCCCGTGCCTCCGTACCGCAGTGGTTGGCGCCTCCATGACCGTCCCCGACCCCGCCGCCGTACGCCGCGGCTTCCTGGCCGCCCTGGGCGCCTATGTCTCGTGGGGTGCGCTGCCGCTGTTCTACAAGTGGTTCGGCGCCGTGCCCGCCGAGGAGATTCTGGCCCACCGGGTGGTGTGGAGCTTCGTCGTCACCGGGGCGGCGGTGCTGCTGATGCGCCGCGGCGGCCAGGTGCTGGCCCTGCTCGGCTCGCGCCGGGGGCTGACCGCCTTCGCCGCCTCGGGTCTGGCCATCGCCGTCAACTGGGGCATCTATATCTGGTCGGTCGCCAACGCCCACCTCGTCGAGGCCAGCATGGGTTATTACATCCAGCCGCTGGTGTCGGTGGTGCTGGGCGCCCTGGTGCTGCGCGAGCGCCTCAACCGCCGCCAGGGGGTCGCGGTGGCGCTGGTGGTGGCGGGGGTGGCGGCGATGGTGGTCGCCGAGGGGCGGCTGCCCTGGATCGCCCTGGCCCTGGCGGTCAGCTTCGGCACCTACGGGCTGTTGCGCAAGGTGGCGCCGGCCGAATCGCTGGTGGGGCTGTTCGTCGAAACCATGCTGGTGGCGCCGCTGGCGGCGGTGTATCTGGTGCTGCTGGCGGGCACCGGCGCCGGCCACTTCACCGACGGCGCGGCGATGACCGCCATGCTGGTGCTGAGCGGGCCGGCGACGGCGGTGCCGCTGTTGCTGTTCGCCTTCGGGGCGCGCCGCCTGCGGCTGGCGACGGTGGGGCTGATGATGTACCTGAATCCGACCCTGCAGATGCTGATTGCCGTGCTGCTGTTCGGCGAGCCCTTCACCGCCGGCCACGCCGCCACCTTTGCCTTCATCTGGGCCGGGATCATCGTCTACACCGTCGACCCGCGGGCGGCGACGAGGGCATGGGCGGCACGATCGGCGCGCCGGCGCGCGCCATGACCGGAAGGTCATGACGGCGGAAAGAACTGGCGCCGCCCGCGCCGCTGCCCTACCCTGCCGGCCGCGTCCGCCGCCGCGCATTGACAGGCCTGCCGCGCAAAACCATATCATGGAGGTCGGGTTTCGGCCGCGGACACTGACGCTGAACTGATGCCGAGGTAAGTCTGGTATGAGTGACAATCCGGTCTTCGACCGCATCCGCCAAGAGATCGACGAGAGCCCGGTGGTGCTTTACATGAAGGGCACGCCGATGTTTCCGCAGTGCGGCTTTTCGGCCGCCGTGGTCCAGATCCTTTCGGAGCTGGGCGTGAAGTTCAAGGGCGTCGACGTGCTCATGGACCCGTCCCTGCGCGAAGGCATCAAGCAGTTCACCAACTGGCCGACAATTCCGCAGCTTTATGTGCAGGGCGAATTCGTCGGCGGCTGCGACATCATCCGCGAGATGGGCGCCAGCGGCGAACTGGAGCAGTTGCTGAAGGAGCGCGGCCTGCTGCCGGTGGCCTGACGGCCTCGCCGGAATAGTGCTTCCTTCGCGGCCCGCCGGCCGCGGACAAGGGCGGCGCGGCTGGACGGCCGCGCCGTTTTCGTTGGGGGGAAGGGACATGGCGTATGGTGGACACCGAACACACCTGGCTTTTCCGACCCGGCACCTGGACGGCCGAAGGGCGGCTGTGGGAATACGGCACCCGCGAGCGCCCGGTCCGCGGGCGCTCGGTGGTGCGCCACCAGGGCAAGCTGTGGGAAATCGAGGGCGAGATGGAGGTGCTGGGCGAGGCGCCGGTGCGCCTGACCAACACCTACCGCCTCGCGCCGCCCCGCGTCGCCGGCGAGGTGCTGCCCTGGTTGTCGGAGAACGCCTCGCTGGGAACGCTTTCCGGGGTGTTCACCGTCGCCGGTGACGCCATCCTCTCCTTCTTCCGCTCCGCCGACGGCGTCCACGCCGGCAGCGAAACCGTCGCCCGCCTCGCCCCCGACCGCTATCACGCCTGGGGCATCCTCACCAGCGAGGGCGCCGTCGTTTCCACCTGGTCGGTGGAACTGGTCCGCGCCTAGCGCCCCCCCCTCCCCGTCATGCCCGCGCAGGCGGGCATCCAGGCGCCACCCCCTCGGCGCCCGCCTTGGCACCCGGCGTCGCGGACGCAAGGGCTGGAGCACTCCCCCTTCCGGCTGCCTCCTGACGGACTGTTGCGTTCGTGCCACAGTGCGGAGGAATTGTCACAGACGGCGCGCCCGGCGGCTTGACTACCCCATGCGGGCATGGCTCCATCTTCCGCGTATTCGTTTGGGATACGGAAACGCTCATCGGTGGTAGCACCCGGGGGCCTTCCAAAGTGGAGAGGAATGACATGAAGAAGATTCTGTTCGCGACGACGGCGGCGGCGGCCCTGGCCGTGGCCGGCACCGCGCAGGCCAAGGTCGAGCTCGGCCTCGGCGGCTACTGGGAAGAGTGGATCGGCTTCGTCGACCAGGACGACAACAACGCCCGCGACTGGGACCAGAAGTCGGACAAGGAAATCCACATCAAGGGTTCGGCGACCCTCGACAACGGCATCACCTTCGGCGTGCGCGCCGAGCTGGAGATGCAGGACATCGACGGCGGCAACAAGCATGACGAGGCCGTGCTGAGCGTTTCCGGCGGCTTCGGCACCCTGCTGCTGGGCAACGAGGACAATGTCGGCCAGCTCCTGCACGTCGGCGCCCCCGACGTCGGCGTCGGCCTGACCGACGGCGACATGGTCACCGGCTGGTGGGTCAACGTCAACGGCGTCAACAACGCCATGACCACCACCCTGCTGTACGACAACGACGACACCAACAAGGTCAGCTACATCTCGCCGAACTTCAGCGGCTTCGTCGCCGGCGTGACGCTGACCCCGAACCTCTTCGGCGCCCAGGGCGGCTTTGGCGGCGGCATGCCGACCGAGGCCAACGACTCCGCCTACACGGTCGCCGCCCAGTACGCCAACGAGTTCGACGGCGTCTCCATCAAGGGCGTGGTCGCTCACGGCACGGCGGACGACGCCGACTGGGATCAGACCAAGTTCGGCGCCCAGGTCGGCTTCGGCGGCTTCGTCGTCGGCGGTTCCTACGCCGACTATGACGGCGCCGCTCGCGGCGCCGGCCAGGGTGATGCTTATGACCTCGCGGTGTCCTACGGCGAAGGCCCGTGGGCGGCCAGCATCGGCTTCTGGAACTCCGAGTCCGACATCAACAGCTCCGAGCGCCAGGTGGTCCAGGCCTCCTTCAAGTACAATCTGGGCCCGGGCGTGGACTGGAAGAACAGCATCGCCAGCGTCGACTTCACCGACGCGGCCGGCGCCGACAACGAAGGCTGGGCCGCCGTTACCGGCTTCGCCCTGGCGTTCTAATCGTTCGGCATCCGCCGAAGATGCGAAGGGGCGGCCCTCGGGCCGCCCCTTTTGCGTGGGCATCCCCCGACTCGATTCCGGAAAGAAAAGGGGACGGCAGCCGGGGGGTAGCGGCTGCCGTCCCGAGGGGGGCCGGGGCGCCGCCCGGGCGTCGCCG
>JAWLGJ010000042.1:0-25833 GCA_041685145.1 Magnetospirillaceae bacterium | reverse complement strand
GCCTGGGGGGGGGGGGGGGTGGGCGCGGCCGGCGCCGGCGCCGCCGCGGCCTGCTGCGCCGCCTCCTCCAGCGCCGAGGGGTCTTCGCCCTCCTCCAGCAACAGCGCGATGGGCTGGTTGACGGCCACCCCGGCGGTGCCCTCCGGCACCAGGATCTTGCCCAGGGTGCCCTCGTCCACCGCCTCGAATTCCATCGTCGCCTTGTCGGTTTCGATCTCGGCGATGACGTCGCCGCTTTCGACCGCGTCGCCTTCCTTCTTGTGCCACTTGGCGAGGGTGCCCTCGCTCATGGTGGGCGAAAGCGCCGGCATCAGCAGTTGGATGGGCATGGCGGCGGGTCTCCCTCAGTCGCGGTAGCACACGGCCTTGGCGGCCTTGAACACCGCTTCCGGCTGCGGCAGGGCTAGGCGCTCCAGATTGGCGGCGTAAGGCAGCGGCACGTCGGCGCCGCACACCCGCGCCGGCGGCGCGTCCAGCCAGTCGAAGGCGTTTTCCATCAGCACCGCGAAGATTTCCGCCCCGATGCCGGCATAGGCCCAGCCTTCCTCGACGGTGACGATGCGGTTGGTCTTTTTCACCGACTCCACCAGCGTCGCCACGTCCAGCGGCCGCAGCGTGCGCAGGTTGATCACCTCGGCCTCGATGCCCTCCTTCGCCAGCGCCTCGGCGGCCTCCAGCGCCACATGCACCATGCGCGAATAGGCGGTGATGGTGACGTCGGTGCCCGCACGCTCGATCTTGGCGCGCCCCAGCGGCAGCACGAAGTCGTCGCCCTCGGGCACCTCGAAGGTCTGGCCGTACAGCAACTCGTTTTCCAGGCAGACGACCGGGTTGGGGTCGCGGATGGCGGCCTTGAGCAGGCCCTTGGCGTCGGCGCCGGAATAAGGCGCGATCACCTTCAGCCCCGGCACATGGGCATACCAGGAGGCGAAATCCTGCGAGTGCTGCGCCGCCACGCGCGCCGCCGCGCCGTTGGGGCAGCGGAAGACGATGGGGCAGCCCATCTGGCCGCCGGACATGTAGAGAGTCTTCGCCGCCGAATTCACCAGGTGGTCGATGGCCTGCATCGAGAAGTTCCAGGTCATGAACTCGACGATGGGGCGCAGCCCGGCGAAGGCGGCGCCGACGCCGAGGCCGGCGAAGCCCGACTCGGTGATCGGGGTGTCGACGACGCGGCGGGGCCCGAATTCGTCCAGCAACCCCTGGCTGACCTTGTAGGCGCCCTGGTACTGGCCCACCTCCTCGCCCATCAGCAGCACCGATTCGTCGCGGCGCATCTCCTCGGCCATCGCGTCGCGCAGGGCCTCGCGCACGGTCATGGGCCGGGTGGCGCCGTCATAGACCTCCTCGGCCGGCGCCGGCGCCGCCGGGGCGGCGGCCTGGGCGGCGGGCGCCTGGGTCGGTGCCGGTGGCGGCAGCGACGAGACCTCGGCGCCGGCGGCCTTGCCGGCGCCGGCGGCGACGGGCGTTTCCATCACCTTGCCCAGATCGCCCTCGTCCTCGCCTTCCTCCAGCAGCACGGCGATGGGGGTGTTGACGGCGACACCCTCGGTGCCCTCCGGCACCAGGATCTTGCCCAGGACGCCCTCGTCGACGGCCTCCATCTCCATCGTGGCCTTGTCGGTCTCGATCTCGGCAAGGACGTCGCCGCTCTCGACGGCGTCGCCCTCCTGCTTGACCCATTTGGCAAGCTTGCCTTCGCTCATGGTCGGCGACAGCGCCGGCATCAGAATCTGGATCGGCATCGGTCAGCCCTCGATCAGCACATCGGTATACAGCTCGGCCGGATCGGGCTCCGGGCTTTGCTGGGCGAACTCGGCGGCCTCGGTGACGATGCGCTTCACCTCGCGGTCGATGTCCTTGATGCCCGCCTCGTCGGCGGCGCCGGCCTTCAGGATGCGCTCGCGCAGATGGTCGATGGGATCCTGCTCGGCGCGGATGCGGCTGACCTCCTCCTTGGAGCGGTACTTGGCGGGGTCGGACATGGAATGGCCGCGATAGCGGTAGGTCTTCATCTCCAGCACCATCGGCCCCTTGCCGCCGCGGGCGTGGGCGATCGCCGCCGCGCCCTCGCGCACCACCTCCAGCACGTCCATGCCGTCGACCGGTTTGCCGGGAATGCCGAAGGATTCGCCGCGGCGGTAGAGGTCGGTGGTGGCCGAGGCGCGCTCAACCGACGTGCCCATGCCGTATTTGTTGTTCTCGATGATGTAGACGACCGGCAGCTTCCACAGCGAGGCCATGTTGAAGGACTCATAGACCTGCCCCTGGTTGACGGCGCCGTCGCCCAGGTAGCACAGGCACACGCCGCCATCGTCGCGGTACTGGTGGGCGAAGCCCAGCCCCGTGCCCAGCGGCACCTGCGCGCCGACGATGCCGTGGCCGCCGAAAAAGCCCTTCTCGCGGCTGAACATGTGCATCGAGCCGCCCTTGCCCCGGGAATAGCCGCCGCTGCGCCCCGTCAGTTCCGCCATGACGCCCTTGGCGTCCATGCCGGTGGCCAGCATGTGGCCGTGGTCGCGATAGCTGGTGATGACGGAATCGCCCTCGCGCAGGCTGGCCTGCATTCCCACCACCACCGCCTCCTGGCCGATATAGAGGTGGCAGAAACCGGCGATCAGCCCCATGCCGTAAAGCTGCCCCGCCTTCTCCTCGAAGCGGCGGATCAGCAGCATGTCGCGATACAGCCCGATCAGGTCTTCCGGGGCCACCTCCGGCGCCTTGCGCGCCGTCCGTCCACCCTTGCGTCGCGCCGTTGCCATTGCTCCTCCCGCTGCCAGTGCGCTGCCGGGACAAGGCCTAGCGCCGATCCCGGCCCACCGCAAGTAAAAACCGGGCCGTCTAAAACGTTGTTATAAAACACATATTGCTAAATTAACCCTGAAACGGTTAATTCGCGTCGCGCCCCTGCCCATGCGTGGATGATGGTCATACCGCCGGTGGATGTCCACCCGTGCCTTTGCCATAGGCGGAGCGGTTGCCCGCGCGGTGACTGCCGGCGGCGCGCCTAGGGCTTGTGCATACGCTGGCGGGCGTCGATATCTTCAACGCGAAAGACCCGCTCCGCTTCCGGCTTCTCGAACTGCTCGGCCAGATAGCGGGCGCGGTCGCGGACGCTGGAGACGCCTTCGCTGCCGTAAAGGATCTTGTGGATGACGCCGGGGCCCTCGACGGCGCCCTGGTCGACGCGCAGCGAGGCGATGTAGTCGTCGAGCGCCCGGCGGTAATGGCCCTCGCGGTCGTTGAGGATGCCGCGATTGGCGTAGGCCGCCGCCAGCACCCCGCGCCCGGTGGGGTCATCGTCGCCGAGGCTGCCCTCCAGGAAGTCGATGAGATAGTCGAGTTCGGCCCGCGCCTCGGCGCCGCGGCCGCTCTGCAGGAAGGCGATCGCCCGCCCCATCAGGGCGCCGCGGTGGTCGGGCGTTACCGCCAGCGCCTCGTCAAAGGCGGCGACGGCCTGATCCCACTCGCCGTCCCCCAAATACTGGTCGCCGCGGCGGACGTAGAAATCGCCCACCTCGACCGGCGCCTCCTCCACCCAGCCCAGGCGATAGCTGACCAAGGGGCCGAAATAGCTCCACAGCAGGCCGAAGGCGACGGCCACCGCCGTCAGGATGGCCATGTACTTGATGTAGCGTTGCAGAACCTTGTCCATCAGGGTCCAAACATATGCCGGGCATAAAAGGCCGAGAACACGAACGCGAGCAGCGCCGCGGTGATGCCGGTGCGCCGGTACAGGCGCCGGCGGGTCTCGTCGTCGGGCGGGCCCTGGCGCGCCTGGGTGCGGTTGAGCGCCAGGCCATAGATGATGCGGTGGACGAACATGAACAACGCCCCCGCCATCAGCAGGCCCCAGATCCACCAGTTTTCGGGACGAAACAGCGTTTCCATCGAGTGATCGCCTAATGGTGGCGCACGCCGGCCCGAATCTAACAAGAAAAAGGGGGAAGGGCCATGCCCTTCCCCCGTTGCGCCACGGGGGCGCAGTCGGATCAGCGCGCCGTGCCCGGAGCGGGTGCGACGTCGCCGATGTCCTCGACCAGAGCCTCGACCTCGCGCTCAGGCACGGTCGACATCTCCATCTTGTAGGCCAGGAACCACATCATCACCACGCCCAGGATCCACCACAGGATCTGCCAGGCCCAGATCGACGGGATGCCGAAGGTCCAGCCGTCGACGCCCGCGGCGGGGTCGCCGAAGATGGTGTTGCCGATCACCGCGCCCGGGCCGATGGCGAAGAACAGCCATGCCAGGGTGACGATCCAGGCGATGGGCTTCAGGCCCTGCTTGCTGGCCGGCAGGGTGGCGTGTTCGCGCAGGAAGCTGTGGAACTTCATGCGGTGCGCCATCGTCGACTCGCTCTGCGTCATCGCCGAGACCACCACGCACACCAGGACGTTGAAGATGATGCCCCAGCCGGCGGAGTGGATGGTCCACGGCCAGCGGCCCCACAGGTCGATGCCGATGCTCTGCAGGATCGTCAGCCCGAAGCTCTCGGTGAAGATGACGCCCGCCAGACCGGCGACCAGGCCCCAGGTGGCGCCCTGCCGGGTGATCCACGGGAACCAGCACACCGCCGCCAGCGCCGGCCACATCTGGAAGCCGAAGGCCACCGCCAGACCGCCCAGCAGCACCAGGGCGTCCTGCGAGAAGGTGGCCACCGTCAACGCCGAAATGACGATGAAGGCGACGCCCATGCGCCCGAACAGCTTCTGGGTGGTGTGCCCGGCCGACGGGTTGAGGTAGCGCTTGTACAGGTCGCGGGTGAGCATACCGCCCGCCGTCGACATGTAGGCCGCGCCCGTCGACTGCATCGCCGCCAGCGCGCACACCGCCAACAACCCCACCAGCCACGGCATACTGTCGGCGATGAGGTTGAAGTAGTTGGGCACCAGAGCGTCGGGGTTGTCGGCGATGTCGGCCGGCAAAGCGCCCGATGCCGCCAAGCCCGCGGCGGTCACGTCCGGATTGGCCCCCAGGAAATGGGCGCCCATGCCCTGCGCGGCGGTGAAGAAGAACAGGATGAAGCCGATGCCCAAAGAGCTGGCCCACACCTGCTGCGGCGCGAAGGGCTTGGGATTGTTGTTGGAGAACGCCCACATCGAGAACGCCGGGGCCGACTGAATGCCCATCAGCGCGAACATGTAGGTCAGGCACATGACGCCGGTCCACAACCCACCGACGGGGGTTTCCTTGCCCAGCCCGGCGGTGAACTGGATGACGCCCGGAATGGCCAGATAGGTGTTGTGCCCGTCAGGGGTCGCCCCCCACCGGCCCACCTCCGGATTCTGGCCCAGTTCGGCCATCGCGGCGTTGAAAGCCGACCAGCCGCCCAGGGCGTCATAGGCGATGAAGCCGGTGATGATGATGCCCAGCGCCAGCAGGATGCACTGCAGGGTGTCCACATAGGCCACCGCCCGAAGGCCGCCCGAGGCGACATAGATCAACACCACCAGCGACAGCACCCACATGCCGAAGTCGCGACCCACGAGCCCGTCGGTGAGCACCTCGAACAGGAAGCCAGAGGCGCCGAGCTGAACCCCCAGATAGGGGATCGAGAACAGCAGCGCCACGATCACCGTCAGGATGCGGATCAAGTCGCCCTGGAAGTAGTCGGACAGCATCTCGCCCGGCGTCACATAGCCGAAGCGCTTGCCCAGCATCCACTGGCGCTTCAGGAACATGACGCCGGTGAACGGGATGGTGATGGTGTAGAACGAGGCGTAGGCGTATTGGAAGCCGTCCCGGTACACCAGGCCGGGATGGCCCATGAACGTCCAGCCGGAGAAGGACGTGGCCGTCGCGGCAAGCACGAACACCCACATCGACAATTTACGGCCGGCGATAAAGTAATCGCTGGCCGTTTTTGCCGTTCGCATGCCCTTGATGCCCCAGAAAATACAGTAGGCCCAGTACAAGGCTACGAACGCAAAAAGCCAAATTACTTTTGCGTGCAAGTTACAGACCTCCCCTCATGGCATGACCGTCGTCATGCGTGGTCGACCCAATCGGTTGATGCTTTCTTGGACTGGATGGCGAGCGCCTTCGGGGGGCTGGCGCACCGAAACGCGGCAACAGCACGACCGCCTGCCCTGCGCATCGCGCGGGCCTTGCTTCGTGCGACAGGGCGCTGGTGAACCAAGAGAACCGATAACCGTCCTCCCTTGTCCGCCCCCCCCCTGGGTGCCCCAGAGGTTCTTCATTGTGTCGCGGCGCCACCAAGGTGTCACGGCCCCAGTGGGAGCACCGTGCCAACGAATACAAATATCACCATTGATGCCTATGCACAATGCGGCAAAATCTTTTGCGCCGTAAATAGTCCCTTATTTGCACACAATAATCTCACCAAACTACTAGACGCGCCATGACCTTAGGGATAGCCTGCGCGCAGGCACGCGCGCGGGCGGCTTGGCGGGGAGGCTGTGATGCGGTCCCAGACGGCGATCTATTCAAAGCTGGTGCGCGACTTCATGCGCACCGTTCCCCTTGCCGTCGGCACGGGCACCACTTGCGGCGAAGCGGTCGCCCGAATGACGGGGCATCGCGCCTCTTACACCATCATTGTAGACGACGCCGGCCGCGTGCATGGGATAGTTACCGAACAAGACGTGGTGCGGCGGGTAGCCTTTCGCGTATCGCCGCATACCCCGGTTGACGAAGTCATGACTCACCCTGTCTACACCATCCCGGACGACGAGTATTTGTACCATGCCATTGGTCATATGCGGCGGCGGGGTCTGCGGCACATGCCGGCCGTCGATGGCGACGGAGTGCTGGCCGGAATGCTCGATCTGCACGATGCCCTGGCGGTGGCGTCGCAGCAGATGGTGCAGCAAATCGACCGCCTGACCCACGAAGGCACCCTGGACGGGGTGCGCGAGGTCAAGGCGGCGCAGGTCGAACTGGCGCGCGAGTTGTTCGCCGACGGCGTCCCCGCCCCCGAAATCCAGGCCCTGCTGACGCACGTCAACAACGACATCTATCGCCGCCTGACCAATCTGTGCCTCGACGACATGCGCACTCAAGGGTGGGGCGAGGCGCCGGTGGCCTTCTGCGTCATCGTCATGGGCTCGTCGGGGCGGGGCGAGAACTACATCTATCCCGACCAGGACAACGGCTTCGTCCTCGCCGACTATCCCGATGCCGAACACAACCGCATCGACGCCTTTTTCACCGAACTGGCCGACCGCCTGAACACCACCCTGGCCGAAGTCGGCTTCCCGCTGTGCCGGGGCTATTGCATGGCCGTCAACCCGCTGTGGCGCAAGACGCTGTCGCAGTGGAAGCAGCAGATCACCGCCTGGGGGCGCAAGCGCAGCGTCGTCGCCATTCGCCTCTCGGACATCTTTTTCGACTTTCAGCCGGTTTGGGGCGAGCGCGCCCTGGCGCAGGAACTGCGCGAGCACACCGTCGCCATGACCCGTCGCAACCACCCCTTCCTGCGGCAGATGTTCGAGGAAGAGGCCGACCACAACGTTGCCCTGGGGCTGTTCGGTCGCTTCATCACCGAGAAGGACAACCGCAAGCACCGCGGCGAGATCAATCTCAAATACACCGGCACCCTGCCGCTGGTGGAGGCGGTGCGCCTGCTGTCGCTTCGCGAAGGGGTGGCGGTGACCTCGACCCTGGGGCGGATCGCCGCCCTGCACGAGATCGGCGTCCTCGACGCCGAGGAGCGCGAAGGCCTCAACCGCGCTTTCCAGATCATCACCAATCTGCTGCTGCGCCAGCAGGTCGCCGACTTCCTTGCCGGGCGCAAGGTTTCCAACTACGTCAAGCCGCAAAGCCTCAGCCGCCACGAGAAGGAAGACCTCCTCGACGCCTTCCGCAGCGTCGATTCCCTGCGCAAGCGGGTGCGCCTCGAATTCACCGCCGACGTTTTCTGATCATTCGATTGGATTACGCCTTCGGCTGGTGGCAGGCGGATGGTCTTTGCACTACCACGGCGGGCGATCTAGCCTCGTTCCACAGGCCACGACTGGCCACAAGCCGCGATGGGCATGGAGGCTTCATGATGGACCGCTGGGTCGAGGGCTCCACCGGCGATGGGATCGCCTTTCTGCGACTGGGTGGCGGCGCGAGGGCGACGGAAAGCCTGGTGCCGTTGCCGGGGCGCCGGACCGTCCTCGATATCTGGCTGCGGCCGCGACTGCGCGAAGCGGCGCTGTTCTTCCTGATCATCGCGGCGATGATCGCGGTGACGGCGCTGATCGTTCACGCCACCGGCGGCACGCGCAATTCGCCGGCGCACCTGGCCTATGTCCCCATCATCATCGCGGCGCTGTCCTTCGGCATCCCGGGCGGGGTGCTGGCGGCGGCGGGGGCGGGCCTGGCGCTGGGGCCGCTGATGCCCATCGACACCGCCAGCGGCGAAATGCAGACCACGGCCAACTGGATGGCGCGCCTGGGCTTTTTCCTGTTGGCGGGGATGGTCACCGGCAGCGGCGCAAATCTGTTGAAGTCGGTGACCGGGGAATTGCGGCTGGCCGGGTATGTCGACCGCGAAACCGGGCTGCCCAATCTGGCGTCGTTCCGTGCGGTGGCGCCGGCCATCCTGCGCGACCGCCGCACCGAGGGGCTGTTTGTCATCCATGTCACCGGCTTCGCCAGCGTCACCGCCGCCTTCGGCTACGGCTCCGCCGTCGTCTTCATCCGTCAGGTAGCGGCGCGGCTGGAGGAAGTGGCCGAGCAGGCGGATTTCATCGCCCCTCCCTTCCGGGTCAGCGAGGCCGACTTCGCGCTGGTCTCGGCGCGGCGGCCCTCGCCAGCCCTGTCCGCCCGCCTCCTCAACCGGCTGCGCGAACCGGTGATGCTGAGCGGGGTTCCGGTGGCGCCGGAGCCGAGCCTGGGGCACGTCGGCACCGCCGATGACGGCGCCGATGCGGAATTGCTGCTGCGCCGAGCGGCGGCGGGCGCGCAGGACAACCATCGCAGCGGGCGCTATGCCGGCGCCGCCGAGGGAGCGGAGCGCGAGGAGGACGAGCGCCGGGCACGGCTGGAACTGCTGGGGCAGCTTCACCAAGCCCTGGAGACACCGCAGATTCACCTGCTGTATCAGCCCAAGATCCGCCTCGGCGACGGCGGCCTGGACGGCTGCGAAGCGCTCGTGCGCTGGCGGCACCCGCAGCGCGGCAACATTTCGCCGGGCATGTTCGTGCCGCTGGCCGAGGAAACCGGTATCATGTGGTCGATGACCCAGGCGATCCTGCGCAAGGCGCTGCGCCAACTGGCGCAGTGGCGGCGGGCGGGGCATCCCTGCGTGGTGGCGGTGAATTTCTCGGCCCGCGATTTCCTCGTGCCGGACATGGTCAAGCCCATCGAGGCGACGCTGCGGGAGCTAGACGTCCCGCCCGACCTGATCGAGATCGAGATCACCGAAAGCGCCCTGACCGGCGCCAGCGACACCATGCGGGCGAACATGCACCGCCTGCGCGACGCCGGCCTGCGACTGGCCATCGACGACTATGGCGTGGGGGCGTCGTCGCTGTCCTACCTCAAGACGATCCCGGCGACGGTGCTGAAGATCGACCAGACCTTCATCCGCGACATCGCCGCCGACGCCCGCGACGCCGCCATCGTCGCCTCGACCATCGAACTGGCGCACAATCTGGGCCTGACCGTCGTGGCCGAAGGCGTCGAGGACCGGGACACGATGGCGCGGCTGGCGGATCTGGGTTGCGACATCGCGCAGGGCTACCACTTCGACCGCCCGCTGCCGCCCGAGGAGTTCGCCGGCCGCTACCTTAACGGTGGCGGCGCGGGTCAGAAATCCGCCTGACGCGCCCGGATCGCCACCATGCGCTTGGAAGCCTCCAGCGCCTCGCCCAGCGTGGTGATGCCGCGGGCCTCCAGCAGCCCGATCATCCGCACGAACACGCCGGCGGTGGTCAGGGAGTCGCCCAGGGCGGTGTGGCGGCCGGTCACCTCGATGCCCAGGCGCTGGGCGATGGCGTCGAGGTCGTGCTGCGGCGTGTGGTCGTGCAGCAAGGCCGACAGCAACAGCGTGTCCAGGACGGGATTGTCCAGGAAGACGCCGCACTCGGCCTCCTTCAGCTTGAGGAACTTCATGTCGAAGGCGGCGTTGTGCGCCACCAGCACGGCGTCGCCGGCAAAGGCGTGGAACTGCGGCAGCACCACCCGCAAGCCCGGCCGCTCGCGCACCATGTCGTCGGTAATGCCGTGAAAGCGGATCGACGCCTTGGGGATCGGCCGCCCCGGATTGACCAGCCGCGAGAAGGTCTCGCCGGTCAGGATGCGCCCGTTGACCACCCGCACGCCGGCGATGGAAATGATCTCGTCGCCCCGCGAAGGCTGCAGCCCGGTGGTCTCGGTGTCGAAGACGACATAGGCCAGCGAGCGTAGCGGCCGTTCCAGAAGTTCCCCCTCCACGGCCGGCTGATGCAGAAGCTCCAGGTCATAGAATTCCGGCCGCGGCGGCAGCGGCGCGGTTTCGGTGCGCGCCTGGCGGCCGCGCACCAGCGGCAGGCGCAGCCGCGCCTGCCCGGCCGCGTGCGGCCCGCTGGCGAGGCCGCCGCGATGGCGCTCCAGGACGTCGCGCACGGTCAACCCGCCCAGTTCATGCGGCAGCGGCGCATCCATCCATTGCTCCAGCACCGGGTCGGCGACGTGCTCGCCCTCCCAGATGACGTCGATATACACGGTGTCGGTGTCGGATTCGGCTTCGACGTCGAAGACGCGGCGCCCGCAGTGCTCGCTCAGGCGGCGAATGAGCAGTTCGAGGGTCATGGTGAGGGAATAGGAATCGCCGTGCAGCCAATGCGGCAGGTCGATGAGGTTGACGACGATGTCAGAGGACTCCGCCAGACGGCGCGCCACCATCTCCAGCAGCGTCGCCGAATACAGATCGCCCATCGGCCAGCCGCCGGCCACCACCTCGTGATAGGCGGCGGCGATGTCGTCCAGCCGCTCCTCCAGCGCCGCGGACTGCTTGCGGACCTCCTCCAGGCGGCCGGCGTCGGCGGCGGCTCGCAAGCTAGCCAGCGGCGCGCGCCAGTCCTCGATCGCCCGCCGCAGCAGGGCATCGCGACGCCCATAGGCCTCGACATCCTCGGTCGCGTCCAGGAACGACAGCACATAGCCGCGCGGCATGGCGTCGCGGTCCAGAATAAGGCTCATCTGCGCCTGGAACAGCCGGCCGCCGTCGGGGGTGCCGCACACGAAGGGCATGGCGGCGCCGTGGGGGTGGCTCTTGTGGCGCCCCTCGGCGACCCGCATCCGCAGGCGCCGGAAGGCGTGCATCACCGGCTCGCGCGCCAGCAGGCTGAACAAGGGCCGGTCCAGCCCCAGCTCGCCCGAGATGTGCAGGTGCTTGAGGGCCATCTGGTTGTAGAGCAGAATCTTGTGGTTGAGGTTGCACACCACCACGCCTTCGCGCAGGTCGAGCAGGATCGCCGCCAGCCGGCTCTTGTGCTCTTCGGCAGTGGCGGTGGCCTCGGCGACGGCGTGCCTGGCCGCCTCGTCGGCCGCCGCCACCCGTTCCGCCATCTCGTTGACCGTGCGCGGCAACTCGCCGAGGGCATGGAAGGACGGCACCTCGATGCGGTGGCGCGGATTGGCGTGCAGGGTGGTCTCCGCGCCGCGAATCACCGCCGACAGCGGCGCCGTCACCGCCGCGTCGACCAGCGCCCACACCACCGCCCCCGCCGCCAGCACGACGAAGGCGGCGCCGCCGCCGAACACCAGCAGCGTGCCGGCCTCATAGGCGTCCAGATGCTCCAACAGCAGCGCCATCGCGCCGACGGCGGCGGCGGCGCCCACCAGGGCGGCAACTCCGGAGGCAAGAAAGATCAGCAGACGCGGCGACATGGCGACAACCGTTGCGGCGGCGGGGCGTGTGCATTATGACCATGCGGCGACGAAATCCAAACCCTCGGGACGGGCGCGGGCTTGCGCGGCGCCGCCGCCTTGGCTATACAGGCCGCCTCGATTTGGGAGCAGACAGCGATGAAGCCGGACATTCACCCCGATTACCACGAGATCACCGTCGTCATGACCGACGGTACCGAATTCACGACGCGCTCCACCTATGGCAAGCCCGGCGACGTGCTGCGCCTGGACATCGACCCCAAGTCGCATCCGGCGTGGACGGGCGTGCACCGCCTGATGGACACCGGCGGCCAGCTTGCCAAGTTCAAGAAGCGTTTCGGCGGCTTCGGCATCAAGGAATAACAACCGCCACGGCGCCGCGGCGCGGGCCTACCGCTCCGGCCGCAGCCACACGGCGGTATCGTGGAAGGCGCCGCCACCGTTCGGCGACGCCGGTTCCGCGCCGACAAGGCGGTTGATGCCGCCACCTTCCACAAAACATTCGGCCGGCCAGGTTCCCTCGACGACCACCGTGTCGGGGTGCTGGCCCGCGGCCGGTTCGACATTCACCACCACCGAGGCGCGGTGGTTGCCGATGCGCACCAGGTCGCCGGCCGCCAGCCCCATGCGCGCGCAGACGTCCGGGTGCACCAGGGCCGTGGGGCGGCCGGCCATGCGCCGCAGCACCGGGTTTTCGGTAAAGCTGGTGTTGAGGAAATGGCGCGACGGCGGCGCCACCAGCCGGAAGGGGTGCCCGGCGTCCCGGTCCTCGGCCACCGCCATGTGATCGACCAGCGGCGGCATCCGGTGCCCGTCCGGCCCCAGGGCCGCCCAGTCGGGGCGGAACCGGAATCGGCCGTCGGGATGGCCGAACCCCTCCAGGAAGTGCATCGTCTCGAAGTTACGGCCGCAGTCGTGCCAGCCGATGCCCTCCAGCGCGTCGGCGCCGGGCTGACCGGCGCCGCGCAGGCCGCGGTCGATGATCTCCCAGGCGGTCATGGCGAAGGTCTCGTGCTCCGCCCCCAGCCGCCGCGCCAGCGCCGCCACCACCTCGTGGTTGCTGCGCGCCTCGCCCTGCGGCGGCACCACCGCCCGCGCCACCTGCAGGAAGCGGTGGCCGCCGGCGGTATAGAGGTCGTCGTGCTCCAGGAAGGTCGTGGCCGGCAGCACGATGTCGGCCCGCTTCGCCGTGTCGGTCAGGAACTGCTCGTGCACGGCCAGGAACATGTCCTCGCGCAGGAAGCCGCGCCGCACCGCCTCCAGATCGGGCGCCACGGCGGCCGGATTGGAGCACTGCACCAGCATCGCCGTCACCGGCGGCCCGTCGCCCAGTTCCGGCGCCTCGCCGGTGAGGATGGGGCCGATGCGGCACATGTCCAGCACCCGCACCGAGGGATCGCGGCGGTCGCCGGCGTCGAAGACGCTCCGCTCCAGGTGGTACAGGTCGCTCATCGCCCACAGGGCGCCGCCGCCGCGCTCGCGCCAGGCGCCGGTCACCGCCGGCAGGCAGCTTACCGCGTGCATGGCGGCGGCGCCGTTGCGGTGGCGGGTAAAGCCGTAACCGGCGCGGATGTAGCTGCGCCGCGTGCCGCCGTAGAGGCGGGCGAAGGCTTCGATGTCGGCGGCGGGCAAGCCGGTGATGGCGGCCGCCCACCCAGGGCCGCGCGCCGCCAGGTGCTCCTCGATACCGGCGTCGAAGTCGGTCAGGCGGGCGAGGAAGTCGCGGTCGGCCAAACCCTCCTTCAGCAGCACATGCATCACCGCGCAGGCAAGCGCCGCGTCGGTCCCCGGCCGCAGCGGCAGATGCAGGTCGGCCTTGGCGGCGGTGGGGGTGCGGTAGGGGTCGATGACCACGATGCGGGCCCCGCGCCTCAGCTTGGCCTTGCCGGCCCAGTGCATGACGCCCAGTTGCGTCGCCACCGCATTGGTGCCCCACAGCACGATCAGGTCGGCCTCGGCCATCTCGGTGGGGTCGCTGCCCCATTTGGCGCCCACCCCCGCCATCCAGCCGGCGGCGGCGATGGCGGTGCAGATTGTGCGCTTCTGCTCGGACCAGCCCATCACCCGGCGCAGGCGCTCGACCGCGTTGCGCTGCACCAGCCCCAGGGTGCCGCCGTACAGATACGGCCACACCGCCTCGGGCCCCCGTTCGGCGGCGGCGGTGGCGAACCTGTCCGCGATCTCGTCCAGGGCCTCGTCCCACGCGATGCGGGCGAAGCGGCCGCTGCCCTTGGGGCCGACGCGGCGCAGCGGATGCAGCACGCGCTCGGGATGGTGCACGCGCTCGCCGTAGCGGGCGACCTTGTTGCAGATGACGCCCTCGGTGAAGGGCTGGTCGGGATGGCCGCGCACCTTGCCGACCCGCCCGCCCGGCAGCCGCTCGACCAGCAACGCGCAGGTGCTGGGGCAGTCGTGGGGGCAGACGGAACGGACAAGCTCGGCGTCGGGCATCGCCTCCCCCTCAGACTTGCGGCGGAATCAAAAACCGGCTGAAGGCATCGCGCACCGGCGCCGGGATCGGCGTCGGCGCCTGCGTGGCGCGGTCGACGAAGACATGCACCCAATAGCCGTAAGCGGCGGGCTCGTCCTCGCCCTGGCGGAACAGGGCGATGCCATAGCGCACGCTGCTCTTCCCCAAATGCTCGATCCCCAACCCCGCATCGACGATCTCCGGGAAGCTCAGGGGCTTGCGGAACCGGCACAGGCTTTCGGCCGCGAACGGCACCACCGGCGTCGCCATCAAGTCCAGGTCCACCGGCCCGGCAAGGAAATCCACCACCGCGATCTCGAACAGGCGGTAATACATGACGTTGTTGACATGGCCGAACATGTCGTTGTCCGACCAGCGGGTCTTCATGGCGGTGAAGAACGGATAGTCGCCGCGCGCCGGCACGGGCTGCGCCACGGCCGTCATTGCGCCGTCCACCCGCCGTCGACCGGCAAGGGCGTGCCCGTGATGTTGTCGGCCGCCGGCGAACACAGGAACACCGCCAGCGCGCCGATCTGCTCGACGGTGGTGAAGCGGCCCGAGGGCTGCTTTTCGATCAGCAGGTCGTAACCGGCGTCGTCCACCGACACCCCTTGGGCCTGGGCGCGGGCCTCGATCTGTTTCTGCACCAGCGGCGTCAGCACCCAGCCGGGGCAGATGGCGTTGCAGGTGACGCCGGTCTGCGCCGTTTCCAGCGCCACCACCTTGGTCAGGCCCATGACGCCGTGCTTGGCGGCGACATAGGCGGCCTTGTTGACCGAGGCCACCAGCCCGTGCGCCGAGGCCACGTTGACAATGCGCCCCCAGCCCCGCGCCTTCATGCCCGGCAACGCGGCGCGGATGGTGTGGAAGGCCGAGGACAGGTTGACCGCGATCACCGCGTCCCAGCGTTCGGGCGCGAATTCCTCGACCGGCGCCACATGCTGGATGCCGGCGTTGTTGACCAGGACATCGACGCCCCCCAGGCGCCGCTCGGCCTCGCGGATCAGCCCCTCGGCACCGTCGCCGGTCGCCAAATCGGCGTCGCCGTAGAGCACCTGCACGCCGTAGCGTTCGGCCAGCGAGGCCTGCAACGCGGCGATCTCGGCGGGCTCGCCGAACCCGTTGAGCATGACATGGCAGCCCTCGGCCGCCAGGGCCGTGGCGATGCCGCGACCGATGCCGCTGGTCGAGCCGGTGACGACGGCGGTTTTCCCCTTCAGCACGGCTGGTCTTCCTCCACGAACGATGAATCAGGCTTTGCGGAACAGCGATTCGGCGCCGGCGCGGTCCTGCTGCTTGCGGGCGATGGCCTCGCGCACGCGGGCGATTTCGGCCTCAAGCTCGCCGATATACGCCTGCAACTCCTCGATCGACAACGGATCCAGGGTCGGCTTCTGCCACGCCGGTTTCGGCCGCGGCTCCAGATCCTCGGGATCGATGGCCATGATCGCGCTCCCTTTGCTGCATTAGCGAAGCAAGGGTTCGCCAGCGGGGCCGCCCGCGTCAACGATGAAATTGGTCATGGCCGCGCCGCCGCCGCCAGGGCGCGGTCGAGGTCGGTGATCAAATCGTCCGCGGTCTCGATGCCGATCGACAGGCGGACGACGTCGTCGCCGGCATCCGCCTTCAGGCGCTGCTCGTCGGTCAACTGGCGGTGGGTGGTCGAGGCCGGGTGCAGGATAAGGCTGCGGGTGTCGCCGATATTGGCCAGATGGCTGAACAGGCGCACGTTCTCGACCACCTTCACCCCCGCGTCGTAGCCGCCCTTGACGCCGAAGGTAAACACCGCCCCCGGCCCCAGCGGCATGTATTTCCGCGCCAACTCGAAAAAGGGGCTGGAGGGCAGCCCGGCATAGGACACCCACGCCACTTGCGGGTGGGCGTCGAGGAACGCCGCCACCTTGCGCGCGTTCTCGACGTGGCGCTGCATCCGCAGGTGCAGGGTCTCGATGCCGGTAATGGTGTAGAAGGCGTTCTGCGGGCTCATCGCCGGGCCAAAATCGCGCAAGCTCACGGCGCGCGCCTTCATGGTAAAGCCGAAATCGCCGAAGGTCTCGTAGAAGGTCAGGCCGTGATAGGCCGGATCGGGCTGGGTCAGCGTCGGGAATTTGTCATTCTGCGCCCAGTCGAACCGGCCCGATTCCACCAGGGCGCCGCCGACGGAATTGCCGTGGCCGCCCAGGAATTTGGTGGTGGAGTGGGTGACGATATCCGCGCCCCAGTCCAAGGGACGGCACAGGTAAGGCGTCGCCAGGGTGTTGTCGACGATCAGCGGGATGCCGGCCTCGTGGGCAATCTTCGCCACCGCCTCGACGTCCACCACCACGCCGCCGGGATTGGCCAGGGCCTCGATGAAGATGGCCTTGGTCTTAGGCGTCAGCGCCTTGCGAAAGTTCTCCGGCGCGGTGGGATCGACGAAGCGGCAGGTCCAGCCCAGGCGCTTGAAGCTGACGCCGAACTGGGTCAGCGAGCCGCCATAGAGGTTCTGCGCCGCGATGAACTCGTCGCCCGGCTCCAGCAGGGTGAAGAAAGTGAGGAACTGCGCCGCGTGGCCCGAGGCCGCGCACACGCAGCCGCGCCCGCCCTCCAGATTGGCGATGCGTTCCTCCAGCACCGACACGGTGGGATTGGTCAGGCGGGAATAGATGTAGCCGAACGTCTGAAGGTTGAAAAGGCTGGCCGCCTCCTCGACGTCGTCGAAGACATAGCTGGTGGTCTGATAGATGGGGGTGGCGCGGGCGCCGGTGGTGGGGTCGGGCGCGGCGCCGGCGTGAACGGCGCGGGTCTCGAAGCCCCACTCGTCGCCGACCTCCTGCCCGGCCCCCTCTCCGTCCGCCTCCGCGGCGGCCTCTGCGCCCGGCCGCGGCGCCTGGCGCACGCGGCTGGAGATGACGCCGGTGTTCACCCCGCTCCACCCCAATTCACCGCACAGGCGGCCGAATTCGATCTTGGGACAGCGGTCCATGACCACCTTCAGGCCCGCCGCCTCGGCCATCGAGGCGGCTTGGTGGTTGATGACGGTAAGCTGCATCCACAGCACCTTGGCGCCGATGGCGACGGCCTCCTCGGCGATGGGGCCGACCTGGTCGGAGCGGCGGAACACGTCGACCATGTCCACGGGCTCGGGGATGTCGCGCAGCGACGCATACACCGTCTGACCGAGGATTTCCTTGCCGGCCTGGCCGGGATTGACGGGGATTACCCGGTAGCCCTTGTCCAGCAGGTACTTCATCACGAAGTAGCTGGGCCGGTTCCAGTTCGCCGAGGCCCCCACCAGGGCGATGGTGCGCACCGACTGCAGGATCCCGCGCAGATAGGCGTCGCTGTAGGGAATGGATTGCGGCACCGCGATAACTCCCGTTCCAGGTGCGCCCATGATGGCCGAGACGACGGCGCAATTGCAACGGGCCGCCGGCCCCTCATCAAGAAGGCTAGTGGCAGGGCGCCTCCGCCTTCAGCGGCAGACGGACGGTGAAGGTCGTCCCCCGGCCGAACCGCGAACGCACCTGGACCCTTCCGCCGAGCAACTGCACGGAACGCTGCACCACCGCCAGCCCCAGGCCCAGCCCCTTCCTGCTGTCACGATGGTCGTTGCCGACCTGAAAAAACTCCTCGAAAATCGCTTCGACATGCTCCGGTGCGATGCCGGCGCCACTGTCGCGGACCCGGAAGATGACCTCGTCGCCACGCCGCAGGCAGTCGAGGGAGACGAACCCCCGCTTTGTGTGCTTCAAGGCATTGTCGCGCAAGTTATGCAGAATGCGCTCCAGGAACTGGGGATCGGTTCGGATCGTGCCGGAAAAATGCCGCCGCAATCGGAACCGCAGGCCCTTCTCTTGCGCCCGAAGTTTGTAAGTCTCGCTCAAACGCAGCAGCATCGGCGAAGGGTCGGCGCTCCTGAAATGCGGATGCACGGCCCCCGCATCGAGACTTGAAAGTTCCATGAGTCGCGAAAGCATGAAGTTCAAGGCCGTGATCGCCCGGTCCAGCGGCTCGACCACTTGTTCGAGACCCGTGCCTGAGGAGCGTTGGCGCAGCACCTCATTCAAAAGGGCCAACGACTGCGCCGGTTGGCGAAGATCATGGCTGGCCGCGGCCAGGAAGCGGGCTTTCTGAAGATTCGCCTGCACCGCTTCGCTTTGCGCCGCCCGTGCCCTCGCCCGCTGATATTCCAGCCGGTGCACCAGCGCCGCCATTGTCCAAAGCACCGCGACCGTCGTGATACGGTCGGCGATTTCCCAGGGTACGGCCAAGCCCGGCGGAGCCAGAAAGGAACTGATGACCGACAGCACCGTCGCCCCCGCCGCCCATAGATAGGGCGAACCCAGCCCCAGCGCTCCGGCAAGGATGATGGGAACAACGTAAAGGACGTTCCCCGAAAAGCCATCGGGGACGACCGTATCGGCAAGGAAAGCAACGGCGATCACGGCCGCCAGGGCGAACAAGCCAAGTCCGCGCCGGCTATAATGGTCGCCAAGGCTGAAGTGGCCGAGCTTGGGCCGATTCTCGGCCGCGTTTCTCCCGTCCACTTCCCCCTCCGACATCACGCGTCGCTAGCCTTTAGTTAGGGAAATTCCAAACACGCTGCAAGCCGAATGACACGGCCCGCAATTTGAGGGTTGCCGCCATTCAAAATCGCGAGGCGTCTTCGCTGCGCCCCTACTCGGCCGCCGGGGCAGGTTCCGGGGCGGCTGTCTTGCGGTCCTCGGCGGGCAGCAGCAGCGCCGCCACCGTCACCACCGCCGCAAACCCGGCCAGCACCGCGAAGACCAGCGCCACCTCGCCGGCCGCGCCGCGCACCAGCGACACCAGCGGCACCCCCAGCGAGCTGACCCCGAAGGCGAGCACAAACTTCATGCCATAGGCGGTGCCGCGCCATTTCGGCGGCGCATAACGGGCCAGCAGCACGTTCTCGGGCACCAGGCCGCCGACGTTCAGGGTTACCATCATCAGCGCCACCACCAGCAGCGGCAGCCCCGAAACCGCCGCCGCAAGCAGCAGCAACGGCACCTGCGCCAGATAGGCGCCGGCATAGACGTATTTCAGCGGATAGCGGTCCACCAGCCAGCCCACGCCGATTTGGAACGCGCCCGCGAACAAATAGACCAGGGTGACGCCGCCGCCGATGCCGACGATGCCAAGCTCGCCCAGGCGCTCGTCGAACAGCTTGGGCAGCCCCGCCTGGGTGGCCTGATAGACCATGCCGCCGCAGATCATCGTCACGCCCAGCACCATCGCGGCGCGGATGGCGTCGGCACGCGGCGCGCCGCTGCTGTTGGCGCGCACGATGCGGGCCTCTGCCAGCACCCCGCGCCGCATCAGCAGCACGAAGACAACCCCCGTCAGCAGCACCACGACGCCGGGCAGCACAAAGGCGGCGCGCCACCCCGACACCGCGATCAGGCCGCCGGCGACCACCCCCGCCACCGCCGTCCCCAGGGCGCCGAAAAAGCCGTTGATGCCCAGCGCCTTGCCGTGGTTCTTGGCGTTCGCCACCAGCCAGGCGATGCCGACCGGGTGATAGATGGAACCGAAAAGGCCCAGCAGGGTCAGCGCCACCGCCACCTGCCAGGGCGCCTGCGCCAGCCCGGTCAGGATCGCCGAGGCGCCCACCCCCAGGAAGAACACCGCCATCATGCCCAGCGAACTCCAGCGGTCGCCGAGCCAGCCCATCAGCGGCGCCGCCACCCCGAAAAGGATCTTGCCGGCGATGATCAGGGTCAGGGTGGCTTCGTAGGACAGCCCCATCTCGGCCGGCAGCACCAGGGCGACGACGAAGAAAATGGGCTCGAAGAGGTGGGAAAAGCTGTGCGCCGCCGAGGCGAAGCCCACTGCGGCCATCGGGGAAGCCCGGGCGCTCATCGCGGCGCGTCCAGCCAGTCGACCACCGGCGCGATCTGCTCGCGCGACATCAGCATCGGGGCATGGCCGACGCCCTCATACGTCACCACCTCGCAGCCCGGTCCGCGGCGCTTCATTTCCTCCACCACCTCCTGCGGCAGAAGGTCGGAGTCGGCGCCGCGAATGACAAGCACCGGGCAGCGAATCGCCTCCCACACCGCCCAGAGGTCGATGTCGTCGATGGCGCCGTCGAACATCGGCTTGGCGATGTCGGGGTCGTAGTGCAGACGATAGCCGCCGGCGGAATCGCGGCGCAGACCGTGCGCGGCCAGATGGCGCCAGTCGTCGTCGGCGAGCGGACCGAAGGTGGTCATGCTGCCGCGCATCCACGCCTCGCCCTCCTCGACGGTGCCGAAATGCGGGTCGCTGCCGACATAGGCGGCGATCCGCTCCAGCGCCGCCTTGGGAAGGAAGGCGCCGACATCATTGAGCACCAGGCGGCGCACCGGCGTGTTCGGCCGCGCCGCCACCAACATTCCCAGGATGCCGCCCATCGAGGTGCCGACCCAGTCCACCGCCGCCACGTCCATGCGCGCCAGCAGCGCGGTCATGTCGGCCATATAGAGCGGCATGGCGTAGTCGGCGGGCTCGGCGAGCCATTCGCTGCGCCCCCGTCCGGGCATGTCGGGGCAGACGACGCGGCGCGCGGCGCCCAGCGCCCGCGCCAGGGTGTCGAAGTCGCGGCCGGTGCGCGTCAGTCCGTGCACGCACAGCACGGCGTCGCCGGCCGCCCCGCCCCATTGCGTGTAGGCGAGGCGGTGGAAGCCGCGCGAATCCAGGCCCAGCAGGCTGCGCTCCGTCGGTTGCATCGGCTCGTCCCTCCAACAGCGGCGGCAGGATAATCCCGGGGGACGGGCGCTGTCACGGGCGGCGATGCACGAATCCCACTGGCGCCTTGCGGGGCGGAGGCATAATTGCGTACAAGGCCGCGAACCGTGAAGAAGGCCGCCATGAACCGTCGCCGTCGCCCGCTGGTCCGGCGCCTCGGCATCGCCCTGCTGCTGCTGTTGCTGCTGGCGGCGGCGGGCGGTGCCGGCGGGCTGCTGTGGTTGCGAGACTCGCTGCCGCAGACCGAGGGGCGCCTCGCCCTGCCGGGGCTGGAGGCGCCGGTGGAGGTGCTGCGCGACGCCGACGGCATCCCCACCATCCGCGCCCGCACCGAGGCCGACGCCTATTTCGCCCTCGGCGTCGTCCATGCCCAGGACCGGCTGTGGCAGATGGAGGTGATGCGCCGCGCCGGCCAGGGCCGTCTGGCGGAGATGTTCGGGGCCGCCGCGCTCGACTACGACCGCTATGTGCGGACCTTCGGCCTGTACCGCCTTGCCGAGGCCAGCCTGCGCTATCTGGCGCCGGCGACGCGGGCGGCGCTGGAGGCCTATGCCGCCGGGGTGAACGCCTGGCTGGACACCTCGGGCCGTCCGCTGCCGCCGGAATTCCTGCTGCTCGGCCACCGACCAGAACCGTGGCGACCGGCGGATTCGCTGGTCTGGGGGCGGCTGATGGCGGTGCAGCTTTCCGGCAATTGGCTGGAGGAGTTGCGCCGCGCCCGCGTCGTCGCCCGCCTTGGCCCCGAACGCGCCGCCGCCCTGTGGACGGGGGGCGGCGACGGCGCGGCGAGCATCACCGCCGCCGGTCTGGACGACGCGGCGGCGGCGCTGCTGGCGGAGGTGCCAGACCCGCTGCGCCCCCACCTTGCCTCCAACGCCTGGGTGGTGTCCGGCACGCGCACGGCCAGCGGGCGGCCCCTGCTGGCCAACGACCCCCATCTCGGCTTCAAGGCCCCCATCCTGTGGTATCTGGCGCGCGTCGAGACGCCGGAGTGGAGCGTCGCCGGCGCCACCGCGCCGGGGGTGCCCTTCCATGTCATCGGCCACAACGGCCGCATCGCCTGGGGCATCACCTCCACCCACAGCGACACGATGGACGTCTTCATCGAAAAGCTGGCCCCCGGCGGCGGCTATCTCACCCCCCGAGGCCCCGCGCCCTTCGCCGAGCGCCGGGAGGTCATCGAGGTCAAGGACGCCGCGCCGCAGGTGCTGAAGGTGCGCGCCACCCGCCACGGCCCGGTGGTGTCGGATCTGGTGGCGCACGACTCGCCGCCGGGGACGGTGCTGGCGCTGGCGGCGACGCTGTTCGAGCCCGACGACCGCAGCGCCCAGGGGCTGTACCGGCTCAACCGCGCCCGTGACTGGCAAGGTTTCGTCGCGGCGCTGCGGGACTTCCACAGCCCTCAGCAGAACGTCATGTTCGCCGCCGCCGACGGCACCATCGGGCTGGTGGTGCCGGGGCGCGTGCCGATGCGGCAGGACGGCGACGGCACCCTGCCCCGCCCGGGATGGACCGGCGCGCACGACTGGACGGGCTGGCTGCCCTTCGAGGCCCTGCCGCGGCTGCGCAACCCCACCGGCGGCATTATCGTCAACGCCAACAACCGCGTCGTCGGCGACGACTATCCCCACCTGCTGGCGGCGCACTGGCCGGAATCCTACCGTGCCGAACGCATCGCCGCCCTGCTGGCGGCGGCGCCCCGCCACGACGCCGCCACCATGCGCCGGATGCAGATGGATGCGGTCTCGCCGATGGCGGCGGAGATGCTGGCGCTGCTGGACGCGGCGCCGGTGCCGGATGGACCAGCACGGGAGGCCTTGGAGCGGCTGCGGCGCTGGGACCACGACATGCGCCGCGACCGGCCGGAGCCGTTGATCGCGTTGGCGTGGCTGCACCGCCTCCAGCAGCGTCTGCTGGCGCCGGCGCTGGGGCCGCTGGCCGAGGACATGCGGATGCTGAACCCGCGCTTCCTGCGCCATGTGCTGACGGCGGCGCCGCAGTGGTGCGAGGAGGCCGGCGCCCCCTGCCCCGCGCTTGCCGCCGCCAGCCTGGAGGAGGCGCTGGCGGCGCTGCGCGAGGCCGGGGGCGCGGACATGGACGGGTGGCGCTGGGGCGATGCCCACCGCGCGGAGTTCCGCCACGAGGTGCTGGCGCATGTGCCGCTGATCGGGCGGCTGGCGTCGCTGTCGGCCGCCACCGACGGCGGCGACTTCACCGTCAACCGCGGCAGCTATGACGGCGGCGCCCCGACCGCCTTCCGCCACGTCCACGGCCCCGGCCTGCGCGTGGTCTTCGACCTCGCGGCGCTGGAGGACAGCCGCTTCGTCATCGCCACGGGGCAATCCGGCAATCCGCTGTCGCGGCATTACGGCGACATGCTGGCGCGCTGGCGCGACGGCGGGTATGTAACCCTGGCCCCCGGCGACCGTCGCCTGCTGCTGGAGCCCGCACCATGACCGAAGCCGATGCCGACGCCGTCACCGCCGCCGATGTCGAAGCGGCCGCTCGCGCCATCGACGGCGCCGTGCTGCGCACCCCCACGATACGCGCGCCGGCGCTGTCGGAGATGGCCGGCTGCGAGGTGTGGCTGAAGCTGGAGAACCTGCAGGACACCGGCGCCTTCAAGGTACGCGGGGCGCTGAACAAGCTGTTGTCGCTGGACGCCGCCCAGCGCCGGGCCGGCGTCGTCACCATGTCGGCCGGCAACCACGCCCAGGGCGTCGCCCGCCACGCCGGGCGGCTGGGCATCCCCGCCACCGTGGTCATGCCCCGCGCCACGCCCTTCACGAAGATCGAGCGCACCGAGGCCTATGGGGCAAAGGTGGTGCTGCACGGCGACAGTCTGGCCGCGGCGGCGGACCATGCCCGCCACCTAGGCGAACGCCAGGGCCGCGCCTTCGTCCACCCCTTCGACGATCCCAAGGTCATCGCCGGCCAGGGCACCGTCGCGCTGGAGATGCTGGCCGACATGCCCGACCTCGACGTTCTGGTGGTGCCGGTGGGCGGCGGCGGGCTGATCGGCGGCATGGCGCTGGCCGCCAAGTCCCGCCGCCCCGACATCGCGGTAATCGGCGTGCAGGCGGCGGCGCACGCATCCATGCGGGCGGCGCTGCGGGGCGAGGCGGCGCCCGGCGGCGGCTCCACCCTGGCCGAAGGCATCGCGGTGAAATCGCCCGGCCGCCTGACCCTGCCGCTGGTGCGCCGCCTGGTCGATGAGGTGCTGGCCGTGCCGGAGGCAACCATCGAGGGAGCCGTGCATCTGCTGGTCGAACGCCAGAAGATCGTCGCCGAGGGCGCGGCGGCGGCGCCGCTGGCGGCGGTGCTGGGCGCCCCCCAGCGTTTCGCCGGCCGAAGGGTGGGGTTGGTGATAAGCGGCGGCAACATCGACGGTCGCCTGCTGGCCTCGATCCTGATGCGCGGCCTCAGCCGCGCCGGGCGCATGGCGCGGCTGCGCATCGAGATCGACGACGCCCCCGGCGCCCTGGCGCGCACCGCCGAGGTCATCGCCAAGGGCGGCGGCAACATCATCGAGATCTTCCACCAGCGCCTGTTCATGGACGTGCCGGTGAAGATGGCCGAGGTCGACGTGCTGGTGGAAACCACCGACCGCGGCCACATCGCCGACATCGTCACCGGCCTGCAACGCGCCGGCTTCCCCACCCGCCTGCTGCGCGGCACCGCCGAGGAAGAATAGCCCCGGGCAGGCGCGGGAGCCTGTCCGGGGGTGGGGCTATTTGCCGATGGGAATGCGCTTTTCCCTCTCGCGCGCCGTCTCGCTCTTCGGCAGGGTGACGGTCAGCACGCCGTTGTCGAAGCGCGCGGAAACCTTGTCGGCATCGACATCGGAGCCCAGCGTGAACGAACGCTCGAAGCGGCCGTAATAGCGTTCGGAATAGCTGCCGCCCTCGCGCTTTTCCGCCTTTTCGCCCTTCTTCTCGCCGCGCAAGGTAAGGATACTGTCGTTCAGCACGACGTCGACGTCCTTCTCCTCCATGCCGGGCAATTCGGCGGCGATGCGAATCTCCTTGTCGTCCTCCTCGATCTCCACCGAGGGAAAGGCCCCGGAGGAGCCCCCCGTGCCAGGGCGGGAACGTCCCATTCCCGCCAGAAGTCCTCGAAAAGGCGGTCCATGTCCTGGCGCAGCGACAGGAACGGGTTGTCCGCCCGCTCGACCACCGAACGGCTGCGAGGCCAACGAACCAGGTCGCGCATGTTCATGACCTCCTCCTTCTCATTCAGGCCGAACCGGCCTTGCCGGCCCGTGCCGGTCATTCCTGTCAAGAAGGTTGGTCACGGATACGACGGCATCAATGCCGTGAAGGAATATCAGCCTTGTGCCGAAGGCGTGGGATCGGCACTGTCCGGCGGCGCCGACGGCAGGCGGACAACCACCCGCGTGCCCTCGCCCTTGCGGCTGTCCACGGTCAAGGTGCCGCCGTGCAGTTCCACCAGCGAGCGGGCCAGCGGCAGGCCGAGGCCGGTGCCGTCGTAGCGCCGCGACAGCCTGGCGTCGACCTGGCCGAACGGTTGGAGGGCGCGCTCCACCTCCTCCGCGGTCATGCCGATGCCGGTGTCGGTGACCTCCAGCACCACGCCGTCACCCTCGCCCCGCGCCTCGATGCGCACGGTGCCCGAGGGGGTGAAGCGGACCGCGTTCGCCAACAGGTTCACCAGCACCTGCACAAGGCGTCCGCGGTCGCCGCGAATGGACGGCAAATCCTCGTCGACGGCGCTGGCCAGCGCCAGGCCGCTTTCGTCGGCGTGCCGCGCCACCAGATCGATGGCGTCCTGGACCACCGTCTCGATGT
>JAWLGJ010000041.1:0-25863 GCA_041685145.1 Magnetospirillaceae bacterium | reverse complement strand
GTCCATCAGCCGCGTCACCGCCTCGGTGGTGTCGACATGCTGCAGGTCCGCCAGCCGGTCCTTCAGGAAGTTGGCGTAGGTCTCGTGCTTGTCGTTGCGGTCGTTGATCGCCAGCCTGCTGTTGGCCAGGGTGTATTGCGCCGATTCCATGCCGCTCAGCGAGTCCTCCAGCAGGTCCAGGGCCTCGTTGGGGCGCCCCGGGACGTTGTTGGCGAGGTCGCCCTGGGCGATCTTGCCCATCGCCTCCAGCGCCTTGGTGAAGAGATCGGCGCTGGCGGGGACGGCGATCTGCACTTCCTGGTTGACGTCGATGCGGTGGCGCAGGGTGGTGCCGTCGTCGTGGAACATGCCGTCCCACTGGGTGGGGTCGGCGGTGGGATCGAATTCGTTGCCCGGGGTGCCGTCGAAAGCCGCCTGGAACTCCTCCAGCGTGCGATAGCCGAGGGTAACCGGCTGTTGCGAGGTCCGCCCGCCGGCGAAGATGAAGTCGCCGTTGTACTGCACGTTAAGATAGGATTCGACGTCCTTCATCGCCTGGAAGGCGAAGCGCTGGATGGCATCGGTCTCCAGTTGCTCGCGCGGCTCGCCGGCGGCGTAGTTCTTCAGCCGCGAGCGGAATTCGCTGATGGTTTCGCGGATGGCCTCCATCGAGGTCGCGGTCGCCTTCATGCGGGTGTCGGCCAGGGTGTTGTTCTGGATGAACCGCTCGGCGCTGTTCAGTTCGTTCTCGAAATTGACCGCCCGATTGGCATCCAGCCCCAGGCCCTTGTAGTCGCTGTGACGGCGCTCGGTGGTGACCTGGCGATGCGTCTCCGTGACCCGTTTCTGGATGTCCAGCAGGTTGCGGAGCAGAAGCTCGTTGGAGGCGGCGGTGGCGATGCGGGTCATGGGAAACCCTCCCTGGTCCTACTTACCGGATGTTCTCGAGAATCTCGAACATGCGCTGGGTGGCGGTGATGATGCGGGCCGAGGCCCCGTAGGCCTGCTGAAACACCAGCATGGCGCTCATCTCTTCATCGAGATTGACGCCGGCCTCGGAATCGCGCTGGTGCTTAAGGTCGGTGGTCAGCGACTGCTGATATTGCAGCCGGTCCTCCGAGGCCGAGGCGGCGCCGGAATTGAGCGAAATCACCGTCGCGGCGAACTCGGGCAGCGAATAGGCGCCGCGGCTGACGCGTCCGGCATTGTCGAACTGGTGCTTGTTGCTCAGGGCCTCGGTCATGCCGATGACGCCGGTGTTGTCGCCTTCGCTGACGAAATAGCCGGTGCCGTTGTGCTGGAGCACCGCCCGCCCCAGGCGGCCGGGGTCGGCCACGATGTCGTCGCGAACATCCAGGTTGAAGGCGGCGCCGTTCGCCGAGGCGGCGAAGCCGAGATTGCTCGCCGCGGGGCCGGTGACGGACAGCTCCCCGTTGGTGGCGTGGGTGATGCGCAGGCGCCAGCCGGCGCCCTCCGGCACCACCGAGGCACGGACGTCGACATCGGTCTGGGCGTTGATCTGGGCGGCGATGGCGTCCAGCGACGCACCGGCGGCGACGGCGATGGTGGTGCTGTTGCCGCCGGCGTCGGCGATGCGGAGGTTTCCGACCGAGGCGGAGAAGCCCTTCGACTTGATCTCCGAATCCCAGGTGTCCGTGGGGCGGCCGTCGACGAACAGGTCGTTGAGGCCGAAGAAGTTGGAAAAGCCCCTCACGGTCTCGTCGGCGGTGCCGTCGCCGTCGGCGTCGAAATCGAAGGTGATGTCGCCGGGCGTCTCGCCGTTGCCGGGCGCGCCGCCGCCAGGCAGGTCGCGCATTCCGAAGCCCAGGCTGTTGTCGCTGACGCTGATGGCCAGATTGCCGTCGGCGGTGCTGGCGCTGGCGCCGATGCCGTTGGCCGTGAACCAGGTGTTCAGCGCGGCGGCGACGTCGTCGACCGAAAAGGGGTCGGTGCCGTTCCAGCCGTCGGCGGTCAGGGCGGCGCGCAGGGTGGTGCTGTCGCTTTCGTCGCCGGCGTCGTCGTACATGACGAAGGCGACGTCGTCGGTGCCGTTGGTGAAGGACAGGGTCTGGTTGGCGGTGTCGACGAACTGCCGCGTGCCGTCCAGGTTCTGCGCCAGTTGCGGATAACCCGTGGCGCGGTTGTGGGCGAGGTTGACCTCCTCGCGCAGCCGCGCCGCCAGGGCGTCGGTCTCGGCCTGGAGGTCGGGCAGAACCTTGTCGCGCATCTCGATCAGGGACTTCAGCTCGCCGGAGCGGATCTCGTTGGTGATGTCGTTGTCGCCCAGTTGGATGGCGTCGAAATTGCCGGACTCATAGGCCATCTGGCCGTCCACCTTGCCGGCGGCGATGTGGGTGAGTTCCTTGGCCTCGCGGTCCAGCAGCACCCGGCCGCCGCCGGTATAGATGACGACGGTGCCGTCGCTCTGGCGGTAATAGGTGATGTCGATCAACTCGGCCAGCTTGTGCATGGCCGCGTCGCGCTTGTCCTCCAGGTCGGCGGTCTCGCGCTGGGTGGCGGAATTGCGCGCGATGGTGATGTTGAGATCTTCGATGATTTTCAGATTGTTGTTGATCCGGGCCAGCGCGTCGGTGATGTCGCGGTCGGCCTCGGCGCGCAGCTTCTGCACGCCGTCGGACAGGTGCCCAAGCTGGTCGGCGAAATCCACCGCCGCCTGCACCGCCATCGCCTGGCCGCCGGGCTGGCTGGGCTGCGTCGCCAGCGTCTCAAGGGTCTGGTTGAGCTTGTTGACGGCGTGGCTGATGGTGGATTCGTCGCCGGGGGCGCCGAAAAGCTGCTGGGTGTGGGTGAACAGGCGGCTGTCGGATTGCAGCTTCGACAGCAGCCCGTTCTCGTTCAGCAGCGTGCGCAGCAGCGCCTCGTCGACCTCGCGGTGCGAGGGGCCGACCTGCACGCCGATGGAGTCGCCGGCCACCGCCAGCGTTTCCTGCTTGGCGATCTTGCGGGTGTAGCCCTCGGTGTTGACGTTGGCGACGTTCTGCGACACCAGGTCGAGGCCCCGCTGCGCGGCCAACAGGCCGGAGAGGGCGCTCTGGAGGGTAATGGTCAACGACATGGCCGGCTCCCGCGGCTGGCTAGAACGTTCCGTTGATCGACAGCGCCGGGCGCGCGGTGGCCCCGGCGCCGGCCCGCAGTTCTCCCTGGCGGCCGTAGACGGTGCCGCCGCGGTCGGCCTGATGGCGCTTGACCGAGGCGATCACCGCGTCGAGCAGGCGCTGGCTGGAGTCCATCGCCGATTGCAGCAGCCGCGCGTTCGAGGCCGTCAGCTCCTCCAGGCGCGCCGCCAGTTCCCGCAGCCGCACCTGCTGGCGCGGCGGCGCGCGATGCAGGTGCTGGGGCCGCTTGGCGATTTCGGTCATGGCCCGCACATAGGCGCGCGACAGGCGGTCCTTGCCCTCCTGCAGGGCGCGCACCCGCTCCAGGCGGCGCTGCGTCAGGGCTTCGTTCTCCTGGCGCAGGACGTCGCACAGATGCTCGGCGAGCGCGACGATGTCGTCGGCGGAGGCGCCGGCCGGCGCCGCGTCGGTATGGCCGCTCATGGTTTCACCTCCTGCAAGTCCAGCAATGCCTGGCGCACCGGCTCGGCAATTCCCATCCGGCCGCTTTCGGCGATGGTCTCGCCGTATTGGTCCAAGAGCAGCGAGCGCATCATGCGTTCGCCGGAACCGCCGCCGAAGGGGCCGTCGGTGTCGAGGCCCTCGAACATCGGCCGCAGCATCTGGGCGATGACCATGGCCTCGAAGTCCTTGGCGACGCGCTCGACGTCCTCGGCCGAGGCGGCGCCGGCGCGGGCGCCGAGGCGCTCGGCCAGCCCCGTCTGCAGGGCGTTGTCGGCCAGCGCGGTGAGGGTGCCCTCCATCATCAGATCACCTCGATCTCGGCCTGGAGGGCGCCGGCGGCCTTGATGGCCTGCAGGATGGTGATCATGTCGCGCGGCCCGATGCCCAGGGCGTTGAGGCCGTCGACCAGTTCCTGCAGGCTCACCCCCTGTTGCAGCACCGACAGCTTGCGCTCCTCGTCCTCGTCGATCTCGATCTCGGTCTGGGGGACCACCTCGGTTTCGCCGAGCGAGAAGGGCGCCGGCTGCGACACCTGCGGCGTTTCCGTCACCCGGATGGTCAGGCTGCCCTGGGCGATGGCGACGGTGCTGATGCGGACCTCGGCGCCCATGACGATGGTGCCCGACTGCTCGTCGATGACCACGCGGGCGGGCTGATCCGGCCGCACGCGCAGATGCTCGATGTCGGTGATCAGCGAGACGATGTCGCCGCCATAGCCTTGCGGCAGGGTGAGGCTTACCGTCGCCGGGTCCAGCGGCATGGCGGCGCCGGTGCCCAGATAGGCGTTGATGGCCCGCGCGATGCGCCGGGCGGTGGTGAAGTCGGGGTTGCGCAGGGCCAGCTTGACGCTGCCCATGTCCGCCAGCGCGAACGGCAGCTCGCGCTCGACGATGGCGCCGTTGGCGATACGGCCCGAGGTCGGAACCCCCTTGGTGACGGTGGTGCCGGAATCCCCCTGGGCGCTGAAGCCGCCCACCGCCAATTGCCCCTGGGCCACGGCGTAGACCTCGCCGTCGGCGCCGACCAGCGGCGTCACCAGCAGGGTGCCGCCCAGCAGGCTTTCGGCGTTGCCCAGGGCGCTGACGGCGACATCGATGCGCGAGCCCTGCCGCGAGAAGGGCGGCAGCACCGCGGTCACCATCACCGCCGCCACGTTCTCGGGCTGGAGGTTGCCGTCGCGGGTGTTGACGCCCAACCGCTCCAGCATCCCGATCAGGCTTTCCTTGGTGAAGGCGCTGTTGTTCAGGGTGTCGCCGGTGCCGTTGAGGCCGACCACGAGGCCATAGCCGACCAGCAGGTTGTCGCGCACGCCCTCGATGTCGACGATGTCCTTGAGGCGCGAGGCGGCGGCGGCCGGTGTGCCCAGGAGGGCCGCCACGGCCAGCGCCGCAAGGGCGGCGACCAGGCGGCGGCCGGCGGTGCGGAGGCGGGCGTTGGGGCGGTGGCGCATTCTGCTTCCCTCTGCTGCGCGCGTTGCGGTTCCGGCGCTGACCATGCGAAGGCCGTGCCAGACGCCAACGCCTCGGGAAGCGGCGGAAATCCGCCCAATCGGCGCGGGGCGCAACGGGAAGAAGTCGCCGGGCGGGGCAAAATCTGCCGGGCGGCGGGGCGCCGATGGGCGTGACGATTGCCGCAAAGCCGGGTATGGTCATCGCGACGTCCGGCCGTGTGGCCGGACCCGGTGCAATGGGTTCGGGGCGCAATGAAGGTACAGGGCATCGGCTCGACGACGTCGACGGACAAGAGCCGCCGCACGTCCAAGGGCACCGGCGGCAATTTCGCCAAACATCTGGACGAGGCGGGCGGCGACGAGGCCTCCTCGGCAACCGCCGCCGAGGGCGCCGCGCCGGCCGCCGGCGTGGACGGCCTGCTGGCCGTGCAGGCGATGTCGGACGCGCCCGACCGCGAGGCGCGCCGCCGCCAGATCGAGCGCGGCGAGCGCATCCTCGACAAGCTCGACGCCCTCAAGATCGGCCTGCTGGAGGGCCGGGTGCCCGAGGCGACCCTGGCCGAGTTGGCGAGCACCGTGCGCGCGCGGCGCGACGGCGCCGGCGATCCGCGCCTGGAGGCTATTCTCGACGAGATAGAATTGCGGGCGGAAGTGGAGTTGGCGAAGCTGTCGCGCCGCGAACGTCGTTAATTTTTTCTTTCATTTTCAGATAAATGCCCTCCATCACCGCCTGCTGATAAGAAGCTTGCGGCGTGATCGGGCTGGCCATATATTCCGCAGCGACCGCGGAACCTGGCAAATCGGGGAAGGCATGACCGTCACTCTCCCTCCTGACTATCGGCCGTCGGAGGACGAGCCGTTCATGAACGAGATGATGCAGGAGTATTTCCGCCAAAAACTTCTCAAATGGCGGGCGGACCTGCTGAAGGAAAGCGATGAGACGCTCCAGCATCTCCAGGAGGGCGGGCTGCAGGAGGCGGACATCGCCGACCGGGCCCAGGCCGAGGCCGACCGGGCGCTGGAACTCCGCACCCGCGACCGCGCCCGCAAGCTGATCGCCAAGATCGACGAGGCCCTGCGCCGCGTCGAGGACGGCTCCTACGGCTATTGCGAGGAAACCGGCGAGCCCATCGGCGTGCGGCGCCTTGAGGCCCGCCCCATCGCCACGCTCAGCATCGAGGCGCAGGAGCGGCACGAGCGGATGGAGAAAACCCACCGCGAGGACTGAGCGCCGGCGCTCAGTCCCCCGGCGCGCGCAGCCAGTTCTCCCGCACGAGGCCCTCAACGCGGCCGAACTCGCGCTCGTTGTCGGTGACAAGGACCGCGTCAAGGCTCAGGGCCTGGGCCGCGATGAGCATGTCGTTGCCGCCGATTACCCGCCCTTCCCGCTCCGAGCGGGCGCGTAGTCGTCCGTAAACCTCATCGGCGGGCGGTTCGAAGGGCAACGCCTCAAGCGCCGAAAGCACCGCCTCCAGTTGGTCCGTCAGCCGCGCCGACGCCTTTCTGGCGGCGCCGTAGCGGAGTTCGGCCGCGACGATGACGCTGGTAAAGACGCATCCCTCGCCCACCGCCGCGATCCGCCTCGTGACCTCTCCTTGCGGATTGCGGACGAGGTCCGAGACGATGTTCGTGTCGAGCAGGTAGGCGGTCACAACTCGACCCCGTCGGGCGGAGGGTCGCCAATCGGCGGGAAGTGCTTCTCGATCGGCGCCAGCTTTGCCAGCACCGCCAGCAGCGACGTCGGCGGCGCCGGTTCGATGACCAGCCGCGTGCCTTCCCGGCGGATGATGGCGTCCTCGCCCGGAAGCTCAAATTCGCGCGGAATTCGCACCGCCTGGTTGCGGCCATTGCGGAACAGCTTGACGTGGCGCTCCGACATCATCGGCACCTCCCCGGCCTATGCCTCAGCATAGGCCACATGGGGCGCGGCGTCTATTGGATCAAGGGAGGTGATGATTGCGGCGCGCGCCCACGGCCGGTCAGCAGTCGGGGCGGGGCAGCGGTTCCAGCGATTGCAAGGTGCCCTGCAGGGCGAAGCTGCCGAAATCCTGGCGGATATCCGTGCCGACGCCGTTGGCGCGATAGCGCAGGCCGACCTCGTAGTCGGGCTGCGCCTCGTCGCCCTGCAACGGGAAGAAGGCGAGGTCCATGTGCCAGGACGGCGCGTCCAGCAGCGCCGCGCCCTCGTCGTCCAGGCCGCCCGGAACCGGGGCCTCGCCCGGCGCCTGGCGCGGCCCGATCACGGCGTTGACCCGCGCCGCCCCTTCCACCTCGGTGCCGTCGAAGACGGTTCGCAGCAGCAGACGCTGGCCCGCCTCAGCCGCCTGCAACAGGCGCAGGGTGTGTTCGGTCGGGAACAGCGTTCCGGCCGGCAGGTCGACGGTCATGTCCTGCGGCGCGGTGAAACGGGCGACGCCGCCGTCGCCGGAGCGCTCGGCATTGCCCTCGATCTCCTCGGTGACGCGCCCACCGCGCGAGGTCGAGACCCAGAAGCGATAGCGGTCGCCGTCCTTGGACTCCCAGGCGACGAATTTCCACGCCGTGTCCATGCGCGGGCGGTCGAGGTGGTCGATCACCAGCTCGGTGGTGTTCTCCACCGTCCATCCGTCGCAACCGTCGCTGAACTTGAAAACCATGTTGCCGCGCGCGCCGGCGATGCCGCTGGCGGGGCGGGCGGCGTCCAGGGTCATGTCATAGACGGCGCGATGCGGCACCAGGTCGGCGGCCGACGCGGCGACCGGCGCCGCCGTCATCAACGCGGCGACGGCCGTCGTCGCAAGGGCGCGTCCAGCGATGGTGGTGGTCATGGCCGCTCCGTTCGTTCCGGCATGTTCACAGCAGGGCCCGAGGCATCGGCTGGCCGACGGCAAGGGTGCCCAATCCGGCCCCGGCCTGGGCGAACTCGGTGGCCGGGAAGGTGGCGACGGTGTGCTCCATCATCGCCTGCACCACCCGGTCATAGGCCTGGTCGTCGCGGCTGTCCTCGAAGGCCGGCACGACCACCAGATGCCGGTTGACGAAGCAGTTGGCGTAGCTGAGGGGCAGGCGCCGCCCATCCCGGTCGCGGACGGGGCGGGGCTGGGGAACCTCCACCACCTCAAGGGGGCGGTTGCGGGCATCGCGGGCGCCCTTCAGCCGCGAGAGGTTGTCCACCAGCATGGCGGCGTTGGCGTCCTCGGCGTCGTCTTCGGTGGTGGCGATGACGACACCGGGGCGCAGGAATCGCGCGGCGTTGAACAGCGACGCGTGGGGGTCGCCCTCCAGCCGCGTTCCCAGCCAGATGACCCGCGTCACGCCCAGATAGTCCCCCAACTGCCGCGCCAGGTCGTCGGCGTCGCGCCCCGTGGCCTCGATCAGGGTCTCCGAGGCCAGGCAGGTGCCCTCGCCGTCGACGTCGATGAGGTTGCCGGTCGCCGGCAACGGCGCCTCGACGGCGGCCAGATTCTGGTGTTCCAGCACCGCGCGCGCGACATCGGTGTGGCCGCGGCGGTCCCAGGCGATGCCGGCGACGGTGCCGCTGAAATCCATCAGGAAGGTGGGCGCGAGGCCACGGGCGCAGCAGCCACGGTGCGGCACCACCACGGCGCCGATGCCGGGTCCGCAGGCAATGGTGATGCGGGCGACCTCGGCCGGGTTGGCCAGCACGGTGACCGGCCCCTCGTCGCTGATGCTGCGGGCGAACTCGATGATGTATTCCCGCGCCGTTTCCAGCGCCTCGCCGTAAGGGCCGGCGTCGTCCGGCCACGCCATCCAATAGCGGCTGTGCGGCACCCAGTCCGGCGGCATCACCAGGCCGCGCTCGCGTGGGAGGCTCACCCCGTCTCTCCTTCCTGCGCCGAATGGGCCTGGGCCGAGCGCGTCTCGGCCTCGTCGGGAAGAGTGGGGCGATCAGCGAAAATTTGCAATCCCCGCGCGTGACCGCCCGTGGCGGTGGTGTGGGGGCCGGGGCTCAGAAGGCGTCCTTCAGCAGGCCGTTGCGCAGGTGCCACCACAGGGCGCCCTCCGCCGCCGCGTCCAGGCCCAGACCCCGCGCCGCTTGGATGGCCTCGTCACGGGCGGTGCCGTCGGCGATGAGGCGCAGCGCCCACATCGTCCCCAGCGTCTCGGCCTGCTGCGCATAGACCAGCACCGGCCGGGCCTCGGCCTCGGCGACCAGCGCCGCGAAGGCGGCCACGGCCTCGGGCGAGGGCACCTCGGCCTCGGTGCCGAGATGGACGTGGCGCATGGTCGCGCCGATGCGCCGGCGGTGGTCGGCGGCCTCCTCCGGCGAAGGCGTCAGGTCGGCGACCACCTCGAAGCCCAACCCCGCCGGGTCGGCCGCCACGTCCTCGCCGTCCGCCACATCGCCGAAAGGCAGCACCGCCCCCGTGCCGAACACCGCCAGCGCATAGCCGCCACCGGGAACGGCGGCGGCGGCCTGGAACGCCGTCGCCGCCGGGGACGGGGCCTCGGCCCCCGCCGAGGCCCGCGCCGCGACGGCCTCGGCGTCCCCCCACCAGCCGCAGGCGGACGCGGGCGGCGCGGCGCCAAGGGCGACGGCGGCCGCAAGCGCCACGCCCGGCGCCAAGAGCAGGGGTCTTTGCCAGTGGAACATGGCGTGCCTCCCAATCAACGATCACCGTCAACAGTGTCCCTTTTGCGGGGGAGCGGCAAGCCGCCTTTGGCGCCGCCCGCGGCGCGTTACCGCGGGGTAACGGGCGTCCCGGCGGCACGGGTGTTAAGCGCCTGGAATGCCGTTCGAATTAGGGCCGGCGGTCGTCGGCGCGGCCGCGGTTACGCGCCGGTAACCGAATCGGCATCCCCTGGAACCCCCCTAATCTGCGTGCCCGCTAATAAGGCAGCCCCGCCGCGGCCTGCCGGCCGCTGTCGCCGGTTGGCACGAATCCTGCCTCGTTGCCCCCAGCCGACAACGACCCGCGCACAGAACGGGAATCGGCGCGTCCAGGAGCACGAAGACGGGGATCGGCGTTGAGGATAACGATTGGCTGGAAGGCTCTGTCGGTCACGGTGGTGGCCTTGGTTGTCGGTGCCGCCGCTCTTTGGCAGGGGATGGAGAGCTACACCGCGCGTTCGGAGTTCTGCGGCGGCAGCTGCCATGTGATGACGGAGCAGTTCGAGGCCTGGCAGGCCTCCGCGCACCACGGCGCCAACAGCGCCGACGGCACCCAGGCCGAATGCATCGACTGCCATTTCGAACCCGGGGGCAAGAAGACGCTGCGGGCGAAATTCGTCGGCCTGCGGCACCTGGCCGCCTATCTGGCCGACCCCGACGCGCATCTGCCCGTCAGGGCCCAAATACCCGACGGCGCCTGCCTGAGCTGCCACGACCGCGCCGAATTGCGCGACCAGCCCATCCGCTATCTCGACAAGGTGACCTTCAAGCACGGGCCGCACTTCGACAAGAAGATCGAGGGCCAGGAGGTCTTCTGCGACACCTGCCACGTCAAGCAGACGCAGGAGAAGCACTTCGAGGTGCCGAAGGAAACCTGCTTCACCTGCCACTTCACCCAGGGCTCCGAACCTTCGCCCGGGGCCGGGGCGCGGGTGCAGGCGGTCGCGCTGTCGACGGCGCCACCGCTGAACCAGGGACGCGGCACCTGCGACACCTGCCACGAGGTTCCCACCAAGTCGCTGCAGGGGCAGTTGAGCGGTGATGAGCCCGACCGCGAGCCCATCACCCACCAGACCCTGATCGAGCAGGGCGTGGCCTGCGAAAGCTGCCATCTGGGCGTGGTCGAGGGCACCGGCGCCGTGCAGACGGCGGGCTGCTTCAGCAACTGCCACAACCGCTCGGACGAACTGCTGGCGAAGGCGGGCGACGGCCAGCTCATGCACGAGCGCCACACCGCCACCCAGCGCGCCGATTGCGCCGACTGCCATGCGCCCATCGCCCACGGGGCGCCCGCGGACTACCTGGAGCCGGCCCGCGCCGCCTGCGCGCAGTGCCACGAGGGGGCCCACGAATACCAGCGCATCCTGCTGCGCGGCGCCGCCGTCGCCGACGGCGTGCCGGCGACGCCGCACCTGATGGAGGACGTCACCACCAACTGCATGGGCTGCCATGTCGAGGACCGGATGGCGCGCGGGCACAAGGTGCGCAGCGGGTCGGCCGAGGGCTGCGTCGCCTGCCACGGGCCGAAGCACCGGAACGTGGTCAAGGAGTGGAAGGATCTCCTCGAAGGCGAGGTCGCGGCGCTGCGGGACCTGGACGAGGAAGCCGCGGCGCTGCTGGCGGAAATGGAGGAGGCCGGCACCGACGCGGAAATCCTCGACGAGGCCCGGACGCTCATCGCCGAGGGCCGCCGGTTCACCGAGATCGTCGCCGTCGGCAACGGCGTCCACAACAAGAAGTACGCGATGATGATCGTCGACGAGGCGTTCGGCAGCTTCGACGACGCCATTTTCCTGCTGGAGTCGGAGTGAAGCGGGCCATTCCGGCGGACCCTTGCCGGGGCCGCCGCAAAGACCACGCCGCAGGGCGTGAGACACAGGGAGGTGCGTAATGAACGAAACGACCAAGAAGGGTATCAGCCGACGCGAATTCTTCGGGTCGGCGGCGGGGGTGACCGTCGGGGCCGCGGTAGCCGCGGCGCCGGGCGGCCAGGCCCAGGCGGCGCGCGCCGACGTGCCGCGCTGGGGCATGGTGATGGACCTGCGCAAGTGCATCGGATGCCGCGCCTGCACGGTGTCGTGCAAGGCGGAGAACGACGTGTCCCTGGGCCGCTTCCGCACCGTGGTGCAGGAGGCCACCTGGGGAACCTTCCCGGCGGCGAAGAAGGGGTTCCTGCCCCTCATGTGCAATCACTGCGAGGGCAACAAGGAAGACGGCATTCCGCCCTGCGTGAAGGCCTGCCCGGAATACCCCGGCGAGCGCGCCGTCTACGAGACCGCCGACGGCAAGCGCATCCGCTACCGCAAGGGCGCCACCTACAAGCGGCCGGACGGCCTGGTGCTGATCGACAAGGAGCAGTGCATCGGTTGCGGCAAGTGCATCGACGCCTGCCCCTATGGCGTGCGCTCCTTCGACCCGTTCACCAAGGCGGGCAAGGATCCCAGCAAACAGGCGGCCGACAAGTGCACCCTGTGCGACCACCGCGTCGATAACGGCGTCGAGCCGGCCTGCGTCAACACCTGCCAGGGCCGGGCGCGCATCTTCGGTGATCTCAACGACCCCGAGAGCGAAGTCTCGAAGCTCGTCAAGGAACACAACCTGGAAAACAGCGTGCTGCTTCCGGAGGAAGGGACCGCACCGCAGGTCTTCTACATCGATCCGGACAACATCCTGAAGCAGGTCTACCGGCAGCGTGAGAAGGGCAAGCTGGACCATTTCATCGACCAGGTTCCCTGAGTCGCGGCGCTGGACAAGGAGACGAACGATGACGAAGCTCAATCGACGCAATTTCATGACCCTGGCCGCGGCCGGCGGCGCCGCCCTCGCCACTGGCACGACCGGCACCCGTCCGGTGCTGGCCGGCACGGTCGACATCAACGCCGTCGAGGCGTCGGGGCGTGACTTCTCGCCCAAGACCGGCAAGGAACGCCAGGCCATCCCCACCGCCTGCTGGCAGTGCGTCACCCGCGACTCGATGATCGGCTATGTCGAGGACGGGCGCCTGAAGAAGCTGGAGGGCAACCCCAACTCGATCCGCACCCTGGGCAAGCTCTGCGCCCGCGGGCAGGCGGGCATCAACCAGGTCTATTTCCCCGATCGCATCCTTTACCCGCTCCAGCGTGTCGGCAAGCGCGGCGAGCACAAGTGGAAGCGCATCAGCTGGGACGAGGCCCTGGACACCATCGCCGCGAAGCTCAAGGAACTGCGCGACGCCGGCACGCCCGAGCTGTTCATGTACCAGTACGGCCGCCACAAGGCCAGCCAGGCGGCGACCATGTACGATTTCATGTCCGCCTTCGGCTCCCAGACCATCGGCAACCACACCTCGGTGTGCGAAGCCTCCAAGTGGGTGGGGCAGGAAAGCCTCTGGGGCGGCATGTATGAAAACTGGGACTACGACAACACCGATTTCGTGGTCATCTTCGGGTCCAACAACTTCGAGACCCACACCAACCACATCCCCACCTCGCAGCGTCTGATCCGCGCCAAGGTGGATCGCGGCGTGCCGATGTATGTCTTCGACGTGCGGCTGACCAACACCGCCGCCAAGGCGGATGAGTGGCTGCCGGTCAAGCCCGGCACCGACACGGCGATCATCTGGGCGATGATCAACGTCATCATGGAAGAGGGTCTCTACAAGCCCGACCACTTCAAGTACATGCGGGTCACCAAGGACTTCAAGGCCAGCATCGACGAGAAAGTGGCCGCGGTGAAGAAGGCCGCCGCCGCCTTCACGCCCGAATTCGCCGAGAAGGAAAGCGGCGTTCCCGCCGACAAGATCCGCGCCATCGCCCGCGGCTTCGCGAAGGCCAACTCGGCCTGCCTGGTCACCTATCGCGGCGTCGTCAAGCACTTCAACGGCGCCGACAACGAACGCGCCGCCATGCTGCTGGCGGCGATCACCAACAACCTCGATCGCAAGGGCGGGCGCGTCATGGGCGTCGGCGCCGGCTGGAACCATCCCAAGTCGAAGCCGGCCCAGGTGGCCAAGAAGCTGCCCATCCTGGACGGCTTCCCGGGCGAGGTCGCCTTCCCCACCCATCATGTCAGCCATCAGGTCTGGCCGATGATCAAGGACGGCAGCCACGGCCGGCCCAAGGTGTATTGGTGGAGCTGCTACAACCCCGCCTACATCAACGGCAACAACAACGAGACCAAGGCCCTGCTCGCCGACGAGAGCGTGGTGCCCTTCCAGGTCTGCACGACCATCGTCTACGACGAGTCGTCGCAATACGCCGACATCATCCTGCCCGACGTCACCTATCTGGAACGTTGGGACTGGGAGGACATGGTCTCGGCCAACCAGATCGCCGAGTTCTATATCCGCCAGCCGCTGGTCAAGCCGCTGGGCGAGGCGCGCTGCCAGGGCGACGTGTTCGTGGACCTGGCCAAGCGCGTGGGCCTCGAACTGGCGTGGTCGAGCAAGGAAGACTTCGTCCGCCAGTCCTGCGAAATGACACCGGGCGTCAAGGAGGCCGGCGGCTTCGAATACATGAAGAAGCACGGCGTCTGGCACGATCCCAACGCCAAGCCCAATTACGGCTTCTTCGAGGAAACGGTGGACACTTCCGGTGACGGCGTCGTCCTCGACGAGGAAACCGGCGTCTACTGGAACTGGAAGAAGGCCGGGGTTGCCAGCGAGGCCGAGGCCAAGCAGCAGGGCTATCTGAAGACTCCGGGCGCGAAGGCCGCCTATGTCGCCCAGGACATCGACGGCACGCCGCGTCGGGCCTATCCGCCGAACACCAAGTTCGTGAAGACCGGGCTGCTGGACTTCTACTCCGACAACTGGGAGTCCAAGGGGCTGCCGGCTTTCCCGACCTACACCCCCGTTCCCGAGCATCAGAAGATGGGCGAGGACGAACTGATCATGACCACCTACAAGCTGGCCGTGCACACGCATTCGCGCACGGCGCATTGCAAGTGGCTGGCCGAGATCAAGCACGACAACCCGGCCTGGATCAATCCCAAGACCGCCGCCGAACGCGGCATCAGCGACGGCGACCCCATCAAGGTCGTCAGCAAGGTCGGCGAGTTCACCACCACCGCCTATGTCACCGAGGGCATCGTGCCGGGCGTGGTGGCGATTTCCCACTCGCTGGGCCGCGAGCATTCCGGCGTCTACGGCTCCGGCGCCGCGTCGCCGACCACCCAGGGGGAAGGCTCCGACCCGGACGTCGCCAACATCTGGTGGAAGAAGCACGGCGCCCACCCCAACGCGGCCATGCCCAACTGGTCCGATCCGGTGGGCGGGTCGCAGCGGTGGTTCGACACCCCCGTGCGCGTCGAACGGGCCTAGGCGGCGCGTGGCGACCACAAGCACCCCGTAACGACGGCAAGGAGGCAAACGCGATGGGTACTGCCCGAAACGACCAGGCCGGCACGGCCGCCGACGACATCGATCCGGCGGCCCTGGCCCAGGCCCGCAGCAACGTCTACGCCCTGTTGGCCGCGGTCTTTCGGGCGGCACCCGACGCCGAGCTTCTGGCCCGGTTGCGGGATGCGGAAACCGCCCGCCTCTTGGAGGCGGTCGGTTTCCCGGTCGCCGCCTCCCTACCCGCCCTCCCGGACGGGCAACTGGTGGAGGACCTGGCCGTCGAATACACCAGGTTGTTCCTGGGGCCAGGTCCCCACCTTTCTTTGCACGAATCGGTGAACGCCAATGTCGGCGAACACTCCGAGGCCGCCTTGTGGACGGAACGCACCGCGCGGGTGAAGGCGTTCATCGAAACCGCCGGTCTCAGCTATGCCGCCGATTACACCGATCTGCCGGATCACGTCAGCGCCGAACTCGAATTCATGCAGCGGCTGACCGCGCACGAGTCCGCCGCCCACCGGGCCGGCCGCGGCAGCGAGGCCGCGGTGGTCTTTGCCGTGCAACGCAAATTCTTCACCGAGCATCTGGGCGCGTGGCTGCCGTCCCTTTGCGACAAGGTGAGCGCCGACACCCGCATGGCCTTCTACAAGGCCGTGGCCGAACTGGCCAAGGAAGTGGCGGATTTCGAAGCGCGGCTGTTCGCGGAAGCGCCGGCCGAGGCCCCGGCGGCGCCGCCGCCTTCGTCACCGGAGCACGTTGTTTCAGGGAGGGTCAACTGATGATCAAGCCGACAACCCGCGCCATCGGTTCGTGGGCCGGGGCGTTTGCCGCCGTCATGGTCATGTTGGCGGCGGCGACCGGCGCGGCGCGCGCGGAAACCTCCGGCAGCGCCGTCACCGGCGGCCAGCTTTACCGCGCCTATTGCCTGCTGTGCCACGGCGAAGACGGGCGCAACGCCGGGCCGCTGGCCAGCAAGCTGGATCTGCAGCCCGCCGACCTGACCACGGCGCGTTATCAGGAAGCGAGCGAGGAGGAACTGGTCCAGCTCGTCGCCGGCTACAAGCGCAGCAGCGAGGACGCCACCCGGATGCCCAACTGGGGCGTTGTGCTGCGCGAAGAGGAGCTTTTCGACCTTGCCGCCTATGTGTTGCGGCTGGACGAGCGGCAGATGGACCTGACGCTGCGCGGCGACACCCGGCGCGGCCGCATCCTTTACCAGCGCGCCTGCGCGTCCTGCCACGGGCGCTTCGGGGCCGGCGACGGCGCGTTGGCGGCGCTTCTCAACGTCAAGATGGCCGACTTCACCAAGCGGTCCGACATGGAGAAGCTGTCCGACGACGACATTCTGGAGTCGATCCGCGACGGCAGCCTGAAATTCATGCCGGGCTGGCGCGGCGTCTTCAGCGACCACGAAATCGAGGACGTCGCCGCCTATGTCCGGCTGCTGATGCGTTAGCGGCCGGCGCGGCCCCAAAAGACCCTACGCCATCAGCGGGTAAATCTGTTATCCTAGACGTCTTCGGAGCGGCCGGTGCCGGGCAAGCCCGGCCCTCCGACAACAAACAACCAGAACGCTTGGGTGAGGGAGCACATGTCCGGGAGGCTGTCCCGGCGGGAGGCCATCGCCCTCCTTGCGGCCACGGCGGCGATGGGGGGCGCGCCGGCGCTGGCCGTCCCGCGGCGGGTGGATCGCGAGGTGCGTTTCGGCCTGACGGCGGTGGTGGTGCGGGAAAACATCCGCTTCTTCGACCGCTGGCGCGCCTATCTCGAAAGTCGTATCGGGCGCGGTCTGCGCTTCGTGCAGCGGCGGTCCTATCGCGAGATCATGGAACTGCTTGAGACGGGCGACCTGGATTTCGCCTGGATCTGCGGCTACCCCTATGTTCAGGCGCGGGGCCGCGACATCCTGGAACTGGTGGCGGTGCCGGTGTTCGAGGGGGCGCCGCTGTATCGTTCCTACATCATCGTTGCCGACGACAGCGGCCACGGCTCCCTGGCCGAACTGCGCGGGGGCGTGTTCGCGTTTTCGGACCCCGATTCCAATTCCGGCTATCTGGTGCCGCGGGCGATGCTGGCGCGGATGGGGGAAAATCCCGAGGATTTCTTTCGCGTCACCTTCTTCACCTACAACCACGCCGAAACGGTGCAGGCGGTGGCGGCCCGGGTGGCGGACGGCGGCGCGGTGGATTCTTATGTGTGGGAGTACCTGGCGCGCAAGAACCCGGGCCTCGCCGGGCGCACCCGTGTCATCGGCCGGTCGGGCCTGTACGGCTTTCCGCCGGTGGTGGCGCGCCGCTCGGTGGGGGGCGGGCTGTTCCGGGCCATGCGCGGCGCCCTGCTGGCCATGAAGAACGATCCCGAGGGGCAAGTCCTGTTGAACGACCTCGCGCTGGACGGCTTCGGCGTCCACGACCCGGCCATTTTCGACGGCATCCGCGACCTGACGGGCGTGCTCGCCCGCGCCAAGGGCTAGGCCGATGCGGCCGCCGCGCGCCCTCAGTCTGTCGGTGAAGCTGCCGCTGACCCTGACGGCGGTGGTGGCGGGGGTTGCCTTCGCCATCGGCCTGGCGGTGGTGGTGCAGGAACGTGAACGCATCCGTCACGACCTGCAGGACCGGGCGCTGCTGGTGGCGAAGAGCATTGCCGCCAATGTCTCGGAGTCCATCCTGCGCAACGATTACTGGTCCGCCTATAAGGCGCTGGCCTTGGTGGCCGAGCGTGACCCCGGCGCCGAGCGCACGCGGGTGGTGACCGGCGCCGTGCTCGACCCGCAGGGCCGCGTGCTGGCGCATCTGGATCCGGGCGAAAACCCCCTCGGGCAGGCGCTGGCCACCGAGGGGCCGTTCGAGCGCCGCCGCGTCGGCGAATTGCTGGCGCGCCCGCAGGCCAGCGTGTTTTGGGACGAGGCCGCCGCCGACGCCTATGTTGAAGGCGCCGTTCCGGTGCGCTCGGCGGATTCGGTCATCGGCTATGTGCTGTTGCGCCTGTCGACCGAGGAGATCGCCGCGCGCACCCGCGCCGCCGCCATGACCGTGCTGGGCATCGCGCTGGTGCTGGGGGTGGTGGGCAGCGCCCTCGGCGCGTGGATATCGCGGCGCATGGTGCAGCCGCTGCGGGCCCTGGCCGGCGGCATGGAATCGGTCGGCCGGGGCGAATTCTCGCGCCTGCCCTCGGCGACGGCGCGCGACCGCGACGAGATCGGCGTGCTCGTCGACAGCTTCAACCGCATGGCCGCCGAACTGGCAGAAAAGCGCGTCCTGGAGCAGGAACTGCGCACCAACGAGCGCCTGGCGGCGCTGGGCCGCGTCGCCGCCGGCGTCGCCCACGAGGTCAACAACCCCCTGGCCGGCCTCCTCGCCAGCCTGGACAACATGCGCCGCCAGCCCGACGACCCGGCGGTGCAGGCGCGGTATCTGCCGGTGTTGGAGCGGGGCCTGAACCGCATCCGCGCCGTCGTCCAGGCGCTGCTGGCCGAACTGGGCGCCGACGCGCCGGCGCTCAGCGATTCGGGCTGCCTGAACGACCTGCGCGAGCTGATGATCGCCGAGATCGGCGACCGGCCGATCGACCTGCTGTGGGACGTCAAGCTGGCCGATGTCGGCACCTGCGCCATATGCCGCCGCGTGCAGCACGCGGTGCTGAACCTGCTGCGCAACGCCGTCCAGGCGATCCCCGAGGCCGGGACGGTCCGCTTCCGCGCCGCCCATGAGGACGGCCGCCTGGTCTTCGAGATCGAGGACGACGGGGTGGGAATCGCCGAACCCGACCTGGAGCGGCTGTTCGATCCCTTCTACACCACCCGGCCGGCGGGCACAGGGCTGGGCTTGTGGATCACCTACCGCGTCGTCGTCGGCATGAAGGGCGAAATCGAGGTGAAGAGCGAGCCGGGCCGCGGCAGCCGCTTCAGCATCCGCCTGCCGATGGCGGCGCCGGTCGCCGGGCCGTTGATGGGGGCGGCGGAATGACCGTGGGCACCGAGGCCGCGCTCTCCCCGCCGGTGGTTCTCCTGGTCGAGGACGACGACATCATGCGGTTCTCGCTGGAGGACCGCCTGCGGCTGGAGGACATCCGCGCCGTCAGCGCCGCCTCCCTGGCCGAGGCGCGCCGGCGCCTGACCGGCGGTGACGTCAGCCTGGTCGTCACCGACGTCCGCCTCCCCGACGGCAGCGGCCATCAGCTTTTCGAGGAAGTCTCGGCCGCCCATCCCGGCGTGCCGGTGATCGTCATGACCGCCTATGGCGCCGTGCCCGACGCCGTGCAGCTCATCAAGGCCGGCGCCCTCGACTACCTGACCAAGCCGTTCGACCTCGACGACTTCATCGACGTGGTCCGCCGCGCCCTGGCGCATCTGGAGGAGGAGCGGCTGGCGACGCTGGTCGCCGATGGCGAGCACTTCCGCGCCGGCGACGGCGTGCTCGGCAAGAGCCCGGCGATGCGCCGCGTCGAGCGCCTGGTGGCGCGGGTGGCGCCGCTGGAAAGCTCGGTGCTGATCACCGGTGAATCGGGGGTGGGCAAGGAGGTCGTCGCCAACCTCGTCCACGCCAACAGCCGCCGCGCCGACAAGCCCTTCGTCAAGGTCAACTGCGCCGCCATCCCGTTCGATCTGGTGGAAAGCGAACTGTTCGGCCACGAGAAGGGCGCCTTTACCGGTGCCGAACGCCAGCGCGTTGGCCGCTTCGAACAGGCCCAGGGCGGCACCATCCTGCTGGACGAGATCGCCGAGATTCCGCCCCAGGTGCAGGTGAAGCTGCTGCGGGTGCTTCAGGAGCGCGTGGTCGAGCGCGTCGGCGGCGGCGAGCCGGTGCCCCTGGACGTGCGCATCATCGCCGCCACCCAGGTCGAATTGCAGCCGGCGATCGACCGCGGCGCGTTTCGCGCCGACCTGTATTGGCGGCTGAACGTCATCCGCGTCGAAGTGCCGCCGCTGCGCCAGCGGCCGGCCGACATCCTCGACCTGGCGCGGCGGTTCGTGACCGAGTTCGCCCACGCGATGGGCAAACGCCTCGACGGCCTCTCGCCCGAGGCCGAGCGCGAGCTCCTGGCGCAAACCTTTCCCGGCAATGTGCGTGAGTTGCGCAACCTGCTGGAGCGGGCGGTGGCCCTGTGCGACGGCTACCGCATCGAGCGCCACGACCTGCTGCCCCTGGATGCCGCCGATGCCGAGGACGAGTCGGGGGCGGCGGCGTCGTTGCGCGCCGCCGTGGCCGAGGCCGAGCAGGAAACCATCCGCCGGGTGCTGGAACAGTCGGACTGGACCATCGGCCGTGCCGCCAGCGCCCTGGGCATCTCGCGCAAGAACCTGTGGGAGAAGATGCGCCGCTACGGCATCAACCGCCCGTCCTAGGGCCCGGGGCTTCGCCACAGCGGCAGGGCCGCGATGCCGGCGCAGACCAGCAGGCCCACCACGCGGTTGAGACCCAACGCCAGGAAGGCCGCCGCCGGTGCCGCGCCCGCCGTCCGCGCCATCAGCGCGGCGATGCCCTCGCTGACGCCCAGCCCCGCCGGCACCACCGTCACCACGGTTCCGGCCGTTCCGGCGACGGCGTAAAAGGCGACATCGGCGAGGGCGGCGGCCGCCCCGATGGCCATGAAGCTCAGCCACAGGCGCACCACCAGCGCCGCCAGCAGGCCGGCGCGCACCGCCACGAATCCCAGCGCCGTGGCGACGTCCGAGCGGCGGCGGATGTCTAGCGCCAGAAGCGCGGCGACGGCGGCGGCGGCGGCGGCGACCGCCAGCCCGGCCGCATGGTGGGGGGCGAAGGCCAAGCCGCTGACAGCGGCGGCCATCGCCAGCCACAGCACCCCGGCCAGCAGGATGACGCGCCCGGTGGCGGCCACCCCGGCGCCGGCCGCCACCAGGGCGCCGGCGCGGATGGCGACGCTGGCCGGCACGGGCAGCAGATTGGCGACCGTCGCGGTGGCAGTCACCGTCACCGCCGGGCCGAGGGCGAGCCCCCGGCCCACGGCGCGGGCGCAGAGGCGCAGTTCCAGGGCGTTGAGGAGCACCGACAGCGGCGCGGCGGCGGCCATCAACGCCAGCGGCACCAGCGCCAGATCCCCGGGCGTCAGCCGCAGATTGTGCACCGAGGCGACCATGCCGGCGACGAAGGCCGCCGCCGCGGCCGGCAGCAGAAGGGCGCGGTGCCGCCGGCCCCAGGCCCCCAGGCGCGCGAGCCCCCGCCGGGCCGGTCCGTCCAACAGCGTGTCGCCGTCCACCGTCGGGCCCTCAGTCTCTGCGTGCGGTGTAGATGATCTGATAGCTGAGGATCTCGGGGCACAGCGGCACGCCGCCGAAGGGCGTCCACAGCCCCACCGGAATGTGGCCCTCCACACGAAAGCCGCAGCGTTCCAACAACCGGTCCACCCAGCGCGGCAGCAGGTAGTAGAGATGGTCCTCGGTATAGAAGAACGACTTGACCTGCAGGGCCTCGAACAGCGCGACCGGAAAGCCGAGGGGATTGGGCGTGCTCAGGATCAGGCGGCCGTCGGGGGCCAGGACATTGCGCACGCGGCGCAGGAATCCGTATGGGTTCTCGACGTGCTCGATGAATTCGGCGGCGATGACGGTGTCGAACAGGCGGCCGTTGAGGATGCGGTCGATCTCGGCCACGTCGCCAAGGATTTCCTCCTCATAGGCGGGTGCCGGTCCAGGGGCGGCGTTCATGTCGAAGCCCACCCGGTGGGGGGCGGCGAGATACGGGTTCGCCAGCTGCGCGTGACCGATGTCCAGCACGCGGCGCCCCACCACCTGCGCGGCGATCAGCCGCAGGCGCCGCATTTCGTAGCGTGTGCACTGGATGCGGCGGGGGCGCAGCCGGGGGCGGTCTTGGGCGACGCTGGCGGTCATCGTGGTTCCGTCCGGGCCTGGGGGCAGGGCGGCAACGCCGCCCCTGACCCGAACATGATCCGGCGCCGCCGGCCTTCAATCGCGGCGGAACGCCTAGGACCATGCGCAAAGGCTTGGCGCTGCCGGGAGGGACGACTACGATCGTCGCTGGACCAAGGGGGAAAGGGACGGCATGGTCGTCATCGTCACGGGCGGCGCCGGCTTCATCGGATCGGCCCTGGTGCGCCACCTCATCGCGCACAGCCACCACCGCGTGGTGACGGTGGACGCTTTGACCTACGCCGCCAATCTGGACAACCTGGCCGAGGTGGCGGGCCACCCGCGTCATGTGCTGGAGCGGGTCGATATTCGCGATGCCGCCGCCCTGCACGCCGTCTTCGGCCGCCACGATCCCGACGCCGTCATCCATCTGGCGGCGGAGTCGCATGTCGACCGTTCCATCGACGGGCCGGCGCCGTTCATCGAGACCAACGTCACCGGCACCTCGATGCTGCTGGAGGCGGCGCGCCGGCACTGGGCGGAGCTGTCGCCGGGTCGGCGGCGCGCCTTCCGCTTCGTTCACGTCTCCACCGATGAAGTCTTCGGCGCGCTGGGCGCCGAAGGCCGCTTCGACGAGGACTCCCCCTATCGCCCAACCTCGCCCTATGCGGCCTCGAAGGCCAGCGCCGATCACCTGGCCCGCGCGTGGCACGCCACCTATGGGCTGCCGGTCATCGTCACCAACAGCACCAACAATTACGGCCCCTGCCAGTTTCCCGAAAAGCTGATTCCGCTGATGATCCTAAAGGGTCTGGCGGGCGCGCCGATGCCCGTCTACGGCACCGGCGACAACGTCCGCGACTGGCTGTATGTCGACGATCACGCCCGCGCCCTGCATCTGGTGCTGGAGGAGGGGGCCCCCGGCCGCACCTATCTCGTCGGCGGTGGCCGCGAGATGTCCAATCTCGATGTCGTGCGCGCCATCTGCCGCCTGCTCGACGAGCGCGCCCCCCGCCCCGGCGGCGGCCGCCACGACAGCCTCATTACCTTCGTCGCCGATCGGCCGGGGCATGACCGGCGCTATGCCGTCGACGCCCGGCGCATCGCCGCCGAGCTGGGATGGCGCCCGCGCGAATCCTTCGCCAGCGGCCTGGCGCGCACCGTCGATTGGTACCTGGACAACCGCGCCTGGTGGCGGCGCATCCAGGACGGCACCTACCGGGGCGAACGGCTGGGCCTGGGGGCGGCATGAGCGGCGTCAAGGGCATCGTCCTGGCGGGGGGCACGGGCACGCGCCTCTATCCGGTGACTCGCGCGGTGTCGAAGCATCTGCTGCCCGTCTATGACAAGCCGATGGTTTATTTCCCACTCAGCATCCTCATGCTGGCGGGCATCCGCGACATTCTGGTCGTCACAACCCCCCATGACCGCGACGCCTTCGAACGGCTGTTGGGCGACGGTAGCCAATGGGGGCTGCGGCTGTCTTATGCGGTGCAGCCGCGGCCGGAGGGCATCGCCCAGGCCTTCCTGATCGGGCGCGACTTCATCGGCGACTCGCGGGTGGCCCTGGTCCTCGGCGACAACATCTTCTACGGGCACGGCCTCGCGGGGGTGTTGCAGGCGGCGGCGGCGCGGCCGCGGGCGACGGCATTCGCCTACCGGGTCTTGGACCCCGAGCGCTACGGCGTCGTCGCCTTCGACGGCGAGAACCGGCCGGTGAGCATTGTCGAAAAACCCCGCACCCCACCGTCGCGCTGGGCGGTGACGGGGCTTTACTTCTATGGCCCCGAGGTCGTGGAGGCGGCGGCGGCGCTGCGGCCGTCGGCGCGCGGCGAGTTGGAAATCACCGACCTCAACGTCCACTACCTGGAACGGGGCGCGCTGCACGTCGAACGGCTGGGGCGCGGTGTCGCCTGGCTGGATACCGGCACCCACGAGGGCCTGTTGCAGGCGGCCGAGTTCGTGCGCACCGTCCAGCATCGCCAGGGGTTGCAGATCGCCAGCCTCGAAGAAGTCGCTTTCCGCATGAGCTTCATCGACCGCGCGCGGCTGGAGCGCCTGGCCGCCGGGCTGGGCGACACCGCCTATGCCGCCCATCTGCGGCAGGTGGCGGCCGAGGACGGCGAGCCACCCGCCTGAGTCTCCTTCAGCGCGGCAGGTGCCGGGCGCGGGCGGGGTCGCCCTGGGCCGTCGCCTCGGGCGGCACGTCGGCATAGACCACCGCCCCCGCCGCCACCTGGCTGCGCCGGCCCAGCCGCAGCCGCGAGGTGACCACGGCGCCCGAGCCCACGAAAACCTCCTCGTCCGCCTCCACCCAGCCGTTGATGACGGCGTGCGGCGACACGACGCAGGCGGCGCCCAGGCGCGCGTCGTGGCCGATGCCGGCATGGGTGTTGACCAGGACGTGCGGCCCCAGCACGGCGTGCGGCGCAACGGTGGCGAACGGGGCGATGATGCATCCTTCCGCGACGGAGGCGTCGGCGGCGACATAGGCCAGGGGATGCACCAGGGTCGCGAAGCGCGTTCCGCGCGCCGCCAGCCGCCGTGCCACCTGGGCGCGGCCGTCGGGCTCGCCGACGGCGATCACCACCATGTCGCCGGGGTTCGGGGCGAAATCCAGGATCGTGCCGGCCACCGGCACATCGCAGCCGAACGCCGCCGGGTCGGCGCCGGTGTCGTCCAGGAAGCCGCCCAGCCGTCCCGGCAGGCGCCCGGCGGCGAGGCATTCCCGGGCGTAGGCGGCGACCTCGCGGCCGAAGCCGCCGGCGCCGGCGATGTAAAGGTTGGGGGCGCTCATGCCTCGATCCTGACGAAACGCACGCAGGCCGACAACAGGTCGATGCCGTCCCAGACCGCATCGAAGTCCAGCGCCCGTCCCACCGGCACCACGCGCTCCACCCCCGGCAGGCGCGGCGCCAGCGCCCGCAGCGCCGCCGGGTCGAGGCCGAAATGCACCAGCGTCTGGTCGCGCCGCGTCACCAGCGACGGCAAGGCGTCAAGGGAGTCGAGGCGGGTTGCCACCAGCAGCCCGCCGCCGAAGGCGGTGCGTCGGGCGGCGCCGGCGGTGGCGGCCGGGGCGGCGAGCACCATCAGCGGCCCGAAGCGATCCAGCGCCGTCGCCTCAATGTCCAGCGCCAAGCGGTGCAGGGCGGTGAGGCGATCGAGCGCCGCGCCGGCGTCCGGTGGCGGCGCCTCCGCCGCCAGCGCCCCGACCCGGGCGAGGAGGTCGGCGCCGGCGGCCGCGGCGGCGTCGGCGGCCCCCACCCACACCAGCAGGCGTGGCGACGAGCAGGCCATCTGGTCGAAGGTGAACAGGTCGCGGTGCAGCGCCTCCGCCAGGCGCTGGCGCTCGTCGCCGGTCGCGGCCGCCACGGCGCCGGCATCGAGCACGGCAAGCGAGAAGCGGTCGGGAAAGGCAAGGTCTAGGCCGTGCGGCGGCATCGGCACGGCGCGGACGCGGAGCACGGTGTCGTCGCCCCCCCACACCAGCCGCAGGTCGGCGCCCGCCGACAGCCGCGCGGTGATGTCCTCCTCGGCGGGATCATAGGCGACGAAGGCGGTCATGCGCGCCACCGCCGCCGCCTCCGGCGCCGCCAGCGCCGCCTCCAGCAGCCGCAGCAGGCAGGCCGCCGCCGGCGGTTGCCGCCGCGACAGGCGCAGGATGTTGGCGTTGCCGGCCAGCAGCGCCGGCACCCAGGAATAGACCGGCATGGTGGGCACATTGGCGGGCGGGAAATGCAGCGCCAGCCCGCGCGCTGCCGCGACGTGGCCCGCCGGGGCGCGGCGGGCGAAGTCGGCGCGCAGCCTGGCCAGGGCCGCCGGCCGCAGCCAATAACCCAGCGCCTGCAGGGCGGGGTGGCGGCGCGCCTCGGCATCGGCCAGCAGCCGCCGCGACAGCCCCGCCAGCAGGCTCACGGCCTCGTCGGCGAAAGGCGGCAGGGTGCCGGCCGCCCGCACCCGCTCGCTGAGCGTCGCGGCGGCCTCGGGGGCGCGCAGGGCAACGATCATGCCGCCGCCCCGGCATGGACGTCGGAACAGCCCCGCGGCTCGGCGCGCGGCACCCGGCCCAGCACCCGAAAGCCCTTGCCCTCGACGACC
>JAWLGJ010000002.1:0-145402 GCA_041685145.1 Magnetospirillaceae bacterium | reverse complement strand
GACCTGGTGTGGAACCGGGTCGAGGGCGGCGTTTGGGTGCAGAGCTAGCGACGCGGCGAGACAGGGAGTCCGAAAGCCATGACCACCTTCATCGACACCACCCAGTGCGAGAAGATCACCCTCGACGGCAACCGGGGCCAGATCGCCGAGATCGCCAACCGCGACCTGTGCGGCGCCGAGAACTTCGTCGGCGCCCTGCGCTGGCTGAGCGACGGCCAGCGCTTCACCGCCGAGGCCCTGCCCGACACCTTCCAGGTTCTGTACCTGATGGAAGGCGAGGGGGTGATCACCCTGAACGGCAAGGAATACCCGGTCGGCAAAGGGTCGGGCGTCTATCTGGAGCCCCGGGAAACCGCCAGCATCGCCCATGCCGGCGCGGCGACCACCAAGATTTTCCATCTGGTCGTTCCCAAGCAAAACGCCTGAGGAGACAGCCATGCACTACAACCGCCCTCATGCCACCGCCACCTGGGGAACCATGGGCACCGACTGGGAAGCCGGTGTCGATTTCCAGAAGCTCAATCGCGATCGCGCCGCCCGGGCCAAGGAGGCGGTCCAGGAGGCGGGCCTCGGCGCCGTCCTCTGCTTCACCTTCGACAACATCCGCTATGTGACCGGCACCCACATCGGTGAATGGGGGCGCGATAAGTTCAACCGCTACGCCCTATGCCCGGCCGAGGGCGAGCCCTTTTTGTGGGATCCGGCGCCGCCGGCGAAGCGCAAGAGTTCGCCCTGGCTCGGCGGCCGTGTCGCGGCGCCGATCAGCACCTTGCAGGGCGCGCTGCCGCCGATGCATGGCATCCAGGACCAGTTCGCCCGGCAGATCAAGGCCAAGCTGGACGAACTGGGCATCGCCGACCAGCCCATCGGCATCGACTTGATGGAACTGCCGATGCTGCGCGCCCTGGAGGCGGTGGGGATCGAGGTCGTCGACGGCCAGCAGGCGATGCTGAACGCGCGCGAGGTCAAGACGCCCGAGGAAATCGAGCTTCTGAAACAGGCCGCCGCGATGGTCGATGCCGCCTATGTCGACATTGCGCGGGCCATTCGTCCCGGGGCGCGGGAAAGTGACCTGGTCGCGATCGCCCACGACAAGCTGTTCCAGCTCGGCTCGGAGCGGGTGGAGTGCGTCAACTCGGTCGCCGGCCCGCGCGGCGCCCCGCATTCCCACACCTTTTCGGACCGCATCATCCAGCCCGGGGACATGATCTTCCTCGACATCATGCACTCCTTCAACGGCTACCGGACCTGCTATTACCGCACCTTCATCTGCGGCAAGCCGAACAAGGCCCAGGTCGAGGCCTACGAGAAGTGCTCGGAATGGGTGAGCGCCGCCATCGACGCCATCAAGCCCGGCGTCACCGTCGACGAGATCGCCGCCGTCTGGCCGCGGGCCGAGGAATTCGGCTACGCCAACGAGGACGAGGCCTTCCTGCTGCAATTTGGCCACGGCATCGGCCTGTCCCTGTGGGAGCGTCCCATCATCTCGCGGCGCTACACCGGCCAGAAGACGGTGCTGAAGGAGGGCATGGTCTTCGCCGTCGAGTGCTGGAAGGGCGCCGAGGACGGCTCCGGCGCGGCCCGGATCGAGGAAGAGGTCGTCGTCACCAAGGACGGCTGCGAAATCATCACCAACTACCCCAGCGACCACCTCATCTCCTGCGGCCTGCCGGGCTGCGAGGTCTATTGAGGCCGTCCGGAGCAAGCTCGCCATGTCCTCCGTGCCCGTCACCCTTCTCACCGGCTTCCTGGGCAGCGGGAAAACGACGCTGCTGAATGCGTTGCTCAAGCAGCCCGGCCTGGCCGACACGGCGGTCATCGTCAATGAGTTCGGCGAGATCGGGCTCGACGGTGACCTCGTCGGGCAGAGCGACGAAACGGTGGTCCAGCTTGAAAACGGTTGCCTGTGTTGCACGGTCAAGAGCGACCTGATCGACACCTTCCGGGATCTGCATCTCGGCCGCCTGGCGGGCACCCTGCCCAGGTTCGAGCGGTTGATCATCGAGACCACCGGCATCGCCGACCCGGTGCCGATCATGCAGATCATCCTCACCAACCCCCTCGTCACCGCCCTCTATCGGCTCGACGGCGTGGTGACGACGGTCGACGCGGTCAACGGCCTATCGTCGCTGGAGCGCTTTCCCGAGAGCGCCAAGCAGGTGGCGGTGGCCGACCGGGTCGTCTTGACCAAGACGGACCTGGTCGCGGAAGGGGCGGGGCAGGCCGCCCCCGCCGCCCTGCGCGAGCGCATCCGGGCGCTCAATCCCGGTGTGACGATCATCGAGGCCAGCCCCGCGAACGTCGACCTCGACGGGCTGTTCGGCGCGGGGCTGGTCCGGCGCGGAACGCGGGAGGCCGACCTCAAGGCCTGGCTGCGGGCGGAGGCAGAGGATACCGCCGTCGCCATCTCCGACGACGCCGACCCGGCCACCCGCGAATACTATCGCCGGCACGGCCACCAGGCCGTCGCCCATCACGACCACGACCCCAGCATCCGCACCTTCTGCCTGGTCCGCGACGAGCCCATCGCGCTGGACACCCTGCGGCTGTTCTTCGAGGCGCTGGGCCGCGAGGCGGGGCCGAACCTGTTGCGAATCAAGGGTGTCGTCAATGTCGCCGAGCGCCCGGATACGCCGGCGGTGATCCAGGGCGCGCAGATGGTCTTTCATTCGCTCGACTGGCTGGGCCAGTGGCCGAGCGCCGACCGCCGCACCCGCATCGTCTTCATCACATGTGGCATCGAGCGCAGCTACATCGAGGACGTTTTCGACATGATCGAGCGCATCGCCGCCCGGACGGCGCGCGCCGCGCAAGGGGGCTGACGGGGCGGCCCATGAGGAAACTTCCGCGCCGCAGCTATTCGCTGGTGTTCGCCTTCCTGATGGCGGGCTGCATGACCGGCCTCGTCTCGCTGATTTCGACGGTGATCGGCGTCGGATGGTCGGCCGACATCCTTTCAGTCTGGATGTCGAGTTGGGCGGCGTCCTTCCTGTTCGCCTTCCCGGTCACGGTCGTCGTCGTGCCGGTGGTGCGGTCGATCACCAATCGCCTGGTTCTGACCGACTGACCGCAACCCGCGTCGTCCGTTCCCCCGTGATCGGGCCCGGCCTCGGGCCCGCCGCGTTTCGCTTCGTGAAAGGAGTAGGCTCAGTGACCCTGCCGCTCAAGGACTCCGCGCTGCTGCGCGACCGCTGCTATGTCGATGGCGCCTGGATGTCCGCCCCGTCGGGCGCGACGTTCGAGGTCCGTAACCCGGCCGACGGTTCGGTGATCGGCACGGTGCCGCGCCTGGGGGCGGACGACGCCGCGCGCGCGGTGGCCGCCGCCGAGGCGGCTTTCCCGGCCTGGCGGGCGAAGACGGCGAAGGAACGCGCCGCCCTGCTGCGCGGCTGGCATGACCTCATCCTCGCCAACGTCGACGATCTGGCGGTGCTGATGACGGCCGAGCAGGGCAAGCCGCTGGCCGAGGCCAAGGGGGAAATCGTCTATGGCGCGTCCTTCGTCGAGTGGTTCGCCGAGGAGGGCAAGCGCGTCTATGGCGACACCATCCCGCAGCACGGTGCCGACAAGCGCATCGTGGTGGTCAAGCAGCCGGTGGGGGTGGTGGCGGCGATCACGCCCTGGAACTTCCCCGTCGCCATGATCACCCGCAAGATCGCCCCGGCGCTGGCCGCCGGCTGCCCGGCCGTCGTCAAGCCCGCCGAGGACACGCCGCTGTCGGCCTTGGCGCTGGCGGCGCTGGCCGAACGCGCCGGCATTCCCGCCGGGGTCATCAATGTCATCACCGGGGTTCCGGCGGAGATCGGCGCCGAACTGACCACCAATCCGGCCGTGCGCAAGCTCTCCTTCACCGGCTCCACCGCCGTCGGCAAATTGCTGATGCGCCAGTGCGCCGATACCGTGAAGAAGGTGTCGCTGGAACTGGGCGGCAACTCGCCGTTCATCGTCTTCGACGACGCCGACCTCGACACCGCGGTGGCCGGCGCCATCGCCTCCAAGTACCGCAACTCCGGGCAGACCTGCGTGTGCGCCAACCGCTTTTTCGTTCAGGACGGCGTTCATGACGCCTTCGCCGAAAAGCTGGTGGCGGCGGTTGCGCGGCTGAAGGTCGGGCCGGGCCTGACGGGGGAGGCCCAGCAGGGCCCGCTGATCAACGCGGCCGCCCTCGCCAAGGTCGCGGGTCTGGTGGAGGACGCCGTCGCCAAGGGCGCCCGCCCGCTGCTGGGCGGCAAGCGTCATGCCCTCGGCGGCACGTATTTCGAGCCGACCGTTCTCGCCGACGTGACGCCGGAAATGCACATCTGCCACGAAGAGATCTTCGGCCCGGTGGCGCCGTTGTACCGCTTCAGGGACGAGGCGGAGGTGATTGCCGCCGCCAACGCCACCCCCTACGGCCTGGCGGCGTACTTCTATTCCCGCGACATCGGCCGGATTTGGCGGGTCGCCGAGGCCCTGGACTACGGCGTCGTCGGCATCAACGAGGGCATTATCTCGACCGAGGTGGCTCCCTTCGGCGGCATGAAGGAAAGCGGCATCGGCCGCGAGGGCTCCAAATACGGCATCGAGGAGTATCTTGAGGTCAAATACCTCTGCCTGGGGGGCCTGGAAAATGTCCGGACCGGGTGACCCGAGCCCGGCTTGGTAGCCGCCCGTGGGCGCTACCCAAAGCGCGGCGGAGCGGTTATGGTGCCGGCGCCTTTTGGGGGCGGGGAGACAGCCGGGACGATCGCGTGAGGAAGCGCCTAGCCAGTGGGGACGCGGTGGCCGGTTCGGCGGCGGTGGCGTCGTGTCCGGTGTGCCGCGCCGCGCGGCCGTTGCCGTTCCTGTCCGTTGACGAACGCGATTACTGGCGATGCGCGGCCTGCGAGTCGACCTTCCTCGACCCGGCGCAGCGGCCGACCCCCGAGGCCGAGCGCCGCCATTACCGTTGTCACGAGAACGACCCGGACGACCCCGCCTATCGGCGCTTCCTCGGCCGGCTGGCCGATCCGCTGCTGGCGCGGCTGCCGGCGGGGTCGTCGGGGCTCGACTATGGCTGCGGCCCCGGGCCGGCGCTTGCCGCCATGCTGGGCGAGGCCGGGCACGCCGTGGACCTGTACGATCCCTGCTTCCATCCCGATCCGGCGCCGTTGGCGCGGCGCTACGATTTCGTGACCTGCACCGAGACCGCCGAGCATTTTCATCGTCCGGCCGAGGAATTCGACCGCCTCGCCGGTCTGCTGCGGCCCGGCGGCTGGCTGGCGGTGATGACCTGTTTCCAGACCGAGGACGCACGCTTTGCGCAGTGGCATTACCGCCGGGATCCGACCCATGTCGTCTTTTACCGCGACGTCACCATGCGCCGCATCGCCGCCGCCCGCGGCCTGCGATGCACCATCCCGGCCAAGGACGTCGCGCTGATGCACAAGCCCCGATGAGCGACTGGCTGCATCAACAACGCCTTGAGGCCGTTCATGCGGTCGTGCGCGCCTGTGGCGCCCGCAGCGTCCTGGACCTTGGCTGCGGCGAGGGGCATCTTCTGGTCCGTCTCGTCGCCGAACCGCACATCGAGCGCATCGTCGGCCTCGACCTGTCGACGGCCGTCCTCGATCGGCTGCGGGCGCGTCTGGCGGCGTCCGGCGCCGGCGCGGCGCGGGTGGAGATCCGGCTTGGCTGCATGACCGAGGCCATGCCGGGATTGGGTGGTTTCGATTGTGCCGTACTGGTCGAGACCATCGAGCATGTCGAGCCCGACCGCCTGTCGCTGGTGGAGACCGCCGTGTTCGCGGTTTCGCGGCCCGAGACGGTGGTGGTGACGACGCCGAATGCCGAGTTCAATCCGCTGCTCGGCGTGCCCACGCACCGCTTCCGCCATCCGGATCACCGCTTCGAATGGGGGCGGGCGCGGTTCCGCCGCTGGGCCTCGGGCGTCGCCGCCCGCAACGGCTACCGGGTCGAGTGCCAGGACATCGCCGGGCGCCATTCCGTCCTCGGCGGTGCCAGCCAAATGGCGGTGTTCCGAGAGGAACGCCACTAGACAACGGCGGCGATGGCGTCGGACAGGCGGGTGGCGATGGCCTCGACCTCGTCGTCGGTGACGACATAGGGCGGGGCGAGGACGACGTGGTCGCCGCCAGCACCGCCGGCGCCGCCGCCGACGGCGTAAATCAGCAAGCCGCGCGCCATCGCCTCGGCCTTCAGGCGTTCGTGCAGGCGCAGGCCGGGGTCGAAGGGGGTCTTCTCGGCGCGGTCGCGCACCAGTTCGACCGCCTGGAACAGGCCGCGGCCGCGGATGTCGCCGACATGCGGATGGGCGCCCAGGGCGTCGTCGAGGCGGGCGCGCAACCGCGCCCCCTTCGTCCGCACATGGGCCAGCAGGCCGCGCCGGCGCACCGCCGTCTGCACCGCCAGCGCCGCCGCGCAGGCGACGGGATGGCCGACGAAGGTGTGGCCATGCAGAAAGGCGCCGGAGCCGTCCCGGAAGGCGTCGAAGACATGTTGCGCGCACAGCACCGCCCCCAGCGGCACATAACCCGCCCCCAGCCCCTTGGCTACCACGGCGATATCCGGGGCGATGCCCTCCTGCTCGAAGGCGAAGGCGGTGCCGGTCCGGCCCATGCCGCACATCACCTCGTCGAAGATCAGCAGCACCCCGTGGCGGTCGCAGATGTCGCGGATGCGGGCGAAGTAGCCGGGCGCCGGCGGCGTGCATCCCAGCGTGGCGCCGCCCACGGTCTCGGCGATGAAGCACGAGACGTTCTCGGCCCCTAGGCGGCGGATTTCCGCCTCCAGGGCGTCGGCGGCGCGGCGGCCGTAGGCTTCGAGAGTCTCGCCCGGCGCCTGCAGGCGGTACGGATGGCAGGGCTCGATATGCGACATGGTCGGCAGCAAGAGCTCGCCGTACATCGCCCGCCGCCAGGCGCTGGCGCCGGCGGACAGGGCGCCCAGGGTGTTGCCGTGATAGCTCTGGCGGCGGGCGATGACCCGGGTGCGACCCGGGCGGCCGCACTCGCGGTGGTATTGGTGGGCCATCTTCACCGCCGTCTCGACGCCCTCGGACCCGTCGCAGACGAAATAGGCCCGCGCCAGGGCGCCGCCGCTTGCTTCGACCAGAAGGTCGGCCAGGGCCTCGGCCGCCTCGGTGGTGAAAAAGCTCGTGTGGGCGTAGGCGAGGCGGGCGGCCTGTTCCGCCAACGCCGCCACCACCTCGGCATCGCCGTGGCCGAGGCAGGACACCGCGGCGCCCCCGCAGGCGTCGAGATAGCGCCGGCCGTCGGCGCCGACGATGACGCTACCGTCGCCGTGGTCGGCGAGCGGCGGATCCGCCCGCGCCGAGCGGTGGAAAACGCGGCTCACCCGCCCCGGTCCGATGGCGCCGCCGCGGCGGGGGCTGATGGCAGGCGCAGCAGCGCCCGCGCCTGGGCCGCCGTCGCCGGCCCGCGCCCGGCGGCGCGGCACATATCGGCGACGCGGGCGACGAGTTCCGCATTCGAGACCGCCAGGCGGCCGGCGTCCCAGCGGATGTTGTCCTCCAGCCCGGTGCGCAGATGCCCCCCCATCTCCAGCGCCCATTCGTTGACAATGAGCTGATGACGGCCGATGCCGGCGGCGGTCCATGTGGCGTCCGGCATCAGTTCGCGCAGTTCCGCCACCAGGAACTCCAGGGTGCGCCGCCGTGCCGGCAAGGCGTTGGGAATGCCCAGCACAAACTGCACATGCGCGGGGCGGGCGATTCGCCCCGCCGCGGTCATCTCGGCGGCGGTGTAGAGCATGGCGAGGTCGAAGACCTCGATCTCCGGCTTGATGTCCAGGCGCAGCATCTCGGCGGCCAGCGAGTCCACCAGCTCGGGTGGGTTCTCGTAGATGATCGAGGCGAAATTGACCGAGCCGGTGGCCAGCGAAGCCATGTCTGGGCGCAGCCGCAAGGCCGCCCCGCGCTCGGCGGCGCGGCGCCCGCGGCCGCCGGTGGAGAACTGCACGATCATGCCGGGGCACTGCTCGCGGATGCCCGTCGCCACCTCGGCGAACCGCTCCACCTCGGAGGAGGGGTTCTCGTCGCCGTCGCGGACATGGATGTGCACCAGCGCCGCGCCGGCCTCGAATGCCTCGCGCGTGCTGGCCACCTGCTCCGCGGGGGTCACCGGCACCGCCGGGGTGTCCTTTTTGCGCGGCACGGAGCCGGTAATGGCGACCGCGATGATCGCTGGCGTCGACACGGTTCCTTCTCCCCGCCCGCCTCAGCGGCGCCAGACGGTGTGGCTCTGCTCGCGCATGAACTGCTGGACGTAATAGGGGCCCAGCCCGCCCTTGCAGGAAACCCCCGAACCCTTCCAGCCGCAGAAGCTCTGGATTCCGGGCCAGGCGCCGGTGGTGGCGCCGCTGGCGCGGTTGGCGTAAAGCGCCCCCGCCTCGGCACGGTCCAGGAACAGCTTCAGCTCCGCCTCGTCGGTGGCGTAGCAACCGGCGGTAAGGCCATAGACGACGTCGTTGCCGTCGGCGATGGCCTCGGCGAGGTCGGTGAAGGTCAGCACCGACAGGAAGGGCAGGAACAACTCGTCCTTGTTGAGGCGGTGGTTGCGGGGCAGGCCGTCGACGATGGTGGGGGGCACATAGCAGCCGTGGTCGTAGAGGCCACCGGTCAGGCGCTCCCCGCCGGTCAGGATGCGGCCGTCGCGGCGGGCGTCATCGCTGGCGGCGAGGAAGGAATCAAGAGCGGCGCGGTTGATCACCGGCCCCATGAACACGTCTCGCTCCGCCGGATCGCCGACCCTGATCTTGCCCGTCACCGCCAGCAGCTTGTCGAGGAAGGCGTCCTTGACGTCGGCGTGGACATAGACCTTGGACCCGGCCGAGCATTTCTGCCCCTGCAGCCCGAAGGCCGAGCGCATCATGCCCTCGGCGGCGACGTCCAGGTCGGCGCTGCGGGTGACATAGGTGGGGTTCTTGCCGCCCATCTCGACGATCACCGGCCGGTTGTAGCGCCCCGCCGCCACCTTGCGCAGCAGCCCCATGCCCACCGCGTAGCTGCCGGTGAAGGCGAAGCCGTCGAAGCCGGGATGATCGGCCATCGCCTCGCCGGTGGAGGCGCCGCCGCACACCAGATTCACCACTCCCGCCTGCAGCCCGGCGGCCTCGGCGGCCTCGACGATCAGGGCGCCGGTGAGGCCGGCGTAAGGGCTGGGCTTGTAGACGACGGTGTTGCCGGCCACCAGCGCCGCCGACATCATGTTGACCGACAATGCCAGCGGGAAGTTGAAGGGCGCGATGACCCCGAACACGCCCAGCGGCCGCAGGTGGTCGGAGGTCTCCTCGACCTCGAAGGCGCGCTGCATCGGGCGGGTGAAGCCCTTGTTCTCCTCCATCTGGTCGCAGTAATAGCTGGCCAGGTCGACGGCCTCCTCGGCCTCGCCCATCGCCTCCATGCGCGACTTGCCCACCTCCAGCAGGCAGGCCGCCGCCAGGTCGAATTTGCGCCGATCCAGTTCGGCGGCAAAGCCGCGCACCGCCGCCACGCGCTCCGGCCAGGGCAGGCGTGACCAGGCGGGGAAGGCGGCCTTGGCGGCCGCGACGGCGCGGTCGACGGCGCCGCCGTCGGCGGCGTGGAAGCGGCCCAGCAGCAGGCGCTCGTCGATGGGGCTGCGGGCCTCGTAGACGACGCCGGCGGTGTCGTCGCCGCCGCCGATGCGGTTGGCCCAGCCGCGCCCCAGGCCGGACTCGCGAAGCTGGGGGATGCGGCTGTCCAGCAGGGCGTGGACGCCCGAGAAGTCGGCGCGGATGTTGGAGTAGGTGACCCGGGGCAGGCTGCTCTGGTTCATCGCCGTCGTCTCCTCGCTGTCTCCGGCGGGCAATGTGCGCATTGCGCACACTTGTTCGTCTTGCGTACAATATGCTGCTACCGTTTCGCCGGGGCCCGTGTCAAGCAGGCAGAGGGGGCGGCGGCGGGCAGCGGTGATGCGAGCAGGTGGGGCAGGACATGATCGACGATGATGGCGCCAGCGGCGCCGGGGCCGGTCGGCGCGACGGCAATTTCGTGCAATCGCTGGAACGCGGGCTGGCGGTGATCCGCGCCTTCGACCGCGACCATCCGCGGATGACGGTCAGCGAGGTCGCCCGCCGTGCCGGCCTGACCCGTGCCGCCGCCCGGCGGTTGCTGCACACGCTGGTCGCGCTCGGCTACGCCCGCGCCGACGGCAAGGCCTTCGCGCTGGCGCCACGGGTGCTGGAACTGGGCTATGCCTATGTCTCCTCCTTCGGCATCGCCGACGTCGCCCAGGTGTATATGGAGGAGGTTTCGCGGGAACTGGCCGAAAGCTGCTCGCTCGCCGTCCTCGACGGCGCCGAGATCGTTTATGTGGCGCGGGTGCCGACGCGGCGGATCATGAGCCAGACGCTGGCGGTGGGCACGCGCCTGCCGGCCTTCCCGACCTCGATGGGGCAGGTGTTGCTTGCCGCCCTGCCCGAGGCGGAGTTGCAGGGCCTGCTCGACCGGCATCCGTTGAAGCGGCTTACCGACAAGACCGTGACCGATCCCGCCGCCTATGCCGCCAAGATCGCCGGCGTGCGCCGCGACGGCTATGCCCTGGTGGACGAGGAACTGGAGCGGGGGGTGCGCTCGGTGGCGGTGCCGGTGCGCGACCGGCGCGGCAACACCATCGCCGCCATGAATGTCGGCGCCCATGCCGGCCGCCTGTCGAGGTCGGAGATGCTCGCGCGGGTTCTGCCGGTCCTGCGCGGCGCCGCCCGCCAAACCGAACGCGCCATCGGCCACTTCTGAAGCCACCACCGCCGCCGCCTCGCGCCGACAAGCCTGTTGACCGCGGCCCCGCACGCCCATACGCTGAACGCATATCGCACGAATGTTCGCATAGCGCACAAAGGGCGACGGGTGAGGAAGGAATGCGCAACGCACACCGGCGAGTCCTGATCGCGCCGCGGCGGGCCCTCCCGCCCCGTCCCGGTATCTATTTCTTCCGGGCCCTCGACCAAGGTCAGGATTTCAGGGCCGTGCCGTTGTGCCATCATCGCCCCGCCGTCCGCAGGGAGAGTTCGGCATGAGCGGCGACTATGTGATCGAAACCCGCGACCTGTCGATTTCGTTCCGTGGCTTCATGGCCGTGGCGGGGGTCGACCTGCAGGTGCGCCGCGGCAGCATCCATGCCCTCATCGGCCCCAACGGGGCCGGCAAGAGCACCGTCTTCAACCTCATCACCAAGTTCCTTCAGCCCACCACCGGCAGCATCCTCTATGAGGGCCGCGACATCACCCGCGCCAAGCCGGCGCAGGTGGCGCGCATGGGCATGGTGCGCAGCTTTCAGATTTCGTCGGTTTTTCCGCACATGACCGTGCTTCAGAACGTGCGCGTCGCCCTGCAGCGCCAGATGCGCAACTCCTTCAAGTTCTGGACGCGGGACACGGTCCTCGACCGCCTGAACCAGCGTGCGCACGCGCTGCTGGACGAGGTGGGGCTGCGCGAGTTCGAGGGCGCGCCGGCGGTCGAGCTTCCCTACGGCCGCAAGCGGGTGCTGGAACTGGCGACCACGCTGGCGCTGGAGCCGAAGGTGATGCTGCTGGACGAGCCGATGGCCGGGATGGGCGGCGAGGACATCCAGCGCATGAGCGAACTGATCCGCCGGGCGGCGCGGGGGCGGACGGTGGTGATGGTCGAACACCACATCAGCGTCGTCGCCGACCTGTCCGACATCATCACGGTGCTGCAGCGGGGCCGGGTGCTGGCCGAGGGCACCTATGAGCACATCTCCAACGACCCGGCGGTGATCGAGGCCTATATGGGGGGCGCCCATGCCGCCTGAGCCGCTGCTGCGGGTGCGCGACCTCCACGCCTGGTACGGCGAAAGCCATGTTCTGCACGGGATGAATTTCGAGGTGGGCGAGGGCGAGGTGGTCACCTTGCTGGGCCGCAACGGGGCGGGCAAGACCACCACCTTGCGCGCGCTCATGGGGCTGGTGCGCCAGCGCCAGGGCAGCGTGGCGTTCGACGGCACCGAGACCATCGGCCTGCCGGCGAACGCCATCGCCCGCCTGGGGCTGGCCTTCTGCCCCGAGGAACGCGGCATTTTCGCCAGCCTCAACGTCACCGAAAACCTCACCCTGCCGCCCGTCATCCGCAAGGGCGGCATGAGTTTGGCGGACATTTACGAGCTGTTCCCGGTGCTGCTGGAACGTGGCGGCAGCCAGGGAACCAAGCTTTCGGGCGGCGAACAACAGATGCTGGCCATCGCCCGTATCCTGCGCACCGGCGCCAGCCTGCTGCTGCTGGACGAGCCCACCGAGGGCCTGGCGCCGGTGATCGTCGAGCAGATCGGCCATGTCATCAACGCGCTGCGCGACCGCGGCTTCACCATCCTGCTGGTCGAGCAGAACTTTCCGTTCGCCGCCAAGGTCGCGGACCGCCACTACGTCGTCGAGCACGGCCAGGTTCTGGACATGATCGAGGCCGGTGCCGTCGAGGCCAACCGCGACAAACTGCGGGAGTATCTGGGGGTTTGATCTCAACATCAAAAACTTGGGAGGAACGACCATGAAAACATTGCGAACCGCACTCCTCGGCGGCGTCACCGCCTTTGCCCTGGCCGGCGCCGCCCAGGCCGAAATCTCCGACAACGTCGTCAAGATCGCCGTTCTTGACGACATGTCCGGCGTGTATGCCGACCTGGCCGGCCCCGGCTCGGTGGTGGCGGCCGAGATGGCGGTCGAGGACTTCGGCGGCAGCGTCAACGGCGTGTCGGTCGAGATCGTCTCCGCCGACCACCAGAACAAGGCCGACATTGCCGCCAACATCTCGCGCCAGTGGATCGACACCGAGCAGGTCGACGTCATCGTCGACGTCGGCAACTCCGCCGCCGCCCTGGCGGTGCAGGAGGTCACCAAGTCCAAGGGCAAGGTGCACCTGAACTCCACCGCCGGCACCACGGCGCTGACCAACGACCAGTGCTCGCCCACCGGCATCCACTGGACCTACGACACCTACGCCCTCGCCAACGGCACCGGCACCGCCATGACCGAGGAAGGCAACAAGAAGTGGTATTTCATCACCGCCGACTATGCCTTCGGCCACAGCCTTGAGGAGAACACCGCCAACGCCGTCAAGGCCGCCGGCGGCGAGGTGGTGGGCGTGTCGCGGGCGCCCTTCCCGAACACCGATTTCTCGTCCTATCTGCTGCAGGCCCAAGCCTCGGGCGCGCAGGTCATCGGGCTGGCCAACGCCGGCGGCGACACCATCAACTCCATCAAGCAGGCCAAGGAATTCGGCATCACCGACGCCGGCATCAAGCTGGCCGGCATGTTGGTGTTTCTGACCGACATTCACGCCCTGGGGCTGGAAACGACGCAGGGGCTGACCATCACCACCGGCTGGTACTGGGACCGCGACGACGAAAGCCGCGCCTTCGCCAAGCGCTTCGCCGAACGCCATGAGGGCCGGATGCCGACGATGGTGCAGGCGGGCGTCTATTCGGCCATCGGCCACTACCTCAAGGCCATCGCCGAGGCCGGCACCGACGAGGGCAAGACCGTCGTCGATCAGATGAAGTCCATGCCGGTGCAGGACATGTTCACCGACAACGGCACCATCCGCGCCGACGGCCGCATGGTCCACGACATGTACCTGGTGCAGGTCAAGGCGCCCAGCGAGTCGTCGGGGCCGTGGGATTACTACAAGATCGTCCGGACGATTCCCGGCGACGCGGCGTTCATTCCGCTCTCCGAGAGCACCTGCGAGCTGGTGAACAAGTCCTAGCGCCCGCCTGACGGCCGGAGGGGAGCGAGCGATGGTCGAGGTTCTGGGTGTTCCGTTGCCCGCCTTGCTGGGGCAGTTGCTGCTCGCGCTGATCAACGGCTCGTTCTATGCCGTGCTCAGCCTGGGACTGGCGCTGATCTTCGGGCTGCTGAACATCATCAACTTCGCCCACGGCGCCTTCTACATGCTGGGGGCTTTCGTCGCCTGGCTGCTGCTGCAGCACGTCGGCATCGGCTACTGGCCCTCGCTCGTCCTCGCTCCCCTGGTCGTCGGCGCGTTCGGGATGGTGGTGGAGCGCCTGCTCCTCCGCCGCCTTTACGATCTCGACCACCTGTACGGCCTGCTGTTCACCTTCGGCCTGGCGCTCATCCTGGAGGGCACCTTCCGCCAGATCTACGGCATCTCGGGGCAGCCCTACAGCATCCCGCCGGCCCTGTCGGGGGGAACCAATCTGGGCTTCATGTTCCTGCCCTATTACCGCGGCTGGGTCATCCTGGTCTCGGTGGTGATGTGCCTGGCCACCTGGCTGATCATCGAGCGCACCAAGCTGGGCGCCCTGATGCGCGCGGCGACCGAAAACCCCGATCTGGTGCGGGCCTTCGGGGTCAATGTCGGGCTTCTGGTGACGCTGACCTACGGCTTCGGCGTCGCGCTGGCGGCGTTTGCCGGCGTGCTGGCGGCGCCGATCTATTCCGTCAACCCGATCATGGGCTCGCACCTCATCATCATCGTCTTCGCGGTGGTGGTCATCGGCGGCATGGGCTCGATCCTGGGTGCGGTGGTGTCGGGGTTCCTGCTGGGCCTGTGCGAGGGCATCACCCGCGTTTACTGGCCCGAAGCGTCGAGCGTGGTCATCTTCGTCATCATGGCCATCGTGCTGGTGTTGCGGCCGGCCGGCCTGTTCGGGAGGAGGGCGTAGATGCGGCCCGAGGGATCGACCGGCGGGCCCGCCGCCGCCACGGCGGCCGTTGTGGCCAAGGACCGCGCCCCCGGCCGCACCGGCCTGTGGGCGCTGGCGGCGCTGGTGGCGCTGCTGGTGGCGCCGCTGTTCGTGTATCCGGTGTTCCTAGCGAAGGTGCTGTGCTTTGCCCTGTTCGCCACCGCCTTCAACCTGCTGTTGGGCTATGCCGGGCTGTTGTCCTTCGGGCACGCGGCGTTTTTCGGCTTTGCCGCCTATGTCTCGGCCCACGCCACCAAGGTCTGGGGCCTGACGCCGGAACTGGGCATCCTGGCGGGCACCGCCACGGCGGCGGTGATGGGGCTGGTGTTCGGCGTCATCGCCATCCGCCGCCAGGGCATCTATTTCGCGATGGTCACCCTGGCGCTGGCGCAGATGGTGTATTTCGTCTCGCTGCAGGCGCCGTTCACCCACGGCGAGGACGGCATCCAGGGGGTGCCGCGCGGGCACCTGTTCGGCGTGATCGACATCAGCTCCAACACCGCGACCTATTACCTCGCCCTAGGCGTGTTCGTGCTCGGTTTCCTCGTCGTCTACCGGGCCATCCACTCGCCGTTCGGTCAGGTGCTGAAGGCCATCCGCGAGAACGAGGCGCGGGCGGTGTCGCTGGGCTATGACGCCGACAAGTACAAGCTGTTGGCGTTCGTGCTGTCCGCCACCCTGGCCGGCACCGCCGGCGCCACCAAGGCGCTGGTGTTCCAGCTTGCCTCGCTGACCGACGTGCAGTGGCAGATGTCGGGCGAGGTGGTGCTCATGACGCTGCTGGGCGGGGTGGGGACGGTGCTGGGGCCGATGGTGGGGGCGACGATCATCGTCACCATGCAGAACTATCTCGCCCATGTCGGCTCGATCACGACCATCGTCCAGGGGGTGATCTTCGTGGTCTGCGTGCTGCTGTTCCGCCGCGGCATTGTCGGCGAAGTCCAGGCCTATCTCGCCCGCCGCCGACAGGGCGGCCGCTGACGCCGCTTTCACTCACACCGAAATGCGCCCGCCCCGCGGCCGGACGGCGGCGGGGCGGACGGTCACATGCGGGTCGGACGCCAAGAGCGTGACCCGGTCACACCGGATCATGCCCTAGTTGGTGGCGGCCGGCTTTTCTTCCTGCTGCTGCGCATCGCGCATCTTCGCGGCCAGGTCGGTCACGGCGCTGTTGAAGATCTTCGCCAGGTTGCCGAACTGGCCGATCGGCAGCATGAGCTGGCCGGTCGGGGTGATCGAGTTGTTGGGGCCGATGGCGCCGAGCACGACGCGGGCGACGCCGTTGACAACATTGATGCTGACGACGGAATCGGCGAACACGGTGGTCACCGCCGGGGAAAGGTTTATTTGCGGCGCCTTGGCATCGTTGACTTTCTGCTTGGTGTCGGTCATGACCATCATCCCCTGCTTGGGCGAAAAACGGCCCCATTGATGCGTGGTGCCCGCCGTGCTTGTCAAGGCGAATTGAGGGCGTCGCGGGCCACTGTCCGGTAATCGCGCCGGGGGTGCCGGCGCGGTGATCTGGCGGCTTGCCCGACCCTCTTTCGCGCGGCTACTCTTGCCGAAAAATTTCTTCCCTATTTCCCGCCGTACTTGCCGCATGATTGAGAGGGGCGGAGTGAAAATGCCGCGAACTGACAGCGGATACCGGGGCGGCCTGGCATTTGCGCTCGGTTTTCTTTGGATGACTGCCGCCGGGGACGGCCGCGCCGCCTCGCTGCAGGATTGCGCCGCGATCGCCGCCGACCCAACCCGGCTTGCCTGTTACGACGCCCTCGCCGGCCGTCCTCATGTCGCCGCGAGGGGGGCGGCGGCGGTTCCGGCCTCCCCGAGCCCGTCATCGGTGCCAGCGGAGGCGCCGGCGCCGCGGCGCCACCGCGTCGAGGTCACCGGCGGCTACGGCATCGGCAGCCACAGCGGCGAAATCGACCTCGCCGAGGCCGAGGGCATCAGTCGCGGCGTCCTGGGCGGGCGCGGCTTCGAGGCCGGCATCGGCTATTGGCGCGAGCGGGTCTGGGGCAGCCAACTGTCGCTGGGGGTCGAATACGTCTACACCCGCGACACCAGCAGCTACAAGGCCGTGGCCAGCGGCGGCATCGGCAACCTCACTAATCCCGTCCACGGCAAGGCCGAGGCGGTCCTGAACGCCCACACCCTGTTCCTCAATGTCGGTTACATGCCTCCGCCGGACGAGGGTTTCGCGCCTTTTGCGGCGGCCGGCCTCGGACTCGGCGTCGGCACCGTCGACATCGACGCCCAAGCCCGGGTGCAGAACCTGCCGGGAACCCTTGAAATCTTTTCGGAACAATACCTTGCCGCTTCGCCCGCCCTGCGGTTGCGAACCGGAATTACCGGCGACATTGGACAGATGTATTACTGGACACTTTATGGAGCGCTAACGTACTATCCGGGTCTATCTTTGGAGTTAGGGCACGACTTCGTTCAGGCAGGAACGGGGGTTGGGCTCGGGCTTCGGTTTTGAATCGATGGCGATAACGCGTGGGGGTTGTGATGGCTCGATTGGTCTCCGGCCAGGGCTTTGCCAGTTTCAGCAGCTATCTTGAAGGGTTCGGGGCCAATCCTCCCTGGCCGACCTATGATGCGGAGCTGGCGGAATTTTTCGCCATGTTCGACCCCGAGGTCGCGGCGCTGACCCTAAGCGCCAGTCTGATCCAGATCGAGCAAGCGCCCTGGACGGTTACCATCCAGGGCGATTTCAGCTTCAACTCCTCCAGCACGCTGGACTCGCTGTTGACGGACATCGAGTCGGGGATCGCCGGCGAGGTAACGGGCCTGCGGATCGATATGGCCGATACCGGCGGCACGACGACGCTGGTCGACATCTCGATGACCCCGGACACCATCGCCCTCGTTTCGGGCGATTGCAACTGGACCTTCAACGGCTCGTTCCCCACCGACTTTCCATCGCTCGCCGGCATTCTCGGCGGCACCGCCAGCATTCCCGCCGACGCCGATTTCGCCATCGACAGCGTCTATTTCGAGAACACCCCCACCGGCACCACCGCCTCACTGGTCAAGACCGACACCGGCCTCGTCGCCACCATCGGCGACGCCACCGGCAACGCCTACGAATTGGTGTTCACCGGCGAGGTGTACACCAGCCTCTCCGACATGCTGTCGGCCGCCGGCGTCAGCTGGAGCCAATTCATGCTCGGCGACTACGGCGCCCTGACGGTGAGCGCCGATTCGGTCGTGCTGCGGGATGTCGCCACCCAGACGCCGCTGTGGACGCTGGAGCTGTCGGGCGGGACCGTCGCCGTCGGCGAGCTGATGGCCGGTCTTGTCGATCCCGATCTCGCCTTCGGCACCGACGAACTCATTCTCGATGTCAGCAACGACACCGCCGGCGTCGAGCTCGATCTCGGCTTCTGGGACGACTACCACGGCGGCGGCCGCGACCCCGAGCTGATCATCGAGGGCACGGTCTGGGAAATGCCCTGGATCGACGGCTTCGTGGGCGGCTCCGGCGACGACCTGATCCAGGCCTCGTACACCGGCGAGGGCACGTATATCGACGGCGGCGCCGGCACCGACACGGTGTTCTTCGACGACTTCCTGCTGAGCGCGACGATTACCGACAACGGCGACGGCAGCTACGGCGTTGCCCACCATTGGGGGTGGCATTACGACGACGGCTATCAGCCCGAGGTTCTGGTCAACATCGAGCAGGTGCAGTTCCGCGACGGCACGTACAATCTTGCCGACCTCGCCAATGCCGGCAGCTATGACGACGGCTTCGAGGACAACGACTCGATGGCGCAGGCGGCCAATCTCGATCCGTTCTTCCAGACCGAGAGCTGGCAGTACGACGGCACCACCGAGACCTGGACGATGATCGAGGGCACGTTCGCGCTGCTTGACGACGCGGACTGGTTCACGTTCACGGTGCCCGAGGAAGGGTACGGCTGGGGCTCCGCCGGGGTCTGGAACGCCTCCTTTGACGATCCCGACGACGTCCTCGTGCTGACCCTCTACGATTCCGACGGGAATCAGCTTAGCAGCTCAAGCGACGGCTATCTGGAGGTCGCCGGGCTCGCGGGCGGGCAGTACTACTTCCAGGTCACCGGCACGATGGCCGATCCGCGTTACGAGCTCTACTCGCACGCCGAAATCGGCGGCGATTACGTCTTCGACGACTACTACGAAGACAACGACGCGCCCGGCGAGGAGTGGTATTTGGGTCTGGTCGAGGGGCCGTTCCACTACGACGAACTCATTGTCCACGACATCGACGAGGACTGGTTCGGCTTCAGCACTGAATACACCGGCAGCGCCGACGACTTCATCAGCGTCACCGCCAATGGCTCCGTCACGCTCGAGTTGTACCGCTATAACGCCGAGTGGACCGACGTCGTCTTTCTGGGCAGCAATGACACCAGCGACGGGCCGGCCGATGTCAGCCTCGAAGGACTGGATCCCGGCTATTACATGGTGCGGGTTACGTCGCCCAGCAGCGACAATGTCAGCTACTCCATCTCGGGCATCGCGCCGGGATATACGGAGGACGACAACGTTTTCGTCGGCGCCGACGGCTTCGAGGACAACGACACCCGCGCCACCGCCACCAACGTCGAAACCGCTTTCACCTCCTACGAGGCGGGGCTTTACGACGCCTGGAGTCTATCGGTCGAGTCCGGTGACGAGGACTGGTACGCTTTTACCCTCGATTCGACCGCCGGGCCGGGCGCCAGCGTGGAGTTGTTCTTCCTTCACAGCTACGGCGACATCGACATGGCGCTGTATCGTGAGGACGAGACCAGCGCCATTGGCTCGGCCACCACGATCGGCGATCACGAATACATCTCGCTCGCCGGCCTGGAGGCGGGCACCTACTACGTCAATGTCTACGGCTATGGCGGTGACTCGAACCCCTGGTACGACATGCGGGTCAACACCGGCGGTTCCGGCGACGACTGGTGGGAAGACAACGACAGCGCCTGGGAGGCGCCCTATATGGGTGTGTTCGAGGGGGATGTCGTGGAGTCCGGCCTCATCATTCGCAGCGGCGACGACGACTGGTACTCGTTCGACCTCTACGGCGCCGGCGACCAGGCCCAGGACGGCACCTACGGCGTGCAGGTCGCGCTTGACGACCCCAGCGGCAACGTCATCCTCGAACTCTACAGCGGCGTCGACGCCACCACGCCGGTGCGCACGGCGCAGAGCGTCAACGGCGTTGCCGCCATCGACTTCGGCGGGCTGGCGGACGGCTTCTACTATATCCGCGGCACCACCCCGGACGCCGATGCGCGGTACGGCTATACCGTCAGCGGCACGGGGCCGGAGTCGTCGCTGCCGACCTATGACCACGGCACGCCCGACGCGGCCGAGGACAACGACAGCTTCGAAGAGGCGGCCGATCTGGGCGCGCTTTCCGGCGCGGCGACCGTCGATGACACCACCTTTGGCGGCGCCGGCAATCTCAGCCTCGATCCCACCGACCCCGACTGGTATCGCTTCGAGATCGGCGGCGACGGCGCCAGCGGCAACGCCATCAGCATCGACATCGCCAACGCCGGCGCGCTGGACTATTACGAGGTCGAGCTTGGTGTCTACGACACCAACGGTAATTGGGTGACTGGCGGCTACGCCTACAAGTGGACCGGCAGCGGCACGGATTATTCCGAAAGCTGGGCGGCGTCGCTGGAGATGCTGCAAGCGGGGCGCTATTACCTGGGCGTCGAGAGCTGGCAGGCCTCCGACATCATCGAATACACCCTCGACGTGCAGGCGCCGACGGAAGCGGTCATCCAGCCCGATGCCTACGAGGACAACGACAGCTTCGCGCAGGCCTATGACCTGGGCGAGCTGGTCGACACCACGCGGGCACTCTCCAGCCTGACCATGCGGCCGTCGGATGAGGACTGGTACCGCTTCACCACCGCCGGCGTCGGCGACGCCTCGAACGCCGTGGTGATGACCTCCGACGACGGCGCCAGCAACCTCAACCTGGAGCTGTATGACGCCTCCGGCGCCATGATCGCCGGCGGCTGGAGCAACGACTCCAACGAGACGGTCGACCTACGCCACCTGCCCGCGGGCGAATACTATGTGCGCGTCTACGAAGCGACCGGCGGCAGCAACAGCGGCTACAACCTGTCGATCGTGGCGCCCCCGGAGAGCACGGTCACACTCGACCCCGACCGTTTCGAGGACAACGACACCCGCGCCACGGCCACCGACCTCGGCACCATCGAGGGCGTGCGTTCGGAGGCATCGCTGACCGCCGAGGCCGGCGACGCCGATTGGTACAGGTTCACCACCACCACCGAGGGCGGCGTCGACAACCGGGTCTCCATCAACTTCGCCCATGCCGACGGTGACGTCGACATGGAACTCTACGACGCCGATGGCAACTGGCTCAGCGGCTCCTACAGCGCCACCGACAACGAGAGCATCTCGCTGGAAGGCCGTCCCGCCGGCACCTACTACGTCCACGTTTATGGCTGGGGCGGGGCGGACAACGCCTACAGCCTGCGCGTCAACGCGCCGGTGGCGCCGGAAATCGCGGACGTGGCCGAGGACGCCTTCGAGGGCATGGGGACGCTGACACTGGGCACCCTGGGCGGCTCCACCACCGCCTTTGGCTCCGCCCACGGCAACGGCGAACTGACCATCCATGACGGCGACGAGGACTTCTTCTCCTTCACCATCGCCGACAACGAGATTGCCGCCTCCAATGCGGCGGTGACCCTCACCTTCGCCCAGGCCAACGGCGACCTCGACCTGGAGGTCTACAGCCTCGATACCGGCGCCTATATCGGCGGCAGCCACAGCATCACCGACAACGAGAGCTTCTCGCTGGCGGGGCTGGGGGCCGGACAGTACGCGGTGCGCGTCTTTGGGTGGGAGCCCAATGGCGATTACAGCATCGCCCTGACCGGCGGCGTCGACACCAGCGTCGCCGCCGACCGTTACGAGGACAACGACACCGCGGCCGAGGCCCACGCCTTCGGCCGCCTGACCGGCACCAACACCTATGACAACCTCACCGTCGAATCCGGCGACAGCGACTGGTACAGCTTCCGCATGGCGGCGCGCGGCGGCGAGAACGACCATGTGCGGTTGAGCTTCCAGCACGCGCGCGGCGACGTCGACGTGGAGCTTTACCGTGCCGACGCCTCCGGCGGGCAGGGCGACTACATCGCCGGCAGCTATTCGGTCGGCAACTCGGAACACATCTCGCTGCAGGGCCTCGACGCCGGCACCTATTTCGTCCACGTCTACGGCCACGCCGGCGCCAGCAACCCCAACTATTCGATGGCGATCCAGGCGCCGGCGGCGGTCACGCTGGTTGACGACGCGCTGGAGGACAACGACACCCTCGACACCGCCACGCCTCTCAATCTGACCGACGGCGTTTCCACGCGAAACGACCTGGTCATCACCCAGGGCGACCCGGATTGGTTCACCTTTGCGCTCACCGGCAACGAGATCGCCGGCTCTTCTGCGCGCATCGATTTCAGCCACGCCGCCGGCGACCTGGACTTGGAGTTGTACGACGCGGCCGGCAACCGCCTCACGGGCTCCTACAGCACATCAAATCAGGAGCGCATCGCCCTCTCGGGGTACGAGGCTGGTCAGTACTATCTGCGGGTCGCTGGCTACAATGACGCCCGGAATCCCAGTTACGACCTCAACGTCAACGTGGTCACCGGCGTCGCCTCCGACCGCTTCGAGAACAACGACAGCCGCGCCACCGCCACCTCGCTGGGCACACTGTCGGGCACCAACACCTGGAGCAACCTGACGGCGCAGTCCAACGACGACGACTGGTACCGGTTCGAGCTTCAGAACACCGGCCGCGTCAACGACCAGTTGGAGGTGCTGTTCAGCCACGCCCAGGGCGACGTCGACGTGTCCCTTTACGACGCCAACGGCAACTGGATCTCGGGCGGCTACAGCGTCTCCGACAACGAAACCATTTCGCTGAACGGCCTGGAGGCCGGGCGCTACTTCGTGCGTGTTTACGGCTACAACGGCCAGGAAAACGCCGACTATGCCCTGCGCATCACCGCGCCGGCGCCGCTGGTTGATGACGGCTACGAGGATAACGACACCCTCGAGACGGCCAGCGACCTCGGCACCATCACCGGCCAGCGCAGCTTCAATGGCCTCGCCGCCCTGGACGAGGACTGGTACGAGTTCCAGTTGGCCGAGACCGGCGGCGCCAGCGACGGCGTGCGGGTGAGCTTCAGCCACGCCCTTGGCGACGTCGACGCCGCGCTCTATGACGCCGCCGGCAACTGGGTCGCCGGCAGTTACAGCATCAGCGATGACGAATACATCAGCTTCGACGGCCTGGAAGCCGGAACCTATCACCTCAAGGTCTGGGGCTGGGGCGGCGCCCAGAACCCCGAATACGACCTGGCGTTCCGCGCCGAGGGCGTGGATGTGCGCCCCGACCGCTTCGAGGACAACGACACCACCGCCACCGCCACCCGCCTGCGCGACCTGACCGGGCGCAACGAGTGGACCGGCATGAGCATCGACGGCGACGACGGCGGACTGTCGAGCGAGGGCGCCAATGGCGGCGGCGACTGGTACCGCTTCACCCTCTCGGCTGACGGCCGCTCGGGCAACTACATTCAGACGCTGTTCTCGCACCGGCAGGGCGACGTCGACATGCAGCTGTTCAGCGTCGGCGATGAGGGCAGCCTGAGCCTCGTCGGCGGCTCCTATGGCGTCGGCGACAGCGAGCGCATCAGCCTCAACGGGCAGGAGGCCGGCCAGTACTATCTGCGCGTCTACGGCTACAACGACGCTGTCAATCCGGACTACAGCCTGGTCATCGACGCCGCCGAGGCGACGGCGAACATCCCCGCCGACGCGCTGGAGAGCAATGACACCCGCGAGACCGCCTCGCGGCTGATGGAACGCTCGGTGTCACTGACGAACCTCTCCATCCATGAGGGCGACGTCGACGGCGATCTGGACGGTGACTGGTTCGTCTTCACGATGGACCGCGCCGGCAGCAGCGGCGACGCCGTGAGCATCGACTTCGACCACGGTCTCGGCGACGTGGACATGGCGCTCTATGCTGACGATGGCAGTCGCCTGCGCGTTTCGCAGGGCATCGGCAATTCCGAGACCATCAGCCTCAACGGCCTGTCCGCCGGCGACTATTACGTCCGCGTCTACGGCTACGCCGGCGCCACCAACCCGCAGTATTCGCTGAACCTGGAGGCGCCGGTCGGCGTCGGCGCCGCCCCGGCGGCGGTCAGCGCGGATCGTTTCGAGGACAACGACACCCGTGCCACCGCGACCGGCCTGGGCGCCCTGCGGGGCGAGCGCAGCTATGACAACCTGACCATCGACAGCGGCGACAACACCGCGGCGAGCTACGACGGTGGCGACTGGTACGCCGTCGACGTCGTCGGCAACGGCGAATTCTCGGTTAGCGTCGCCTTCGACCATTCCCGTGGCGATGTCGACTTGCAGTTGTACGACGCCAGCGGCGCCCTGCTCGACGGCTCCTACGGCATCGGCAACAGCGAGGCGGTCAGCGTCGACGTCTCCGGCGCCTCCGCCGACACGCCGATTACCTACTATGTCCGCGCCTACGGCTACAGCAGCGCCACCAACAGCTACTCGATGTCCATCGACGCGCCGCTGGGCAACGACATCAGCGCCGACCGCCTGGAGTCGAACAACACCGCGGCCTCGGCCACGGAGATCCTCGACGCCAGCGCGCCGCCGCAGGACTTGACCATCCACGACGCCGCCGATGTCGACTGGTTCACCTTCACCACCGAGGCCGAGGGCACGGCGGGCGACTATGTCGCGGTCAGCTATCAGGGCGGCCCCATCAGCTTCGAACTGTACGGGGCGGATGGCGAGACCCTTATCGGCGGCAACACCGACTCCGACGGCCGCACCGGTATTTCGCTGAACGGGCTCGACGCCGGCACCTACTTCCTCAAGGTCGCCGGCGACGGCAACTCGACCATCGGCAACTACGACCTCGACCTGCGCCTGCCGGCACCGGTGGTTGATGAAACCCCGGCGCAGGACTCGCTGACGCTGTTCGTCTACATGGCCGCCGACAACAATCTCGAAGGTGCTGCCATCGACGACATCAACGAGATGGAGGCGGTGAACCTGCCCGACAACGTCAACGTCGTCGTGCTGGTCGACCGCGCCGAGGGCTACGACACCTCCAACGGCGACTGGACCAACGCGCGCGCCGGGCTGATCACCCACGACAACAACACCAGCCGCATCTCCAGCCAGCTCGAGTCCGTCAGCGATCTGGGCTGGGCCACCGCCGAGGCGGACGGCGAACTCAACATGGGCCGTCAGGCGGTTCTGACCGAGTTCCTGGATTGGGGCGTCAGCAACTTCGCCGCCGACAACTACGGCGTGGTGATCTGGAACCACGGCGGCGGCCTGGCGGGCTCGGCCTGGGACGACAGCGCCGGCCACGACAACCTCTCCGTCGCCGAGGTCACGGCGGCCCTGCAGGCCTCCAGCCAAGTGCACGACAACGGCGGCAATTACGGCCTCGTCGGCTTCGACGCCTGCCTGCAGGCCATCGCCGGGCAGGCCTTCGACCTGCGCACCGCCGACGGCAACGGCTGGCTGGCCGATGTCTTCGTGGCCTCGGAGGATCTGGAGCCGGGCGACGGCTGGGACTACACCGCACTGCTTCAGCGCGTGGCCGCCAACCCCAACCTGTCGATGCAGGATCTGGGCGCGGCCGTGGTCGAGACCTACGACTCCTTCTATGGCGGCCGCTCGACGCAGTCGGCGCTGGACACCAGCGGCTTCGACGCCGTGCTGACCGCACTCGACGCCTTCGTCGACGCCATCGATCCCAGCGGCGACGGCAGCGCCGGCGGCGCCACCGCCGACGATTGGGAGGCGATGGTGCAGGCGCGCACGCAGGCGCGGCAGTTCTACAACGCCGATTACCGCGACCTGGGCGGCTTCATGCAGGCGATCGCCGACAACGGCAATGTCACGACGCAGATTCAGGCGGCGGCGCAGGGCGTGGCCTCGGCGCTTGAGAACTCGCTCATCCGCCAGGTCGACGTCTCGGGCGCCAACGGCCTGACCATCTATCTGCCCTCCAACACCTCGGCGGCGTCGAGCTGGTACAACGAGAACAATTTCGCCTTCCTGGGCGAAACCCGCTGGGACGACTTCCTGTCCATGTTCACCGACGACGACCTCGGCGGCGCCCCCACCGGCGGCGGCGGCTCGCGCGGGGACTTCGCCGAGACGATGGACCGTGGCGGCTTCGTGGTGCGTGCCGGCAACGACACCCGCTACCAGGCCTATGACCTGGGCGAGGTGTTCGGGGACGGCACCGAGGTCCGCGACGTGGACATCTCCGCTGGAGACGTCGACTGGTTCCGCTTCCAGTTGGCGGGCGACGGCACCGCGTCCGACGCCATCTCGATCGTTTTCGACGGAGCGGAGGGCGACCTCGACCTCGGCCTCTACGACAACCAGGGTCGCCTGCTGGCTTCCGGCACGGCAAGCGACACAGGCGAGCAGGTGTCGCTGGACGGCTTGCAGACCGGCCGCGAATATTTCGTGCGCGTTGCCGGGGCCGGCGATTCCGACACCGCCCAGTACCGCCTGCAGGTGGCGGCGCCCGAGCCGGCCGAGGGTTCGCGCTCGGAAGGCGGCCGCGACTTCGCCGAGGGCATCAGCGGCAACGACTCGATGGCCAAGGCCTACAGCCTGGGGCAGATCCAGCTCAACGAGCGCCTGCCCACGGTCACCGGCCTGACCATCGACGCCGTCGACCTGGCCGACAGCGGCGACGGCACCGCCAATGGCGACTGGTACGTGCTCAACCCCAGCCGCGGCAGCGACCTGAACCCCAACGGCATCGTCGTGCGCCGCGTTGACGGCGACGGAGCCCTTCAGGTGCGGCTCTATGACGCCGACGGCAACGAATACACCGGCCTGCAGGTCACCAGCGGCGCGGACTACTATTCCGTCAGCTACCCGGAAACCAACGATCCGGTTTATGTGCACGTCACCGCCGACGGCGAGGCCGACTACACCCTGGACGTGGCGCGGCGTCAGCTCGACGTCGACGGCAACGGCGAGGCCAACGCCTCCGACGCCTTGCAGATGCTGGCCTATGCGATGGGCGCGCGCGGGGCGCTCGGCAACTTCATCTCCGACGGCGCGCAGCGCGCCGACGCCGACGACGTGGCCGATTACCTGGGCCACGCCGAACTGGGGATGCTCGATGTCGACGGCAACGGCACCGTGGGGTCCAACGACAGCATCATGACCCTGGCCTATGTCATGGGCTTCCGGAACGAATCGATCTTCACCAACTTCCTGTCCGACGACGCCACCCGGTCGGCGACGCAGGCGATCGAGTTCCTGGACCTGCACATGCCGGCCGCCGACCGCTCCGGCGCCAGCGCCAGCCGGTCCTCGGAGCTTGACCTCGACGCCGGGGTGCGGCTGGACCGCGCCGACGGCGACGAGCAGATCATCTCGGTCACGCCCGTCGATCTCAGCGCCTATGCCGGCGAAACCATCGAGATCGCCGTCACCTACAGCACCGAGCCGGCCGACCAGCAGGTCGAGCAGTTGACCCTCAACCTCTACTGGGACAGCAGCGACCTGGAACTGCAGGACAAGACTCTGGAGCACACCGGCGGCTACACGATCTTCCTTGAGGACGCCGACTCGACAGACCGCGACAACGACGCCAACACCGACCGCTTCATCGGCGTCAACTACATGGACTTCGGCGGTAACTGGCCCGGCGACGACGTCACCATGCCGCTGACTCTCTACACCGCCACCTTCACGGTGGCCGAGGGCGCCGCGACCACGGCGATCAACTTCACCGGCGACGCCGCCAACGGCTTCAGCCTCAACGCCCCCAGCTACAGCATCAATGTCGTGCCGTCGGTTTCGGTGACGGCCGGGGCCGGTGGCGAGGCGGACGGCAGCGTCACCTTCACCGTCAGCCTCAGCGGCGCCAGCGCCGCCGACGTCTCGGTGGCGTTCGACCTGGGCGTCGCCGGCGACACCGCCGGCAGCGCCGACTATGACGCTGACAACCTGACGCTTTCCAACGGGCTCAGCATCAGCGGCGGGCGGCTGGTCTTCGCCGCCGGCACCACCACCGGCACCATCACCGTCCCGGTGGTCGACGACGACCTGGTCGAGGGCGACGAGACCCTGACGCTGGAGCTGTCCGATGCCGACGGCGTGGTGTTCGCCGACGGGGCCGACAGCGTCTCGGCGCAGGCCACGCTGAGCGACGACGACGCCGCCATCATGACCATCGCCGACGCCGCCGATGTCACCGAGGGCGACGACGGCGACACCACGGACATGAGCTTCACCGTCACCCTCGATAAGGCGTCGGTGAACGACATCACCGTCGACTATGTGGTGGGCGCGGGCGGCGACACGGCGACCTCGGGCGACGACTACACCGCCACCTCGGGCACCCTGACCATCGCCGCCGGCGAGACCACCGGCACCATCACCGTGCCGGTGCTGGGCGACAACGCCGACGAGGGCAATGAGACCCTGACGGTGACGCTGTCCAACGCCTCCGGCGCCAGCCTGGGCAACACCACCGCCACCGGCACCATCGTTGACGATGACGTGGTGGCCAGCATCGGCGACGCCACGCTGGTCGAGGGCGATGACGGCAGCACCAACATGGTCTTCACCGTCACCCTTAGCCGCAACGCGGCCAGCACCGTCACCATCGCCTACGACACCAGCGACGGCACCGCCACGGCGGGCGAGGACTACACCGCCACCAGCGGCACCCTGACCATCGCCGCCGGGTCCAATTCCGGCACCATCACCGTGCCGGTGCTGGGCGACACCGTCATCGAGGGCGACCAGACCTTCACCCTGACGCTGTCGGACGCCCAGAACGCCCATCTGTCGGGCGGCGGCGATACGCTGGAGGCCACCGGCAACATCACCGACGACGACACCGCCACGGTGTCGGTGAGCGGCCCCGCCGCCGCGGTGGGCGAGGCCTCGGACGGCGAGCTTGAGTTCACCGTGACGATGAGCGCCGCGGCCGAGACCGACGTCACCGTCAATTACAGCCTCGGCGGCACCGCGACGGCGGGCGACGACTACACCGCCGCGAGCGGCAGCGTCACCATCGCCGCCGGCGAGACCTCGGCGACGATTTCGCTGCCGGTCCTCGACGACGCCATCCAGGAAGGCAGCGAGACGGTCACCGTCACCCTTGACGGCACCGACAACGCCAGCGTCTCGGTCGACGGCGCCAACGCCACCGCCACCGGCTCCATCGCCGACGATGACACGGTCACCGTTTCCGTTGCCGATGCCAGCGTCACCGAGGGCGATGGCGGCGCGACCACGACCGCCGAGTTCGAGGTCAGCCTCAACCTCGCCTCCACCAGCGACATCACCATGAACTACGCGCTGGCGAACGGCACCACCGAGGCCGGCGACTTCGACCCCGCCAGCATCACCGGCTCCGACGGCATCACCGTCGACACCAATGCCGGCACCATCACCATCGCCGCCGGCACCACCAGCGGCACCATCAGCGTCACCGTCAACGGCGACGATGTCGACGAGGGCGACTCCGAGACCTTCGACCTGCAACTCACCGGCCTGGCCGGGGCGCAGGACATCAGCTTCGACGACGCCGACGGCGGCACCGACATGACCGCCACCGGCACCATCGAGGACGACGACGACGCGGTGGTGACCATCACCGGCCCGGCCGATCCGGTCGCCGAGGATGCCGGCAGCGCCGACTTCACCGTCAGCCTGTCCCACGCCACCGAATCGGGCACGGTCATCGATTGGAGCACCGCCAACGGCACCGCCATCGCCGGCTTCGGCGACTATGTGGCGGAGGCCAACGGCACCGTCACCTACGCGGCGGGCGAGAGCGGCGACAAGACCTTCTCGGTCACCATCAACGACGACGCGGTGGTCGAGGGCGACGAGACGTTCTCGGTCAACGCCTCGGTGGCCAGCGGCGAGGGCAGCCTCGCCGAGGGCAGCGACTCGCACACCGTCACCATCGCCGACGACGATACGGCGGTGATCGACAGCGTCACGCTCACCCAGCAGGGCACCGAAGACAACCGGCAGATGATCATTACCGTCACCTTGTCGGCGGCCCTGGCGAGCGCGGTGACCATCGACTACGCCACCGCCGACGATACCGCCGTGGCGGGCGAGGACTACACCGCCAAGAACGGCACCCTGGTCATCGCCCCCGGCAACACCACCGGCATCATCCGGGTGCCGGTCACCGACGACGCCCTCTATGAGGGCGGCGACGAAACCTTCACCGTCACGCTGTCCAATCCCAGCATCGACTTCGGCGACGGTGTCGCCACCAACGACGCCGGTGCGGTGGAACTGACCAACACCATCACCGACAACGACGCCGCCCCGACGGTCTCGGTCGAGAGCGTGGTGGTCGACGAGGGTGACGGCACCGCCACCTTCACGGTCACCCTGTCGAATGCGACCAGCGAGGACACCACCGTCACCTACGGCACCACGGACGGCACGGCGACGGCCGGTGAGGATTACGAGGCCATCGACGGCGAAACCCTGACCATCGCCGCCGGCGAGACCACGGCCACCTTCACCGTCGACATCACCGACGACACCGACGCCGGCGACGCCGCGACGGAGGACTTCACCGTCACCGTCGACACCGGCACGTCCACCGACACCGCCACCGGCACCATCCTCGACGATGATAGCCTGTGGGCGGTCGTCCGCGACGTCACCGTCGACGAAACCAGCGGCGAGGCGGTGTTCACCGTGCGCCTGACCCAGGCGGCGGACGAGGACATCACCCTCGACTACGCCACCGCCGATGGCACGGCGACGGCCGGCACGGATTACACCGCCGCCACCGGCACGCTGACCATTGCGGCGGGTGAGACCAGCGGCACCATTACCGTCGCCGTCGACGACGACACCGCCTACGAAGGCACCGAGACCTTCGCGCTCAACCTGTCCAACATCCAGGGCGGCGGCGCGCAGCTCGCCAACCTCGCTGCGTCGGCGACCATTGTCGACGCGGCCCCGACCATCAGCGTCGCGGATGTCAGCCAGGCCGAAGGCGACGGCAACATGGTCTTCACGGTGGCGCTGTCGGAAAGCGTCGGCAACGACGTCTCGTTCAACTACAACTTCGCCGACGGTGCCGACAGCTTCACGGTGCGCGACGGCGATGCCGCCGACGGCACCGATTATGACAGCAGCGGCCTAGCCGGGACCGCCACCATCACGGCGGGCTCGACCTCGGTCACCATCAGCGTCCCGGTCACCGACGACGCGACGGTGGAGGCCGACGAGGTGTTCACATTGACCCTCGACAGCCTCAACGACGGCGGCGAGCCGGTCACCTTCGCCTCGGGCGGCAGCACCGAAACCGCCATCGGCACCATCGAGAACGACGACGCCAGCATGGCGGTGCTCACCCACAGCGACGCCGGTACCTGGGGCATCCAGCCGATCTCCGACCTGGGCGGGGGCGACTGGAGCGCCGACGAGGCCGACTTTATCCAGCTTGGCAACTACGGCCTCGACTGGCAGCCGGTGGGCGTGGTGCCGCTCGGCAGCGGCGGTTTCGACATCCTGGCCTGGAACAGCAGCACCGCCGATTTCGGCATCATGTACGACGCCGAGAGCTACCAGCGCATCAACGTCATCGACAACTACGGTGACAACTGGTCGCTGGCCGGCGGCGCCGATCTTGACGGCGACGGCTTCACGGACCTGCTGGTGCAGGACACCAACAACGGCCGCATCGGCGTGCTGGACTTCGCCAGCGCCGCGTCCGACGACTTCGAGTTCAACGCCGTCGGCACCTCGGACATGCAGGCGGTGGGCTTCGTCGACCTGCAGAACGACGGGGTGATGGACATCCTGCTCACCGGCGAAGGCGGCGAGGTCGCCATCATTCCGGGGTCGGCCTCCGACGCCTTCGACTTCTCGGCCGATGCCGTCGAGATCGGCTCGTTCGGCGACGGCTGGGTGGCGCGCGGCGGCACCGATGTCGACAACGACGGCCTCCTCGACATCCTGATGGAGTACGAGGGCACCGACAGCGCGCCCGAGGGTGACTTCGGTCTGTTGGAGGTCGACGCCAACGGCGAGAACGCATCGTGGGATTGGCTTAACGACTTCGGTCCAAACTGGTCCGTGGACGGCATCGGACTGTACCAATAAAAGCGGGCAGAGCCGGCGGCCCGCCACATGGTGGGCCGCCTCATCTTCGAGGAGTGGAGACAGGGGAATGACGAAGCGACTGGCGGGCAGGGTTTCGGCGGCTCTTCTGGCGGCGCCTCTGGCCCTACAAGGGGGCGGGGCGCTGGCGGCCGGGACCACGCCGGGGACGATACTCGACCTCGGGCAGGTGTTCGCCGCCGCCGAGGGCGGGGCGGCCGCGGGCAGTGCCGGCGGCAGTGCCGCCGGTGGGGTTGCCGCGGGGGGTGCCGCCGCGGGGGGAACCGCCGTCGCGGGCGGCCTTACCTTGGGTGTGGCGGCGGCGGCCGGAACCGCGGTGGTCGCCGGCGTCGTGGCCGCCGCCGTTGCCGCGGGCGACAGCGACAGCACGACCGGCACCGGCACCACCAACCCCAATCCCAGCGGTTCGGACGGCACGCAGGATCCCGACACGGACCAGGATGAATCGCCTGGCGGAACCGGCGACGAAGACAATCCCCTGGGCTTTGCCGCCGGGGCCGCCACTCAGGCCCTGCCCACCGGCTCGCTGGGCAACGGCGTCTTCCTGGCGCATGGCTACGATCCGCGCTTCAGTTTCGGCGTGCTGGCCGGCGGCAAAGTGTCGCACGCCGACCTGCTCGACTCCGAGGTGCTCGCCAACCCCTTTATCGGCAGCACCGGGCGGGCGACCATGACGCTGGTGTCGGCCAGCCTCGCTCCGACCACCGAATTGCGGGCCGGCAACTGGATGGGCGGCGGCGAGGCCGGGTTCGCCAGCGAGGTGACCTTCGAGCAGAACGGGCGCTGGGGCGTGCGCTTCGGCGGCGCCAGCCAGAAGGACGCCTTCGGCATTCAGGCCAGCGCCCGCAGCATGTTCGCCGGCGTCAGCTATGAATTGGACGTGTCGCCCCAGCTCGCCCTGGTCGCCAGCGCCCATTACGGCGTCTCGGGGATCGACTTCCACCTGCAGGGCCGCGATGCGCGGCTGTCGGGTGACGTCTATGGCATCGGCCTCGTCGGCCGCGACGTGCTGACGGCGCGTGACCGCGTGGGCCTGATCGTCGGCCAGCCGCTGCAATTCACCGGCGGCGCCGAATACGACCTGCGCGAAGGCCGAAACATGGAAGTTCAGGGCTTCTACGCCCGCGACCTCGCCGACGACCAGCAGATGCGCTTCGGCGCCGCCTGGCTGGATGGCGAGGACGGCGGGTTCTCGGTGGGGGCGCACTACGTCGTTTCCTTCGGCCTGACGAAATAGGCACCGATTCGACCGCCCGCCGTGCCCCTTTGCGGGGTGGCGGGCGGTTTCCGTCCTGTCGCACCAAGTCGGGTTGACCGAGCCACATGGCGCCACCGAAACCCTCGCCCAACGCCCGCCCCAACGCCCGCAACGCCATGAGCGCGGCGCTGGGTCGTTTCCGCTCCGCCCTGGTCACCGCCGGCGTCGCCAGCTTCTTCGTCAACCTGCTCATGCTGGTGTCGCCGGTCTACATGCTGCAAATCTACGACCGGGTGCTGATCAGCAGCAGCTATGAAACGCTGTTGATGCTGACGGTGATCGCCGTGGTGCTGCTGGGCATGATGGCGCTGCTGGACTTCCTGCGCGTGTTGATCATGGTGCGGGTGGCGGCGGGGCTGGATACCATGCTGCAGGGACGGGCCTTCGAGGCGGTGTTCCGGCGCAGCCTGCTGATGCCGGGCGGCGGCCGCGGCCGGGCCTTGTCCGACCTGGACACCGTGCGATCCTTCATGGGCTCGCCGGCGCTGTTCTCGTTCTTCGATGCGCCGTGGATTCCGCTGTATCTGGCGGTGGTGTATCTCATTCATCCCACCTTGGGCCATGTGGCGCTGGGCGGGTCGCTGGTGCTGATCATCCTGGCGCTGTTGACGCATCTGGTCAGCCGGGCGGCGATGGAGAAGGCCGGGCAGGCCTCGGTGGCCGCCGGCGCGTTCGCCGACACCAGCCTGCGCAACGCCGAGGCGATTGCCGCGATGGGAATGCTGGGCGGCCTGCGCCGCCTGTGGGCCGAGCGGCGGCGCGGCGCCGTGGGCTACCAGTCGAGCGCCGCGCAGCGGGTGGCCGCCGTGACCGCGACCTCGCGCTTCGTTCGCTTGACGGTGCAGGTGGCCATCCTGGGCGCCGGCGCGATGCTCGTCATTCAGCAGGAAATCACCCCCGGCATGATGATCGCCGCCTCCATCCTCATGGGGCGCGGACTGGCCCCCATCGAGCAGATGGTGGGCGCCTGGCGCACCGCCGTCGGCGCCCGCACGGCCTATCGCCGCCTGAACCTGCTGATGACGCTGCTGCCGCCCGAGGACGACAGCCCCCGCATCCAACTGCCGCGCCCGCAGGGGCGGGTGACCGTCGAGCAACTGGTTGGCCGCGCCCCCGGCAATGGCCCGGTGATCCTCAAGGGCATCAACCTGGCCATCGCGCCGGGGGAGGCGGTGGGGATCATCGGCGAGACCGGCGCCGGCAAGTCCTCGCTGGTGCGCTACATCGTCGGCGTGTGGGAGCCGTTCAACGGCAGTGTGCGGCTGGACAACGCCGACGTCGCGCAATGGCCGGCCGAAGACCTGGGGCGCCATGTCGGTTATCTGCCCCAGGACGTCGAACTGTTCGAGGGCACCGTCGGCCAGAACATCTGCCGCTTCGGCGAGGGCGACTCGGCGGCGATCATCACCGCCGCCAAGCTGGCCGGCGTGCATGAACTGATTCTGCGGCTGCCCAACGGCTATGAGACGATGGTCCGGGAGGACGGCGCGCCGCTGTCGGGCGGGCAGCGCCAGCGGGTGGCGCTGGCGCGGGCGGTGTACGGCGACCCCGCGCTGGTGGTGCTCGACGAGCCCAACGCCAATCTCGACACGGCCGGCGAGGCGGCGGTCAAGGCCGCCATCGAGCGGCTCAAGGAGACGAAGGTGACGCAAATCGTCATCGCCCACCGGCCCAGCCTGATGACCAGTCTGGACCGGCTGGTGGTGCTGCGCGACGGTGCCGTCGAGCAGCAAGGCACCCCGGCCGAGATCCTGGAACGGTATCGCACGGGCTCTGCTGCCGCGCCCGCCAATGTCACACTCCTGAACCGCACATGAGCGCCGCGACCGCCACCGCGACCCCGGCCCCGCCCCCGTCGGCGCCCTCCGGCGCCGCCGGCGCCGACAATTGCCCCGCGATCAAGACCAGCCCACGGGGACCAATGGTTTTGGTCGTGCTGGTCGTGCTGGTGGCATTCGGCGCCTTCGGCGCCTGGGCGGTGATGGCGCCGCTGGCCGGCGGCGCCGTGGCGATGGGCAAGGTCGAAGTGCTGTCGAACCGCAAGACCGTGCAGCACCTCGAAGGCGGCATCGTCGGCAAGTTGCTGGTCAGCGACGGCGACCGGGTGGAGGCCGGCCAGGTGCTGCTGCGCCTGGACGATACCCGCGCGCGGGTGTCCCACAACATGCTCAAGGTCCGCCACGACGAGATCCGCGCCCGCGAGGCACGGCTCTCGGCCGAGCGCGACGGCCTGGATCGCATCGGCTTTCCCCCCGACCTGCTCCAACGCCAGGACGAGTTGCAGATCGCCAGCATCCTCGCCGTTCAGACCGAGCAATTCGCCGCCCGCCGCCAGGCGCTTGAGAACGAGGCCGAGATCCTGGTGCAGCGCATAGACCAGCTCGACCAGCAGATCGAGGGGCTTCAGGCCCAGGCGACCTCGAAGGAGGGGCAGATGGCCCTGATCGAGGACGAGCTTGAGGGCCTGCGCGACCTGTATGAGAAGGGGCTGACGCCGCGCACCCGCGTTCTGGAGCTGGAGCGCGCCGCCCTGCGCCTGCGGGGCGAGTGGGGCCAGCACCTGGCCGAGATGTCGCGGGCCCAGGTGGCCCAGGGCGAGGCGCGCCTGCAGATCATCCAGCTCGAACGGCGCTTCCAGGAAAGCGTGATCGAGGAACTGCGCCAGGTGCAGTCCGAAATGTACGACGTCGCCGACCGGCTGGAATCGGCCGCCGACGTGCTGGAGCGCCAGGACGTGCGCGCCCCGATGGCGGGCACCGTCGTTGCGATGCGCATTCACACCGAGGGGGGCGTCATCAAGCCTGGCGAGCCGCTGATGGACATCGTGCCCGACAACGAGCAACTCGTGGTGCGGGCGATGGTGCTGCCCGACGACATCGACCATGTCTATCCCGGTCTTGAGGCCGAGGTGCGGCTGACCGCCTTCCAGCGCCGCACCACGCCGACGGTGTTCGGAACCGTCGAGCGTGTTTCGGCCGACGCGCTGACCGACGCGGAAAGCAAGATGGATTACTACGAGGCGCGAATCGCCATTTCCGACGACGAACTGTCGCGGCTGGGCGACCTGGAACTGCTGCCCGGAATGCGCGCCGAGGTGATGGTCAAGACCACCGAGCGCACCTTGCTTGATTACCTGGTGGCGCCAATTACCGAATCGGTGCGACGCGCCTTCTTCTTCGAATAGGTGGCCGAATGTCCGTGAAATCCGTGCTGAACGCCGCCGCCCTGGCGCTGGTGTTGGCGGGTTGCGCGGGCGCCTCGGCCGCCGATCCGGCAACCGCGGGGCCCGCCATGACCCAGTCCACCGCAATCGACGAGGCACACGCCCTGCTGCTGACTGCCGCGCCGGCGACGGGCGCGCCCTATGCGGCGGACGCGCTCTTTGCCCTGGAATGCGCGCCCGGCCAGACGCCCAGGCTGGTCTACCGATCCTCGACGCTGGCATTGCCGGTAGGCGCCGAGGTGGTCGCGACCGTCGACGGCGCGCCCCTGCCGTTGCCCGACGGGGCGTGGCAGGTGGTGGAGGAAACCCGCACCGCCGTCGTCCTCGCGGCGCCGCTGGCCGACGCCGCCCTGGCCGCCGGGATCGCCGACCGGCTGACGGCGGGCGCCGTCCTGACCGTGCGGGCCCCGCAAAGCCCGCCCGACGTTTTCGATTTGACCCAGGCGCGCGGCGGCGTCGCCGGTTGCCGCTGATCCTCGTTCAGGACCGGAACCTTTGCGGCTCCGGCAGCAGCAAGGGGTCGCCGCTCTCCTCGTCGCCAAGCGTCATCAGCGAGGCGTTGCCGCCGGCGGCGGTGGTGTCGATGCTGACCGCGCGTTCGGTGGCGAAGCGATACAGATAATGCGGCCCGCCGGCCTTGGGGCCGGTGCCGGACAGGCCCTCGCCGCCAAAGGGCTGCACCCCCACCACCGCTCCGATCATGTTGCGGTTGACATAGAGGTTGCCGGCGCGGATGCGCCCGGTGACGTAGGCGGCGCGGGCGTCGATGCGGCTGTGGATGCCGAAGGTCAGGCCATAGCCGGCGGCATTGATCTCCTCGATCACCCGGTCCAGTTCGTCGGCCCGGAACCGGATCACATGCAGAATGGGGCCGAAATGTTCGCCGCCGATGGCGGCGATATCGCCGACCTCGAAGGCGTGCGGCGCCACGAAACTGCCGTTGCCGGTCGCCGCCGGCAGGTCGCAGCGATGCAACAGCCGCGCCTCGCGGCTCATGCGCTCGATGTGCCGCAGCAGCGCCCGGCGCGCCTCCTCGTCGATGACCGGGGTAACGTCGGTGCGGATGTCCCAGGGGTCGCCGATGCACAGTTCCCGCATGGCGCCGGTCAGCATCTCGACGAGGCGGGGCGCGATGTCCTCCTGCACATACAGCACCCGCAGCGCCGAGCACCGTTGCCCGGCACTCTGGAAGCTGGAGCGGATGACGTCGGCCACGACCTGCTCGGGCAGGGCGGTGGAGTCGACGATCATGGCGTTCTGCCCGCCGGTTTCGGCGATGAAGGGCACGATGGGGCCGTCGCGACCGGCCAGGGCCCGGTTGATGGCGTGTGCCGTCGCCACCGAGCCGGTAAAGGCGACGCCGTCGACGCGCGCGTCGGCGACCAGCGGCGCGCCGACGCCGGGGCCGTCGCCGGGCAGGAACTGCAGGGCGTCCGCCGGCACCCCGGCGCGGTGCATCAACCGCACCGCGAAGGCGCCGATCAACGCGGTCTGCTCCGCCGGTTTGGCGATGACGGTGTTGCCGGCGGCCAGCGCCGCCGTCACCTGGCCGGTGAAGATAGCCAGCGGAAAGTTCCACGGGCTGATGCAGGCGAAGACGCCGCGCCCGTGCAGGCTCAGGCGGTTGCCTTCGCCGGTGGGGCCGGGCAGCGGCATCGGCCGCAGCCGCTCGCGGGCCTGCTGGGCATAGTAGCGGCAGAAATCCACCGCCTCGCGCACCTCGGCGACGCCGTCGGGGATGTGCTTTCCGGCCTCGCGGGCGCACAGCGCCACCAGCGCCGGCAATTCCTGCTCGTACAGGTCGGCCAGGCGGTCGAGACAGGCGGCCCGCTGCTCGACCGGCACGGCGTCCCAGTCGGCGGCGGCGCGCCGGGCGCGGTCCAGGGCCTCGTCGAGATGCGCGCGGCGGGCAGGGGCCACCGTTCCCACCTGCCGGGTGCGGTCCGCCGGCGAGGTGACGGCAACGCCGCCCTCGTCGTGCATGACGCCGCCGATGATGGGGCCGGCGCGCCAGGCGCGGGCGTCGGCCCGGCGCATTGCCTCGGCCAGCCATTCAAGCTGACGCGGGTCGTCGAGATCGACGCCCCGGGCGTTGCGGCGGCCGGCTCCGTAGATGTCGGCCGGCAGGGGAATGCGCGGGTGCGGAACGCGCGCCAGGCCGGCCAGCGTCGCCACCGGGTCGGCGATGATCTCGTCCACGGGCGTGGCCTCGTCGACAATGCGGTTGACGAAGGAGGTGTTGGCGCCGTTCTCCAACAACCGGCGCACCAGATAGGGCAGCAAGTCCTCGTGGCTGCCCACCGGGGCGTACACCCGGCACGGCACGGCTCCGCCGCCGTCGTTGCCGCCGCCGACGATGTCGTCGTAAAGCTCCTCGCCCATGCCGTGCAGGCGCTGGAATTCGAATCCGCCGCCGGCGCCGGCCATCTCCAGCACGGCGGCCACCGTGTGGGCGTTGTGGGTGGCGAACTGCGGATAGACATGCGGCCGCGCCGCCAGCAGCTTGGCGGCACAGGCAAGATAGGAGACATCGGTGGCGACCTTGCGGGTGAACACCGGATAGCCCTCGAGGCCCTGAGTCTGCGCCAGCTTGATCTCGGTGTCCCAATAGGCGCCCTTGACCAGCCGCACCATCAGCCGCCGGCGGTGCCGCCGCGCCAAGTCCACCAGCCAATCGACGAGGGGATAGGCGCGTTTCTGATAGGCCTGCACCGCCAGCCCCAGCCCTTGCCACCCCTTAAGGGACGGGTCGGCCGACACCGCTTCCAGCAGTTCCATCGACAGGTCCAGGCGGGCCGCCTCCTCGGCGTCGATGGTCAGGCCGATGTCATGGTCGGCGGCGAGGGCGCACAGCGCCCGAAGGCGCGGCAGCAACTCGTCGAGAACCCGCCGCCGCTGCGCCAGTTCATAGCGGGGATGCAGGGCCGACAGCTTCACCGACACGCCCGCCGCCGCCAGCGGGCCGCGGCCCGCCGCCTGGGCGCCGATGGCCGCGATGGCGGCGCGATAGGACTCCAAATAGCGTTTCGCGTCGGCGTCGGTGCGTGCCGCCTCGCCCAGCATGTCGTAGGAATAGCGGTAGCCCCTGGCCTCCATCGGCCGGGCGCGCTTCAGGGCCTCGTCGATGCTGCGGCCCATGACGAACTGGCGGCCGAGAATGCGCATAGCCTGGCGCAGGGCGCGGCGGATAACCGGCTCGCCGCTGCGCCGCACCAGCCGTTGCAGCACGGCGCCGAAGCGGTGCTCGGGGCGGTCTTCCCGGCGCAACAGGCGCCCCGTCAGCATCAAGGCCCAAGTCGAGGCGTTGACGAACACCGAATCGCTGTGGCCCAGATGCCTTTCCCATTCGGTGGTGCCGATCTTGTCCTCGATCAGCCTGTCCACGGTCTCCGCGTCGGGCACGCGCAACAGCGCCTCGGCCAGGCACATCAACACCACGCCTTCCTGGCTGGACAACTCGTATTCGTGCATGAAGGCGTCGATGCCGCTTTTGGTCTTCCGCGCCCGGCGCATGGCCATCACCAGCGCCCGCGCGCGTTCGGCGACGCGGGCCTTGGCCGCCGGCGGCAGCTCGGCCGCCGGCAGCAGCGCCGCGACGTGCCGGGTTTCGTCGGCGCGGTACGCCGCCGCCACAGCACGGTAGAGGTCCGAATCGAGAATGGACGGCCGGTCGAACCGCATGGCCTTCGTCCTCCGTCTCGCGGGCGCCGCCGCCCCGGCGTAGCGGCCGGGCGGGCACCTTCCCCCAAGACTATGTACGCAGCGGGCGGGGGGCCGCAATCACGCGCTGTCGACGACGACTTGCATCGCGGTGCGGGGTGGTATGGAGTAAAGAATGCATGAAATGTCGCTGACCGAGAGCGTGGTGCGTATCCTGGAGCAAGAGGCGGCGCGGCAGGGCTTCAGCCGGGTCCGGCGGGTGTGGCTGGAGATCGGCGCGCTGTCGCATGTCGCCCCCGAGGCCATCGCGTTCTGCTTTCAGGCGGCGGCACGCGACAGCGTGGCCGATGGCGCCCGGCTCGACATCCTGCGGGTCGAGGGCGCCGCCTGGTGCCCGACCTGCGCCAGGGACGTCGAAATCGCGCAGCGTTTCGACCCTTGCCCCGGCTGCGGCGGCCACGATCTTCATATCACCGCCGGCGAGGAACTGCGGGTCAAGGAAGTGGAGGTCGAGTGATGTGCACCGTGTGCGGCTGCGGCCATTCGCACCCCCACGACCACGGGCACGAGCACGGTGAGGGCGCCGATGGCGCCCTGCGGTTTGGCCACGCGCCGGGGCTGGACCAGGCACGCATGGTGCGCATCGAGGCCGACATCCTCGGCCACAACGACGCCTACGCGGCGCGCAACCGCGCCCGGCTGCGCGAGCGCGGCGTTACCGCCTTCAACCTCGTTTCCAGCCCCGGTTCCGGCAAGACGACACTGTTGTGCCGGACGGTGCGCGAGATGGGCGGGCGGGTGCCGCTGGCGGTGATCGAGGGCGACCAGCACACCAGCATGGACGCCGAGCGCATTCGCGCCACCGGCGTCGCGGCGGTGCAGGTCAACACCGGCAAGGGCTGCCATCTCGACGCCCACATGGTCGCCCACGCGCTGGAGCGGCTGGAGCCGCCGGCCGGGGGCGTGCTGTTCATCGAGAATGTCGGCAACCTGGTCTGCCCGGCGGCCTTCGACCTGGGCGAGGCGGCGAAGGTGGTCATCCTGTCGGTCACCGAGGGCGAGGACAAGCCGCTGAAATACCCCGACATGTTCCACGCCGCGCGGCTGATGCTCCTGAACAAGATCGACCTGCTGCCGCATCTGTCCTTCGATGTCGGGCGCTGCATCGAATACGCGCGCCGGGTCAATCCCGGCATCGAGGTGTTGCAGGTCTCCGCCACCGGCGGCCAGGGGCTGGCCGACTGGTATGCGTGGATCGAGGCGTCGCGGGGCGGCCGATGATGTTCTCCGCCATTCCGTTGTCGCGGCCGGTGCCCGAGGTGTTGGGGCTGGGCGCCTATCTCAAGAACACCGTCTGCGCCACACGCGGCGCCGAGGCGCTGCTGTCGGGGGATCATGGCGACCTGGGCACGCCCGAAGCCATTCGCGCCTTCGAGGCCAGTGTCGCCGCGCTGGGCGGGCGGACGGCGCCGCGGGCGGTGGCGCACGACCTGCACCCCGACTTCCACTCCACCCGCCATGCCGGGGCCCTGGGCCTGCCGGCGCTGGCGGTGCAACATCACCACGCCCACATTGCCGCCCTGTGCGCCGAGCACGGCGTCGAGCGCCCGGTGCTGGGTCTGGCGCTGGACGGTTTCGGCCTTGGACCCGGCAACGAAAGCTGGGGCGGGGAGCTGCTGCTCGTCGACGGCCCCGCCTATCGCCGCCTCGGGCATCTGGCGCCGCTGGCGCAGCCCGGCGGCGACGTGGCGGCGCGCGAGCCGTGGCGGATGGCCGCCGCCGCCCTGCACCGCATGGGCCGGGGGGACGAGATCGCCCGCCGCTTCGCCGACCACCGGGCGGCCGCCCTTCTGGGGCAGGTGCTGGCGCGTGGCGTCAACTGCCCCGCCACCTCGTCCGCCGGGCGCCTGTTCGACGCCGCCTGCGGCCTGTTGGGCGTCTATCCCGTCGCCGCCTTCGAGGGGCAGGCGCCGATGGCCCTGGAGGCAATGGTGAGCGCGCCGCGCGTCCTGGACGGCGGCTGGCGGCGGGAGGAGGGCGTCCTCGACCTGTTGCCGCTGCTGGAGCGCCTGACGGCGATGGACGCGGCCGCCGGCGCCGACCTCTTCCACGGCACGCTGGTCGCGGCGCTGGCCGACTGGGTGGAGTGGGGCGCGCGCGCCGCCGGCACGGGCACCGTTTGCCTGGGGGGCGGCTGCTTCTATAACCGGGTGCTGACCGGGGGACTGACCGCGGAACTGGCCCGGCGTGGCCTGGAGCCGCTGACGGCGGCGCGGCTGCCGCCCGGCGACCCGGCGGTGAGCTTCGGCCAGGCGTGGGTGGCCGCGCTGGCCGTGGAAAGGGGAGATCTGTAGCCATGTGTCTGGCCCTGCCGGCGCTGGTGACCGAGGTGATGGAGGACGAGCGCGCCCGCGTCGAACTGGGCGGGGTCGGCAAGGAAATCTCGCTCGCGCTGGTCGAGGACGTGCGGCCGGGCGACTACGTCATCGTGCATGTCGGCTTCGCGCTGTCGAAGGTGGACGCCGACGAGGCCGCCAAGACGCTGGCCCTGTTCGCCGAGATGGCGGCGGCGGCGGCGGCGCGGGAATGAAATACGTCGACGAGTTCCGCGACGGTGGCTTGGCGCGCGGCCTGGCGCGGGCGGTCGCCGCCGAGGTCCGCCCCGGCCGCCGCTATCACCTGATGGAGTTCTGCGGCGGCCACACCCATGCCATCGCCCGCTACGGCATCGCCGACCTGCTCCCGGCGGATGTGCGCCTGATCCACGGGCCGGGATGCCCGGTCTGCGTGCTGCCGGTGGCCCGCATCGACAACGCCATCGCCCTGGCCGCCGCCGAGGGGGTGGTGCTGTCCACCTATGGTGACGTGATGCGGGTGCCGGGGTCGGGGCGCAGCAGCCTCATCAAGGCCAAGGCGGCGGGGGCGGACGTGCGCATGGTCTATTCCGCCGCCGACGCCCTGGCCATCGCCCAGGCGAATCCCGAGCGCGAGGTGGTGTTCTTCGCCATCGGCTTCGAGACCACCACGCCGCCGACGGCGGTGGTGATCCGGCAGGCGGCGGCGCTGGGACTGGCGAATTTCTCGGTGTTCTGCAACCATGTGCTCACCCCGGCGGCGATCCAGAACATCCTGGAGAGCCCGGACGTGCGCGGCCTGGGGACGGTGCCGCTGGACGGCTTCATCGGCCCCGCCCACGTCTCGACCGTCATCGGCGCGCGCCCCTACGAGTACTTTGCCGAGGAATACCGGAAGCCGGTGGTCATCGCCGGTTTCGAGCCCCTGGACGTGATGCAGGCCATCCTGATGCTGGTGCGCCAGATCAACCAGGGGCGTTGCGAGGTCGAGAACGAATACAGCCGCGCCGTCAGCCGCGATGGCAACGCCAAGGCGCAGGCGCTGGTGGCGGAGGTGATGGAACTGCGCAAGAGCTTCGAATGGCGCGGCCTGGGGGTGGTGCCGTATTCGGCGCTGCGGATCAAGGCCGCCTATGGCGACTTCGACGCCGAACGCCGTTTCCACCTGCCGGCGCGCAGCGTTCCCGACCACAAGGCCTGCGAGTGCGGCGCCATCCTGCGCGGCGTCAAGGCGCCGGCGGACTGCAAGCTCTTCGGCACCGCCTGCACCCCCGAAACCCCGATGGGCTCGTGCATGGTTTCGGCCGAGGGCGCCTGCGCCGCCCACTGGACCTATGGCCGCTTCCGCGGCCCGCAACCCTCCGCGAGCGCGCCATGAACCATTCTTCCCGCATCGACTGGCGGCACGGCCGCGTCGACATGACCCACGGCGGCGGCGGCCGCGCGATGGCGCAGCTTATCGACGAACTTTTCGTCGCCGCCTTCGACAACGACATGCTGCGCCGCCAGGACGACCACGCCGCCTTCGAGGTTCCGGCAGGCCGCATGGTGATGTCCACCGACGGCTATGTGGTGGCGCCGCTGTTCTTTCCCGGCGGCGACATCGGCTCGCTGGCCGTGCACGGCACCATCAACGACCTCGCCACCGCCGGCGCCCGGCCGCTGTACCTCTCGGCGGGCTTTATCATCGAGGAGGGGCTGCCGCTCGCCGACCTGAAGGCGGTGGTCGAGAGCATGGCGCGGGCCTCGCGGCAGGCGGGGGTGCCGGTGGTCACCGGCGACACCAAGGTCGTCGAGCGCGGCAAGGGCGACGGCGTCTTCATCACCACGGCCGGCGTCGGCGTCGTGCCGCCAGGCATCGACATTTCCGGCCATCGCGCCCGGCCAGGGGACGCGGTGCTGGTCTCCGGCAGCCTCGGCGACCACGGCGTCGCGGTGCTGTCGAAGCGCGAGAACCTTGAGTTCGAGACCGCCCTCGCCTCCGATTCGGCGGCGCTGCATACGCTGGTGGCGGCGATGGTGGCGGCGGTGCCCGACATCCACTGCCTGCGCGATCCCACCCGCGGCGGTTTGGCCGCCACCCTCAACGAACTGGCGCAGCGATCGGGCGTCGGCATGGTCATCCGCGAGGAGGCCCTGCCGATGAAGGAAGCGGTGAAGGGGGCCTGCGAGTTGCTGGGCCTCGACCCGCTGTATATCGCCAACGAGGGCAAGATGGTCGCCGTCTGCCCCGGCGGGCGGGCCGACGACCTGCTGGCGGCCATGCGCGCCCATCCGCTGGGCCGCGATGCCGCCATCATCGGCGAGGTGATCGACGATTCGCATCGCTTCGTGCAGATGGAGACCAGTTTTGGCGGACGGCGCGTGGTCGATTGGCTGGCGGGCGAGCAACTGCCGCGCATATGCTGATGCGCGTTCTCCTCCTGACCCATGCCTTCAATTCGCTGGCGCAGCGCCTGTTCGTGGATCTGCGTGAGCGCGGCCACACGGTTACCGTCGAGTTCGACATCGACGATGCCGTCACCGCCGAGGCAGTGGACCTGGCGCGGCCGGACGTGGTGGTGGCGCCCTTCCTCAAGCGCGCCATTCCCGAGGCGGTGTGGCGGCGCGGCCCCTGCCTAGTGGTGCATCCCGGCCCGCCCGGCGACCGGGGGCCGTCGGCCCTGGACTGGGCCATCCTCGACGAGGCGCCGGAATGGGGGGTGACGGTGCTGCAGGCCGAGGCCGAGATGGACGCCGGGCCGGTGTGGGCGCATCGCGTGTTCCCCATGCGCGCCGCCACCAAGAGCAGCCTGTACCGCAACGAGGTCACCGAGGCGGCGGTGGCGGCGGTGGTCGAGGCGCTGGAGCGCCTGGCGAACGGCGATCGTCCCCGGCGGTGCGGCCGCCATATGTGGCGCCCGCCCATGCGCCAGGCCGACCGCGCCATCGACTGGCGGGCCGACGACACCGCCACGGTTCTGCGCAAGATCCGCTCCGCCGACGGCCATCCCGGCCTGCGCGACACCCTCGCCGGCCTGCCGGTGATGCTGCACGACGCCCACCCGGCGCCGGGGTTGAGCGGGCTGCCGGGGGCCCTCATCGCCCGCGCCCGCGACGGCGGCGCCGTCTGCCGCGCCACCCGCGACGGGGCGGTGTGGCTGGGGCATCTGCGTCGCCGCGACGGCGAGCCGGACTTCAAGCTGCCGGCGAGTCTGGCGCTGGGCGGGGCGGCGGTGGCGGACCTGCCGGTGGCGGACGGCCCCGGAGATGTCGTCTACGAGGAACGGGCGGGGGTGGGCTACCTGCACTTCGCCTTTCACAACGGCGCGCTGGGGGTCGAGCAGTGCCGACGGCTCCTGGATGCCTTCAACGCCGCCCGCCGCCGCCCGACGCGGGTGCTGGTGCTGACCGGCGGACCCGATTTCTGGTGCAACGGCATCCACCTCAACCTGATCGAGGCCGCCGACAGTCCCGCCGACGAGTCGTGGCGCAGCATCAACGCCATCGATGACCTCGCGCGGGCGATCGTCACCGCCGAGAACAAGCTGATCGTGGCGGTGCTGCGCGGTGGCGCCGGCGCCGGCGGTGTTTTCCTCGCCCTGGCGGCGGATCGGGTGCTGGCGCGCCGGGGCGTGGTGCTCAACCCCCATTACAAGGGGATGGGCAATCTCTACGGCTCGGAGTATTGGACCTATCTGCTGCCCCGGCGCTGCGGCGCCGAGCGGGCCGAGGCCGTCACCCAGGCGCGGCTGCCGATGGGGGTGGACGAGGCGCGGCGCCTGGGACTGGTGGACACCGTGATCGAGGCGCGCGGCGCCGCCGTGCTGCCGTGGGTGGAGGACTACGCCACGCGCCTGGCCGCCGATCCCCATCTCGGCGCGCTGCTGGCCGAGAAAAGGCGGCGGCGGGCGGCCGACGAGGCGGCCCGGCCCCTGGACGATTATCGCCGGGAGGAATTGCTGAGGATGAAGCTCAACTTCTACGGCTTCGATCCCAGTTATCACGTGGCGCGCTACAACTTCGTGCGGCGAGTGCCGAAATCCCGCACGCCGCCTTATCTGGCGACGCACCGGCGGCGCAACGCCGACTGAAGTCGTTTCCCCCATTCGGCCGCTCGTTCTCCCAGGCGCTTCCAGTCGGGCGCGCTTGCGATGTTTTCCGCCTTTCAAGGCGCCGCCAGCGCCGCAAGACGCCGCTCGCCCGACGCCAGGAGAGACGCAGGACTGGGATATACACAAACATATTGTAAATATTATTTACTACATTGTCATATGCACTGTCCTGCTACGGATATGGCAAAGGCAAAGAAAAACATTTTGGTAAGGTTAAGGTTCGGGCTATAGTACGTTTCAGTGGCAGTAACGTTTCGGTGCTGTCACTCCGGGAGGCAGCGGTTTTTGTAGGAGAGGCGGGGCGAACGCTGGGTTTAACACGGTGGCGTCCCGCACCAGAATAGAACTTACTTGTAACGATAATAAAAACAATCTCCTGCTTCCGCTCGAATGTGACCTCATGCGCCGACGGGCCACGGCTTTTCGGCGCGGAAGTCGCAACTGGAAACTGGGAACAAGGGGGGCAGCTAATGAAAGCGGCCGTTTTGGCGCCCCTGTTGCGAAGGGATCAATCGTACGGGGGCAGGGATGAGTTCATCTGACAAGGGCGGCGCAAAACGTTGGGGCCGTCCGGGCGCTGTGGTTCTGGTTCTGCTGCTGGGCGTCATCGGCACCGTCGGCGCCCAGGAAGTGATCCACTACACCAACGACATGGAATTCTGCATCTCGTGCCACGAGATGCGCGACAATGTCTATCAGGAATACAAGGAGACCGTGCACTTCAAGAGCCGGACCGGCGTTCGTGTGGCTTGCTCCGACTGCCATGTGCAAAAGGACGACGCCATCGCGCTGTTCACGCGCAAGATCATGGCCGCCAAGGAGGTCTGGCACGCCATGCTGGGCACGGTCGACACCCCCGAGAAATTCGACGCCCGGCGCCTGGAAATGGCGAAACGGGAATGGGCGCGGATGAAGGCCTCCGATTCGGCCACCTGCCGGTCCTGCCACAAAGCCGAGGCGATGGACGAAGAGCAGCAGCGCGGCCGCGCCTGGGGGCAGCACTCGACGATGAAAGAAAACGGCGAGACCTGCATCGACTGTCACAAGGGCATCGCGCACAAGCCGGTGCACGACCAGCTCGAGCCGGAAGAGCCGGAAGAAGAACAAGATTTCGGTCTGTGAAGGGAGGAATCATGAGAGCGGTTGCCGTTGCGACTGTAATGGCCGGGCTGAGCTTTCTGCCCGCGCCGGCCCTGGCCATCGATTGGAGCCAGGTCGAAGGGAACGAGGTGAAGCTGTTCCACCCCGGGCAGGCGTCCTGGGAGTGGGTTCTGACCAAGTCGGACCACAGCGGCGCGACCAAGTTCCGCGAGGGCAAGAACTGCCGTGAGTGCCACGGCGGCGAGGAGTCCGACATCGGGGCGCTGATCAATTCCGGCAAGAAGGTCGAGCCGCATCCGCTCGACGGCCGCCGGGGTCACATCGCCGCCGACGTCAAGATGGCCCACGACGGCGAGAACTTCTATGTGCGCGTCGAGTATCCCGCCGACGGCGGCACGGCGCAGGGCATGGATGCCGACTACGCCCAGAAGGTCACCGTGATGTTCGATGACGGTTCGGTGGCCGAGGCGGGGCGCGCCGGCTGTTGGGGCGTCTGTCACGACGACGCCAACGGCATGGCCAGCGCCAAGGACGGCGTCGACATGCCCAAATACCTGATGGGCTCGCGCACCAAGATCACCCGCCAGGGTGGCGGCGAGTTCGTCAAGCCCGAGGCGGACATCGCCAAGATGATGGCCGGCGGCCAGTACCTGGAATACTGGCAGGCCCGCCTCAACCCCGGTCAGCCCGCCGCGGCCGTCGATGGCCACATCCTCGACCGCCGGGAGACCAACGACTCCACCGTGGCCAGTGCCGAGGGCGGCCTGGAAGGCGACAAGTGGGTGGTCGTTCTCAGCCGTCCGCTGAATCCGGGCGGCGGCGCCTACAAGCCGCTGGAGCCCGGCAAGACCTACACCGCCGGCTTCGCCATCCACGACAACAACACCGCCGGGCGATACCACCACGTGTCGTTCGAGTACACCTTCGCGCTCGACGGCGGCGATGCCGTCTTCGTGGCCAAGAAGCAATAACAACCCAGACCAGCCCAAGGGGTTCCGAATAAGGGAGGGAAAATCATATGGTAAGAGTGAAGGGGTTTTTCGCCCCGCTTGTCATGGCCCTGATGATGTCTATGGCCATGCCGGCCGGGGCCGAAACGGCGGCGGAGCAACAGCTCGCCGATGCGCAGCAGGTCGCCGCCACCCAGGACGAGAACGCCCAGTACGCGCCGCGCGGCGAGGACAGCTGCCTGCGCTGCCATGACGAACCGCCGGCGACGCTGGTGCTCGACGGGCCGCACGCCCTGAAGGCCGACGAGCGCACGCCGTTCGCCAATCACCAGTGCGAAAGCTGCCACGGCGCCAGCCCCGAGCATCTGCGCAAGGAGGAAGGCCAGGAACAGCGCGACCCGCCGGCCATCACCTTCGGCGCCGGCTCGGCGACGCCCGTCGCCACCCAGAACCAGGTCTGCCTGGACTGCCACAAGGGCGGCGAGCGTATGAACTGGCACGGCAGCCAGCACCAGATGGCCGACGTGCCCTGCGCCAGCTGCCACGACATCCACGCCCACCGCGACACGGTGCAGGCCAAGGCGACGCAGTCGGAAGTCTGCTTCAACTGCCACAAGCAGCAGCGCGCCGACAGCTTCAAGCGTTCGCACCACCCCACCCGCGAGGGCGAGGTGGCGTGCTCGGACTGCCACAACCCCCACGGTTCGCCCACGCCCACTCTGCTGCGCGGGCTGACCGTCAACGACACCTGCTATGACTGCCATGCCGAGAAGCGCGGTCCCTTCCTGTGGAACCACGCCCCGGTGCGCGAGGACTGCACCATCTGCCACACGCCCCACGGCTCGACCCAGCCGCGGCTGCTGAAGGCGCGCGTGCCGTTCCTGTGCCAGGAATGCCACATGGCGCAGTACCACCCCAGCACCGCCTATGACGGCGCCTCGCTGGCGGGCAACGCCCATCAGCTCATCGCCAAGGGGTGCCTGAATTGCCACTCGCAGGTGCATGGCTCCAACCATCCGTCTGGCGTCCGCAACATGCGGTGACGTTCCAGATGTTGGAATAGGAGGTGTCAGGATGGTTACCAGAATGAAATGGAAGATCGCGGCCCTGGCCACGACCGCCTTGTTCCCGGTCGGGGCACTGGCGCAGGACTTCGGTGTCGAAGAAGCCCCCGCCGAGGAAGCCGCCCCCGTCTTCAGCAATTACATCGAGCTGGGCGGCGACTATCAGACCGATGACTCGTACCGCTTCGGCCGTTACACCGGCGCCGGCGACGAGGGCTTCGGGGTTATCGGTGAGATCGACGTCCTTCGCCGCCCGGCGATGGACGACGATTCGACCGAGTATTTCCGCCTGCATGGAACCGGACTCGGCGGCGACACCCGCCGGGTGGATGCCGAGTACGGCCACCAGGGCGACTTCCGGGTGCGGTTGCACTATGACGAGACGCCGTTCCTGCAATGGGACGACGCCGTCACGCCGTATCTCGGCGCCGGCGGCAACGTGCTCGCCCTGCCTCCGGGCTGGACGGCGGCCACCACCCCGGCGGCTCTCACCGCCGCCAACCCGACCGCCTTCCGCGACGTCAACATCGAGACCAAGCGCACCGAGTACGGCGCCAGCGGCACCCTCAATCTCGGCGGCGGCTGGTCGGTGTCCACCGCCTATGAGCACGAGGTCAAGGAAGGCACGATGACCAAGGGCGTCGCCTGGGGCACCAACGGCGGCAACCCCTCGGCGGTGATCGCGCCCGAGCCGGTCGACTACACCACCGACCGCTTCAAGGCGGCGGTCAACTACAACGCCCGCCGGATGCAGTTGGAGGCGTCCTACCACCTGTCGATGTTCGACGAGGAGAACGATTCCTTCTTCGTCCAGAACCCGTACAGCGACAGGGCCGGCGGCGCGCCCTGGAATCTTGCGGGCGCCTATCCGGCCTATGCGCAGATGTCGCTGCCGCCGGACAATTCCGCCCACGAGTTCCGGGTCTCGGCCGGCTACGACATGACGTCGACGAGCCGCATCACCGCCAACCTGGCGTATTCGAAGCACTATCAGGACGAGGACTTCCTGCCCATCACCGCGGTTCCGGGCTTGGTGGTTACGACGCCGCTGCCGCGGAATTCGCTGGACGGCGAGGTCACCAACTGGATGGCGAACTTCGAATACTTCAACCGGATCAGCGACACCTTCGACGTGCGGGCCAAGTACCGCTTCATCGATCGTGACGACGAGACGGCCCAGGATGTGTTCACCTACATCACCGGCGACATCGAGGACCAGCAGGCCGCGCCAACTAGCAAGGCGCGCATCAACCACCCCTACAGCTTCACCAACCATCAGGCGACGCTGGAGGGCACCTATCGCATCGCGCCGCGCACGCGCCTGAACGGCGGCTACACCTACGAGCTCGCCGAACGCACCCATTCGGAGGTTGAGGAGAACACCGAACACACCGTCTTCGCGCGGGTGCGCTCGTCCCTGGGGCAGAATGTCTGGGGATCGCTGGGTTACAGCCACGGCTGGCGCGACAGCAGCACCTATGTCGGCAACCGTCCCTTCCTGGAGGGCCACACCCCCGCCTATATCGCCACCCTGGCGGGTGTGCAGCTTTGGGAAAACCATCCGTTGCTGCGCAAGTTCTTCGAGGCCGAGCGTGACCGCGACCGGGTGAACGGCAGCATCAGCTTCGCCGCCACCGACCGCGCCACCATCGGCGTCAGCGGCACCTGGATGCGGGACGACTACGGCGACAGCGAATTGGGCCTGACCGAGAGCAGCGGCTACACCGTCACCGGCGACCTCGGCTACCAGTTCAGCGATGTCCTCAGCGGCCACGCCTTCTATTCCTACGAGGACCACAAGACCGAACAGGCGGGCTGGTCCTTCACCGGCGCGGCAAAGGCGGTGCAGTCGGCCGACCCGACGCGGCGCTGGTGGGCCACCCACGACGACACCGTCCACACCGCCGGCGTCGGTCTGGAGTGGCAGCCGTTGCCGCAGTGGAGCCTGGGGGCGGATTACGCCTATCACGACGCGACCACCGCCATCAGCATGGATGACGCTGGCGCCTTCAACCTGATCGACTTCCCCGACATCGAGACCCGGGTCCACACCATCAACCTCAGCGCCGCCTATGCGCTGCGGGAGAACATCGATCTGCGGGTCCAGTACGCTTTCGAGAACTACGACAGCGAAGACTGGCAGGTCGACGCCGCCGCCCCCGATGCCTCGGGACGTGTGCTGGCAATGGGCGTTACCAGCCCCGACTACGACGTCCATGTCATCGGGATTTCGGCGCGCTACAAGTTCTAAGCCGACATCTCTCCCTCTCGGCCCGCCGGCAACGGCGGGCCTTTTTTTTGTTCGTCGGCGCATTCCTCAGGCCCGCGAGCGGCTGAGGCCGGTGCGTTGCAGCAGCTTGGCGTTGATGGCGACGATCACCGTGCTGGCCGACATCAGCGCCGCGCCCATCGCCGGGCTCAGCACAACCCCCCAGGCATAGGCGGCGCCGGCGGCCAGCGGGATGGCGAAGGCGTTGTAGCCGGTGGCCCACAGCAGGTTCTGCACCATCTTGCTATAGGTGGCGCGCGAGAGTTCCAGGATCGCCACCACGTCGCGGGGGTCGCTGCGCACCAGCACCACATCCGCCGACTGGATGGCCACATCGGTGCCGGCGCCGATGGCGATGCCCAGGTCGCTTTCGACCAGGGCGGGGGCGTCGTTGACGCCGTCGCCGACCATCGCCACCCGCCGTCCCTCGGCCTTGACCGCGCGCACCGTCGCCGCCTTGTCCGCCGGCAGCACCTCGGCGAAGACGTCGTCGAGGCCCAGATCGGTGGCCACCGCCTCGGCGACGGCGCGGGCGTCGCCGGTCAGCATCAGGCAGCGCAGCCCCATCGCCTTCAGGCGCGCGACCGCCTCGCGGGCCTCGGGCCGCACCACATCGGCCAGGGCGATGGCGCCGATGACGGCGCCGTCCAGCAGCACATAGACGGCGGTGCGGCCCTGCCGGGCCAGCCGCTCGCCGGTGCCGCTATCGACGGCGATGTCCTGGCGGCGCAGATAGCCCGGCCCCACCACCTTGACGGCGCGCCCGTCAACACGCGCCTCGGCCCCTTCGCCGGGCAGGTTGCGGAAGTCGGTGACGGCGCCGAGCGCAAGGCCGCGCTGCTCGGCGGCACGGGCGATGCCGCGGGCGATGGGATGCTCCGACTGGCTCTCCAGCGCCGCCGCCCAGGCCAGCACCGCGTCGGCCCCGTCGTCCGCCATCGCGACGATGTCGGCGACGCCGAAGCGGCCCTCGGTCAGGGTGCCGGTCTTGTCGAAGATGACGGTGTCGAGGTTGCGGGCGCGCTCGAAGGCGCCGCGGTCGCGCACCAACAGGCCGCTCTGCGCCGTCAGGCGGGTGCTGACCGCCACCACCAGCGGCACCGCCAGCCCCAGGGCGTGCGGGCAGGTAATGACCATCACCGTCACCATCCGCGCCAGCGCGAACTCGACATTCTGCCCCGCCGCCAGCCAGGCGGCCAGGGTGGCGGCGCCGGCGCCCAGGGCGATGTAGGTCAGCCAGGAGGCGGCGCGGTTGGCGAGATCCTGCGTGCGCGAGCGGGTCGCCTGCGCCTGGCGCACCATCTCGACCACCTGGGCGAGATAGGTCGCGTCGCCGGTCTTGCGCACCTCGACGGTGACGGCGCCCTCGCCGTTGACGGCGCCACCCACCGCCTCGTCGCCCTGGCGCTTTTCCACCGGGCGCGATTCGCCCGTCAGCATGGACTCGTCGAAGCTGGAGCGGCCGGCGACGATGACGCCGTCGACGGGCACCTTCTCGCCGGGACGCACCAGCACGCGGTCGCCAACCACCAACTCGGCGACCGGCACCTCCTCGCCGCCGCCGTCGCCGCGCAGGCGCGTGGCGGTGGCCGGCAGAAGCTGCACCAGCGCCTCCAGCGCTCCCGACGCCCCCAATACCGAGCGCATCTCGATCCAGTGCCCCAGCAGCATGACGTCGATCAGCGTCGCCAGTTCCCAGAAGAACACCTGGCCGGCCACCCCCAGGACCACGGCGGCGGAATAGGCGTAGGCGACGGTGATCGCCAGCGAGATGAGGGTCATCATCCCCGGCTGGCGGTCGCCAAGCTCGCGCACCAGGCCCGCCAGGAAGGGCCAGCCGCCGTAGAAATAGACCGCCGAGGACAGCACCAGCAGCACGAACTGGTCGCCCGGAAACGCCAGGACCGCCTCCAGCCCCAGCACCGCGCGGATCATCGGCGACAGCAGCAGGATGGGCACGGTGAGGGCAAGCGACACCCAGAAGCGGCGGCGGAAGTCGGCGATCATGCCCCCGTGGTTGTGGCCGTTGCCGTGCTTATGATCGTCGTGGCGCGGTGGTGGCGGCATGGCGGACTCCGGTCAGGAAGAAGGCGGCGGGCCGGCGCCCGGCAGGCGGCAGAACCCTTGCGCCGGCACGTCGAGCGCGGCGTTGAAGCGGCTCGACATGGTCTGGAAGGCGATCAGCGCCGTCAGCTCGACGATGGCGTCGTCGTCGAAATGCTGGCGCAGGTCGTCGAAGACGGCGGGCGGAATGTCGCCGCCGCCCGTCGCCACCGCCTCGGCCCAGGCCAGGGCGGCGCGCTCGCGGGCGTCGAACAGGGGGCTGGCCCGCCACTCGGGCAGGGCCAGCACCTTGTCTTCCGAAACCCCCCTGCGCAGCAGGGTGCGGGAATTGAGGTCGACGCAGAAGCGGCAATGGTTGATCTGCGACACCCGCACCGTCAGCAGCGAGCGCAACGCCGGCGAAATCGGCGAGCGGCGGCGGTCGATCATGCCGTAAAGAACGGCGACGCCCAGGAACAGCCGCGGCACCCGCGCCCACACCCCCGCCGCCGTCAGCGGCTGGCCGTATTTGCGCCGCTGGTTCCAGAAGAACGGGCGCAGATACCAGGGACAGTCGGCGACGGGGCGGGGCGGGATGCGCATGGCGGTCAGATCGCCGCCACCACCCGCGCCAGGCGCTCGCGCACCTCGGCTGCCACCTCGGCAACGCCGGGGTTCTCCACCACCTGCATCGCCGCCTGCGGGTCCATCGCCGACACCTCGACCTCGCCGGCGGCGGCCTCGCGCACGACGACGTTGCAGGGCAGCAGCACGCCGATGCGCGGCTCGCTCTGCAGCACCTTGTGGGCCAGCGGCGGGTTGCAGGCGCCGAGGATGAGATAGGGCGGCTGGTCGACCCCCAGCTTCTTCTTCAGGGTCGCCTGCACGTCGATCTCGGTCAGCACGCCGAAGCCTTCGGCGGTTAGGGCGTCGCGGGTGGTGGCGACGACCTCGTCGAAGCCCCGGCCGCGGATGGTCTTGTCGATGCTGTAGTTCATGATGCCTCTCTCCTCCTTGCAATGATGTGGGGTCGGCCTCAGCCGGGCACGACCGCCGTCGCTTCAAGTTCGATCTTTGCCTGCGACACCAGCAGGCCGGCAACGAAGATCAGACTCATCGCCGGGTAGTGGCGCCCCATCAGCCGGCGCCACACCGCCCCCAGCTCCTTGCGCGCCCCCACATAGGCGGCGCGGTCGCAGCAATAGGCGGTGATGCGGCACACATTCTCCGGCCCGCCGCCGGCCTGCGCGACCACCGCCAGCACATTGGCGAGCGCCTGCTCGAACTGCGGCACCAGGTCGGGGCCGACCAGCGCCTTATCCCCGTCCCAGCCCACCTGGCCGGCGACGAAGACCAGCCGGCCGGGCCCTGCCGCGACGCCGTTGACATAGCCGACCGGCGCCTTCCAACCCGGCGGATGCAGCACCTCCATACGGTTCCCTCCCTTTTTAGAACAATTACACGCAACATAATGCATGTTTGCGGTGCCGACCAAAGGTTGCGCGGGGCATTGGTTTGCGGCCCTCCGCCGCCGCCGCACCGCAAAAATGGTGCATTTTGGGTGCATCAATGGCCTTGATGGCGCCGTCAATAGGCATTATAGTGCAGACCCACAAAATCAATGCACCCATAGACAAGCCGGGCGCGGCCATGCTGCCGCAAACCGGCCCCATACAGGAAGAGGGGAAGCATGAGCGGGACAGCCCATCGCTGGATGATGACCGAACCCGGTGCGCCGTTGGTGCGCGAGGAGTTCGCCGTGCCCGAGCCGGGCGAAGGCCAGGTGGTGGTGGAAATCGCCGGCTGCGGCGTCTGCCACACCGATCTCGGCTATTACTATGACGGCGTGCCGGTGAAGCACGAGCTGCCGCTGGCCCTGGGTCATGAAATCTCGGGCCGCGTCGTGGCCGCCGGGTCGGGCGCCGAATCCTGGATGGGCAAGTCGGTGATCATCCCCGCCGTCATTCCCTGCGGGCAGTGCGACCTGTGCAAGCGGGGCAAGGAAACCATCTGCCCCAACCAGACCATGCCCGGCTATCACATCCAGGGCGGCTTCGCGAGCCACATCCTGGTCACCTCCCACGGCCTTTGCGAGGTCGACGAGGCCAAGCTGGAAAAGGCCGGCCTGACCCTGGCGGACGTGTCGGTGGTGGCCGACGCCGTCACCACCCCCTATCAGGCGGTGGCCCAGGCTGAGGTCGAGGACGGCGACCTGGCGGTGGTCATCGGCGTCGGCGGTGTCGGCGGCTACTGCGCGCAGATCGCCAAGGCCTTCGGCGCCCATGTCGTCGCCATCGATGTCGACCCGGCCAAGCTGGACGCCATCGCCTCCGCCGGCGTGCCCAAGATTTTCGACGCCCGCGACTTCGAGGATCCGCGCGCGCTCAAGAAGGCCATCGGCGCCTACGCCAAGGAGCAGGGCCTGCGCCGCACCGAATGGAAGATCTTCGAATGCTCCGGCACCGCCGCCGGCCAGAACACCGCCTTCGGGCTGCTGGTGCCGGGGGCGTCGCTGGCGGTGGTCGGCTTTACGATGGACAAGCTGAACCTGCGCTTGTCGAACCTGATGGCCTTCCACGCCCGCGCGCTGGGCAACTGGGGCTGCCCGCCGAAATACTACGCCCCGACCCTGGATCTCATCCTCGACGGCAAGGTCGACCTGAAGTCCTTCGTCGAACACCACCCCCTCGATGAGATCAACCGCATCTTCCAGGACGCGCACGACCACAAGCTGAAGCGCCGCGCCATCCTGGTGCCGAACACCTGAACCAACCGGACACAGTCGCAAGAGAGGGACGAACGACAATGAATGCCGATACGGCCAAAGTGGTTGCCGCCGCCGCTCCGAAGGACCTGAAGGACCACCGGCTGGTCAAGGACTTCCCCTACGAGAACGTGCGCTTCGAGAAGCGCCCCGCGCGCCTGCCCGACGGCACCGTCGTCGAGGGCCTGTACAACGCCTGGGTCATCCTCGACAACCCGGCGCAGTACAACTCCTACACCACCGAGATGATCAAGGGCGTCATCATGGGGATGCGCGAGGCGTCGATGTCGCGCGATGTCGTGTGCACCGTGCTCACCGCCAGCGGCGACAAGGCCTTCAGCTCGGGCGGCAACACCAAGGAATACGCCGAATACTACGCCGGCAACCCGCAGGAATACCGGCAGTATATGCGGCTGTTCAACGACATGATCACCTCGATCCTGACCAGCGACAAGCCGGTGGTCTGCCGCGCCAACGGGATGCGCATCGGCGGCGGCCAGGAGATGGGCATGGCCTGCGACTTCTCGGTCGCCCAGGACCTGGCCCGCTTCGGCCAGGCCGGCCCCAAGCACGGCTCGGCGCCGGTGGGCGGTTCGACCGACTTCCTGCCGCTGATGCTGCGCATGGAAGACGCCATGGACACCGGCATCCTGTGCGAGCCGTGGTCCGCCCACAAGGCGTACCGCAAGGGCATCCTCAACGACATCGTCCCGGCGCTGAAGGTCGACGGCAAGTTCGTGCCCAACCCGCTGGTGATCACCGACCGCTATCTCGACGAGTACGGCCGCGTCGTCCTCGGCGAGCCCAAGACCGGCGAGGAGCTGGCGGCGGGCAAGGAGCTGCTCAAGCGCGGCGAGATCGACCTGTCGCTGCTGGACGAGACGGTCGAAAAGCTGTGCGGCAAGCTGCTGCTGACCTTCCCCGAGTGCACGACCAAGACGCTTGAGGAACTGCGCCGGCCGAAGATCGACGCCTGGAACAACAACAAGGAAGCCAACCGCTCGTGGCTGGCGCTGAACATGATGAACGAGGCCCGCACCGGCTTCCGCGCCTTCAACGAGGGCAACAAGGAGTTCGGGCGCGAGGCCGATTTCGTCTCGCTGCGCCAGGCGCTGGCCCAGGGCTGCCCCTGGACGCCGGACCTGATCGAGAGCCTGATGCCGAAGGCGCGCTAGGACGCCCGCCCTCCCGCGCCCCCGCCGCGACGGCGGGGGGCGGGGGCGGGTCGGATGAAAAGGTCTAGGAAAGGTAACATGAGCGACTGTCTCAAAGTCTGGACCGAGCAGGACGGCAAGCTCCTGCGCCTGCGGCTGGCGCGCCCCAAGGCCAACATCGTCGACGCCGAGATGATCGCGGCGCTCGACAAGGCCCTGGCCGACAACGCCGAGGCGCCGGCGCAGCGCGCCGTGCTGCTCGACCACGAGGGGCCGCATTTCAGCTTCGGCGCCTCCATCCAGGAGCATCTGCCCGACCAGTGCGCGGCGATGCTGCAAAGCCTGCACGCGCTGGTGCGGCGCATGGTGGCCTATCCGGTGCCGATTCTGGTGGCGGTGCGCGGCCAGTGCCTGGGCGGCGGGCTTGAGGTGGCGGCGGCGGGGCACCTGCTGTTCGCCGCCCCCGACGCCCGCCTCGGCCAGCCCGAGGTCGTCGTGGGCGTGTTCGCCCCCGCCGCCTCGTGCCTGCTGCCGGAACGGATGCCGCGCGTGGCGGCCGAGGACATGCTGTATTCGGGACGCTCGCTCACCGGCGAGGAGGCCGCGCGCCTCGGTCTCGCCAACGCCGTCGCCGACGACCCCGAACGCGCCGCCCTGGAGTGGTTCGAGGCCGGTGTGGCCAAGCATTCGGCGGCGGTGGTGCGGCACGCCGTGCGCGCCGCCCGCATGGACATGGCGGAGCGCGTGACCGCCAAGTTGGCCAGCGTCGAAGACCTGTACCTTAACCAACTGATGCGTACCCGCGACGCGGTCGAGGGCCTGACCGCCTTCGTCGAAAAGCGGACGCCCCAATGGGAGGATCGGTGATGCCCAGTACTGCCGAGATCACGGCGCGCTGCCAGGAGCTGTATGACGACCTGGACTTCACCTATGCGCGCGAATGGAAGGCCAAGGATCCGTCGCGGAAGGTGGTGGGCTTCCTGCCGGTCTATGTGCCGCGCGAGCTGATTCACGCCGCCGGCGCGCTGCCGCTGGGCATCTATGGCGGCGGCGAGTCGCTGGAGGTCATCCACGGCGACGCCTATTACCAGAGCTACATCTGCCGCATTCCGCGCTCGACCATCGAGCTTGGCGTCACCAAGCGGCTCGATTTCGTCGACGGGATGCTGTTCCCCTTCGTCTGCGACGTCATCCGCAACCTGTCGGGTTTGTGGAAGGTGATGTTCCCCGACGTGATGGTGCGCTTCTTCGACACGCCGCAGAACTTCAAGGCCGGCGTCGGCGGCGACTACTACGTCCATGAACTCAACGAGTTGAAGGAGGCGCTGGAGAAGATGGCCGGGCGGCCGATCTCCGACGACGACCTCCGCAACTCCATCAAGCTCTACAACGAGAACCGCCGCCTGATCGAGGAGGTCTACGCCCTGCGGATGCGCGAGCCGTGGAAGGCGCCCAGCTCCGAGGTCTATCTGCTGATGCGGGCCGGCACCATCATCGATGTCGAGGAGCACAACCAGATGCTCCGCGACTATCTGGAGGCCACCAAGGCCGAGGACCGGCCGATTCGCGACAACGCGCGCATCGTCATCACCGGCTCGTTCTGCGAGCAGCCGCCGCTGAACCTGATCAAGTCGATCGAGATGGCGGGCTGCTATGTCGTCGACGACGACTATCACCTCGTCAACCGCTTCCTGGTCGGCGAGGTGCCGGTGGAGGGCGACCCCATCCGCAGCCTGGTCGATGCCTTCCTCACCAGTTCGGTGGAAACGGCGTCGAAATACGTCCCGGAGGAGGCCGACAAGGGCCAGTTCCTGGTCGAGCAGGTGCGCCGCTCGGGGGCCGAGGGCGTCATCTTCGCCGCCCCCAGCTTCTGCGACCCCGCCCTTCTGGACCGGCCGATGCTCCAGCATCGGCTGAAGGAGGCCGATGTCCCCTACATCGCCTTCAAATACGCCGAGAACTCCGGCCAGATGCAGCCCATCCGCGAGCAGGCCGGCACCTTCGCCGACTCCATCAAGCTGTGGAGCGAGACGTCGGAAGCGGCCGAATAGCCACACGGACAGCGGAGACGAGATATGAGCGCCAAGGAAGCCGTCAAAGAGCCGTCGATGCTCAAGCAGAAGGAGATGATCGCCCGCAACTACGATCTTCTCACTTCCAAGCAGGAGCACGGCCGCGCGATCGCCTCGACGTTCGTTCCGGGCAACCTGAACGAACTCATCATGTGCTTCGACATGCTGAACAACCTGCCGGAGATCAACGCCATCCAGAACGGCCTGCGCCGGCAGTCGGGCGGCATGATCATGGACGCCGAGAAGCAGGGCCACTCCGAGGACGTGTGCACCTACGTCAAGGCCGACATCGGCATGATGGCAAAGGGCAACATCGCCCCCAACGGCAAGCCGATGCCCAACCCCGACGTGCTGCTGCTCAGCTATACCGGCTGCTTCACCTTCATGAAGTGGTTCGAGCTGCTGCGCGAGCAGTACAAGTGCCCGACGGTGATGCTGCACGTCCCCTATGAGGGCGACGGCAAGCCCACCAAAAACATGCGCGACTATATCGTGCGCCAGCTCAAGGAAGAGGTGATCCCCGCCCTTGAGAAGGCCTCGGGCGTCAAGTTCGACATCGACAAGCTGCGCGAAATCCTCAAGCGTTCGGCGGCCGCCGAGGACAACCTCGTCTGGGTGCTGAACTCCGCCAAGGCCAAGCCCAGCCCCATCGACTCCTATTTCGGTGGCGTCTACTACATCGGCCCGATCTTCACCGCCTTCCGCGGCACGCAGGACGCGGTGGAGTATTACGAGCTTCTGCGCAAGGAAGTGCAGCAGCGCCTCGACGAGGGCCGCGGCCCCATGACCCCCGAGGGCGTCGAGCTGACCGAGCAGAAGTATCGCCTGGTGGTCGAGGGGCCGCCGAACTGGACCAGCTTCCGCGACTTCTGGAAGATGTTCTACGACGAGGGCGCCGTCGTCGTCGCCAGCTCCTACACCAAGGTCGGCGGCATGTACGACTATGACGGCTTCCGCCACGACCCCGAGAATCCCCTGGAGTCGCTGGCCGACTACTGCCTGGGCTGCTACACCAACCGCAACCTGCCCACGCGCATCGACATCCTGGCCAAGTATGTCGAGGAGTTCGAGGCCGACGGCCTGCTGATCAACTCGATCAAGAGCTGCAACAGCTTTTCGGCCGGGCAGCTGATGATGATGCGCGAGGTCGAGAAGCGCACCGGCAAGCCCGGCGCCTTCATCGAAACCGACCTCGTCGACCCGCGCTATTTCTCGGCGGCCAACGTCAAGAACCGCCTGGAAAGCTATCTGCAGATGATCGACCAGAAGCGGCGCTCGAAGCCGGCCGCGGCCTGAGGGAGAAGACGTCGATGCAAACCTTCATTGGAATCGACCTGGGGTCCACCACCACCAAGGCGGTGCAGATGGACTCCGACGGCAACGTCCTGGGCCGGGGGATCACCAACTCGCGCTCGAACTACGACACCGCCGCGGCGGTTGCCAAGCAGGAGGCGATGGTGGCCTCGCGCCTGACCCTCTTCCACCGCAGCCTGTCCGGCATCGCCGGCGCGGATACGGTCAAGGCCTTCCTGGAAAGCCTGGAGCGCAATTTCCGGCTGGTGCAGTTCCTGGAGCAGCTCCAGGATCTGGAGAAGACCTGCAAGCGCAACGCCGAGAACCCGCGCTTCGACTCCATCCGCAAGCCGATGGCCGAGGCCCTGGACGAGGTGTTCGTCCGCCTGGGCGCCGACGCCAAGACCCAGTTCAAGCCGGGGGCCGAGCGCAAGTCCGACTTCTTCCGCGATCTCGCCGGCTCGCGCTACATGCATTTCGGCGACGAGGTGGCCAAGGAGGCCGGCCTGCGCTTCGACGACCTGCTGCATGTCTATGACAAGTCGATCATCGAGGTCGAGAACCGGCCCCCGGCCGGCGACCTGCGCGACAAGTTCCTCGCCGCCCTCGACGCGGTGAAGAACGAGGGGCATGTCAGCCTGGGCGCCAGCGAGATGGACACGCTCATCACCGGCGCGCTCGATACCGGGCTCGACGAGACCTATGTCGTCGGCACCGGCTATGGCCGCGTGCGCCTGCCGTTCCCGAAGGAGCACATCCGCTCCGAGATCCTGTGCCACGGCCTCGGGGCGCACCTGATGTATCCCGAGACCCGCACCGTGCTCGACATCGGCGGCCAGGACACCAAGGCCATCCAGGTCGATGAAAGCGGCATCGTCGCCAATTTCCAGATGAACGACCGCTGCGCCGCCGGCACCGGCCGCTATCTCGGCTATGTCGCCGACGAAATGAACATCGGCCTGCACGAGCTGGGCCCGATGGCCATGAAGGCCAACAAGAGCCTGCGCATCAACTCGACCTGCACGGTGTTCGCGGGCGCCGAGCTGCGCGACCGCCTGGCGCTGGGCGACCGGCGCGAGGACATCCTCGCCGGCCTGCACCGGGCCATCATCCTGCGGGCAATGTCGATCATCTCGCGCTCGGGCGGCATCACCGATCAGTTCACCTTCACCGGTGGCGTCGCCAAGAACGAGGCGGCGGTGCGCGAGCTGGACAAGCTGGTGAAGGAGAACTACGGCGACGTCACCATCAACATCAATCCGAACTCCATCTACACCGGGGCCCTGGGCGCGGCGGAGTTCGCCCGTCGGGCGGTGTCCTGACCGAGAATAGGGAGGCGACAATCATGTCCGTCATCACCGCAGGCATTGATATCGGTACCGGCGCCGTCAAGACGGTTATCTTCAAGAACGACGGCGACAATCACGAGTGGCTGGCGAAGCGCTGCGACCGCATCCGCCAGCGCGACCCCTTCCAGCTTGCCGAGCGCGCCTATGACGAACTGCTGGAGGAGTGCGGCCTGAAGCGCGACGACGTCGCCTATCTGGCCACCACCGGCGACGGTGAGAATCTCAGCTTTCACACCGGCCACTTCTACTCGATGACCACCCACGCGCGCGGTGCCATCTATCTGGAGCCCGAGGCCCGCGCCGTGCTCGACATCGGCGCCCTGCACGGCCGCGCCATCCGCGTCGACGACCGCGGCAAGGTGCTGACCTATCGCATGACCAGCCAGTGCGCCTCGGGCTCGGGGCAGTTCCTGGAGAACATCGCCCGCTATCTGGGCATCGCCCAGGACGAGATCGGGCCGCTGTCGCAGGAGGCCGACGACCCCGAGCGCGTGTCCTCGATCTGCGCCGTGCTCGCCGAGACCGACGTCATCAACATGGTCTCGCGCGGCATCACCGCGCCGAACATCCTGAAGGGCATCCACATCTCGATGGCGGTGCGCCTCGCCAAGCTGCTCAAGTCGATCGGCGCCACCGAAGGCACCGTGCTGATGACCGGCGGCCTGGCGCTCGACACCGGCCTAGTGGCCGCGCTGAACGAGGCCATCACCAAGGAAAAGGTCTCGGTGGTGGCCAAGGGGCACACCGAATCGATCTATGCCGGCGCCATCGGCGCGGCGCTGTGGGCGGCCTACCGGCACCAGAAGCTGGCGAAGCTGGGCCACCTGGCGATGGCATCCTAAGCAAGAGGGTTGAGATCATGGCACTAATGATCACTGACGACTGCACGGCCTGCGACGCCTGCGTCCCCGTCTGCCCCAACGAGGCCATCTCCGAGGGCGACGTGATCTATCACATCGACCCCGACAAGTGCACGGAATGCGTCGGCGCCGAGGACGAGCCGCAATGCGTGCTGGTCTGCCCGGCCGACTGCATCATTCCGGATCCCGACCACGCCGAAACGCCCGAGCAATTGCAGGCGAAATACGAACGCTTGCACGCCTGAGCCCGGAGGAGAATCCATGCAGGCATCCGGAGTGTCGCTGCGGCGGCTGGAAAACGGCGACATCGATGCCGTCGTCGGCATCGAGAAGGAGATCACAGCCCAGTCCCGCCGCGGGTTTTACGAGAAGCGGTTCGCGGCCATGAGCCGCCGGCCCCAGAGCTTCGTCGCCCTGGGGGCCGAGGTAGACGGCGCCCTGGCCGGCTTCCTGGTCGCCCACATCCAGCACGGTGAGTTCGGCGGCGAGGCGCCGGTGGCGGTGCTGGACACGCTGGGGGTGAACCCGCGCCTGCGGCGCCGGGGCACCGCCCGGGCGCTGATGGACGGCCTCGACGCCGTGCTGCGCGAGAAGGGCGTCGGCGAACTGCGCACCCAGGCGGAGTGGAGCGAGCACGATCTGGTCGCCTTCTTCGCCGCCGGTGGCTTCGAACTGGCGCCGGGGCACCATCTGGGCCTCGACATCGACTTCAACGATCCCGCCGGCGACCGCGACCGGGAACCGGCCCGCGACCGCATCACCGTGCGCTCGCTGCAGGAAGGCGACCAGCCGGGCATCGTCGCCATCGACCGCAAGATCACCGGCCGCGACCGTTCCGACTACTATGCCGACAAGGTGGCCGAGGTGGTGACCGAGTCGGGGGTGCGGGTCAGCCAGGTCGCCGAGGAGGACGGCCACCCCGTCGGCTTCGTGATGGCGCGGGTCGATTTCGGCGAGTTCGGCCGCACCGACCCCACCGCCGTCGTCGACACCATCGGCGTGCATCCCGACTACGGCGGGCGCTCGGTGGGCACGGCGCTGCTCTCGCAGCTTCTGGTCAACCTGGCCTCGCTGCGGGTCGAGCGGGTGCACACCCAGGTGGAGTGGGACAACGTCGGCCTGGTGTCGTTCCTGGCCCGGGCCGGCTTTCGCCCCACGCAGCGGCTGTCCTTCGTGCGGCGGATCGGGTGACGGCGATGGAGAGCCGTGCCTCGTTCCATTTCGAGGGTCAGTCGGCCGTGGTCACCGGCGGCGGGCGCGGCATCGGCCGCGCCGTCGCCGAGGCCTTGGCCGCGGCGGGGGCGCGGGTGCATGTCTTTGATCGCGACGCGGCCGAGAAGGGGACGGAGCGCCTGCGCTTCCACGCCGTCAACGTCGCCGACCCCGACAGCGTGGCGGCGGCGGTGGCCGGGCTTGATCCGGCGCCGACGCTGCTGGTCAACAACGCCGGCATCACCCGCGACCGCAGCATCGTGAAGATGAGCGACGAGGAGTGGCGCTCGGTCCTGGAGGTCAACCTGACCGGGGCCTTCAACATGATCCGTGCCCTGGCGCCGGGCATGGTGGCGGCCGGCCATGGGCGCATCGTCAATGTCGCCTCCATCAACGGCATCCGCGGCAAGTTCGGGCAGGCCAACTACGCGGCCTCGAAGGGGGGGCTCATCGCCCTTACCAAGACCGCCGCCAAGGAACTGGGCCGCAAGGGGGTGACCGTCAACGCGGTGGCGCCCGGCATGGTGCTGACCGAAATGACCCTGGCGCTGGACCAGAAGTTCCGGGACGCCGCCCTTGCCGAGGCGGCCCTCGACCGGCTGCCGGACGTCGCCGACATGAGCAACGCCATCCTGTTCCTGCTGTCCGACGCCGCGCGAACGGTGACCGGGCAGGTGCTGAAAGTGGATTCGGGCCAATACATCTAGGATTATATTATATCCATGTTGAAGCCGGGCACCCCCGGCTGTAGCTTTTCCTGGCCCCGCCGGCGGCAGGTGCGAGACTTCCTCCGCCGGCCCGGCAAACCAAACCTGTCGAAAAGAATGACAGGGTGTAAGATGAACGAAGAGGCGCGCCAAGACGCGCAAACTGGGAGGAAACCGAATGTATCGTTTCAAGACCGTGATGAAGCGCCGCACGGCCGTCAAGGCGACCCTGGCTTTCGGGCTGGGACTTGCCGCCGCCGGTGCACTGCCGAGCGCAAGCTCCGCCGCCGAGCAGGTGAAGGTGGGGCTGATGCTGCCTTATTCGGGCACCTATGCCGCCCTGGGCGAGGCGATTACCAACGGCTTCGCCCTCGCGCTGGAGGAAAGCGGCGGCGCCCTTGCCGGCCGCGATATCGAGATCGTGCGCCTGGATGACGAATCCGACCCCGGCAAGGCGGTCAGCAACGCCAACCGCCTGATCAAGGGCGAAAACGTCGATCTGCTCGTCGGCACCGTCCACTCCGGCGTGGCGATGGGCATGGTCAAGGCGGCGCGCGATTCCAATACACTGATGATCATTCCCAACGCCGGCGCCGGCCCGGCCACCGGGGCCATGTGCGCGCCCAACATCTTCCGCACCTCCTTCACCAACTGGCAGCCGGCCTATCCGATGGGCGACGTCGCCTACGACCGCGGCTACCGCAACGTGGTGACGATGACCTGGAAATACGGCGCCGGCGAAGAGGCGGTGGGCGGCTTCAAGGAGGCGTTCACCAAGCGCGGCGGCAACATCGTCAAGGAAATCTACGTTCCGTTCCCGAACGTCGAGTGGCAGGCGGAACTGACCGAGATCGCCTCGCTGAAGCCGGACGCGGTGTTCGTCTTCTTCGCGGGCGGCGGCGCCGTCAAGTTCGTCAAGGACTATGCGGCCGCGGGCCTCAAGGATTCGGTCCCGCTGCTGGGGTCCGGCTTCCTCACCGACGGCACCCTGCACGCCCAGGGCGACGCCGCCGAGGGCGTGCTGACGACGCTGCACTACTCCGAGGAACTGGACACGCCCCAGAACACGGCGTTCCAGGCCGCCTATCAGCAGAAGTTCGGCAAGGCCGCCGACGTCTATGCGGTGCAGGGCTACGACGCCGCCAAGCTTTTCGAGGTGGGTCTGGCCGCGGTGGACGGCGACATCAGCCGCCGCGATGAGATGATCGAAGCCATGCGGGCGGCCAAACTGGACAGCCCCCGTGGCGAGATCAGCTTCTCGAAGGCCCAGAACGTCGTCCAGGACATCTATCTGCGCGAGGTCCGCAACGGCAAGAACGCCGTCGTCGGCGTCGCCGCCGAAGCCCTGGCCGACCCGGCGCCGGGCTGCAGGATGTAGCGGACCGACGGGACTGTCCTGACGGTCGCGACCGGAGGGGCACCCGCACACGGCGGACCCCTCCGGTTGTTCCTCGGTTCCCGCACAAGGCCCGGTTATGGACCCGACGTTCTTTCTGATTCAGGTGCTCAACGGCCTTCAATACGGGCTGCTTCTGTTCCTCATCGCCAGCGGCCTGACTCTCATTTTCGGCATCATGGGGGTCATCAACCTCGCCCACGGCGCCTTCTACATGGTGGGCGCCTGGCTGGTGTGGTGGTTCGCCGGCCAGTTCGACAGTTTCCTGCTGGGGATGCTGGCGGCCTTGGTGCTGGCGGCGGCGCTGGGCTGGGTGATCGAGCGCACCCTGATAACCGTGCTTTACGAGCGCGAACACCTCGATCAGGTGGTGCTGACCTACGGCCTCATCCTGGTGCTGAACGAGTTGCAGCGCATCCTGTTCGGCACCGACGTTCAGGGCGTGCCGGTTCCCGAACAGGTGCAGGGATCGCTACGGCTGACCGAAAACCTTACCTATCCCGTCTACCGCTTGATGCTGGCCGGGATCTGCCTGCTGGTGGCGGTGGCCATGTATCTGGTCATCCAGCGCACGCGGCTGGGCATGTGGATTCGCGCCAGCGCCGCCAATCGCGAGGTCGCCGCTACCCTGGGCATCAATGTCCGCAGCCTCAACGCGCTGGTCTTCGCCGCCGGCACGGCGCTGGCGGCCTTCGCGGGCATGATCGCCGCGCCCATTTCCTCGGTCTATCCCGGCATGGGCGACAGCATCATCGTCATCAGTTTCGTGGTGGTGGTGATCGGCGGCATCGGTTCGGTGAAGGGGGCTTTTCTGGGCGCCCTGGCCATCGGGCTGGCCGACACCTTCGGGCGCGTGCTGCTGCCCGAGTTTTCGAGCTTCCTGGTCTATGCCCTGATGGCGGCGGTGCTGCTGTGGCGGCCAACCGGCCTGTTCGCGCGTGCCTGAGGTGCCGATGAAGACGCTTCCGCTGCAGCCCTCCCCCCGCTCCCTCGTCGCCGGCGCCGGCGGCTGGCGCGGCCCCGGACGGGTGGGAATGGCGCTGTTGGCGCTGGCGGTGCTGCTGGCCCTGTACCCCGCCTATGGGGCGACGCTGTTCCCGGCCCAGCATGATTTCATCATGGAAAAGCTGGTCACCATGATGATCCTGGCCATCTTCGCCATGAGCCTCGACCTGCTCGTGGGGGTCGGCGGCATGGTCAGCCTGGGGCACGCGGCGTTTTTCGGCCTCGGCGGCTATGCCCTGGCGCTGACGGCGCCGGAATACGAGGCGGCCAGCGTATGGCTGACCCTGCCGGCGGCGCTGGGCATCAGCGCGGCGGCGGCGCTGGTCATCGGGGCGCTGAGCATCCGCACCAGCGGCATCTACTTCATCATGATCACCTTGGCCTTCGGCCAAATGTTCTTTTACGTCTTCAACGATTCCAGTTTCGCCGGTGGCTCCGACGGCACCTACATCTATTTCCGCCCCACCGCCGAACTGTTCGGCGTCCAGGTGGTCGATCTCGAAAGCCCGCTGACGTTCTTCTATGTCGTCTTTGGGGCGATGCTCGGCACCTACGCCTTGCTGCGGGTGCTCCTGGCCTCGCCTTTCGGGCGGGTGCTGCGCGGCATCGGCATCAACCCGCAGCGGGTGCGCGGGGTCGGCTACAACCCCGATGCCTATCGGCTGGTGGCCTTCGTCATCGGCGCCATGCTGGCGGGGCTGGCGGGTTTTCTGTCGGCCAGCCAGTACGGCTTCGTCAATCCCTCGATGCTGTCGTGGCACCATTCCGGCACGGTGCTGGTGATGGTCATCCTGGGGGGGCTCGGCACCCTGCACGGCGCCATCCTGGGCGCCTTCGCGCTGGAGCTTCTGCATGTGATCATCGAGCCGCTGACCGAGCACTGGCTGCTGGTGCTGGGCGGGCTCATCATCCTGATGGTGCTGGTGCTGCCGCGCGGGCTGGCGGGCCTGCTGGAGGGGCTGAACCGCCTTGGCCGGCGGAGGGAAACCGGGGGCGGGGCCGACGATGACGACTGAGGGCAACGCCGCCGTCCTTGAGGTGCGCGCGCTGGGCAAGAATTTCGGCGGCTTGGCGGCGGTGTCGAATGTCGACCTGCGCGTCGGCCCCCAGGAGGTGCACGCCGTCATCGGCCCCAACGGCGCCGGGAAATCGACCCTGGTGAACCTGCTGACCGGCCACCTGCGGCCCAGCGGCGGCAGCGTCCTGTTCGGGGGGCGCGACGTCGTCGGCCTGCCGGCCCAGAAGGTGGCGCGGCTGGGCATCGGGCGCAGCTATCAGAAGACCAACGTCTTTGCGCCGCTGACGGTGTGGGACAACGTCTGGCTGGCGGCGCAGACGGCGCTGCCGCATTCGATGCGCTTCCTGCGCCCGGCGCGCGGCTACGCCCAGGTGCGCGAGCGCGTCGAGGAGGCGGTCGAGCGGGTGGGGCTGCGGCATCGGATCGACACCGCCGCCGGCAGCATGAGTCACGGCGAGCAGCGCCAGCTTGAGCTGGCGATGGTGCTGGCGACGCGGCCGCGCTTCCTGGCCCTCGACGAGCCGATGGCCGGCATGGGGCCGGAGGAGTCGGAGAAGGTGGTGGAGCTGCTCCTCGACCTGCGCAGCCAGTATCCCATGCTGCTGGTCGAGCACGACATGGACGCGGTCTTCCGCGTCGCCCACACCCTGACCGTCATGGTCAACGGCCGGGTGCTGGAAAGCGGGCCGGTGGCGACGGTGCGCGAGAGCGAGGCCGTGCAGGAGGCCTATCTGGGCACGGGCGACGAGGACTGTTGAGCATGACCGCGGCGGACGATTACCTCATCCGGGCCGAAGGGCTGCACACCTATTACGGCGCCAGCCATATCCTGCACGGCGTCGACTTCGCCGTGCGGCGCGGCGAGACGGTGTGCCTGATGGGCCGCAACGGCATGGGCAAGACCACCACCATACGCAGCCTGCTGGGTCTGACGCGGCCACGCCGCGGCTCCGTGTGGGTGCGGGGGCGCGACGTCACCCGCGCCGACCCCTCGGCGATTGCCCGTTTGGGTGTCGCCGTGGTGCCGGAGGGCAGGGGCATCTTCGCCGGCCTCAGCGTCACCGAACACCTGCGCATGGCCGAGCGGGCCGGCCCCGACGGCCGCCGCGACTGGACTTTCGAGCGGGTGCTGGACTGCTTTCCGCGCCTGGCGCAGCGCCTCGACCACCAGGGGACCAATCTCTCGGGCGGCGAGCAGCAGATGCTGGCCATCGGCCGCGCCCTGGTCACCAATCCCGACCTGCTCATCCTCGACGAGGCGACGGAAGGGCTGGCGCCGCTGGTGCGCCGCGACATCTGGCGCGTCATCCGCACCATCAAGGCCACCGGCATCGCCACGGTGATCGTCGACAAGAACGTGAACGTCCTTCTGGACCTGGCCGACCGCAACGTCATCCTGGTCAAGGGCCGGGTGGTCTATGACGGCGGCAGCGCCGGCCTCAAAGAGGATCCGTCCCTGCTGCGGCAGCATATCGGTCTGTAGGCACCGGCGCCGCGGCAAGATAGGGCCGGCACAAATCGATCAGTTCGTGCAGGCAGTCGCGCGCGGCGCGGCCCGAGGTGTCAACCTGCGCGTCGGCGCGGCTGTAGAAGGGCGAGCGGGCGGTCAGGATGGAGCGCAAGTCCTCCATCGCCCGGCGGCTGCCCTCGATGGGGCGCAAATCGCCCTGCTCCATGACCCGGCGCATGTGCTCCTCGGGCGAGGTCTTCAGCCACACCGTGAAGCACGAGCCGATGAGCAGGTCGAAGGTGCGCGCCTCCGAGACGATGCTGCCGCCGGTCTCGATGACCACATGCGGGTGGCGGGCGACGGCCTGTTGCAGCGCCCCGTATTCCAGGCGCCGGTAGCCCTTCTGGCCCATCGTCAGCAGAATTTCCGCCATGTCGATGCCGGCCATCTGCTCGACCAGGGCGCCCAGGCGCACGAAGGGGGCCTCGTAATGCTCGGCGAGCTGGCGGCCCAGGGTGGTCTTGCCGGCGCCGCGCAGGCCGATGAGGGCGACGGCGCCGGTGCGCTGGCGCCGCTCGGGCGCGAAGCGCTCCTTCAGCATCCGAAAGGCCAGGGCCTGCTGGTCGTGATCGAGGCCCTCCAGAAGGCGCTTCGCCAGCACCAGGTCGGGGTTCTCGTCCTCGCGCTCGCCCAGCAGGTCGGTCAGGGCCAGGTTCATCGCCCCGGCGATCGCCAGCAGAACCTGCAGGCTGATATTGGCCTTGCCGGCCTCCATCTGCGCCAGATACCGCTCCGACACGCCCGACTGTTCCGACAGCACCTTGCGCGACATCCCCCGCCGCGCCCGCAGGCGCTTGACGCGCGCGCCCAGCGCCTGCACCCGGGAATCGAAGTCGTCGGCGCCGCCGCGGCCGGCGCCGGTCCGGCCCCTATCGCCTCTGTTCATCCGGTTCCACTCCTCAACGGCCCCGTGGGGCGCCGCGCGCCAGGCGCGCCGGCCGCCCAAACCGGACAATATATAGGATATAGGGCGGCGCGGCGCGCCGGGGACTGTGGCCGGGCGCCATCCATGCACTATAACGCACATTCGCAAAAGATCATCCCCTTGGCGCGCACGGTTGTGGCGCGGGGCGCCGAATCGCGCCACCACGCGGTGGCGTTCGGGACGCGCGGCGGCGGCGGGCCCGCCTTGTCATGCGCTATGTTGCATGTTAGCATTCAGGCCGCGTTGCACCTGGTCGCGCCGGGCGTGCACCGGCGCCCCGAAACCGGCAGAAACGGGGGAAGCCGTGAGCGTTACCGACGCCGAAACCGAGGGCCGCCGCCACTTCCACGACCTTGTGCGGCAGGTCGTCGACGCCATCGCCGGCCGCCCGCTCGACGGCGCCTTGCAGGCGCATCTGAACGCCGCCGTGCCGGCCGACGGGGCGCTGTTCCAGCAGATCGAGGCAACCTGCCGCCAGGCGGTGGCCGACGGCTGGATGTGCGACCGCGAGCACGGCGGCATCCGTTTCGGCCGCGTCTTCAAGCCCGACGCCGAGCTGGGGGGCTTCAGCGTCGACGTGGTGGGGATGCCGACCATCAAGGGCCCGCACCACGGCCATCCCAACGGCGAGATCGACATGATCATGCCCCTGGACGAGGGGGCGTGCTTCGACGGCCATCCGCGCGGCTGGCTGGTCTACGGCCCCGGTTCGGCGCATCATCCGACCGTCACCGGCGGCGAGGCCCTGGTTCTGTACCTGCTGCCGGACGGTGCCATCAGTTTCTCCCGCGCCTGAGGCCCGGCGGCGGCCTGGCCGGCCCCGGCGCGGGGCAAGAACAACAAGCTTGTGGGAGGAAACATCCGATGCAGAACACCCTCGCCGAGACGGGGAGCATCGCCGCTCCGGCCGACATCGCGTCGTTTTCCGTGCCGCGCGACTACAACGCCGCCACGGCCTTCATCGACCGCCACCTGCACCAGGGGCGCGCCGATAAGACGGCGGTGATCGACGACGCCGGCGCCTACACCTATGCCGAACTGGCCGAGCGCGCCAACCGTGCCGGCAACGCCCTGAAGGCCCTGGGCCTGCGCATGGAGGACCGCTTCGCCATGTGCCTGTTGGACACGGTGCAGTTCCCGGCGCTGTTCTGGGGCGGCATCAAGGCCGGCATCGTGCCCATCGCCCTCAACACCCTGCTCACCGACCGCGACTACGCCTATATGCTGCGCGACAGCCGCGCGCGGGCGCTGGTGGTGAGTTCGGCGCTGTACGAGAAGATCGCGCCGGCGCTGGCCGAGCAGCCTTTCCTGGAGCACATTATCGTCGACGGCGAGGAAACCTTCGGCCATCCGCGGCTGGGCGACCTGATGGCGGCGGCGCCGGCCGAGCTTGAGGCGGCGCCCACCACCCGCGATGACGTCGCCTTCTGGCAGTATTCCTCCGGTTCGACCGGCGCGCCCAAGGGCGTCATGCACTGCCACAGCAATCTGACCGCCACCCACGTCCTGTTCGGGCAGGGGGTTCTGGGCGTGCGCGAGGACGACGTGGTGTTCTCGGCGCCGAAGCTGTTCTTCGCCTATGGCCTTGGCAACGGCATGACCTTTCCCTTCGGGGCCGGGGCGACCGCCGTGCTGCTGGCCGAGCGGCCGACGCCGGAGTCGGTGATGCGCACCCTGGAGAAGCACCAGCCCACCATCTATTGCGGCGTGCCGACGCTGTATGGCGCCATTCTCGCCGACCGGGCGCTGGCGGACCACAAGGGCTCGCCCCGCCTGCGCATGTGTGTCTCCGCCGGCGAGGCGCTGCCGGCCGAGATCGGCCAGCGGTGGGAATCCCGCTTCGGGGTCGAGATCCTCGACGGCCTGGGCTCGACGGAGATGCTGCACATCTTCCTGTGCAACCCCCCCGGACAGCGCCGCTACGGCACCACCGGGCGGCCGGTGCCGGGTTATGAACTGATGATCGTCGACGAGGACGGCCAGCCGCTTGGCGACGGCGAGATCGGCGAGTTGGTGGTGCGCGGGCCGTCCTCGGCGATCGGCTACTGGAACCAGCGCGAGAAGAGCCAGCACACCTTCCGCGGCGCCTGGACCTACACCGGCGATAAATACAGCCGCGAGCCCGACGGCTATTACGTCTATGCCGGGCGCGCCGATGACATGATGAAGGTCAGCGGCAACTGGGTCTCGCCCTTCGAGGTCGAGGCCGCCCTGGTCGCCCATGACGCCGTTCTGGAGGCGGCGGTGGTCGCGCACATCAAGGACGGCCTGCTCAAGCCCCACGCCTTCGTGGTGCTGAAGGACGGCTTCGAGCCCGGCGACGACATGGCCGCCGAACTGAAAGCCTTCGTCAAGAACCGTCTGGCACCCTACAAATATCCGCGCTGGGTGGAATTCGCCGAGACTCTGCCGAAGACGGCCACCGGCAAGATCCAGCGCTTCAAACTGCGCGAGCGGGTGCGGGAGGACGACTGAACGGATGCTGGCGCGCGACAGCCACGCCGGTTTCCTGGACGCCGACGGCCGGCGGCTGGAATACCGCTGGATCGCGGCCCGTAACCGGCGGCTGCCGCCGCTGGTCTTCCTGCACGAGGGCCTGGGCAGCGTGTCGCTGTGGCGCGACGTGCCCGACGCCCTGGCGGCGGCCACCGGCGCCGGGGCATTGGTCTACAGCCGCGCCGGTTACGGCGCCTCGGACCCGGTGCCGCTGCCGCGCCCGGTGCGCTACATGCACGACGAGGGCCTGGAGACGCTGCCGGCGGTGCTCGACGCCGCCGGGTTCGAGCGCGCCGTGCTGGTCGGCCACAGCGACGGCGCCTCCATCGCCATCATCCATGCCGGCGGCGCCCCCGACCGCGCGCGGGTGGCGGGCCTGATCCTGGAAGCGCCGCACGTCTTCTGCGAGGATCTGTCGGTAACCAGCATCGACCAGGCCCGCGTCGCCTACGAGACCACCGACCTGCGCGCCCGCCTGCAACGCCACCACGGCGACAATGTCGACGTCGCCTTCTGGGGCTGGAACCGCGTCTGGCTCGACCCCGCCTTCCGGCACTGGAATATCGAGGAATACCTGCCCCGCATCACCGCGCCGACGCTGGTGATCCAGGGCGCGGACGACGAATACGGCACCGCCGCCCAGTACGAGGCCGTCGCCCGCCAGGTCGCCGGCCCTTGCGAGGTGCGGGTGCTGCCGCGTTGCGGCCATTCGCCGCACCGCGACCAGCGCGACGCCAGCCTGGAGGCGATGCGCGCCTTCGTCGCCGGGCTGGGCTCAATCAATCGGGAGGCTTCATGCGGCTGAGCAGCTATCTGGCGGGACGCTGGGTGGAGGGCGCCGGCGAGGGAACGCCGCTGCGCGATCCCGTCACCGGCGAGGAACTCGCCCGCGCCGATGCCGAGGGCGTCGACCTCGCCGGCGGGCTCGCCTGGGCGCGCGAGCAGGGCGGCGCGGCGCTGCGCGGCATGACCTACGGCGCCCGCGCCGCCATGCTGCGCGCCGTCGCCGATGCCCTGGCCGCCAACCGCGAGGCCTATGCCGAGATCGCCCGGCGCAACGGCGGCAACACCGCCGCCGACGCGGCGATGGACATCGACGGCGGCATTGGCACGCTCAAATACTACGCCGCCCTCGGCAAGGGGCTGGGCGAGGCGCGGCTGTTGATGGAGCCCGACTCGGTGGCGCTGGGCCGCGACGAGAACTTCCGCGCCGCCCATGTCTGGACGCCGCTGCCGGGGGTGGCGGTGGCGATCAACGCCTTCAACTTTCCTTCCTGGGGGTTGTGGGAGAAGGCGGCGGTGGCGCTGCTGGCGGGGGTGCCGGTGGTCGCCAAGCCCGCCACCTCCACCGCCTTGCTGGCCTGGCGGATGGTCCAGGACGTCGTCGACGCCGGGGCGCTGCCCGAGGGCGCGCTGTCGCTGGTGTGCGGCGGCGGCCGGGGCCTGATGGACGCCCTGGGGCGCTGGGACATGGTGGCCTTCACCGGCTCGCACGACACCGCCCAAGCCCTGCGCGCCCACCCGAATGTCCAAGGCCGGAATCTGCGTTTCGGCGTCGAGGCCGACAGCCTCAATCTGTGCTGTTTCGGCCCCGACGCCCGCCCGGGCAGCGAGTCGTTCGAACTGGGGGTGCGCGAGGTGGTGCGCGAGTTGACCTCGAAGGCGGGGCAGAAATGCACCGCCATCCGCCGCGTGCTGGTGCCGCCCGCCGCCTATGCCGACACCGTGGCGACGCTGGAGGCGGAACTGAAGGACATCGCGGTGGGCGACCCCGCGGATGCCGGCGTGCGGATGGGGCCGCTGGTCAACAAGGCGCAGCAGGCCGCCGCCTGGGAGGGCATCGCGCGCCTCGCCGCCGAAGCCCGCATCGTCACCGGCGGCGCCCGGCGTGACTACGCCCCCGGCGGCGCCGATCCGGCGCGGGCGTGCTTCGTGCCGCCGACATTGCTGGCCTGCGACGACGCGATGGCCGCCGATGCCGTGCACGCGGTCGAGGTCTTCGGGCCCGTCATCACCGTCATGCCCTATGACGACACCGCCCAGGCGGCGGCGCTGGCGGCGCGGGGCGGCGGATCGTTGGTCGCCTCGGTGTTCTCGGCCGAGGAGGACTTTGTCGCCGCCTTCGTGCCGGCCATCGCCGCCGCCCACGGCCGCGTGCTGGTCATCGACCCCAGCGTGGGGCGCAGTTCCACCGGGCACGGCGTGGTCATGCCGCAATGCGTGCATGGCGGCCCCGGCCGCGCCGGCGGCGGCGAGGAACTGGGCGGGCTGCGCGGCCTGCGCTTCTACTTGCAGCGCACCGCCGTGCAGGCCTCCATGCCCCGCCTTGAAGCCCTGCGCGCCCAGGCGGCCACCGTCACCCTTTAGGGCAGGCCGTCCGCGAAACAGCATTATACTGCATGAAGCCCGCCGCCCGGCGTCCGCCGGGGCGAGGGGCCTGCCCCGTGGTCCGGGCCCCGTCCACGGCGGGCGACACCGGCGCGACGCCCGCGTTGCCGTCCCCTCGCATGAACCCTTGATGCGCGCCCGCATGTGCATTATAGTGCAGGCAACTGACGCGAATCAGTATCAGAACACTTTCAGCAGGCGAGGACGCGGATGATCGACTTCCGGACCCACCCCGACCAATACCGTCACTGGCGGCTGTCCGTGGACGGTGCCGTGGCGACGCTGACCCTGGATGTCGACCCGCAGGGCGGGCTGCTGGGCGGCTATGAGCTGAAGCTGAATTCCTACGATCTCGGCGTCGACATCGAGCTTTACGACGCCGTGCAGCGCCTGCGCTTCGAGCATCCGGAGGTGGGCTGCGTGGTCATTGCCTCGGCCAAGGACAAGGTGTTCTGCGCCGGCGCCAATATCCGGATGCTCGGCCTGGCCAGCCACGCCCACAAGGTCAATTTCTGCAAGTTCACCAACGAGACCCGCTTGGCCATCGAGGAGGCCGCCGAGGAATCGGGTCAGGCCTATGTGTGCGCCATCAACGGCACCGCCGCCGGCGGCGGCTATGAACTGGCGCTGGCGACCGGCTGGATCATGCTGGTGGACGACTCCAACTCGGCGGTGTCGCTGCCCGAGGTGCCGCTGCTGGCGGTGCTGCCCGGCACCGGCGGCCTGACGCGGCTGGTGGACAAGCGCAAGGTGCGCCGCGACCTCGCCGACGCCTTCTGCACCACGGAGGAGGGCGTGCGCGGCGCGCGGGCGGTGCAGTGGCGCCTGGTCGACGAGGTGGTGCCGGCGTCGGGCTTCGACGATGCCGTGCGCCAGCGCGCCGCCGAGTTCGCCGCCGCCGCCGCCCGCCCGGATGCCGCCGGCCTGGCCCTGCCGCCGCTGGAGCGCGAGGAGACCGACGGCGGGCTGCGCTATCGCCACGTCGGCGTCGAGTACGACCGCGACCTTCGCGCCGCCGTCATCACCGTCCACGGCCCCGAGGCCGCGCCGCCCGCCGACGCCGAGGGCATGGTGGCGCAGGGCGAGGCGTTCTGGCCGCTGGCTGCCTGCCGCGAACTTGACGACGCCATCCTGCATCTGCGCTTCAACGAGCCGGAGCTGTCGACCTGGGTGCTGCGCACCAGCGGCGCCGGCGCCGCCGTTGCCGCCCATGACGAGTTTCTGGAGGCGCATCGCGACCACTGGCTGGCGCGGGAGATCACCCTTTATTGGCGCCGGACGCTGAAGCGGCTGGACACGACGTCGCGCTCGCTGATCGCCGAGGTGGTGCCGGGAAGCTGCTTCGTCGGCACCCTGTTCGAGGTGGCGCTGGCCGCCGACCGCACCTTGATGCTGGAGGGCGCGTTCGAGGGCGACAACCGCCCGCCGGCCACCGTCCGCCTGACGGGAATGAATTTCGGCCCGCTGCCGATGGGCAACGGCCTCAGCCGCCTGCAAACCCGCTTCCTGGGCGAGCCGGACTCGGTCGAGCGCGCCGAGGCCCGCCGCGGCGACGATCTCGACGCCGCCGAGGCGGTGGCGCTGGGGCTGGTCACCGAGGCGATGGACGACATCGACTGGGAGGACGAGGTGCGGGTGATGCTGGAGGAACGTGCCAGCTTCTCCACCGATGCCCTCACCGGCATGGAGGCCAATCTGCGCTTTGCCGGCCCCGAGACGCTGGAGACCAAGATCTTCGGGCGCCTCAGCGCCTGGCAGAACTGGATCTTCCAGCGCCCCGACGCCACCGGCGAGGAGGGGGCGCTGAAGCTCTACGGCAGCGGCCGCCGCGCCCGCTACGCCCGCCAACGAGTCTGACACCGACGCCACGAGAGGGACGCATGACGACGCAGGCCATCAACTACAGCGACCGGATTCCCAACAACGTCGACCTGTCGGACAACCGGCGCCTTCAGCGCGCCCTGGAGTCCTGGCAGCCGCATTACCTTGACTGGTGGCGCGAGATGGGCCCCGACGGCTCGCTCGACCACCAGGTCTATCTGCGCACCGCCGTCAGCGCCGATTCCAGCGGCTGGGCGCATTTCGACCATGTGCGGATGCCCGACTACCGCTGGGGCATCTTCCTGGCGCCGCCCGAGCCCGAGCGCCGCATCGGCTTCGGCGCCCACAAGGGCGAGCCCGCCTGGCAGGAGGTGCCGGGCGAATACCGCGCCACCCTGCGCCGCCTCATCACCATCCAGGGCGACACCGAGCCGGCGTCGGTGGAGCAGCAGCGCCACCTGGGCGCCACCTGCCCGTCGCTCTACGACCTGCGCAACCTCTTCCAGGTCAATGTCGAGGAGGGGCGGCACCTGTGGGCGATGGTCTATCTGCTGCACGCCTATTTCGGCCGTGACGGCCGCGAGGAGGCCGAGGAGATGCTGGCCCGCCACTCCGGCGATCCAGACAAGCCGCGCCTGCTGGAGGCCTTCAACGAAGAGACCACCGACTGGCTGTCGTTCTTCATGTTCACCTTCATCACCGATCGCGACGGCAAGTACCAGTTGGCGTCGCTGGCGGAATCCGGCTTCGACCCGCTGGCGCGCACCTGCCGCTTCATGCTCACCGAGGAAGCGCACCACATGTTCGTGGGCGAAAGCGGCGTCGCGCGCATCATCGAGCGCGCCTGCCAGGTGATGCGCGAGCAGCGCACCGACGACGTGCGCCGCTTTGGCGTCATCGACCTGCCCACGATCCAGAAATACCTCAACTTCCACTATTCCGTGACCCTCGACCTGTACGGGGCCGAGGTCTCCACCAACGCCGCCACCGCCTACAGCATGGGCCTGAAGGGCCGCTTCCAGGAGGGCAAGGTCGATGACGACCACCGCCTGGAGGAGGCCACCTATCCGGTCCTGCACCCCGCCGGCGCCGGCTTCGAGGAGCGCCATGTGCCGGCGCTCAATGCCCTCAACGAGCGCCTGCGCCAGGACTACATCCGCGACGTCCAGGCGGGGGTGAACCGCTGGAACAAGATCCCGGCCAAATACGGCATCGACTTCCGGTTCACGCTGCCGCACGCGGCCTTCCATCGCGGCATCGGTCATTTCGCCGACCTCAACGTCACCCCCGACGGCCGCATCGTCGACGCCGAGGCGTGGCGGCGCGGCGCCGAGGGCTGGCTGCCCACCGACGCCGACCGCGCCTATGTGCGTTCGCTGATGGCGGCGCCGGTGCGCGAGCCGGGCAAATTCGCCAATTGGATCGCCCCGCCGGCGCGCGGCATCAACGGCCAGCCGGTCGATTTCGAGTATGTGCGCTTCGCCTAAGGGCGAGGCGCCGCGACGTTATGTTTCAAATTCGGCTAGCTTGGAGGAAGAAACGTATCACGTTATCCTTGCCGCCGGGGGCCGTCTGGTACTAGACTGCCGTCAACCACAAAGATTGTGGCGGCTTTGGGCATCGGATGGATGCGTAACAGACGCAAAGCCGCCCCCGGCAGAGGGAGCAGCCAATGAAGGACAGTCTTGCCGTTGGCGTCACCACGACGCGCCGCTTCGTGGTCGACCGCGACAGCACCATCGGCTTCATGGGCGAGGAAGGGCGCGTCTATGCGACGCCCTCGCTGGTCCGCGACATCGAGATCACCTGCCGCGACTTCCTGCTCGAACACCTTGACGACGGCGAGGACACCGTCGGCACGCGCGTCGAGCTTGACCACATGGCCCCGACGCTGATGGGCATGGAGGTGTCGGTGACCGTCACCGTCGCCGAGGTCAAGGGCCGCGCGGTGGTGCTGGACGTCGAGGCCCGCGACCCCGTCGACCAGATCGGCCGCGGTCGGCACGCGCGCTTCGTGGTCGACGTCGAGAAGACCAAGGAGCGCCTGAAGGCCAAGGCCGCCAAAGTCCCGGCGGAGTAAGGGCGATGCCGGCGGCGGCGGACCGCAAGGTTCCCACCTATTGCTACAACTGCGTCTCGGGGCCGGATCTGCTGACGGTGCGGGTGCGCGACGGCGTCGCGACCGAGGTGGAGCCCAACTTCGCCGCCGACGGCGTCCATCCCGCCCACGGCAAGGTCTGCGTCAAGGCCTTCGGCCTGGTGCAGAAGACCTACAATCCCGACCGCGTCCTGACGCCCATGAAGCGGACCAATCCGCGCAAGGGCCGGGGCGAGGATCCGGGATTCGTGCCCATTTCCTGGGACGAGGCCCTGGACGCCATCGGCGCCAAGCTCAAGGACATCATCGGCAAGGGGCTGGTGGACGAGAGCGGCTATCCGCGCGTGGCCGCCAGCTTCGGCGGCGGCGGCACGCCCGCCAGCTATATGGGCACCTTCCCGGCCCTGCTGGCGGCGCTGGGCAAGATCGACTTCAGCTTCGGCTCCGGCCAGGGCGTCAAGTGCTACCATTCCGAGCACCTGTACGGCGAGCTGTGGCACCGCGCCTTCACCGTCTGCTCCGACACCCCGCACACCCGCTATCTGGTGTCCTTCGGCTCCAACATCGAAGCCTCGGGCGGCGTCTGCGGCGTCTGGCGCCACGCCGAGGCGCGCTCGCGCGGGATGAAGCGGGTGCAGGTCGAGCCGCATCTGTCGGTGACCGGCGGCTGTTCGGCGGAATGGATTCCCATCAAGCCCAAGACCGACGCCGCCTTCCTGTTCGCCATGATTCATGTGCTGGTGCATGAGCGCCGGCGCGAGGAACTGGACGTCTTCTTCCTCAAGAACCACACCGCCTCGCCCTATCTGGTGGGGCCCAACGGCTTCTTCATGCGCGACCCCGACAGCCGCAAGCCGCTGGTGTGGTGTTCGACGCGCCAGGCCGCCGTGCCCTTCGACGACCCCGAGGCCGACCCCGCCCTCGACGGCGCGTTTACCGTCTCGGGCGTCGAGAAGGGCGCCGACGACGACGCCTGGAGCCATCAGGACGTTTCCTGCCGGCCCGCCTTCGCGGTGATGGCCGAGCACATGCGCGCCTTCACCCCCGAATGGGCCGAGGGCAAGTGCGGCGTGGCGGCGGGAACCATCCGCCGTATCGCCAACGAGTTCCTCGACCACGCCGAAATCGGCGCCACCATCGAGATCGAGGGGCAGACGCTGCCGTTCCGGCCGGTGGCGGTGACGCTGGGCAAGACCGTCAACAACGGTTGGGGCGGCTATGAGTGCTGCTGGTCGCGCACCATGCTGGCCTGCCTCGTCGGCGGGCTGGAGGTGCCGGGCGGCACCCTGGGCACGGCGGTGCGCCTCAACCGCCCCGCCCACTCCCGCCAGGCCAGCGTGACGCCGGGCGAGGACGGTTTCATGGACTATCCCTGGAACCAGACCGACAGCGAGGGCTGGCGCGGGCGCCCGACCACCCGCAACGGCTATCGCACCCTCATTCCCCTGGCCGCCAACAGCCCCTGGAGCCAGGCGCTGGGGCCGACGCACCTGGCCTGGATGTTCGCGGAAAAATCGCCCGAGCAGTGGCCGCAGCCGTCGCTGCCCGACATCTGGTTCCTCTACCGCACCAATCCGGCCATCTCGTTCTGGGACACCCCCCGGATCGAGGACACGATGGCCCGCTTCCCATTCGTCGTCGCCTTCGCCTACACCCACGACGAAACCAACCACATGGCCGACATCCTGCTGCCCGACGCCACCGACCTGGAGAGCACCCAGCTCATCCGCATCGGCGGCACCAAATACGTCGAGCAGTACTGGGAGCATCACGGCTTCGCGCTGCGCCAGCCGGCGGTGCCGCCGCGCGGCGAGGCCCGCGACTTCACCTGGATCGCCACCCAGATCGCCAAACGCGCGGGGCTGCTGGCCGAATACAACAACGCCGTCAATCGCGGCGCCGGCGGGGTCAGCCTCAAGAACGGCAAGTTCGACTTCTCGCTCTCCGAGGACGAGGAACACTCGGTCGAGGAAATCTGGGATGCCGCCTGCAAGTCCGCCTCGGCGGAACTCAGCGACGGCGAGGAGGTCGTGGGCCTGGATTGGTTCCGCGAGAACGGCTTCATGGTGGCGCCGTTCCCGAAGCTGGAATGGTACCTGTTCCCGCGCCTGCGCGAACTGGGGCTGCGGTTCGAGCTGCCCTATCAGGAGCGCCTGCTGCGCATCGGCACCCAGTTGGGCCGCCGCCTGCACGAGTCGGGCATCGACTGGTGGGACCGTCAGCTTGAGGAATACACGCCGCTGCCGGAGTGGCACGACTTCCCCGGCATCTGGGAGCGGGCCATCGCCAAGACCGGCGCCAATCCCGACGATTTCCCGTTCTGGCTGCTGACCGCCCGCAGTATGCAGTACAACTGGGGCAACAACGCCGCCATCCAGATGATCCGCGAGGCGGCGGAGAACGTCGCCGGCCATCGCGGCATCATCATCAACGCCGAAGCCGCCGACCGGCTGGGCATCGAGGACGGCGACCGCGTCGAAGTGGGCTCGTACCTGCGCTCGGTCGAGGCGATGGCGGTGGTGCGCCAGGGCATCCGCCCCGACACCCTGCTGCTCATCGGCCAGTTCGGGCACCGGGTGACGCCGCTGGCCAAGGAATTCGACACCCCCAGCATGAACTCGCTGGTGCCGATGGACATGGACCTGACCGACTCCACCGGCTCGGGCGCCGACGTGGTGCGCGTGTTCCTGCGCAAGGCGAAGGGGGGGCGGCGATGAGCAAATGGGGCATGATCGCCGACCTTGGGCGCTGCGTCGGCTGCCAGACCTGCACCACCGCCTGCAAGCACGCCAACGGCACGGCGCCGGGGGTGCAGTGGCGCCGCGTGCTGGACATGGAGGTCGGAACCTTTCCCGATGTCCGGCGCGTGTTCGTGCCGGTGGGCTGTATGCATTGCGACGACCCGCCCTGCGCCTCGGTGTGCCCGACGACGGCGACCTACAAGCGCGACGACGGCATCGTCCACGTCGATTACGACAAGTGCATCGGCTGCGCCTATTGCTTCATGGCCTGCCCCTACGACGCCCGCTACAAGGTGTCGCAGCCCGATTGGGCCTATGGGGACACGGCCACCGAGCCCGAGGTGGCGCGCCTGCGCGAGGACATGCTCGGCGTGGCCCAGAAGTGCACCTTCTGCGTCGACCGCATCGACTACGGCACCGCCAACGGCCTTACCCCCGGTGTCGACCCCGACGCCACGCCGGCCTGCGTCAACGCCTGCCTGTCGGGGGCGCTGCAGTTCGGCGACCTTGATGACCCGAACAGCAATGTCTCGCGCCTGCTGGCCGAGAACGAATCGTTCCGGATGCACGAGGAGTTGGGGACCGGGCCCAACATCCATTACCTGTGGGGGCGCCGGTCATGACCTCCAGCCGCGTTATCACCGGACTCAATCCGCCGAAAAAGCACAAGGATGCCGGACGGCGCCCGCCGTGGCGCGACCAGCATTTCCGCATCGTGCCGCCGCGGCCGCAAAGCGGCTGGGACATGCGCGCCGCCGGCAATTTCATGGGCGGCGGCGCCGGGACCGGCGTTCTGGTCGCGGGGGCGCTGGCGGCGTTCCTCGGCGGGCCCGTGTGGCTGTTCGCGCTGGCCGGCTTGGCCCTCATCGGCGCCGGGCTGTTCTGCGTTTGGATGGAAATCGGGCGGCCGTGGCGGGCGATCAACGTCTTCTTCCACCCGCAGACCTCGTGGATGACCCGCGAGGCCATCGCCGCCATGCCGGTGTTCGGCGCCGGCCTGCTGGCCGCCTGGACCGGGGCGCCGGCGCTGCTGGCGCTGGCGGCGGCTTTGGCGCTGGTGTTCCTGTTTTGTCAGGCCCGCATCCTGGCGGCCGCCAAGGGCATCCCCGCCTGGCGCGCGGCGGGCGTGGTGCCGCTGATCATGACCACCGGCCTGGCCGAAGGGGCCGGGGTGGTGACGGCGCTGGCGGCGGCGGTGCAGCCGGCGGCGCTGGCGGCGACGGCGGTGTTGTTCCTGGCGCTGCTGGTGGCGCGTGTGGCAGCATGGCTGGGCTATCTCGGCGGGCTGCGGCGGGGTGCGGCGGTGCCGCGCCGGGCGCTGGAGGTGCTGAGGGGCGCCAACGCGCCCTTCGTGTTCCTCGGCAACGCCCTGCCGGCGGCGCTGCTGGTGCTGGCGTGGCTGGTGCCGCAGCCGCTGCCGCTGATGGCGGCGGCGGGGCTTGTCGGGCTGGCGGCGGGCTGGGTGCTGAAGGCGCGGTTGATCACCCGCGCCGCCTTCACCCAGGGCTTCGCCATTCCCAAGGCGCCGGCGCGGGGGGCGGGCACCCCCGGGCCCGGCGCCCGGCCAGGCTGGGAGGACTAGCCATGCACGAAATCCGCATTCACGGGCGCGGCGGCCAGGGCACCGTCCTGGCCTCCGAGATGCTGGCGCGGGCGCTGGTGGCGCAAGGGCGCCATGCGGTGGCCATTCCGACCTTCGGGTTCGAGCGGCGCGGCGCGCCGGTGCTGGCCTGCGTGCGCCTCGACGACCGGCCCATCCGCCAGATGACCAACATCTATCACCCCGACAGCATCGTGTGCATCGACACCACGGTGGGCCGGGCGGTGGACATCTTCGCCGGCATGAAGGACGGCGGCCTGCTGGTGCAGGCCAGCGGCCGGCCGGTGGAGGAACTCGACCTGCCGCCGGCGGTGGGTTCGGTGGGGCTGTGCGACGCCGTCGGCATCGCGCTGGACATTTTCGGACGCCCGATCACCAATTCGGTGATGCTGGGCGCCTTCGCCCGCGCCAGCGGCCTGGTGACGCTGGAGGCGCTGCGCGACGCCATCGCCCAGTCCCAGTTCCGCGATGCCGGGCTGCGGCAGAACCTGGAAGCGGTCGAGCGCGGCTACAACGAGACCACGGTCCATAACGTGAAGGGGAGGGTGAAGGATGCGCCGCCAGTCGCGTGACCTCTTCGATGCCGGCACTGTCCCCGACGACCTGTGTCCCATCGCCACCAAGCTCAACCCCATGCTGCCCGGCGACTGGCGGGCGAAGCGGCCGGTGGTGGACCGCGACAAATGCGTCAAATGCGCCACCTGCTGGCTGTATTGCCCGGTGCAGTGCATGGTCGAGAAACCGACGTGGTTCGACGTCGATTACCGCGTGTGCAAGGGCTGCGGCGTCTGCGCCGAGGAGTGCCCGCACGGCGCGATCGTGATGATCGATGAGGCGGGGACGGCGGAATGAGCAAGATCTCCAACGAAACACGGGTCATCGTCTGCAACGGCAACGAGGCCGCCGCGCGCGGCGTGGCGCTGGCGCGGCCGGACGTGGTGGCCGTCTACCCCATCACGCCGCAGTCGTCGCTGGTCGAGTATCTGTCGAAATTCATCGCCGAAGGCACGCTCGACGCCGAGCTGATGAACCTGGAGGGCGAGCATTCGGTGCTCTCGGCGTTGCAGGGCGCGTGCCTGGCCGGCGCCCGCACCTACACCGCCACTTCTGGCCCCGGCCTCGCCTTCATGTTCGAGCCCTATGTGCGCACGCCGGGGATGCGGCTGCCGATGGTGGCCTCGCTCGTCACCCGCGACCTGCTGACGCCGCAATGCGTCTGGGGGGGGCACCAGGACGCCATGACGGCGCGCGAGGCGGGCTGGATCCAGATCTATTGCGAGTCCATCCAGGAGGTGCTGGACACCACCGTCATGGCTTATCGCGTGGCCGAGCACCATGACGTGATGCTGCCGGTCAATGTCTGCCATGACGGCAACTACCTGTCCTACGGCGTCGGCCGCTGCGAGGTGCCGCTGCCCGAGGACGTCGATGCCTTCCTGGGGCCCAAGGACGTCAACTGGCATGTGGCGCTCGACCCCGACCGGCCGATGGGCGTCGACCCGCTGACGGGCGGTGCCGGCGGGCCCGGCCCGGCGCGCTTCGTGCGCTACCGCAGCAGCCAGATGCGCGGGATGCAGAACGCGCTGCGCGTCATCGAGGAGGCGCACGAGGACTGGGCGGCGCGCATCGGGCGCCGCTGGGCGCCGCTGGTCGAGGAATACCGCCTTGAGGACGCCGACTTCGCCCTGATCACCATCGGCAGCATGACCGGCGCCGCCAAGGACGCCGTCGACGCCGCCCGCGAGGCCGGCACCCGCGTCGGCCTGTTGAAGGTCAAGACCTACCGGCCCTGGCCGGTGCGGGCGATGGCCGCCGCCCTGGCCAAGGTCAACGCCGTGGGCGTCGTCGACCGCTCGGTCAATTTCGGCTGGAACAGCGGCCCCGTGCACCAGGACGTGCTGGCGACGCTGTCGGCGGGCGGGCGCCTGATGCCGGCGGTCAGCTTCATCGGCGGCCTGGCCGGCGCCGACCTCACCGCGGAGCACTTCGCGCGGGCCATCGACATCACCGGGCGCGCGGCGGCGGGCGAGACCCCGGCGGGGCCGGTCTGGCTCAACGAACAGGAGTAGGGAGGGGGCGATGACAGGCCATGCCGATTACCTCATCGTCGGGTCCAGCCACGCGGCGCTGGAGGCGGCGCGGGCGATCCGCACCCATGACGAGGCGGGCCGCGTGGTCATGCTGACCCGCGACACGCGCCTGCCCTATTCACCGACCATCCTGCCCTATGTGGTGTCGGGGCGCTCCGAGCCCGAGCGTGTGATCCTGCGCGACGAGGCGTTCCTGAAGGAATCGCGCATCGAGCTGCAACGCGGCGCCACCGTCACCGGCGTCGACACCGCCGCCAAGAGCGTGGCCACCGCCGGGGGCGAAACCTGGTCCTACGGCAAGCTGCTTATCGCCACCGGCGCGGCGCCGGCGGTGCCGCCGGTTCCCGGCCTCGCCGAAAGCCCCTTCCATGTCCTGCGCAGCATGGACGACGCCGTCGGCCTGCGCGAGGGCATCGCCGCCGGCAAGCGGGCGGTGGTGCTGGGCGCCGGCCTGATCGGGATGCACGCCGCCGAGAACCTTGCCGAGGCCGGCATGGCGGTGACGGTGGTCGAAATGCGCGACCAGGTGCTGCCGGCCTATTTCGACCGCAAGGCGGCGGGACTGATCGAAAGCGCCTTCACCGCCAAGGGCGTGCGGATGCTGCTGGGGCAGGCCGCCGCCCGCGTCGAGCCGCGCGGCGACGGCGCCGTGGTGACTCTGGCCGACGGCGAGGCGCTTGAAGCCGACCTGCTGCTGGTGGCGGCGGGGGTGCGACCGGTGACCGACATGCTGACCGGCAGCGGCGTCGACATCGCCGACGGCATCATCGTCGACCAGCACATGCGCACCTCGGCCGCCGATGTCTGGGCCGCCGGCGACGTGGCGCAGGCGCACGACTTCCTGTCCGGCGAGACGGCGGTGAACGGCATCCTGCCCAACGCGGTCGAACAGGGACGCATCGCCGGGCAGGACATGGCCGGCGACACCGGCGTCAAGCCCTATCCCGGCGGCGTGCCCATCAACACCTACACCTTTTTCGGGCGCCAGGCGATTTCGGTGGGCGATTGCGAAGGCGTCGGCGACGTCCATTGCGACGATAGCGCCGGCTATTTGCGGGTGGCGCTGGACGGCGACCGGCTGGTCGGCATCCTGGCGGTGGACCGCACCCTGGATGCCGGTATCATGTGGCAGCTCATCCTGCGGCGAACCGATCTGGGGCCGTTGAAGGACGCATTCCTCGCCCGGCCGCTGGAGACGGGGCGGGTGCTGATGTCGCAGATTTGGCGCTGAACGGAGGAGGGCGCGATGGGCAAGAGCTGGCCTACGATCAAGTTCCGCGCCGATCGGTGCGACGGCTGCGGCGACTGCATGACCGCCTGCGACAAGGTCAAGGGCGGCAACGGCGATCTGGCGCAGACGCGCATCCGCATCCTGGCGGGCACCGACGACACCTGGGAACTGGCCCTGTGCCGGCAGTGCGGCGATCCGAAATGCGTCATGGATTGCCCCTCGACGGCGCTGACCAAGGACGGCGACAGCGGCGTGGTGGCGTGGGACGCCTCGAAATGCGTCAACTGCCTGCTGTGCACCGTCGGCTGCGTTTGGGCGGGCATCGTCTTCGAGCCCAAGCTGGGCCATGTGTCGAAATGCGACCTGTGCGACGGCGATCCGGCGTGCGTGAAGGCCTGCGACAAGGGCGCCCTGGAATGGGGCTCGGCGGCCGAGATCTACAACACGCACGGCGAAATGGAGGACATGTTCGTCCCCGGCCTGTCGGCCTGCCAGGGCTGCAATTCCGAGTTGCTGATCCGCCACACCATGCGGGCGGTGGGGCCGGACACGGTGCTGGCGACGCCGCCGGGCTGCATTCCCGGCATGGGCACGGTGGGGTACAACGGCCTGACCGGCAGCAAGGTGCCGGTGTTCCATCCCTTGCTGACCAACACCGCCTCGATGATGGCCGGCATCAAGCGCCAGTACCAGCGGATGGGCCGCGAGGTGACGGTGATGGCGCTGGCGGGCGACGGCGGCACCGTCGACGCCGGCTTCCATGCGCTCTCCGGCGCCGCGGCGCGCAACGACCCGCTGCTGTATGTCTGCGTCGACAACGAAGGCTACATGAACACCGGGATGCAGGCGTCGGGCTCGACGTCGTTCGGGTCATGGACCTCGACGACGCCGGTCGGCGAGGTGATTCAGGGCCATCGCTCCGAATCGAAGAACCTGCCGCTGATCATGTTGATGCACAACTGCTCCTATGTCGCCACCGCCTCGACGGCGTTCCTGGAGGACTATCACGACAAGCTGGTGAAGGCGCGCGAGGCGGCGCGGCACGGTTTCGCCTATGTGCATGTCTACGCGCCCTGTCCGTCCGGCTGGCGCTTCGCCAGCGCCCTGACCACCGAGGTCTGCCGGCGGCAGGTGGAGACCAATTTCGTGACCCTGTGGGAGCACACACCGGCGGAGGGGCTCCGCTTCACGCATTCAACCGAGGGACGCCGGCCGATCAACGACTACCTGCGGCTGATCGGCAAGTACCGTCACCTCACCGACGAACAGGTGGCGCACATTCAGGCGAGCGTCGACGAGCGGACCGCTTATCTGCGGCGGTTCGAGGCGCCGCGCGAGCACGCCGCCGAGTAACCGGTGGGCGGCGGCCGCCCGCAAGGGGCCGCCCGCCAGAAGAAAACCTGGAGAGAGGGCACGGCCATGACTGCGCAGGCAACCATCGACTATATGTATCAGCCCGAATTGGAAGGCATGAGCCGCGAGCGGCTGGCGGAACTGCAGTTGCAGCGGCTGCGGGACACCCTGACGCGGGCCTATGAGAACGTCCCCCATTACCGCCAGGCGTTCGACGCCAAGGGGGTGACGCCGGCCGACCTCAAGACCCTGGCGGACCTGCGCCACTTCCCGTTCACGGTGAAGACCGACCTGCGCGACAACTATCCCTTCGGCTTGTTCGCGGTGCCGCGCGACCAGGTGGTGCGCCTGCACGCCTCGTCGGGGACCACCGGCAAGCCGACGGTGGTCGGCTACACCCGCGCCGACCTCGACACCTGGGCCGACCTGATGGCGCGCTCGCTGGCGGCGGCGGGGGCGCGGCCGGGCGAGGTGCTGCACAACGCCTATGGCTACGGGCTGTTCACCGGCGGCCTGGGGGCGCATTACGGCGCCGAGCGCCTGGGCTGCACGGTGACGCCGATGTCGGGCGGCAACACCGAGCGCCAGATCGTGCTCATCCAGGACTTCGGCGCCGCCGTGCTGTGCGCGACGCCGTCCTACGCCCTCAATCTCGCCGAGGTCGCCGAGAAGGAAGGCGTCGACCTGCGCAAGGCCAATCTGCGCGTCGGCGTCTTCGGCGCCGAGCCGTGGTCGGAGGCGATGCGGGCCGAACTCGATGAGCGCCTGGGCATCCGCGCCCAGGACATCTACGGCCTGTCCGAGATCATGGGCCCCGGCGTGGCGGTGGAATGCACCGAGCGCAACGGCCTGCACGGCTGGGAGGACCACTTCCTGTTCGAGATCGTCGATCCCGACACCCTGGAGCCGCTGCCGATGGGCGAGGCGGGCGAACTGGTCATCACCACCCTGAGCAAGCAGGCCCTGCCGATGGTGCGTTACCGCACCCGCGACATCACGCGGCTGGATGACGCGCCCTGCGGCTGCGGGCGCAGCCATGTGCGCATCCTGCGGGTGACGGGGCGCAACGACGACATGCTGATCATCCGCGGCGTCAACGTCTATCCCAGCCAGATTGAATCGGTGCTGGTGGGGCTGCCGGGCACGGTGCCGCACTACCAGTTGGTGGTCGAGCGCGAAGGCAGCCTCGACCACCTTACCGTCGAGGTCGAGGCCGACCCGGCGCTGCTGCAAAGCGACTACGCCAAGACCGCCGGCGAGGTGCGCCACCACATCAAGTCGATGATCGGCGTCAGCGCCAAGGTGGTGATGATGCCGCCGGGCGCGGTGCCGCGCTCGCAGGGCAAGGCGGCGCGGGTCAAGGATCTGCGCAAGAAGTAGGTTCCCAGGCCGGCACGGGGGGCGTACTCCTCCCCCGCCGCCCGTGTCGGCCGTTCTTTATTCATTTGCCCTCGCCGGGCGCGGGCGTCCGCCGGTTGGCCGCAGAGTCATTTTGTGCCCTCGCCGGGCGCTCGCTCCGCTCGCTTGGCCGCCGCCTCAACGGCGGCCGGAGCGTGGACGCTCTTGCTGAAATCTCGCTGTATCAGGCGGAGGCGGGGGCGAGCATCTCGCGCAGCCGGAACCGCTGCACCTTGCCGGTGGCGGTGCGGGGAATCTCCGCGACGAAATGCACGCTGCGCGGCAGCTTGAAGCGCGGCAGCCGCGCCTCCAGGCCGTCGCGCAGCGTCTCCTCCAGCGCCGCCTCGGCACCGGCATCGGCGGCGGCCACGAACAGCGCCAGGCGGGTCAGGCCGTCGTCGTTGGTGGTGCCGACGCAGGCGGCGTCGGCGACGCCCGGGATGGCCTGGGCGGCCTCCTCGATCTCGGCGGGGCTGACCCACTGCCCGGAAATCTTCAGCATGTCGTCGGCGCGGCCGTGGTGGGTCCACCAGCCGTCGGGGTCGACGCTGAACTGGTCGCCGGTGCGGAACCAGCCGTCGCGGAAGGCGGCGGCGGTCTTTTCGGGCTGGTTCCAATACCCCTTGGCCACCGTCGCCATCCGTGCCCACAGCACACCCGGCCGGCCGGGTTCGGTGACCGGACGTTCGTCGTCGTCGAGCAGGCGCGCCTCGACCCAGGGCAGCGGCCGTCCGGTGGCGCCTGGACGGTGGGCCTCGGGGGTGCCGGCCACCATCAGCAGCAGGGTCTCGGTGGCGCCGATGCCTTCCAGGATTCCGACCCCCGTCGCCTCGCGCCAGCGATGGTACAGCGCCTCGGGCAGCTTCTCGCCGGCCGAGACGTAGCGGCGCACGTTGCGGAAGGGCTCGGTTTCGGCGACGCCGTCGCGCAACAGGTTGCGATAGAAGGTCGGCACGCTGAAGACGACGTGCGGGCGGTGGCGGGCGACGACCTCGGCGATGGCGGCGGCGTCGGGCCAGCCGGGGTGGAGAATCACGGTGGCGCCGGCGCGCAGCCCGCCGATGAGGCAGTGGCCGAGGGCAAAGGCGAAGAACAGCTTCGAGGACGAGAACAGCCGGTCCCCCTGCCGCACCCCCAGCGCCTCGCACAGGTAACGGTCGGCAATTTCCACCTCGCCGTGGCGGTGGACCGCCGCCTTGGGCGTGCCGGTGGTGCCGGAGGTGTAGAGCCAATAGGCCATGTCGTCGGGGTCCATCGCCTCCGACGCCAGCACCGTCGGCTGGTCGGCGACGAGGTCGTCGAGGCTGCGCTCGCCGGCGGGGGCGGCGCCGCGCACCGCCAGCAGCGCCGGGCGATGCGTCAGCTCCGGCGCGATCTGGCGGTACTGCGGCAGATACTCGTCCTCGACGAGCAGGGCGGCGCAGCGGCTGTCCTCGATCGGCAAGCGCAGTTGCGCCGCGTCCATGCGGGTGTTCAGCGGCACGGCGACGGCCCCGATCCTCACCGCCGCCAGCCAGGCGGCGACGAAATCGGCGCTGTCGTTCAGCAGCAGCAGCACGCGGTCGCCGCGCCCGACGCCGCCGGACCTGAGGCCGTGGCCATAGCGCGCCGTCAGCGCGTCGAGATCGGCGTAGCTGAGGGTGCGCCCGTCGGCGATCAGCGCCGGCGCGCGGTCGCGGCCGGTTGCGATGCGTGGCGCGAGAATCTCGTCGGCGGCGTTCATCAGCCCACTCCCGGCAGACGTGACAACAACTCCATCAGGGTCTTGCGTTCCTCGCTGCTCAGCGCCTTGGCGAAATTGTCCTCGTGGCGCCGCACGCGCTGTTTCCAGCGCGCCAGGGCGCGCTCGCCCTCGGCGGTCAGCACCAGTTCGTAGCGGCGGCGGTCGGCCTCGGAGCGGGTGCGCGTCACCAGGCCGCGGGCCTCCAATTCGCCCACCACCCCAACCAGGGTGGAGCGATCGACGCCCAGGGCCTCGGCGAGGCGGCTCTGGCTGAGGCCGGGGTTCTCCTCGACGATGAGCAGGGTTCCCAGGCGCCCCGGGGTGATGGGATCCTCGGCGGCGACGACGTCGTCGAAATGGCGAAAGGCCGCCACCTGCGCCCGCCGCAGCCGATAGCCGAGAAGCCCGTCCAGGAAACGCGACGCCACCATCCTCACGGCAGGGAGCCCATCCAAGCCAGCACCCCCAGCGTCAGCGACGGGAAGGCCACCAGCAGCACCACCCGCACCGCGTCAGCGGCCAGGAACGGCACCACACCCCGGAACGCCTGGGTTATGGGGATGTCGGGGGCGAAGGAATTGATGACGAACACGTTCATGCCCAGCGGTGGCGTTATCAGCCCCACCTCGACGACGATCAGCACCAGGATGCCGAACCACAGGCTGACCTCCTCGGCCGACATGCCGAAGTCGAGGCCGACGATCACGGGGTGGAAGATGGGCACCGTCAGCAGGATCATGGACAGGCTGTCCATCAGGCAGCCCATGACCAGGTAGAACAGCAGGATGATCGCCAGCACCGCCATCGGCGGCAGGCCGCTGTCGCCGATCACCCGCGCCGCCGTCATCGGCAGTTGCGACAGCGCCAGGAAGGAGTTGTAAAGGTCGGCGCCGATCAGGATCAGGAAGATCATCGCCGTCAGCTTGGCGGTGCCCTTGAGGCATTCGACGAAGCCGCCCCAGCGCAAGCCGCCGTGCAGCACGGCCAGAATGCCGGTGCCGGCGGCGCCGATGGCGGCGCCCTCGGTGGGGGTGAACCATCCGGCGTAGATGCCGCCGATCACCAGCGCGAAAATGCCGATGACCGGCCCCATCTCCAGCAGCGACCGCAGCCGCGAGGCGAAGGGGGCGCGCGGGCCGGCGGGACCGGCCTCGGGATACAGGCGCACATAGACGGCGACCGCCAGCATGTAGCCCACCGCCGCCAGCATGCCCGGCACCACCGCCGCGATGAACAGTTTGCCGATGGATTGCTCGGTCAACAGCGCATAGATGACCAGGATCACCGACGGCGGGATCAGGATGCCCAGCGTTCCGCCCGCCGCCAGCACCCCCGAAGCCAGGGCGCCGGAATACTTGAAACGGCGCATCTCCGGCAGCGAGACATGCGCCATCGTCGCCGCCGTCGCCATCGACGAGCCGCAGATGGCGCCGAAGCCGGCGCAGGCGCCGATGGCCGACATGGCGATGCCGCCGCGCCTGTGCCCCAACCAGGCGTTGGCCGCATTGAACAGACCCGCCGACAGGCCGGCGTGGGTGGCGAACTGGCCCATCAGGATGAACAGCGGGATGACCGACAGCGAATAGGTCGCCGCCTGCGCGTAGGGGGCGCTGGACAGGTGGTGCAGCAGCGGGCCCACGCCGGAGAGCATGATGTACCCGAAGCCGCCCACCAGCAGCATGGCGACCCCGATGGGCATCGCCAGGGCGATCAGCGCCAGCAGGGCGCCGAACAGAACCAGGGCCAGGGTGACTCCGCTCACAGATGCTCCCCCGTCTTTACCAGATACAGACGCAGCAGGCAGACCACGCACAGCAGCGCCAGCGCCGGCACCACCACCAGGAACATCCACCAGATGGGGATCTGCAACATCATCGAGGTCTCGCCATAGCGCCACAGGTCGATGCCGCCCAGCATCGCGCGCCAGGCCAGCAGGCCGGCGACGGCGGCGAAGACGGCCTCGTTGAGCATCGCCAGTACCCGCCGCTTGCGGGATCCCAGGGCGTCGCTGACGATGTCGACGGTGATGTGGCCGCCCTTTAACTGGCAGTAGGGCAGGAAGGCGAAGACGGCGATGGCGCAGCCGGCCTCGACCAGCTCGAAGTCACCCAGGATGGGGCTGTTGAAGAATGCCCGTCCGATGACGCTGGCGCAGGTCACCAGCATCACCGAGGTCAGCACAAGGCCGCCGGCCACCGCCAGCGCCGTTGCCGCGGCGGCGACGAGGCGCCCGGCCGTCAGGGCCAGGGCGCCTCCTTGCCGCGTTTTGCCGGTGGTAGTCAACGCTCCGGCTAGCGGCTGTACTTCTCCACGAGGTCGACCGCCTCCTGATAGAGGCGGGCCCCGTCATGGCCGAGATCGTTGGTCTTGGCGATCCAGGCGTCGATGACCGGGCGGGTCGCGGCCTTCCACTTCGCCTCTTCCTCGGGGGTGAGGGTGTGGAACTTGTGGCCCATCTCCTCGGCCTGCTTGCGGCCGCCGTTCTCGGCCTCGTCATAGGCGCGGCCGGCGATCGGGGCCAGATTGGCGCCCGAGTGCTCGTCGATGATCGCCTTCAGGTCGTCGGGCAGGCCCGCATAGGTGTCCTTGTTCATCGCCAGCAGGAACACCGAGGTATAGAGGCCCGAGGCGGTGTGGTACTCGGCCAGTTCGTTCACCCGCAGCGGCAGAACCACCTCCCACGGAATGACGGTGCCGTCGACGACGCCGCGCGACATGGCCTCATAGACCTCGGGGACCGGCATCCCCACCGGCACGGCGCCCAGGGCCTTCAGGGCCTCGCCGATCGGCTTGGTGGGCAGGCGGATCTTCTTGCCCTTGAGGTCGGCGGCGGTGCGCACCAGCCCTTCCTTCATGTGGAAGGGGCCGGGCGCATGGACGTGCAGCAGCAGCGGGTGGATGTCCTTGTATTCCTCCTGGAGGTTCTTCTCATAGAACTCCCACACCGCCTGCGAGGTGGCCTCGGCCGAGCCGGTGACGAACGGCAGCTCGAAGACCTCGGTGAGCGGGAAACGACCGGCGGTATAGCCGGGCAGCGTCCAGACGACATCCACCACGCCGTTGCGCACCTGGTCGAAAAGCTGCGGCGGCTTGCCGCCGAGCTGCATCGCCGGATAGATCTCGAACTTGATCCGCCCCTGCGAGGCTTCCTCGATCCGCTTCGCCCACGGCTCGATCAACTTGGCGTGCGCCGTCGACGGCGGGGGCAGGAAATGGTGGACCTTGAGGGTGACGGTATCCTCGGCCTGCACGGGGGCCGACAGCAGCGACGCCCCGACGGCCGCGGCGGCCAGCGAGGCGAAGGCGCGACGCGTAATCAACATGACATTCCCTCCCTGCCGTCTGTTCGTTTCGGGTTCCGCGGCCCCGAGACGGCGACGGGGGCGCAGATGCCTCATTCTGTTTGATAGGCCAACAGAATTTCAAGTCCCTTCGCGCGGTAAGGATTAGTTCGCCATCCGGCGAGGGGCGCGGGCTGCCGTACCCGCACGAGAGGGGTGCATTGCGAAACGGATTCGGTTAAATAGGTGGATAGGCCAACAGTTTCATAGGGCAACAATGAAGACGATCCTGCGCATCGAGGTCAACGGCCGCCCGCGCGAGGACGCGGTCCCGAACAACATGCTGTTGATCGACTATCTGCGCGATCAACTGGGGCTGACGGGCAGCAAGCAGGGCTGTGACGGCGGCGAGTGCGGCGCCTGCACGGTGCTGGTCGACGACACGCCGCGCCTGGCCTGCCTGACCCTGGCCCACGCCGTCGCCGGGCGACGGGTGGAGACGGTCGAGGCGCTGGCGAGGAACGGCCGCCTATCGCGGCTGCAACAGGAGTTCCATGAGAAGCTGGGCACCCAGTGCGGCTTCTGCACGCCGGGCATGATCATGGCCGCCGAGGGCCTGCTGCGCCGCAACCCGGCGCCGGACCGCGACGCCATCCGCGAGGCCATCGCCGGCAATCTGTGCCGCTGCACCGGCTATGTGAAGATCATCGAATCCATCGAGGCCGCCGCCGGCGGCGAGGAGGCGCCGGCATGAGCACCGCGAGCAAGGCCAAGGCGGTCGGGCAGCGCACGCCGCTGGTCGACGGCATCGAGAAGGTCACCGGCCGGGCCCGCTTCACCGCCGACATGCCGGCGGCGGGGGCCCTTGTCGGGCGCATCCTGCGTTCGCCGGTCGACCACGGGCGCATCCGCGCCGTCGACACCACCCGCGCCGCCGCGCTGCCGGGGGTGGTGGCGGTGACTACCGGCGCCGACTGCCCGTGGACCTTCGGCGTGCTGCCCATCGCCATGAACGAATACCCGCTGGCCCGCGACAAGGTGCGCTATCGCGGCGAGCCGGTGGCGGCGGTGGCGGCCGTCGACGAGGCCACCGCCGAGGCGGCCCTGGCGCTGATCGACCTCGACATCGAGCGGCTGCCGGCCTATTTCAGCGCCGCCAAGGCGCGGGCGCCGGGGGCGGAGCCCCTGCACGACAAGCAGCCCGGCAATGTCCTGCGCGAGGTGCTGCACGACTTCGGCGACATCAAGGGCGGCTTCGCCCGCGCGGCGATGGTGCGCGAGAAGACCTTCCACTACGCCGAGGTCAATCACGCCCAGATGGAGCCGCACGCCGCGCTGGCGGAATACGACGCCGCGCGCGACATGCTCACCCTGCATTCGGTGACCCAGGTGCCGTATTACGTGCACCTGATGCTGGCCCGCTGCCTGGAGATGGACACCGGCCGCATCCGCGTGGTCAAGCCCTTCGTCGGCGGCGGCTTCGGTTCGCGCACCGAAACCCTCAATTTCGAGATCATCACCGCCCTGCTGGCACGGGCGGCGGGCGGTGCCGTGCGCATGGTGCTGTCGCGCGAGGAAACCATCATCACCCATCGCGGCCGCCCCGAGACCGACGTCACCATCCGCATCGGGCTGGACGAGGAGGGCCGGTTCACCGCCTGCGAGGCCGATGTCGTCCAGCGCGGCGGCGCCTATGCCGGCTATGGCATCGTCACCATCCTGTACGCCGGGGCGCTGCTGCACGCGCTCTACGACATTCCGGCCATCCGCTACCGGGGCGCGCGCATCTATACCAACACCCCGCCCTGCGGCGCCATGCGCGGCCACGGCACCGTCGACGTCCGCGCCGGGTTCGAGGCGCTGATGGACGAGATGGCGGCCGAACTGGGGCTCGACCCCTTCGACCTGCGCCGCCGCAACATGCTGGAGGCGCCCACCGAGACCCTCAACGGCCTGCGGGTGGAAAGCTACGGCCTGCCGCAATGCCTGGACTGGGTGGAGGAGGCGTCGGGCTGGAAGGCCAAGCGCGGCGGCCTGCCGAAGGGGCGCGGCATCGGCATGGCCTGCTCGCACTATGTGTCGGGCTCCGCCAAGCCCATCCACTGGACCGGCGAGCCGCACGCCACCGTCAATCTGAAGCTGGACTTCGACGGTTCGATCACCATCCTCACCGGCGCCTCCGACATCGGCCAGGGGTCGTCGACGATCGTCGCCCAGGTGGTGGGCGAGGTGATGGGCCTGACCTTCGACCGCATCCGCGTGGTCGCCAACGACTCCGTCATCACGCCCAAGGACAACGGCTCCTATTCCTCGCGGGTGACCTTCATGGTCGGCAACGCCGCCCTGGCGGCGGCCGAGAATCTGCGGACGGTGATGGTCGAGGCGGCGGCCCGCAAGCTCGACGCCCGGCCCGAGGACATCGAGTGCCTGGGCGAGCTTTACCGCGTCGCCGGCGGCCAGGATCCCGGCCTGTCGTGGCACGAGGTGGTCAAGGCGGCGCTGGAGGACACCGGCACCATCACCGTCAAGGGCACCTTCACCTGCCCGCCGGAATTTCAGGGCGGCAAGCACAAGGGCGGCGCCGTCGGCTCGACGATGGGCTTCTCCTACGCCGCCCAGGCCGTCGAGGTCAGCGTCGACGAGGTGACCGGCAAGGTGACGGTGGAGAAGGTGTGGGTGGCGCAGGACTGCGGCTTTGCCATCAACCCGCTGGCCGTCGAGGGCCAGGTGCAGGGCGCGGTGTGGATGGGCATGGGCCAGGCGCTGTACGAGGAAACCCGCTACGAGGACGGCAAGGGCTATGCCGTCGACGTCCTCGACTACCGCATTCCCACGGTGCTCGATTCGCCTGACATCGAGGTCAAGATCGTCGAAAGCGTCGATCCCAACGGCCCCTTCGGCGCCAAGGAGGCATCGGAAGGCGGGCTGGCCGGATTCCTGGCGGCGGTGGCCAACGCCGTCCATGACGCCGTCGGCGTGCGCATGGACCGGATGCCCATCACCCCCGACCGTCTGCTCGACGCCCTCGAAAACGTTCCCAGCAAGGAGGCGGCGGAATGAGCGCCCTCCCCGACGTCGAATTCGTCCGTCCCGACAGCCTCGCCGAGGCCGTCGCCGCCCACGGCGGCAGCGCCGAGGCCGTCTATGTCGCCGGCGGCACCGATCTGCTGGTCAATCTGCGCCGCGGCATCGATCCCGGCGCGACGCGGCTGGTGGACCTCTCGGCGGTGGCCGAGTTGGGCGGCATCGACCGTGCCCCCGACGGCGGTCTGCGCATCGGCGCCGGCGTCACCCTGGCCCGCCTCGCCGCGGACGCGGCGGTGCGCCAGTCATGGCCGGCAATCGCCGAGGCGGCCGCCGTCGTCGCCGGCCCCACCCACCGGGCGATGGCGACGCTGGGCGGCAATCTCTGCCTCGATACCCGCTGCATGCACTTCAACAAGAGCGAGTGGTGGCGGCGCAGCAACGATTACTGCCTCAAATACAAGGGCGACGTCTGCCGCGTGGTGCCGACCTCGGACCGTTGCCACGCCGTCTTCGCCGGCGACGTGGCGCCGGCGCTGATGGTGCTGGGGGCCGAGGTCGAACTGGCGGGGCCGGGCGGTGCCCGGCGGTTGCCGCTGGCCGAGATGTATCGCGAGGACGGCGCCGCCCATCTGGCGCTGGAGCCCGGCGAGATCCTGGCGGCGGTGCATGTGCCGGCGGCGCCCGGCCTGCGGGCCGGCTATGCCAAGACGCGGGTGCGCGACGCCGTCGACTTTCCGCTGGTGGGCGTCGCGGCCGCGTTGCGGCGCGAGGGCGATGCCCTGGTCGACCTGCGGGTGGCGGCGACGGCGACGAATTCCTGCCCGGTCCTCATCGAAGGGCTGGAGGCGTTTCGCGGCCGCCCTCTGGACGCCGACGCCCTGGCCGGCATCGGCGCCCTGCTGCGCAAGCGCCTCAACCCGCTGAAAACGACCACTGTCACCCCCCGCTACCGCCGCCGCGTCGCCGTCGGCACCCTGCGGCGCCTGCTGGAGGGCTTGTGGACCTGAGGGGCTGACGGGCCGCCGGCTACGGCAGCAGGTGGCGGAGGTTGTTGATCCATAGCGAGGTTGCCCAGCCCTGCATCCGGGCGGTCTGGCTGAGCATGGGGCCGGTGAAGGACCGCCCCTCCAGGCGGCCGCTGATCGCCTCCAGGTGCCGCACCTCGTCCCGGTAATTGCGCTCCACCAGCGCCGCCAGAGCCTCGGGCAGCGCCAGCGCGCGGGCCTGGCGATAGGCATCGGTGGTGACGATCTCGTTGCTTTCCATCGCCACCAGCGCCCCCGCCGGCATGGCGCGGGCGGTGAAGGCGGTGAAGCCCTCGATGGCGAGGCCGGAAAGGTCCGGCTCCTCGGGCGCCCGCCCGCCCAGGCCCCGGATGGCCGCGCCCAATTCCTCGACATGGCGGCGATGGTCGTCGCGGAAGTCGGCCAGCATCGCCGCCACCTCGTCGTCGGATGTGTGGGCGATGGCCTGGCCGTAGGCACGGACGGCGTCGAGGTCGACAAGCGCCAGCCGGCGCAGGCTGGCGATGATGCGATAGTCGTGCATGGCGGGTGCCCCTCGCTTTGGGGAGTCAACACCGCGCCGGGCGCTTGGTGCGCGGCGGCCCTCAGCCCAGCGCCGTTGGCACCCACGCCTGCAGCCCCAGATACAGCGCGTACAGCGCCAGGAAGGCGCCACCCTCCCAGCGGTTCAGCCGCAGCCCCGTGGCCGCGAAGATCACCAGCAGCACCGACACGCCCAGCATCACCCACAGGTCGAAGACCAGGAACTGGCGCGGCACCTCGATCGGCGTCACCAGCGCCGTCGCGCCCATGATGCCCAGGGCGTTGAAGATGTTGCTGCCGACGATGTTGCCGAAGGCGACGTCGGCGTGCCGTCGCAGCGCCGCCATCACCGAGGTCGCAAGTTCCGGCAGCGAGGTGCCCACCGCCACCAGCGTCAGCCCGATCACCGCCTCCGACAGTCCGGCCTCGCGCGCCACCGTCAACGCCGCCCCCACCAGCAGCCCCGCGCCCAGCACGACGCCGGCAATCCCGGCCGCCGCCAGCGCCAGCCCCAGGGCCAGGGGCATCGGCGCCGGTCCCGCGAACTCCTCCGCCTCGGCCGCGTGCATCCGGGCGCCCGCGTCGGGGCGGCGGCGCTCGGTGCGGTAGGTGAAGACCACATAGGCGGCCAGCAGCAGCAGGAAAACGATGCCGGCGGGGGGCCCCACCACGCCCGTCATCGCCGCCACGATCAGCGCCGCGGCGCTGGCCAGCAGCATGGTGCCGTCGCGGCGGAAAGCCCCGCGGGTGGTGGCGATGGGGAAAATCACCGCCGCAAGGCCCAGAATGAGCAGGATGTTGGCGATGTTGCTGCCGACGACATTGCCGACGGCGATGCCCGGCGCGCCGATCAGCGCCGCCTGCAGGCTGGCGACGAGTTCCGGCGTCGAGGTGCCGAAACCCACCAGGGTCAGCCCGATGAGCAGGGGCGACACGCCCAGCCGGGCGGCGGCGGCAACCCCGCCCCGCACCAGTGCTTCGCCACCTCCGAACAGGAGAAGGCCCCCGACGATCAGCTCCAGCGCCACCGGCATCGGCCAACAATGGCGATCGCCCGCGGTGGCGGCAAGTTCACAATCGCGTGCGCGCGATTGCCTCTCGGCTGCCGGGGGGCCACATCTCATGGCGATGTCTGTTGACGAAAGGAGGCGCAGGCCATGACCCGCAGGGGCATTCTCGTGGGGGGCATCGGCGCCCTGGCGGCGGCGACCGCGGCGCGGCTGTGGCCGGGACGGGCGGCGGAGCATGATGAGGGGGCGGACAGCTTCGAGGTCGCCTACAGCGACGACGAATGGCGCCGCCGGCTGACGGCCGAGCAGTACGCGGTTCTGCGGGGGCACGGCACCGAGCCGCCCCACAGCAGCCCGCTGGACAAGGAGGAGCGCGCCGGCACCTTTCACTGCGCCGGCTGCGATCAGGCGCTGTTCTCGTCGGAGACCAAATACGACAGCGGCACCGGCTGGCCCAGCTTCTGGCGGCCCATCGAAGGTGCCGTCGGCACCCGCCCCGACCGCATGCTGTTCGTCACCCGCACCGAGGTGCATTGCGCCCGCTGCGGCGGCCATCTCGGCCACGTCTTCGAGGACGGGCCGCCGCCGACCGGCCTGCGCTATTGCATGAATGGCGTCGCCATGACCTTCCGTCCGGCCTGAATGGCGGGCGGCGGGGCATAGGATCGGGCTTTCCCGCCGCGCGCAAATCGACTACATCTCCGGCATCACCAGCCGGCGGGAGGGGCGATGCTGCCGACGACGATGCGCGCGGTGCTGCTGACCGGGCACGGGGGCCTGGACAAGCTGGACTACCGCGAGGACGTGCCGGTGCCGCGGCCGGCGGCCGGCGAAGTGCTAATCCAGGTCAGCGCCTGCGGCATGAACAACACCGATGTCTGGGTGCGCGAGGGCGCCTACGGCACCGAGACCGACCCGGATTCCGTCTCGACCTGGCGGCGCGGCCGCTCGACGCTGACCTTCCCGCGTATTCAGGGTACCGACACGGTGGGGCGCATCGTCGCCACCGGCGCGGGCGTGGCCGAGACCCGCGTCGGCGAGCGCGTGATGGTGGATTTCAGCCTCTACAACCGCGACGACGACAGCCTGGCCGACATCGACTATATCGGCCACGGCCGCGACGGCGGCTATGCCGAATACATCGCCGTGCCGGCCGAGAACGCCCATCAGGTCGACAGCGACCAGAGCGACGCCGAACTCGCCACCTATTGCTGCGCCTATCTGACCGGCGAGCACATGCTGGACCGTGCCCGCGTGGCGGCGGGCGAGCGGGTGCTGGTCACCGGCGCCGGGGGCGGCGTCGGTTCAGGGATCGTGCAGTTGTGCCGGGCGCGCGGCGCCATCCCCTATGCCGTCACCAGCAAGGGCAAGGAGCGGGCGCTGCTGGACATCGGCGCCGAGGCGGTCATAACCCGCGAGACCGGCGATCTGGTGGCGGCGGTCGAGGACGCCACCGGCGGCGCCCCCATCGACGTGGTCGCCGACCTGGTGGCCGGGCCGATGTTCAACGACCTGCTGCGCATCCTGCGCCCGGAAGGCCGCTACACCACCGCCGGCGCCATCGCCGGGCCGGTGGTGCGGCTGGACCTGCGCACCATGTATCTGAAGCATCTGGAGTTGCACGGCTCCTCCCAGGGAACCCGCGGCGCCTTTCGGCGGCTGGTGCGCTATATCGAGGCCGGCAGGCTGCGCCCCCTGCTGGCCGGCGCCTACCGGCTGTCCGACTTCCACCGCGCCCAGTCGGATTTCATGGCCAAGTCCTTCGTCGGCAAGCTTGTCGTCGTTCCGGACGCCAAATGGGACGAGATCGGCCGCCCCCATGCCGCGCCCTGACCGGGTTCGCAGCCTGCGGGTGGTGGACGTGCAGGTGGGCGGCGACGTCCACCGCGTCGTCCTGGGCGGGGTGGCGCCGGCGCCGGGCCGCAGCGTGCGCGACTGGATGCATCACGTCGAGAACCACGCCGACGGCCTGCGCCGGCTGCTGATCTCCGAGCCCTATGGCGGCGCGCATATGTGCGCCAATCTGGTGGTCCCGCCCAGCCTGCCGGAGGCGCGGCACGGCTTCGTCATCATGGAGGTGATGGGCTATCCCTTCTATTCCGGCTCCAACACCATCGCCACGGCGGCGGCGGTGCTGGAGAACGGCCTGGTGCCGATGAGCGAGGGCGAGCAGCAGGTGTTCCTGGAATCGCCCGGCGGCCTGATCACCGTTGTCGCGCGCAATGAAGGCGGGCGCGTGCGCGAGGTGGTGGCGCGGGGCGGGCCGGCGTTCATCCTGGCGCACGACCAGGCGGTGCGGGTGCCGGGGCTGGGGCGGGTGGCCTTCCATCTGGCGTGGTCGGGCGGGCTGTACGTCCTGGTCGAGGCGGCGGCGCTGGGGCTGGTGATCGAGCGCGCCGCGGTGGATGGCTTGTGCCGCGTGGCGGGCGACATCATCGAGGCCGTGCAGCGCGACTTCGCCGGCCACCGCCATCCCGAATTGGGCGACGTCGGCCTGCCGCGATTCCTCCACTTCATGGCGCCGGTGGAGCAGGGGGCGGACGGGAGCCTGCGCTCGCGCTCGGCGACCTATGGTCACCCGGGGGTGATCTGGCGCAGCCCCACGGGTACGGGCACCTCGGCGCGGCTGGCGCTGATGGCGCGGGAGGGCGCCATCGCGCCCGGCGCCCGCCTGGAGACGGTGTCGCCGTGGGGCAACGCCTTCCTGGGAACCTTCATCGCCCACGCCAGCGTCGGCGGTCACGCGGCGGTGGACAGCACCGTCACCGCCCGTCCCTACACGTTGGCGCGCTCGGAACTGGTGGTGGACCTCGACGATCCGCTGGTGCAGGAGTTCCACCTCGACGAGATACTCTTCGCCGCGCCTTAGGGGGGGGGCGCTAGACGCGATCCCGGAACAGCAACAGGGCGTAGAGGAACATGACCATGCCCAGCCCTTCCAGCGCCTCTTCGGCGGTCGCCATCAGGCGGTAGCCCAGCACGTCGACGCCCTGCTGCTCGGCCAGGCGCCCACCCAGCATTTCCAGGCCCAGGGCGCCGGACAGGAAGGTGACGGCCGCCACCACTGCCCAGAACCGCGTCCGGCGCGGCAGACGGTAGAGGAACGGCCCATAGGCCACGGCCAGCGCCAGGCAGAACGCCATCCCCGGTATCACCCAGGCGAAATAGAACAGCCCGCCGGTCTGATAGGCCTCGTGCAGCCGCTGCGACAGCCACTCGTGGAAGGCGATGGCCTCGTCGGCGCTGAGGAGCACGAAGATCGCCGCGAGGGTCATCCAGCGCCGGTGCATCCCCCCCGGCCGTTCGCCTTCCTCCAGGGCGATCAGCGCCAGCATGGCGGCGTTGACGAGGATCAGGCTGGCCGAAAACCAAGTATAGACGCTTTGTTCGACGTCGACGTCGAGGCGCCATATCTTCTGCGACGGTGCCAGCGTGGCGGTGGCGTACACCAGGATGTCCTGGATCAGGCTGAAGGCGACCAGCCCCGTCACCACCCCGACCAGAACCACGAACAGCAGGCGACGCGACGGCAGCCGATGCAACGGCAAGGGCGTCGATGTGCCCGGCGGCGCGGCATCCCGGCGCGGCTTGTTGATCGTGTTCATGCGACCTCTGAACGTCTTTGCCACGCCCTCAACGTCGTGATCGGGCATGACCGTGCCAATTCGGCCATTGGGGTTGATCCGGCGGCTTCGGCGGGTTGCGGATGGTGTTGGTGGGCTGTGGACGCGGCGGCGGGCTCGTGGAACAATCGCCCGCACTCGGAACCGGGGCGGGTCATGCGGATACTGTTGGTCGAGGACGACGCCGAGGCGGCGAGCTACATCGCCAAGGGCCTGCAGGAGGTCGGCCATGTCGTCGACCATGTCGGCAACGGCCGCGACGGCCTGTTCATGGCCATGAGCGAACGCTACGACATGATGATCCTCGACCGGATGCTGCCGCATGTCGACGGGCTGTCGATCGTCAAGGCCATCCGCGCCGACAACAACGCGACGCCGGTGCTGGTCCTCAGTGCCCTGGGCAATGTCGACGACCGCGTGAACGGGCTGCGGGCCGGTGGCGACGATTATCTGGTCAAGCCGTTCGCCTTCGCCGAACTTCTGGCGCGGGTGGAGGCGCTGGGGCGCCGCGGAACGGGCGAGGCCGCCGAGGCCACGGTGCTGCGCGTCGAGGATCTGGAATTGGACCGCCTCGCCCGCCGGGTGACGCGGGCCGGCAAGTCCATCGAGTTGCAGCCGCGCGAGTTCCGCCTGCTGGAATACATGCTGCGCAACTCCGGCCGGGTGGTCACGCGCACGATGCTGCTGGAAAACGTCTGGGACTATCATTTCGACCCCCAGACCAATCTGATCGACGTTCACATCAGCCGGTTGCGCCAGAAGATCGACAAGGGGTTCGAGCGGCCGCTGATCCACACGGTGCGGGGGGCGGGCTATCGGCTTGGACTGGAGTAGCAGGCTGCTGCGCACGACGGCCTTCCGGCTGTCGCTCAGCTACCTCATCATCTTCACCGCCTCGGCGGTGACCCTGATCGCGGTCATCTACCTCACCAGCAACGCGCTGGTCGAGCGCCAGATCATGGAGACCATCGCCGCCGAGATACGCGGCCTCTCGGACCAGTACCGCGAGCGGGGGCTGGTAGGGCTCGCCGAGTTGATCCACGAGCGTGGCGGCAACCAGCCCGGCCGCCAGAGCCTCTATCTGCTCACCGGCGAGGACGACCGCCCCATCGCCGGCAACCTGTCCGTCTGGCCCCGCGACGTCATCGAAAGCGAGGGCTGGCTGCGCGTGCCGGTGCGCGGGCAGCGGGGCGTCGACGCCATCGCCCGCTGGCAGTCGCTGCCGGGCGGGTATCGCCTGCTGGTCGGGCGCTCGCTGCACGACGTCCGCGAGGTGCAGCGCGCCGTCACCCGCGCCATGTTCCTGGGCCTGGCGGCGACGGTGGTGCTGGGCATCGTCGGCAGTTTCGTCATGAGCCGCCAGATTCTCCAGCGCATCGAGGGGGTCAACGCCTCCATCCGGCGCATCACCCGCGGCGAAATCAGCCAGCGCCTGCCGCGCAACGGCAGCGACGACGAGTTCGACCAGTTGGTGGCCAACGTCAACGCCATGCTGGACCAGATCGAGCGGCTGATCGACAGCATCCGCGCCGTCTCGGACAACATCGCCCACGACCTGCGCACGCCCCTGCATCGCCTGCGCAGCCGCATCGACGTGGCGCTGATGGGCGACGACGCCGGCGAGTTGCGCGCCACCCTGGAGCAGACCCTGGCCGAGGCCGACAATCTGCTGGCGACCTTCAACGCCCTGCTGACCATCGCCCGCGCCGAGGCCGGGGCGCGCCTGGGGGAATTCGGCAGCGTCGATCTGGCGGTGGTGGCCCACGACGTCTGCGAGCTTTACGAGCCCCTGGCGGAGGATCGCGGCGTCCACCTCACCTGTGCCGTCGCGGCGCCGCTGCCCGTCAGCGGCGACCGCCACCTGCTGTCGCAGGCGCTGGCCAACCTGCTCGACAACGCCGCCAAATACACCCCGCCCGGCGGCCGCGTCGGCGTCGAGGTCGATCCCCGGCGGCGCGAGGTGGTGGTGTGGGACACCGGCCCCGGCGTTCCCGCCGAGGCGCGCGAGAAGGTGCTGGAGCGGTTCAGCCGCCTGGACGCCACCCGTTCCACCCCCGGCAACGGCCTGGGCCTCAGCCTGGTGGCGGCGGTGGCGCGCCTGCACGACGCGCGCCTGCTGCTGGAGGACAACCAGCCGGGGCTGCGCGTGCGCCTGGTGTTTCCCGAGGCATGAGTGCGCGGGGGCGACCACGGGTGCCTTCCGCCGGCGGACGCGGTAATCTGGCGCCATGAAAACCATCGGACTCGCGGGCTGGAGCGGCAGCGGCAAGACGACGCTGTTGGTCGCGTTGATCGCCGAACTGCGCCGCCGCGGCCTGAGCGTGGCGACGGTGAAGCACACTCATCACGCCGTGCAAATCGACCGCCCCGGCGACGACAGCCGGCTGTTCCGCGATGCCGGCGCCGTGGCGGCGATGACGGTAACGCGCCGGGGCTGGTCGCTGATCCGGGAGTCGCCGCCGGGGCGGGCAGTGGCGCTGGACGAGGCGCTGGCGGCGCTGGGGCCGGTCGATCTGGTGCTGGTGGAGGGCTTCAAGCGCCATCCCCACGCCAAGGTCGAGGTCCACGACCCCGCCCTCGGCAAGCCGCTGCTGGCGCCGGAGGATCCGCATGTGCTGGCGCTGGCCTGCGACGCGCCGCCGCCGGGCCTCGCCCTGCCGGTGTTCCGCCGCGACGACGTCACCGGCCTCGCCGATTTCATCCTTTCGAACACCTGAGGAGAGGGCGCGCCTTCCACCCTCGCCGTCAGCCGTACAGCGCCTCCAGGGTGGCGCCGTAGCGGTCCCTGATCTTGTGGCGGCGGATCTTCATCGTCGGCGTCATCATCTCGTTTTCGACCGTGAACGGCTCGGCGGCCAGGGTGAAGCGGCGCACCTTCTCCAGCGGGGACAGGTCGGTGTTGACCCGCTCGACCGCGGCGGCGATGGCGCGGCGGAAGTCGGCGTCCCCCACCAGTTCCGCCAGGTCGTCGCCCTTGCCGGTGCGCTGCGCGAAGCCCTGGGCCCAGTCGGCGTCGGGCACGAGCAGCGCCACCAGATGCGGCTTGCGGTCGCCATACACCATCGCCTGCGCGATCTCGGCCTGCAGGGTCAGCATCCCCTCCACCCGCTGCGGCGAGATGTTGTCGCCGCCGGAATTGACGATGATGTCCTTCTTGCGATCGGTGATATGGATGTAGCCGTCCTCGTCGATGAAGCCGATGTCGCCGGTGTGCAGCCAGCGGCCGTCGCCGATGGCGGCGGCGGTGGCGTCGGGGCTGTTCCAATAGCCCTTCATCACCAACTCGCCGCGCACGAGAATCTCCCCGTCCTCGGCGATGCGCACCTCGACGCCGGTCAGCGGCGGCCCGACGGTGTGGATCTTGACCCGGAAGGGCGGGTTGCAGCTTACCACCGGCGCCGTCTCGGTCTGGCCATAGCCCTGCAGGATGCGCACGCCCAGGGCGGTGAAGAACAGGCCGACGTCATAATTGAGCGGCGCGCCGCCGGAGACCATCGCCTTGAGGCGGCCGCCGAAGCGTGCCCGCACCTTGTCGCGCACCAGCCGCTCCAGCAGGCGATCGTACAGGCGCTCCTTCAGCGACAGCCGCTCGCCCTGATAGCGCCGCACGCCCAACTCCAGCGCATCATGGAACAGCCGCGCCTTCGTGCCGCCGGCGCGCTCGACGCCGCGCAGGATGCGCCCGCGCAGCACCTCGTACAGGCGCGGCACCGCCGTCATCACCGTCGGGCGGGCCTCGACCATGTTGGTGGCCAGGTGCTCGATGCCTTCCGCGTAGTAGATCTGCGCGCCCACGGAAACCGGAAAGAACTGCCCGGCGGTGTGTTCATAGCTGTGCGACAGCGGCAGGAAGGACAGGAAGACCTCGCGCTCCAAACCCAGTTCGACCAGAACGTCGTGCGCGCCCTGACAGTTGTGGATGACGGCCCCGTGCGAGAGCATCACCCCCTTGGGCAGGCCGCCGGTGCCCGAGGTGTAGATGATGCAGGCGGTGTCCTCGCGGCCCGCCGCCGTCCCGCGGCGCTCGGCCTCGGCGCGCGCCTCGGCGGGGCTGTCGAGGGCATCGCCCCAGGCCTGGATGCGCAAGCCGGTGTCCTGGTGCAGCACCGGCGGCTCGATGGCGATGACGATGGGCGGGCGGTTCGCCTGCAGCGCCGCGGCGATGACGCGCTCGGCCAGGGCCCGCGTCGACACCACCACCGCCCTGGCGCCGGAATCGTTGAGGATGTGCAGGTGGTCCTTGGCCGTGTTGGTGGTGTAGGCGGGCACGGTGATCGCCCCGGCGGCCATGATCGCCACATCGGCGATCAGCCATTCCGGGCGGTTCTCCGACACCAGCATCACCCGGTCGCCGGGGGCGAGGCCCAGCTCGACGAGCCCGCCCGCCAGGCCGCGCACCCGCGCGGCGGCGTCCCGCCAGGTCATCGACCGATAGGCGCCGTCGCGCTTGGCCCAGAGAAAGGGGCGGCTTCCGTTTCGCTCCGCCTGATGGAAAAACATTTCGGTCAGGCTGCGGCAGTTCTGGTAATCGATAACCGACATTCGCTGATCCACCCCTTCTTGGTCCCCCTCACGTTGATACCCATATCGGAGGCTGCCGCAAAGGAGATGTTGGCATGAACGAACACAGCGCCGTCGCCGCGCAAATCGACCCGTCCCTGGGGCCGCTGCCGGAGTGGGATCTCTCCGACCTGTACGCCTCGCCCCAGGCTCCCGAGCTGCAACGCGACCTCGACGCCGCCGAGAAGGGCGCCAAGGAGTTCCACCAGGCCCATCAGGGACGCCTGGCGGAGATGTCGGGCGAGGAATTGGGCGCCGCCGTCGAGGAATACGAGCGCCTGAGCGAGCGTCTGCACCGCGTCCTCAGCTATGCCTACCTGCACTATGCGGCGCTGGTTTCCGACCCCGAGCGCGGCCGCTTCCTCCAGACGATGCAGGAGCGCGCCACCGACATCGCCACCTACACCCTGTTCTTTACCCTGGAGATCAACCGCCTTGACGACGCGGCGCTGGAGGAGAAGCTGCGGGCGCCGCGGCTGGCGCGCTACCGGCCGTGGCTGCGCGACGTGCGGGCGCACCGGCCGCACGACCTGCCCGACGAGATTGAGCGCCTGCTGCACGAGAAGCGGGTCGCCGGGGCCGGGGCGTGGGTGCGCCTGTTCGACGAGACGGTTGCCGCGCTGCGCTTTCCCGTCGATGGCGAGATGCTGACCGAGACGCAGACGCTGCACCTGCTCTCCGACCGCAGCCCCCAGAAGCGGAAGGCGGCGGCGAAGGCGCTGGGGCAGGTGTTCGGCGACAACATCCGCCTGTTCGCGCTGATCACCAACACCCTGGCCAAGGACAAGGAGATCGAGGACAAGTGGCGCGATTTCCCGCAGCCCTGGTCGGCGCGCAACCTCTCCAATCTTGTCGAGGACCAGGTGGTCGAGGCATTGGTGCAGGCGGTGGTCGAGGGCTACCCGGCGCTGTCGCACCGCTATTACCGCCTGAAGGCGAAGTGGTTCGGGGTCGAGGCGCTGCCCTATTGGGACCGCAACGCGCCGCTGCCCGAGGACGACGACCGCGTCTGGCGCTTCGACGACGCCCGCGACGTGGTGCTGGGCGCCTATGGGCGTTTCTCGGACGAGCTGGCGGGCATCGGCCGGCGGTTCTTCGACAATGCCTGGATCGATGCCCCGGCGCGGCCGGGCAAGGCTTCGGGCGCCTTCGCGCACCCCACCGTGCCCTCGGCGCATCCCTATCTGCTGGTCAATTTCCAGGGCAAGACCCGCGACGTCATGACCCTGGCGCACGAACTCGGCCACGGCGTCCATCAGGTGCTGGCGGCGGGGCAGGGGCCGTTGATGGCGGATACGCCGCTGACCCTGGCCGAGACGGCCTCGGTCTTCGGCGAGATGCTGACCTTCCGCTCGATGCTGGACGCCGAGGCCGACCCCAAGCGCCGGCGCGTCATGCTGGCGGCCAAGGTCGAGGACATGCTCAACACCGTCGTCCGCCAGATCGCCTTTTTCCGCTTCGAGCAGAAGCTGCACCTGGAGCGCCGCCAGGGCGAGCTGTCGGCCGAGCGCATCGGTGAGCTGTGGATGGAGGTGCAGGGCGAAAGCCTCGGCCCCGCCATCCGCTTCGAGGACGAATACCGCCACTTCTGGGCCTATATCCCGCATTTCGTGCACTCGCCCTTCTATGTCTACGCCTATGCGTTCGGCGACTGCCTGGTGAATTCGCTCTACGACGTCTACCGCCAGGGCGCCGACGGGTTCGCGGAAAAATATCTGGAGATGCTGCGCGCCGGCGGCAGCCTGCGGCACCAGGAACTGCTGGCCCCCTTTGGCCTGGATGCCACCGACCCGGCGTTCTGGCAGCGGGGGCTGAACGTGGTGTCGGGCTTCATCGACGAACTGGAGAAGGTGGCGTGATCTGATTCACCACGAAGGCACGAAGAACACAGAGCATTTAATGTTCCTTCGTGCCCTTCGTGGCTTCGTGGTGAAAAGCTGGGGCGTTATGAATGCCTGAAGAAAACGAACGCAATTCCATCGCCGGCCGCTTCCGGCGCTACGCCGCCGTCGGCGGTGCCGTCGGGGGGATGGCGGCGCGGATGGCGGGGCAGCGCATTTTCGGCGTCGAGGTGCCGCCCGGCCGCCGCGCCGGCGAGTTGCGCGCCGCGCTGGGGTCGCTGAAGGGGCCGCTGATGAAGGTGGCCCAGATCATGTCCACCATCCCCGACGCCCTGCCGCGCGAATACGCCCTGGAACTGGCGCAGCTTCAGGCCAACGCGCCGCATATGGGCCGGCCCTTCGTCAAGCGGCGCATGGCCGCCGAACTGGGCCCCGACTGGCGCGGCCGCTTCGCCGCCTTCGAGCGCGAGGCCGCCGCCGCCGCCTCGCTGGGGCAGGTGCACCGCGCCACCGCCCATGACGGCCGTCTCCTCGCCTGCAAGCTGCAATATCCCGACATGCAGTCGGTGGTCGAGGCCGATCTGGCGCAGCTTCGCGTCATCTTCGCCATCTACCGTCAATACGACCGGTCCATCGACCCCAGCTACATCCACCAGGAGATCGCGGCCCGCCTGCGCGAGGAACTGGACTACGCCCGCGAGGCCAAGCACATGAAGCTCTACGGCCATATGCTGGGCCAGGAGCCGGGCGTGCATGTGCCCGAGGTGCTGGACGAGTTGACGACGCGGCGCCTCTTGACCATGACCTGGCTGGAGGGCGAGCGGGTGCTGAGCTTCGTCGACCGGCACCTGGAGGCCCGCAACGCGGTTGCCTACAACATGTTTCGGGCCTGGTACGTCCCCTTCTACTATTACGGCGTCATCCACGGCGATCCGCATCTGGGCAATTACACGGTCCGCCCCGACCACAGCATCAACCTGCTGGACTTCGGCGCCGTGCGCATGTTCAAGCCCAGCTTCGTGCGCGGGGTGATCGACCTGTATTGGGCGCTGGAACGGGGCGACCGCGACCTGGCCGTGCACGCCTATGAGACCTGGGGCTTCGCCAACCTGACCCGCGAGGTGGTCGACACCCTCAACATGTGGGCCAGCTTCCTTTACGCGCCGCTGCTGGAGAACCGCACGCGGCTGATTCAGGAGGAGCCGTCGGGCACCTACGGCGCCGAAATCGCCGCCCGCGTCCACCGCGAACTCAAGCGCCTGGGGGGCGTGCGGGTGCCGCGTGAGTTCGTGCTCATGGATCGCGCCGCCATCGGCCTGGGCTCGGTGTTCCTGCACCTGAAGGCCGAGATCAACTGGCATCGGCTGTTCCACGACCTCATCGCCGACTTCGACGAGGAGGCGCTGGGCCGCCGGCAGGCGGCGGCGCTGACGGCGGCGGGGTTGGAGCCGGCCTACTAGCTGCGCTACGCTCTGCCGATGACAGCGCCACGCCGCACGCACGCACCCCGGGGCCGCCGGCCCGACGACCGCTCGCGCCGGGAGGTGGCCGCCGTGCTGGGCGAGGCGGCGCGCCGCCCCGACCTGCTGGTCGAATACCTGCACCGCCTCCATGACGGCTATGGCGAACTGAAACCCCGCCACCTGGTGGCGCTGGCCGAGGCGCTGGGCGTGGCGCCGGTGCAGGTCTACGAGGTCGCCACCTTCTACGCCCATTTCGAGATTACCGGCGACGACGACGAGGACGCCGAGGCGCCGCCGGTGGTGCGGGTGTGCACCGGCCTGACCTGCGCCATGCACGGCGCCGACGCCCTCCACGCCGCCCTGGAGGCCAGGCTGGCGGGGCGGGCGCGGGTGCGCTGGGCGCCCTGCCTGGGGCGCTGCGAGCAGGCGCCGGCGGTGCTGGCGGGCAAGGCGGCGCTGGCCCCGGCAACCGCCGCAGGTGTCGAACAGGCCATCGCCGACGGCCGCACCGGCGCCGATGCCAGCGCCGCCCCCAATCTGGTGATGTATTCGCTGGAGGGCGGCTACCAGCACCTGCGCGCCTGCCTCGACGGCCGTCACGCGCCCCACGAGGTCATCGCCGCCATCGAGGCGGCGGGCCTGCGCGGCCTGGGCGGTGCCGGCTTTCCCACCGCGCGCAAATGGCGGACGGTGCGGGGGCAGGCGGGGCCGCGCTTCCTGGTGGTCAACGCCGACGAAAGCGAGCCCGGCACCTTCAAGGACCGCTTCCTGCTGGAAACGAACCCCCACGCGGTGCTGGAGGGTATGCTGCTGGCGGCCTGGGCGGTGGACGCCGCCGAGGTGTTCATCTATCTGCGCGACGAGCACCATCACCTCCACGCCATGCTGGCGCGGGAACTAACCAGCCTGGAGGCGGCGGGCCTGAGCGGCGGGCGGGCGCTGCACCTGCGCCGGGGTGCCGGCGCCTATGTGTGCGGCGAGGAATCGGCGATGCTGGAGAGCATCGAGGGGCGCCGCGGCCTGCCCCGCCAACGTCCGCCCTATGTCGCCGAGCGCGGCCTGTTCGGGCGCCCGACCCTGGTCAACAACGTCGAGACCCTCTATTGGGCGCGCGAGATTATCGTCCACGGCCCCGAGACCTGGACCCGCCACGGCCGCAACGGCCATGTCGGCCGCCGCGCCTTTTCGGTCTCGGGCCGCGTGCGCGCGCCGGGGGTGAAGATCGCCCCCAACGGCATCAGCCTGCGCCAGCTTGTCGACGAGCATTGCGACGGCATGGCCGAGGGGCACGCGCTGGGGGCGTTCCTGCCCGGCGGCGCCTCGGGCGGCATTTTCCCCGCCGGTTTCGCCGACGAGCCCCTGGCCTTCGGCACCTTCGAGCCCCACGGCGGTTTTCTGGGGGCGGGGGGCATCGTGGTGTTGTCGGCGCGCGATGACCTGCGCGCCGTCGCCCGGCATCTGGCCGCCTTTTTCGCCCACGAAAGCTGCGGCCAGTGCGCGCCGTGCCGCCTGGGCACCGAACGCGCGACGCGCCTGCTGGAGCCGCCGCGCTGGGACGCCGCGGCGCTGGAGGATCTGGGGGCGGCGATGGCCGACGCCTCCATCTGCGGCCTCGGCCAGGCGGCGCCGAATGTCTGGCGGACGCTGCTGCGCCACTTCCCGGAGGTGGCGGGGCGATGAGCGTCACCTTCAGCCTCGACGGCCGCGAGGTCGCCGCCGAACCGGGCGAGAGCGTCTGGCAGGCGGCGCGGCGCCACGGCGTTGACATCCCGCATCTGTGCCACCGCCCGGCGGAGGGCTATCGCCCCGACGGCAATTGCCGCCTGTGCGTGGTGGAGATCGAGGGCGAGCGCGCCCTGGCGGCCTCCTGCGTGCGCGAGGCGCGGCCCGGCATGGTGGTGCGCACCGCCACAGAGCGCGTCGAGCGCGCCCGCCGCGTGGTGCGCGGCCTGCTCGACAACGGCCCCGGCCACGCGCCCGCCACCGACCGCAGCCACCCGGCCATGACGGTGGCGCTGGAGCATTGCGTCCATTGCGGGCTGTGCGTGCGCGCCTGCCGCGAGGTGCAGGGCAACGACGTCATCGGCATGGCCGGGCGCGGCGTCTGGTCGCGCATCGTCTTCGACCTCGAAGACCCGATGGGCGGCAGTTCCTGCGTCGGCTGCGGCGAATGCGCCGCCGCCTGCCCCACCGATGCCATCGCCGCCGCCGCCTTCACCCCCGGCGCCGCCGAACGGGTGGTGGAGAGCGTCTGCCCCTGGTGCGGCGTCGGCTGCCGCGTGGCCTACCACGTCGCCGGCGACGCCATCATCGGCGTCGAAGGCCGCGACGGCCCGGCCAATGCCGGGCGGCTGTGCGTGAAGGGGCGCTTCGGCCTCGACTATGTGCGCCACGACGAGCGCCTGACGGTGCCGCTGATCCGCCGCGAGGACGCGCCCAAATCGGCGGCGTTGCCGTCGCAGCCCCTGGACGGGTTCCGCGAGGCGAGTTGGGAGGAGGCCCTGGAGCGTGCCGCCGCCGGGTTCCGCCGCATCCGCGCGCAGCGCGGGCCGGGGGCGCTGGCGGGGTTCGGCTCCGCCAAGGGGTCGAACGAGGAGGCGTACCTGTTCCAGAAGCTGGTGCGCACCGGCTTCGGCACCAACAATGTCGACCATTGCACCCGGCTGTGCCACGCCTCCTCGGTGGCGGCGCTGATGCAGACGGTGGGCTCGGGGGCGGTGACGGCGCCGGTGCGCGAATGCGCCAACGCCGATGTCATCGTCGTCATGGGCGCCAACCCCGCCGTCAACCACCCCGTCGCCGCCACCTGGATCAAGAACGCCGCCGCCCGCGGCGCCGCCCTCGTCGTCATCGACCCGCGCTGGCAGCCGCTGTCGCGCCACGCCGACATCAACCTGTCCTTCCGGCCCGGCAGTGACGTGGCGCTGCTGAACGCCCTGATGCATGTCATCCTCGACGAGGGGCTGCACGACCGCGCCTTCGTCGCCGAACGCACCGAGGGCTTCGAGGCCCTGGCCGAGCACCTGCACGGCTTCGCGCCCGAGGCGATGGAGGCGGTGACCGGCGTGCCCGCCGGCATGGTGCGGCTGACGGCGCGGCGCATCGCCGGGGCGCGGGCGGCGATGTTCTTCTGGGGCATGGGACTGGCGCAGCACGCCCACGGCACCGACAACGCCCGCGCCCTGATCGCCCTGGCGCTGCTGTGCGGCCATGTCGGGCGGCCGGGGGCGGGGCTGCACCCGTTGCGGGGGCAGAACAACGTGCAAGGCGCCTCCGACGCCGGCCTGATCCCGATGATGTATCCCGACTACCGGCCGGTGGCCGACGCCACGGCGCGGGCGGAACTGGAACGCCGGTGGGGGGCGCCGCTGCCGGCGGAGCCGGGGCTGACGGTGGTCGAAATCCTCGCCGCCGCCGAGGCGGGCGACATCGCCGGCATGTATATCATGGGCGAGAACCCGGCCATGTCCGACCCCGATCTCGCCCATGCCCGCCGCGGCCTGGCGGCGCTGGAGCATCTGGTGGTGCAGGATATCTTCCTCACCGAGACGGCGGCGCTGGCCGATGTGGTACTTCCGGCCTCGGCCTTTCCCGAGAAGACCGGCACCTTTACCAACACCGACCGCCTGGTGCAGATCGGCCGGCAGGCCCTCGACCCGCCGGGCCAGGCGCGGCAAGACCTCTGGATCATCCAGGAAATGGCCCGGCGCCTGGGCCTGGGATGGGCCGATGACGGCCCCGCCGAGGTCTTCGCCGACATGCGCCGCTGTATGCCCTCGCTGACCGGCATTTCCTGGGAGCGGCTGGAGCGCGAGGGCGGGGTGGTGCAGCCCTGCGCCGCCGAGGACGTTCCCGGCCGCTTGATCCTGTTCGCCGACGCCTTCGCCACCGCGAGCGGCAAGGCGCGGCTGGTGCCGGCGGCGCTGACCCCGCCGGCGGAAGTCCCCGACGAGGATTATCCGCTGGTCCTGACCACCGGGCGACTGCTGGAGCACTGGCACACCGGTGCCATGACCCGCCGCGCCGGCGTGCTGGCGGCGCTGGAGCCCGCGCCGGAAGTGTATCTGAGCCCGGCGCTGATGGACCGGCACGCGCTGGCGGCCGGCGACGCCGTGACCGTCGAGACCCGGCGCGGCGCCGTCACTTTGACCGCCCGGCCCAGCGACGAACTGCCCGAGGGTTTGATCTTCATGCCCTTCTGCTGGCGCGAGGCCGCCGCCAACCTTCTCACCCACGCCGCCCTCGACCCCGAGGCCAGGATCGCCGAGGTCAAATTCTGCGCCGCCCGTCTGCGCCGCGCGTAGCAGTTCAGCAGTTTTTGTCGGTGGGCAGGGCGGCGACGAGGTCGGCGAGCAGGGCCCAGAAGAATTCCTCGCCCGGATAGCCGGTGATGCGCCCGACCTCGCGCCCGCAGGCGACGGCGATGAAGGTGGGGGTGAAGGCGACGCCGGTCTCGAAGGCGATGGCGTCGGGCAGGCCCTCGGCGCGCTGGATGATCCGCAGCGGCAGCCGACGGCCTTCCGCCGTCTTGGGATAGACCGGCCCGATTTCGGCGTGCCAGCGTTCGCACCAGGGGCAGCCCTGCTGCTCGACCATGAGCAGCTCCGCCGCCCGCGCCGGTCCGGCAAGCGCAAGGACCAGCCACAGGGCGGCGAAGACACTCAGGCGCCGGACGGACCAATCATCCCGCACGGCCGATCCGCCCCTATTTCGCCTTGCGGCGACGCTCGACCACGACGCGGCCGCCGGCCTCGCGCATGGGCAGGGGGTTCTGGAAGTGCCGCACCAGCCGGGTGCGGATGGCGTCGATGCTCAGCGGCTTGAGCAGCACGTCGTGGACCCCCGCCTCGGTGACCTTCAGCAGCCACGGCTGGTCGGGCTGTTCCTCGGGCATCAGGATGACCACGGCGCGTGGGTTGAGCACGCCACTGTCCAGCGAGCGGATGCGCCGCGTCATCTCGACGGCGTCGGTGGGCACGTTGGCGTCGGCGATGACCACGTCAAACGACTGTGTGGTCAGGCGCGACAACGCTTCCTCGGTGTCCTTGGCGTCCTCGACGTCGGTCAGCGCCAAGGATTTCAGGACGTTGCGCATCAGGGCCCGGAAGTTCAACTGGTCGTCGACCAGAAGAACCTTCAGGTGCCGGATGTTCGTATCCTGGGCCGGCATGGCGGTGGCGCCGGGGCTTTGCCGCATCGCCGCCTGCAGGTGCGCGCCCAGCATCTTGTCGGTCTTGAGGATGTGCTTGGTCAGCCACAGCTTGAGGAACTCCAGGGTTTCGTGCCCCGGTGCCTCGCCCTGTTCGTGGCGGCGGCGCAGGTCGGACAGTTGCTTGATGAAGATCGTGTGCTCGCGCTTGTGCTGTTCCGCCTGGCCGTAATTCGTCCGCGCCATCAGCGTTTCCTCGCGGCCGAAATGCTCGGCCGTGTAGTCCCCCAGAACCTGGATGATGCTGGTAAGCAGGTTGCGGTCGGAGCGGTCCGACGACTCCAGCAGCGCGATCTGTTCGATGAGTATTTTGTGGTCGTCGTCGATCGGCGTGTAGCCGACCGACAGCTTGTCGTCCCAGGCAATGCCCATGACTTCCCCCTCGCTGATCCCCGTTGAAGCGGGAATGCTACCGCAATGGGAATGGGGGCGAAAGACGTTGACGGCGGCCGTGCCAAGAAAACCACAGCGGTCTTTCCGATTTTCGGCCCCCGCCGATTTGTGCCACCATTGGCGGCGTCCAAGGATAGCGGAACAACGACTGGATGACCGCGCCACCACCACAGCCTGTCGGCGAGTTGCAAACCCGCGTTCTGTGGCGTTTCTGGGGCGGCATGTTGGCGCTGGCGGTGCTGCTGGCCGCCGAGTGGGCGATCAGCCAGGCGACCGAACTGCGCCACGACCGGGTAGCCGAACTGGTCAACGCCAGCGGCCGGCAACGAATGCTCTCGCAGCGCGTCGCCGCCCTCGTGCATCGCGTCGCCGCCGAACCGGATTCCGGCCAGCGACGGATCTACTTCGATGAATTGCAGGCGGTGGGAACCCAGTTGCTCGCCGCCACCACCGCAGCGGCGGGGCAGTGGGAGACGGCGCGGCTGCCCAGCGGCAGCGCCCGCTTTGTCACCGGCGCCATCGAGACGGCGCGGCCCGCCCTGGACGGCGGCGTCGTGCCGGCGGCGGCGCTTACCCGGATCGACCACGAGGCGGACCGGCTGACGGGGCTTTTCGACACCCTGCTCGGCGAGGTGGTCGCCGAGACCCGCGAAGCCTACGAGCGCGGCTTCCGCCTGCGGGTGGTGCTGGGGGTGGCGGGGATGCTGGTGCTGCTGGCGTTGGCGGTGCTGGTGCTGTGGCCGCTGCTGCGCCGGCTGGGCGAAGAGAAGGAGATCCTGGAAGATCTGGTGGCGCGCCGCACCCGCGCATTGCGCGAGAGCGAGTCGACCCAGCGCCTGATCCTCGATTCCATCGACGACACCATGCTGCTGGTTGACGTCGAGGGCATCTGTCTGGCGGTCAACACGGCGGCCGCGCGCGACCTGGCGCGCCCACCGGGGCTGATCATCGGGCGATCCTTGACGGACCTGCTGCCGCCGGCGGCGGCCGAGACTCATATGAGCTATCTCGACAAAGTGGTGCGGGTCCGCGGCCCGATGATCTTCGAGGAGGTGCGCGAGGCGCGCCATCTCCGGGTGCGGATGCACCCGATCATCGGCGCCGGCGGGGTGATCAAGGGAATCACGGTCGTCGGCCGCGACATCACCGAGCGCCGCCGCGCCGAATTGCGCCTGCGCGAAAGCGAGGAGCGGTATCGCACCATCGTCGAGACGGCGCGCGAAGGCATATGGGTGCTGGACGGCGGCGGCCTGACGACCTTCGTCAACCGGCGCATGTCCGAGATGCTGGGCGCCGACCGTGGGCGCCTGCTGGCGACACCCTTTTCCGGTTTGCTTGCCGAGGGGGACGCCGGGGCGGTGTGGCGCCGGCTGGCGGCGAAGGACGATGACGGCGCCGGCGACGTCCAGGAATTGCCGCTGCGCCGGGTCGATGGCGGCACGGTGTGGGCGGCGCTGGTCGGGGCCCCCATTCACGACCATGACGGCCGCCTCGCCGGCGTGGTGGTGCTGGCCACCGACATCACGCGGCGCCGCCATGACAAGGAGGTTATCCGCCGCGAGAAGGAGCGTGCGGAAAACTATCTGCGTCTGGCCGGGACCATCATCCTCGCCCTGGACCTCGACGGGCGCGTCACCCTCATCAACGCCAAGGGCTGCGAGGTGGTGGGGCGCGCCGAGGAGGACATCCTCGGCCGCGACTGGATTGCCGAGTTCGTGGCCCCCGAGCAGCGCGGGCCGGTGGCCGACCTGTTCCGCAGGCTGCGTGCCGAGGCGGCCGGTCTCAGTACCCACGAGGAGGTGTTCGAGCACGACATCATCGCGGCCGACGGCAGCCGCCGCACCGTCGCCTGGCGCAACGTCGCCACCCGCGACCGGGCGGGGCGCGTGGAAGGCACGCTCAGTTCCGGCGACGACGTCACCGAGCGCTTCCAGGCCGAGGCCCAGCGCCAGGCGGTGGAGTTCGAGTTGCACCAGACCCAGAAAATGGACGCGCTGGGCCAGTTGGCGGGCGGCATGGCGCACGAGTTCAACAACCTGTTGGTGCCGATGATCGGGCTGGCCGAAACCGCCCTGGCGGAAGCGCCGGAGACCGGCCGCTTGCGGCGCAACCTGGCGAGCATCATCCAGGCGGGCCTGCGCGCCCGCGACCTGGTCCGCAAGGTACTGTCCTTCAGCCGCGTCGACGCCGACGCCGGGCCCGCGACCACCGAGGCCTGCGGCGCGATCGACGACGGCCGCCACCTGCTGGAGGCGACGCTGACCCCCTCGGTGCGGCTGAATCTGCGCCTGCCCGACGGCCCCGTCCCCGTTGCCGTCAGCGCCGCCGAATTGCATCAGATCCTGATGAACCTGGGCGGCAACGCCCGCGACGCGCTGGCGGGACGGCGGCGGCCAGAGGTCCGCGTGCGGCTGTTGACGACGCATCTGCGCCGCCCGGCGCTCACCGCCGCCGGGCGCCTCGGGGCCGGCGGCTACGCGGTGCTGGTGGTGCGCGACAACGGCGAGGGCATGACCGGGCAGACCATGCACCGCATCTTCGAGCCCTTCTTCACCACCAAGGGCGTCGGCCTGGGCACCGGCATGGGCCTAGCCGTGGTGCACGGCATCGTCGTGCGCTGCATGGGCGGCATCGCCGTGTTCAGCCGCCCGGGAGTCGGCACCACCTTCAAAATCTATCTGCCGCTGGCGCCGGAGCCATGAGCCCTCACGCCGGCGTCTTCTCGCGCAGATAGGCCACCGCACCGTCGAGGCTGGAAAGCTTGGGATAGTCGTATTCGGGAATGCGCACACCCAGGCGCTTCTCCAACCCCAGGACCAGATTGAGGAAGTCGACCGAGTCGATGTCGAACTGGTCGCGGAAATTCGTTTCCGGATCGACCGCGTCGGGGTCGACCTCGGGCGCCACGGCGGCCAGTTGGTCGAGAACGTGCCGCTTCAAATCCTGTTCAGCCATCGCCGGGGGTCTCCTTTAGCAGTCGGTCGCGCAACACGCGCCGCATGATCTTGCCGGAATCGGTTTTGGGCAACTGGTCGCGGAAGACGATGGCGCGCGGCGCCAGGGCCGGGCCCAGGCGCCGGCGGGCGTGGGCGAGCAGTTCGCGGCGCAGGGCCTCGCCGGGGGCGTGCCCCGGCGCCGGCGCCACGAAGGCGACCACCACCTCGCCCGCCACCGCGTCGGGGCGCCCGACCACGCCGGCCTCCGCCACGCCGGGGTGCTCCAGCAGCGCCGCCTCCACCTCGGTCGGGCCGACCATGTGCCCCGAGGACTTGATGACGTCGTCGGCGCGGCCCACGAACCAGAAGTCGCCGTCGCCGTCGCGGCGCACCAGGTCGCCGGTCAGATACCAGCCGTCGCGGAAGCTGGCGGCATAGCGGTGCGGCTGGTCCAGATAGCCCCGGAACATCGACGGCCACCCCGCCTTCAGCACCAATTCGCCCGTCGCCTCGGCACCCTCCAGCAGCGTCAGGCCGCCGTCGTCCTCGCGCCGGGCCACGGCGGCGGTGATGTTGGGCAGGGGGCGGCCCATGCTGCCGGGCTTGATGTCGCGGGCGGGGGTGTTGGCGATCATGATGGCGCCGGTCTCGGTCTGCCACCAGGTGTCGTGGAAGGGGCGGCCGAAGGCCTCCTGCCCCCAGCGCACCGAGGCCGGGTCCAGGGGCTCGCCGACGCTGGCCGCGAGGCGCAGCGCCGAGGTGTCGACGCCGCGCGCCAATTCGGTGCCGGCGCGGCGCAGGAGGCGTATGGCCGTCGGCGCCGTGTACCACACCTGCACGCGCTCGCGTTCGAGGATGGACAGCCAGCGCCCGGCCTCGAAATCGCCGCCGTCCACCACCACCGTCGCGCCGGCGGCCAGCGGCGCCACCACGCCATAGACCAGGCCGGTGATCCAGCCGGGGTCGGCGGTGCACCAATAGACGTCGCCGGGCGCCAGATCGAACACCCAGCGGGCGGTGGCCAACTGGGCGACGAGGGCCTCGTGGGCCAGAACGGCGCCCTTGGGCGTGCCGGTGGTGCCGCTGGTGAATTGCAGCAGCGCCGCGTCGCCGGGCCGGGTGGGCGCGGTGTCGGCGGCCGGGCTCATGGCCGCCAGCGCCGGTTCCAGCGCGCCGGCGCCCTCGGCGGCATCGGTCAGGAGGATGTGTTCGAGGTCGGGAAGGGCGGCGCGCTGCGGCGCGATCTTGCGCTCGTATACCGCCTTGGTGGTGACCAGCACGCGGGCGCGGCCGGCCGCCAGGCGGGCCCGCAGCGGCTCCGGTCCGAAGGCGGGGAACAGGGCCGAGAACACGCACCCGGCCTTCAACGTGCCCAGGGCGGTGGTGTACAATGCCTCGCCGCGACCGAGTGCGGCGACGACGACATCGCCCCGGCGCACGCCCAGGGCGCGCAGCAGATCGGCGAAGCGCCCCGTGCGCGCCGCAAGGTCGTGCCAAGTCAGCAAACGGCGGCCCCCCTGCGGGTCGAGCACGCGCAGGGCCGTTTCGCCGCCGCGGCGCGCGGCGTGGCGGTCCACCGCCTCGTGGGCCATGTTGAGGGCGCCGCCCGCCAGGCCGTCGAGATCGGCGCGTGCCGCCGACCAGGTAAAGGCGCCCCAAGCGTCCGGATCGCGGGGCAGCACATGGCTGCCGCCGACCGATTTTCGCAGGCGCGTCATGCGCAATACGCTCTTTCGTTCCGGAGAGGAGTTTACCATACTTCGCCACACCGATGGTGCGCTGCAATAATTATTTTGCAATGCAGCAGGACACCGCCGCGGCGAGAGGAAGGACCATTGAGCATCCGCAACCTCCACTATCTGTTCGCTCCGCGCTCGGTGGCGCTGGTCGGCGCCAGCCGCCGGCCGGGTTCGGTGGGGGCGGCGCTGGCGCGCAATCTTTTCCGCACCGGCTTCGACGGCCCCATCATGCCGGTCAACCCGCGTCACACCGCCATCGAGGGCGTGCTGACCTATCCCGACATCGACAGCCTGCCGCTGGCGCCCGACCTGGGCGTCATCAGCACACCGCCCGAGGCGGTGGTGGACAGCGTGCGCGCCCTGGCGCGGCGCGGCGCGCGCGCCGCCATCATCATCACCGCCGGCTTCGAGGAGGCGGGCGCCGGCGACGAGCAGCGCCGGGCGATGCTGGCGGCGGCGCGGCCGTCGGTCATGCGCCTCGTCGGGCCCAACTGCCTGGGCATCGTCAGCCCGCGCACCGGGCTCAACGCCAGCTTCGCCCATCGCACCCCTCGGCCGGGCCGCCTGGCCTTCGTCACCCAGTCCGGCGCCATCGTCTCCGCCGTCATTGGCTGGGCGGAAAGCCGCAGCATCGGCTTTTCGCATCTGGTCTCGCTGGGCGACATGGTCGACGTCGACTTCGGCGACATGCTCGACTTCCTGGCCAATGACGCCGAAACCCGCGCCATCCTCCTCTATGTCGAGCAGGTCACCAGCCCGCGCAAGTTCATGTCCGCCGCCCGCGCCGCCGCGCGCATGAAGCCGGTGATCGTCGTCAAGGGCGGGCGCCACGCCGCCAGCGCCAAGGCCGTGGCCTCACACACCGGCTCGATGGCCGGAAACGACTTGGTCTATGACGCCGTCTTCCGGCGCTCCGGGATGCTGCGCGTCGATGGCCTCGACGAACTGTTCGAGGCCGCCGAGATCCTGGCGATGGCGCCCCTGCCGCGCGGCGACCGCGTGGCCGTGCTGACCAATGGCGGCGGCATGGGCGTGCTGGCCGCCGACGCCCTGCTGGACCGGGGCGGCCGCCTGGCGGAGTTGTCCGAGGCCACCCTGCGGGCGCTGGACGCGGCGCTGCCGCCCGCCTGGTCGCACGGCAATCCGGTCGATGTGCTGGGCGATGCCGGCGGCGAGCGCTACCGTGCCGCACTGGAGGCGATTCTGGGCGATCGCGCCGTCGATGCCGTGGTGGCGCTGCATTGCCCCACCGCCGTCGGCACCGCCGAGGCCGCCGCCGAGGCCGTCGGCGAGGTCGCCGGCCGCCACAAGGGCGCCCACGCCCGCCCGGTCTTGACCGCCTGGGTGGGCGAGACCCTGCCCGATTCGCACCGCGCCAATCTGGCGGCGCAGGGGGTGCCGGTCTATGAGACGCCCGAGCAGGCGGTGCGCTCGCTGATGTACATGGTCACCTATCGGCGCAACCAGGAAACGCTGATGGAGACGCCGTCCTCGGTGCCCGAGGACTTCCGGCCCGACACGGCGCGGGCGCGGGCCGTGATCGCGGCGGTGCTTGCCCAGGGCCGCGAGTGGCTGAGCGAGGCCGAGGCCAAGGAGGTGCTGGCCGCCTATGCGGTGCCGGTGGTGCAGACGCGCATCGCCGCCGACCCCGAGGCCGCCGCCGCCGTCGCCGCCGAGATGGGCGTGGCGGTGGTGCTGAAGGTGGTCTCGCCCGACATCACCCACAAAAGCGATGTCGGCGGGGTGGTGCTGAACGTGGTGGGGCCGGGGGCGGTGCGCCGGGCCGCCGCCGCCATGCTGGAGGAGGTGCGCGAGGCCCGGCCCGAGGCGCATATCGACGGCATCAGCGTGCAGCCGATGGTGCATCGGCCCGAAGCCTACGAACTCATCGTCGGCGTCACCGAGGACGCCCAGTTCGGCCCGGTGATCCTGTTCGGCAGCGGCGGCACCGCCGCCGAAGTCGTCGGCGACCGCTCGCTGGCGCTGCCGCCCCTCAACATGCATCTCGCGCGCGAACTGGTCTCGCGTACGCGCATTTATCATCAGCTTTGCGGCTATCGCGGCCAGGCCGCGATCGATTTCGACGCCCTGGCCCTGACCCTGATCAAGGTGGCGCAGCTTGCCGCCGACATTCCCGAACTGGCGGATCTGGACATCAACCCGCTGCTGGCCGATTCCTACGGCGTCGTGGCGCTGGACGCGCGCGTACGGGCGCGGGCGGTGCCGGACGAGGCCCGCGACCGCCTGCCCATCCGTCCCTATCCCAAGGATCTTGAGGAACGCATCCCCACCGGCGACGGTCGCACCCTGCTGTTGCGCCCGGTGGTGCCGGAGGACGAGCGCGCCCTGCACCGCGCCTTCGCCAAGCTGACGCCCGAGGAAATCCGCCTGCGCTTCTTCGCGCCCATGAAGACCCTCAGCCATGTCGGCGCCGCGCGCTTCACGCAGATCGACTACGACCGAGAAATGGCGCTGATCCTCACCGACGAGGGCATCCCCGGCACCACCGAGCTTTACGGGGTGGTCAGCATCACCACCGATCCCGACAACGACACCGCCGAATATGCGGTGCTGGTGCGCGGCGACATGACCGGCATGGGGCTGGGCATCCTGTTGATGCGCCGCATCATCGACTACGCCCGCAGCCGCGGCACCCGCCGCATTTTCGGCGACGTGCTGCAGGAGAACCGGACCATGCTCAGATTGACCGACGTGCTGGGCTTTCGGCGCGAAACCGTCGAGGACGATCCGGGGCTGGTGCGGGTGGTCCTGGAGCTGACCGACGGCGGCTGAGGTCGACGGAAAAGACGCAGCAAAGCATTGACAAGGAATCCCTTCACCCTTTTCTATAAGGGTGGTGCCACGGCAGGCACTGAAACCGAAAGGCGATCGCCACGCGATGATGCAGGAATGCGGCATGTCGGCAATGACCGTTCCGTCCGGCCCCGGGGCCGTGGTGGCGGCGGCCGTCGCCGCGCCCGCCGTCCTGCCCGCCGATACCCTGCGCCTCCTTCTGCTCCTGCGACTTACGGGCCCCTGGGCGTCCTGATCCGTATGGGCCGTCGGTATCAGATCGGCGGCGGGCGTTCAGGGGATTGTTAACCGCAGGCAATTACCCTTTCGGGCAGAAGGATTACACCCATGATTGAACACAGTACCGACTCCGGCCGCATCGTCATTTTCGACACCACCTTGCGCGATGGCGAGCAGTCCCCCGGCGCCTCCATGAACCTGGAGGAGAAGGTTCGTATCGCCAAGACGCTGGAGGAAATGGGCGTCGACGTCATCGAGGCCGGCTTCCCCATCGCCTCCAACGGCGATTTCGAGGCCGTGCGCGCCGTGGCGCAAGAGGTGGTGAATTCCACCGTCTGCGGCTTGGCGCGGGCCACCCGGGCGGATATCGAGCGCTGCGCCGAGGCGATCGAGCCGGCGGCGCGCCGGCGCATCCACACCTTCATCTCCACCTCGCCGCTGCACATGAAGTACAAGCTGCAGATGGAGCCCGAGGCCGTGCACCAGCACGTCATCGACAGCGTCTCCTTCGCGCGGCGCTTCACCGATGACGTCGAATGGTCGGCCGAGGACGGCTCGCGCACCGAGCCCGATTTCCTGTGCCGCTGCGTCGAGGCCGCCATCGACGCCGGCGCCACCACCATCAACATTCCCGACACCGTGGGCTATGCCGTGCCCGACGAGTTCGCGGCCCTGATCGCGATGCTGATCGCGCGGGTGCCCAACATCGACAAGGCCATCCTGTCGGTGCACTGCCACAACGATCTGGGCCTGGCGGTGGCCAATTCGCTGGCGGCGGTGCAGGCCGGGGCGCGGCAGGTGGAGTGCACCGTCAACGGCCTGGGCGAGCGCGCCGGCAACGCGGCGATGGAAGAGATCGTCATGGCCCTGCGCACCCGCCAGGACCGGATGCCCTTCACCACCGGCGTGCGCACCGAGATGATCACCCGTGCCTCGAAGCTGGTCTCGGCGGTCACCGGCTTCCTGGTGCAGCCCAACAAGGCCATCGTTGGCGCCAACGCCTTTGCGCACGAATCCGGCATCCACCAGGACGGGATGCTGAAGAACGCCCAGACCTACGAGATCATGACCCCGGAATCGGTGGGCCTGAACAAGTCCAACCTGGTCCTGGGCAAGCACTCCGGGCGGGCGGCCTTCAAGGCCAAGCTGAAGGATCTGGGCTTCGAGTTGGGTGAGAACGCCGTCCAGGACGTGTTCCGCCGCTTCAAGGATCTGGCCGACAAGAAGAAGGACGTCTTCGACGAGGACATTATCGCCCTGGTCGACGACGAGGTGCTGCGCGCCAACGACCGCATCCGCTTCGTGTCGCTGGAAATCATGTGTGGCAGCAAGCACCGCCCCCCGAGCGCCGAGCTGGAACTGGAGATCGACGGCGAGGTCAGGAACCGCAAGGCCACCGGCGACGGCCCTGTTGATGCCACATTCAAGGCGTTGAAAGAGTTGTTCCCGCATGATGCGCGGCTGCAGCTCTATCAGGTGCACGCCGTCACCGGCGGAACCGACGCCCAGGCCGAAGTGACCGTGCGCCTGGAGGAAGAGGGCCGCACCGTCAACGGCCAGGGGGCGGATACCGACACCCTGGTGGCGTCGGCGAGGGCCTATGTCAACGCGCTGAACAAATTGCTGGTGAAGCGCGAAAAAACAGCCCCACAAGCCCTGTCCGCCTGATATAAGTCGGACGGGGGTGGCGGTCCGGTCAAAGGTGGCAATGCCGGAGCCTGGCCTCCGGCATTGTCGCGACGATGCAAGGGGACGAGTGACGTAAATGCTGTCGAAGATTACGGGTTGGATGTCCGCGGACATGGCGATCGATCTGGGGACCGCCAATACGCTGGTTTACGTCAAGGGCCGCGGCATCGTCCTGAACGAGCCCTCGGTGGTGGCGATCCGCGAGGAGAAGGGCCGCAAGAAGGTGGTGGCGGTCGGCGAGGAGGCCAAGCTGATGCTGGGCCGCACGCCGGGCTTCATCCAGGCCATCCGGCCCTTGCGCGACGGGGTCATCGCCGACTTCGACGTCGCCGAGGAAATGATCAAGCACTTCATCCGCAAGGTGCACAGGGGGCGGTTCGCAAGCCCCCTGATCGTTATTTGCGTCCCCTCGGGCTCGACGGCGGTGGAACGGCGCGCCATCCAGGAATCGGCCGAGGCGGCCGGCGGGCGCCGCGTCTATCTGATCGAGGAGCCGATGGCCGCCGCCATCGGTGCCGGCCTGCCGGTCACCGAGCCCACCGGCTCGATGGTCGTGGACATCGGCGGCGGCACCACCGAGGTGGCGGTGCTCAGCCTGGGCGGCATCGTCTATTCGCGCAGCGTGCGCGTCGGCGGCGACAAGATGGACGAGGCGATCATCGCCTATATCCGCCGCAACCATAATTTACTCATCGGCGAGGGCTCGTCGGAGCGCATCAAGAAGGAAATCGGCAGCGCCTGCCCGCCCGAGGACGGCGAGGGCGCGACGATGGAGATCAAGGGCCGCGACCTGATGAACGGGGTGCCCAAGGAGTTGGTGATCTCGGAGCGCCAGATCGCCGAGGCCCTGGCCGAGCCGGTCAGCGCCATCATCGAGGCGGTGAAGATGGCGCTGGAGCACACGGCGCCGGAATTGGCGGCGGACATCGTCGACAAGGGCATCGTGCTCACCGGCGGGGGCTCGCTCCTCAACAATCTCGACTATGTTCTCCGGCACGCAACCGGATTGCCGGTGATGATCGGCGACGACCCGCTCTCCTGCGTCGCCCGCGGCACCGGCCGCGCCCTGGAGGAGATGCACAAGCTGAAGACGGTGCTCAGCACCATCGACTAGGTCCGCGCCTGACCGCGGCGTCCGGGGCCGCGGACGGCGCGAAGGGAGGGAGACGTGAAGCAGCACGCCGGCGCCACCGGGCGCCTTGCGGTCTTCCGATCGGCCGTTCAGCGCTTCACCTTCTTTCTGCTCGTCGTCCTGTCGCTCGCCCTCATGCTGGTGGGGCGGGCGGATACCCGCGTCATCGAGCGCACCCGCATGGCGGTGCTGGACGCGGTGGCGCCGGTTCTGGACGTGCTGTCGCGCCCGGCGGTGGTGGTGGCCGAGGTCGCCGGCAATGTCCGCGAACTGGCGCAGCTTCGGGCCGAGAACGAGCGCCTGCGCCGCGAGAACCAGCGCCTGCTGCACTGGCAGATCGCCGCCCGCCGCCTGGAAGGCGAGATGCGGGTACTGCGTGAACAGCTTTCCCTCGTCACCGACCGGCCGCCGCGCTACGTCACCGGGCGGGTCATCGCCGATCTCGGCGGCTCGTTCGTCCACGCCATGCTCGTCGGCGCCGGCAGCCAACAGGGCGTGCGCAAGGGCCAAGCGGCGATCGCCGGTGACGTGCTGGTGGGACGGGTGGTCGAGGTGGGCGAGCGCTCGGCGCGCATCGTCCTGCTGACGGACATGAACGCCCGCGTTCCCGTCATCGTCGAAAGCAGCCGCGCCAAGGCCATGCTCGCCGGCGACAACACCAGCCGGCCCCTGCTGAACTACCTGGCCGAGAACGTCTCGGTCAGTCCCGGCGACCATGTGGTCACGTCCGGGCATGGCGGCGCCTTCCCGCCCGGCATCCCCGTCGGCGTCGTCGCCTCGGTCGCCGAGGAGGTGGTGCGCGTGGAGCCCTTCGTCGAGCGTCACCGCCTCGAATTCGTCACCCTGGTCGACTACAGCTTCCCGGGCCTGGACGAGGCCGCGCCCGCCGCCGATGCCGGGACGGCCGTGGCGGCCGGCGATGGTGGTGCGGGCGGCGACGACGCCGATCGCGACGACGGCGATGGCGGGGCCGGCGAGGCCGGCGCCGCCGAAGCGGGGGCGCGGCCGAGATGAAGCCCAGCCTGGGCCAGCGGCTGGACAACGGCCTGCGGCAGTTCCTGCCGGTGATCACGGTGCTGTTGCTGGCGCTGCTCCAGGTGGTGCCGACGCGCATCCCCGGTTTCGCGCATGTGGCGCCGGCGCTGCCGCTGGTGGCGGTCTTCTACTGGTCGGCCTATCGCCCCGACCTGTTTCCGGCCACGGCCGCCTTCGCCGCCGGCGTCTTCTGCGACATTGTCGGCGGCGGCGCCCTCGGCGTGCAGGCCCTGATCTTCCTGCTGGCGCAGGGCGCGGTGGCTTCGCAGCGGCGTTTCCTGTTGGGGGCGCCCTTCGTCATCGTCTGGCTGGCGTTCGTGTTCATCGCCACGATGGCGGCCGGCCTGGCCTGGGCGCTGAACTCGGCGCTGGCGGGGGCGCTGGCGCCGACGCGGCCGCTGGTGCTGGGGCACCTGATGACTCTGGCGGTCTACCCGCCGCTGGCCTGGATGCTGGCGCGGGGGCACGCCCTGGTGTTGGGGCGGGTGTAGCCGTGGCGCGCGACCACGAACGCGCCCGCATGGTCACCCGGCGCGCCGTCCTGCTGGGCGGCGGCAAGCTGTTGCTGCTGTCGGCCTTGGTGGGGCGCATGTACTACCTGCAGGTGGTGCAGGCCGACCGCTACCGTATGTTGGCGGAGGAGAACCGCATCAGTATGCGCCTGGTGGCGCCGCCGCGCGGGCGCATCTTCGACCGCAACGGTGTGCCGCTGGCGCTGAACGACCAGAATTTCCGCGTTCTGGTGGTCCTGGAGCAGGCGCGCAACCTCGACGCCACCCTCGACGCGCTGGCGGAGGTCATCCCCCTCGCCGAGGCGGAGCGGGAGCGCATCCACCGCGAGGTGAAGAAGCGGCGCAGCTTCGTGCCCGTCAAGGTGCGCGAGAACCTGTCCTGGGAGGAGGTCGCCCGCATCGAGGTCAACATCCTCGACATGCCCGGCGTCACCATCGACGTCGGCGAAAGCCGCACCTATCCCGCCGGGCCGCTCGCCGCCCATGTCGTCGGCTATGTCGCCGCCGTCTCCGAGAAGGATCTGACCGGCGATCCGCTGCTGGAGCTTCCGGGTTTTCGCATCGGCAAGGCGGGGGTCGAGCGCGTCTACGACCACCAATTGCGAGGCTCCGGCGGCACCCGGCAGGTCGAGGTCAACGCCCTGGGGCGGGTGATCCGCGAATTGTCGCGCGACGACGGCGACCCCGGCCACGACCTCACCCTGACCATCGACGCCGACATCCAGGCCGCTGCCATGCGCTGGCTGGAGGGGCAAAGCGCCTCCACGGTGGTCATGGACGTGCACACCGGCGAAGTGCTCGCCCTGGCCTCGGCGCCCAGCTTCGACCCCAACGCCTTCAACCGCGGCCTGCGCTTCGAGGAGTGGAAGGCGCTGGTCGAGAATCCGCGCGCGCCGCTGACCAACAAGGCCACCGCCGGCCAATACGCGCCGGGCTCGACCTTCAAGCCCATCGTCGCCCTGGCGGCGCTGGAGGCCGGGGTGGTGACGCCCGAGGAGCGTTTCTACTGCCGCGGCCATATCGAATTGGGCGATACGCGCTTCCACTGCTGGAAGCGCGGCGGTCACGGCTGGATCGACCTCCACGATTCCCTCAAGCACAGTTGCGACGTCTATTACTACGAGGTCTCCCGCCGGGTGGGCATCGACCGCATCGCCGACATGGCGCAGCGGTTCGGGCTGGGCACCGAATCCGGCATCGACCTGCCCGGCGAGCGGTCTGGCAACGTCCCCACCCGCGCCTGGAAGCGGGCCGAACTGGGCCAGCCCTGGCACCTGGGGGAGACGCTGGTCAACGGCATCGGCCAGGGCTTCGTGCTGGCGACGCCGTTGCAGCTTGCGGTGATGACCTCCCGCATCGCCAATGGCGGCCGCGCCGTCGTGCCGCATGTGGTGCGCCGCCAGCCGCCGCCGGATAACGCCGGCGCCCCCGGCGAAACCGTGCTGGGGGGCTTTCCCTCCGCCGGGGTGCCACGCGCGGCGCTGGCGGCGGTGCAGCACGGGCTGCACGGGGTGACCAACGAACTGGGCGGCACCGCCTTCATGTCGCGCATTGTCGAGCCGGGATTCGAGATGGCGGGGAAGACCGGCACCGCACAGGTTCGCCGCATCACCCTGCATGAACGCCAGAGCGGCGTGCTCACCAACGAGGAACTGCCCTGGCGGTCGCGCGACCACGCCCTGTTCGTGGGCTACGCCCCCGTCGACGCGCCGCGCTTCGCGGTGTCGGTGGTGGTCGAGCATGGCGGCAGCGGTTCGCGCACCGCCGCGCCGATCGCCCGCGACCTGCTGATCGAGACCCAGCGCCGCCACCCGCGCCCCGTCGCCGCCGACACCGTTGAGGCGGGGAGGGAGCGCGGATGAGCTTCGGGCGCGAGTCAATCCCGCTGCGGGTCAAGCTGTGGCAGCTCAACTGGCCGCTGGTGCTGCTGCTGGCGGTCATCGCCAGCATCGGCTTCGGAATGCTGTATTCCGCCGCCAACGGCAGCCCCGATCCCTGGATGAAACGCCAGGTGATGCGCTTCGGCGCCGGGGTCGCCGCCATGCTGGTGGTGGCCCTGGTCGACATCCGGTTCTGGATGCGCGGCGCCTATGTTCTGTATGGCATCGGCCTAGCGTTGCTGGTGGCGGTGGAATTCTACGGCCATGTCGGCATGGGCGCGCAGCGGTGGATCGACCTGGGGATCCTGCAATTGCAGCCCTCCGAAATCATGAAGATGGCCCTGATTCTGGCCCTGGCGCGCTACTTCCATCCCGCGACCCTGCAGGAGGTTCGCCGCCCCCTGTTCCTGCTGACGCCGCTGGTGATCGTGGCGCTGCCGGTGGCCCTGGTGCTCAAGCAGCCCGACCTGGGCACCGCGGGGCTGTTGCTGATGGGGGCGGCGGCGATTTTCTATCTGGCCGGGGTGCCGCTGCGTTGGTTCGCGGGCGTCGGCGGTCTGGCGCTGGCCAGCATTCCGGTCGCGTGGAACTTCCTGCACGACTACCAGAAAAAGCGCGTGCTGACCTTCCTCAACCCCGAACAGGATCCGATGGGGGCCGGCTATCACATCCTGCAATCGAAGATCGCCCTGGGCTCGGGCGGCATGTTCGGCAAGGGACTGTTGCAGGGCAGCCAAAGCCACCTCAACTTCCTGCCCGAGAAGCAAACCGACTTCATCTTCACCATGCTGGCCGAGGAGTTCGGCATGGTCGGCGGTCTGGCGCTGCTGCTGCTGTATCTGGCGGTGATCGTCTACGGCTACGCCATCAGCCTGCGCTGCGGCAACCAGTTCGGACGCCTGGTGGGACTGGGGGTGACGACGACCTTTTTCCTCTATGTGTTCATCAACATCGCGATGGTGATGGGGCTGCTGCCGGTGGTGGGGGTGCCGCTGCCGCTGATTTCCTACGGCGGCACGTCGATGCTGACGCTGCTGTTCGGCTTCGGGCTGATCCTGTGCGTCTCCATACACCGCGACGTCCCCATCGGCCGCCGCTTCGACGAAGAGGATTGACGACCGCGGGCGCGGCTGGACATGCTGAGCGCCGTTCCCGTGGTTTTGCCGGAGGCCGTGCCATGCTGAAGGGCGTCTACGCGCCGGTTCTCACGCCGTTTCACGCCGACCTGTCGCCCGACGCGGCGCGGCTGGTCGCGCATGGCCGCTGGCTGCTGGCCCAGGGCTGCGGACTGGCGCTGTTCGGCACCACCAGCGAGGCCACCTCGCTGTCGGTCGAGGAACGCGAGGAACTGCTCGATGCGCTGGTGGATGCCGGCCTCGACTCGGCCGGGATGATGGTCGGCACCGGCTGCTGCGCGCTGCCCGACACGGTGCGCCTGACCGCCCATGCGGTGCGCCGGGGCTGCGGCGGGGTGCTGATGCTGCCGCCCTTCTACTACAAGGGCGTCGGCGACGACGGGCTGTTCCGCGCCTTTGCCGAGGTCATCGAGCGCGTCGGCGATTCGCGCCTGCGGGTCTATCTCTATCACTTCCCGCGCATGTCGGCGGTGCCGCTGTCGCTGGCGCTGGTGGAGCGGCTGGTCAAGGCCTATCCGCGCACGGTGGTGGGGCTGAAGGACAGCTCCGGCGACTGGGCCAACACCGAGGCGTTGCTGAAGGCGCTGCCGGGTTTCGCGGTCTTTCCTGGGTCGGAGACCCTGCTGCTTCCGGCGATGCGGGCCGGCGGTGCCGGTTGCATCTCGGCCACCGCCAATGTCAACGCCGCCGCCATTCGGCAGCTCTACGCCAACTGGCAGGCCCCGGAGGCCGAGGCCATGCAGGAGCGCCTGATCGCCACCCGCCGCGCCTTCGAGGGCCATCCCATGATCGCCGCCCTCAAGGCGGCGCTGGCCGACGCCCGCGATGACCACGCCTGGCGGACGGTGCGGCCGCCCCTGACGGCCCTGGACGCGGCGGAAAGCGCCGCGCTGGCGGCGGACCTGGAGGCCGTGGGCTTCCGCATCCCGGTCTAGGCGAAGCGGCTTGGCGTCTGCATCGCGGCTGGCGGCCGCAGCCTACTGGCTGCTGTATGCCGGCGCCGTGCTCGGGGCGCTGGCCGGGGCGCCACACCTGACCGCCGCCGCCGCCGCCGCGCTGGCGGTGTTCCTGATTCTGGAGGCGCCGCGCGCCCCGGTCTCGCAGGGGCTGCTGGCCGGTGGCTTGGCGGCTCTTGGCCTCGCCCTGGGGGCGGCGGCCGGGGAGGGCTGGCTGGCGCTGCGCCAGGGGCTGGAGCGCACACTGCCGCTGATGGTGCTGTTCGCCGCCGTCGCCTTCCTCAATCGGCCGGCGCTGGCCAGTCCCGCCTTTCGCCGCGTCGGCGAGGCGATGGTGCGCCAGCCGCCGGGGCGGCGCTTCCTGATGGTGTCGCTGGCCGGCAGCCTCATCGGCGCGGTGCTCAATCTGGCGGGGCTGTATCTGGTCCTCAACCTGCTGGGCCGGCAGCCGGAGCCGCGCCTTGAGCGGCGCCTGAGCATGGCGGCGATGCGCGGCTTCTCGGCGGCGGCGGCGTGGTCGCCCTTCTTCGTGGCGATGGCGGTGGTGCTGGTGACCCTGCCGGGGCTGGGCTGGCCGCAGGTGGCGCCGGGGGGGCTGGCGGTGGCGGCGGTGCTGATCGCCGTCGCCTATGGCCTCGACCGCCTGACCCGTGGCCCGCGCCCCGCGGCGACGGCGCCGCCGCCGCGCCTGCCGCGCCCTGAGTTGGCGGCGACGCTGCTGGTGTTCGCGCTGTTGGCGGTGCCGGTGCTGGCCCTGGCCGAGCGCGCCGATCTGTCGATCCCCTTCGCCATCGGCGTCGTGGCGCCGCTGGTGGCGCTGGGCTGGCAGGCGCGCCTGGCGGGGCGCCGTCGCGCCGTCGCCGCCGCCGGGCATCTGCTGCGCGAGCACGCACGCCGGCTGCCGTCGCTGCGGGGCGAGGGCCTGGTGTTCACCGGCGCCAATCTGCTCGGTGCCGGCGTCGCCGCCTATCTGAACCCGGATGCGGTGGCGGCGGCGCTGGCGGCGCTGGCGCCGGCGCCCGAGGCGGCGCTGGCGCTGCTGCTGGCGGCGCTGACGCTGCTCGGCGCCGTCGGCGTGCATCCGGTGGTGCTGGTGGTGGTGGCGGGGCAGGTGCTGCCGCCGGCGGCGCTGGGGGTGCCGGCCTGGCTCATGGGCGCCACCCTGCTGGCGGGGTGGTGCCTGGGCACGGCGGCGTCGCCGTTCTCCGGCACCGTCATGCAGGTGTCGCGGTTCCTGCGGCGCTCCCCCTGGCAGGTCGCGTGGCGCTGGAACCTGCCCTATGTGGCGGCCGCCTATGTGCCGGTGGCGGCGCTGCTGGCGCTGATGGGGCGGATGGCGTAGCGCGTTGCCGTCTCGCCCCCACCGCCTTGACGGCGGTGGAGACTTTTATGCCCTTGCCGGGCGCGGGGCGTCCGCCCGCTTGACCGCCGCCTCGACGGCGGTGGAGTCTTTCATGCCCTCGCCGGGCGCGGGCGTCCGCCCGCTTGGCCGCCGCCTCAACGGCGGCTGGTGGCGGGCCTCGGGTGGGAGCGCGTTATGAGCGCACCAGCGGCTTGTACTTGATGCGGTGGGGCTGGTCGGCCTCGGCGCCCAGGCGGCGCTTGCGGTCGGCCTCGTAGGCTTCGTAGTTGCCCTCGAACCAAACCACCTGCGAGTCGCCCTCGAAGGCGATGATGTGGGTGGCGATGCGGTCCAGGAACCAGCGGTCGTGCGAGACCACCACCGCGCAGCCGGGGAACTCCAGCAGCGATTCCTCCAGCGCCCGCAGGGTATCGACATCCAGATCGTTGGTCGGTTCATCGAGCAGGATGACGTTGGCCTTGCTTTTCAGCATCTTCGCCAGGTGGACGCGGTTGCGCTCGCCGCCCGACAACTGGCCGACCTTCTTCTGTTGGTCGGAGCCCTTGAAGTTGAACTGCGCCACATAGGCACGCGAGGGCATGGTCCGCTTGCCGAGGTCGATTTCGTCGAGGCCGCCGGAAACCTCCTCCCACACCGTCTTGTCGGCGGCGAGGGTGTCGCGCGACTGGTCGACATAGCCCAGGGCCACCGTCTCGCCGACCCGGAAGCTGCCGCCGTCGGGCTGTTCCTGGCCGGTGATCATGCGGAACAGGGTGGTCTTGCCGGCGCCGTTGGGGCCGATGACGCCGACGATGCCGCCGGGCGGCAGCTTGAAGGACAAGTCCTCGATCAGCAGGCGGTCGCCATAGCCCTTGCGCAGGTGCTCGGCCTCGATGACGAGGTTGCCCAGGCGCGGGCCGGGCGGAATGACGATCTGCGCTTGGCCGGTGCGTTCGCTCCCCGCCTGGGCCACCAGATCCTCGAAGGCGGTGATGCGGGCCTTGCTCTTGGCCTGGCGGGCGCGGGGGCTTTGCCGAATCCATTCCAACTCGTCGCGGATGGTGCGCTGGCGGGCGGTTTCCTCGCGCGCCTCCTGCTCCAGGCGCTTCTGCTTCTGCTCCAGCCAGGCGGAGTAGTTGCCCTCGTAGGGGATGCCGCGGCCGCGGTCGAGTTCCAGAATCCAGCCGGTGACGTTGTCGAGGAAATAGCGGTCGTGGGTGACCATCACCACCGTACCGGTATATTCGCGCAGGTGCCGCTCCAGCCAAGCGACCGACTCGGCGTCAAGGTGGTTGGTGGGCTCGTCCAGCAGCAGCATGTCGGGCCGCGACAGCAGCAGCCGGCACAGCGCCACCCGGCGCCGCTCGCCGCCCGACAGCTTGGTGACGTCGGCGTCGCCGGGCGGGCAGCGCAGCGCGTCCATCGCGATCTCGACCTTGCGGTCGACGTCCCAGGCGTCGAGGGCGTCGATGCGCTCCTGCAACTCGCCCTGCTCGGCGATGAGGGCGTTCATCTCGTCGTCGGTCAGTTCCTCGGCGAAGCGCGCGCTCACCGCCTCGAAGCGTTCCAGTAGCGTCTTGGTCTCGCCCAGGCCGTCGGTGACGTTGCCCTGCACGTCCTTGGCCGGATCAAGATCCGGCTCCTGCGGCAGGAACCCCACCTTCACGCCCTCCGCCGGCCAGGCCTCGCCCGAGTAGTCGTGGTCCAGCCCCGCCATGATGCGCAGCAGGGTCGACTTGCCGGCGCCGTTGGGGCCCAGCACGCCGATCTTGGCGCCGGGGAAGAACGACAGTTGGATGTTTTTCAGAACCTCCCGACCGCCGGGATAGACCTTCGAAAGGTTCTTCATCACATAGATGTACTGATAGGAGGCCATGCTCTCTCCGAAGGTGACGTCAGGATTGCCGGGAACGCGCGCCCGTTTGTAACCCAGCGCCCGCCCTGGTGCAATGCGGGCGGGTCAGGCCTGATCCAGCCGCAGTTCGATGCGCCGGTTCTTGGCCAGATCCTCGGGCGTGCTGCCCTCGGCCACGGGATGATGCTCGCCGAAGCCGGCGGCGGCCAGGCGGTCGGCGGGAATGCCCCGGTCGATGAGGAAGCGCACCACCGACATGGCGCGGGCCAGCGACAGTTCCCAGTTCGACTGGAACAGTTCGTTGTTGATCGGCACCCGGTCGGTGTGGCCGTCGACCCGCAGCACCCAGTTGAGGTCGTCGGGAAGCTCGTCCATGACCTCGCGCAGGGTCGCCGCCAGTTGCGCCAGCTGGTTGCGGCCGGCCTCGCCCACCTGCGCCGAGCCGGAGCCGAACAGCAGTTCCGATTGGAAGACGAAGCGGTCGCCTTCGACGCTGACGCCGGGGCGGTCGCCGAGCACCTCGCGCAGGCGGCCGAAGAATTCCGAACGCGCGCGCCGCAGTTCCTCGACCTTGCTGGCCAGGGCGCGGTTGAGGCGAGTGCCCAAATCGACGATCTGGGCCCGCTGTTCCTCGATGGTCGCCTCCGAGGCGTCGAGGGCGTCGGCCAGCCGCGCCAGTTCGGAGCGCAACTCCCGCAGGCGCTGGTTCAACAGCGCGGCGTGGGCGCGCGCCTCCTCCGACAGGCGGCGCTCCTGGGCCAACTGGCCCTCGCGCTCGGCCAGCCGCGAGCCGAGGGCGGCGACCTCCTGCTCCAGTTCCGCCTTCAGCGCCTTCATCGCCTCGACGTCGTGGCGCAGCAGCGCCAGTTCGCCAAGCTGGGCCTCGATGGTTTCGCGGTCGGCGTCGATGGTCTGGTAGGCGTCGGCAAGCCGCCCCTCGACCTGGGCGACCCGCGCCTCGGCGGCCTCGGCCCGGTCGGTGGCGGTGGCGAGGCGGGCGCGCAGGTCGTCCATCTCGGCCAACTGGTCGGCCATGCGTTCGCGCGCCGCGACCGAGGTCTGCAATTCGGCGGCAAGCTGGCCGACGTCCAGGCGCAATTCGGCGTTGGCCTCGCGCTCCAGCGACAGCAGCTCCGACAGCTCCGTCACCTGCCGGTTCAACCGCGCCAGCGCCTCGTCGCGCCCCGACAGCGCCTGCCCCAGGAAGAACTGCGACAGCACGAACACCAGCAGCACGAAGATGATGACCAGCAACAGGCCGGACAGGGCGTCGACGAAGCCCGGCCAGATGTCCGCGGGGCGGCGGCTGCGGCGGCTGATGGACGCCATGCGCTCCGCTCCCTACGGCTGTTCGTAGTGCTGTTGGTCGGTTTCCTCGGCGATGGCGGCGATGGTGCGCGCCAGCAGCCGGAATTCGCTGCGCATCTCGCGAATCAACTCATCGCGCCCGCTGGCGATTTCCTCCACCGAGCGGTTGAGGTTGTAGTCGATGTTGCGGATGTGGCCGCGGGTCAGTTCGTCAAGCTCGTTGCCGCTGGCCTCGGCCAGCTTGGCCAGCAGCGGCCGCAACTCAAGCTGGCTCTCGGCCAGCTTCTTCATCAGCGACTGCTCGGTGCGCATCTGGTCGGTCAGGGTGGAGATCTTCTCGGTCAGGTCGCGCATGTTGCCGGCCGACTGGATGCGCCCCTCCTCGCCGCGGGCGATGATGCGCTGCAGGTTGTCGAGGGAGTCGGCGGTCTGCTCCAGCAGCGCCTGCACATAGGCCGGCACGGAGCCGCCCCCCTCGGCGTCGCCGCCGAAATGGCCGCCGCCCAGCTTGGTCTGGGTTGACAGCCATTCCTCCATCTCGTTGTAGAAGTGGTTCTGGGCCCGCCCCGCCTGGAGGTCGAGGAAGCCCACCACCAGCGACCCGCCCAGACCGAACAGCGACGACGAGAATGCCGTGCCCATGCCGCCGAGGGGCTTCTCCAGCCCCCCCTTCAGGTCGTCGAAGGCGCGGCCGAAGTCGTCGCCGGCCAGCGACAGGCTGCCGATGACCTCGCCCACGGCCCCCACCGTCTGCACCAGGCCCCAGAAGGTGCCCAGCAGGCCCAGGAAGATCAGCAGGCCGGTGAAATAGCGGGAAATCTCGCGCGATTCGTCCAGGCGCGAGGATATGCCGTCCAGGACCGAGCGCAGCGCCATCGCCGACAGGCTGATGCGGTCGCGGCGCTGGCCCAGCATACTGGCCAGCGGCGCCAGCAGGCGCGGGCTGTCGCCGGACAACACCGGGCGGCCGCGCCGCAGGCCCTCGATCCATTCGACCTCGGGGCGCAGCATCAGCACCTGGCGGAAATTGAGGCCGATGGCGATGACCGCCACGCCCAGGATAAGGCCGTTGAGGGGCGGGTTGGCCATGAAGGCGTCCATGAGGCCGCCGGCCAGCAGCGCCAGGATGCCGGCGACCGCCACCAGGAACAGCGCCATGCGCACAAGAAACCGGCCCGGCTGCGTCATTGCCGGCCTGTCGGCGGGGGGTTGGACTTTTGATTCCTGCATTGTCTCGCGGCTATCACCCAAATGCGGCATCGCGGGGGCGATGCGGCCCGCCCCCTTAGCACGGTTGCGCCGGCACCGCCCGTCATCTCTTCGCTACGTGGGCGCCCCTTTGGGGTGATAAAGCCCGCCTTACGTAGCGCCGGCGCCGCGCAGTACCTCGCCGAGCGGCCGGTGCAGATGGTCGTTGGAGGCCAGGATGCTGCCCGAGGCCATCATGTCCGCGCCGCCGTCGATCTCGCTGACATAACCGCCGGCCTCCCGCACCAGCAGAATGCCGGCCGCCATGTCCCACGCCGAAAGATGCGTCTCCCAAAACCCGTCGAAGCGGCCGGCCGCGACATAGGCCAGATCGAGGGCGGCGGCCCCGAACCGGCGCACCCCCGCCGTCCGCGCCATCACCGCCTCCATCTGCCGCAGGAAAACGGCGTGGTCGCCGCGGCCGCGATGCGGAATGCCGGTGGCGGTCACCGCATCCTCCAGCCGCCGGCGCGCCGACACCCGCAGCCGCCGTTCGTTGAGAAAGGCTCCGGCGCCTTTCTCGGCATGGTACATCTCGTCTGCTACCGGATGGTAAACGACCCCGGCGATTATTTCACCCTCGCGTTCCAAACCGATGGAAATGGCGAAGTGCGGGATACCGTGCAGGAAATTGGTGGTGCCGTCGAGGGGATCGACGATCCAGCGCTGGCCGGGGTCGCGGCCCTCCTCGGCGCCGGCCTCCTCGACCAGGAAGCCGTAGTCGGGGCGCGCCTTGCGCAATTCCACCTTCAGCACCCGTTCGGCGCGCAGGTCCGCCGAGGAGACAAAATCGCTGGTGCCTTTCTTGGACACCTGAAGCTGCTCGACCTCGCCGAAGTCGCGCACCAGACCGCGCGCCGCCTTGCGGGCGGCCGCTGCCATGACGTTGATGATGGCGGAACGGAATGCCACGGGGGCGGTATCCTCAGTCCTTGGCGCGCTCGACGTAGGTGTTGTCGCCGGTGTTGACCACGATGCGGGTGCCTTGCTCGACGAAGGGCGGCACCATCACCCGCACGCCGTTTTCCAGCCGCGCCGGCTTGTAGGACGACGCCGCCGTCTGGCCCTTCACCACCGGGTCGGCCTCGACCACCTCCATGACCACGGTGCTGGGCAGCGTCACCGACACCGGCGAGCCCTCGACAAAGTCGATGGTCACCGCCATGCCGTCCTGCAGGTACAGCGCCTGCTCGCCCATCACGTCGCGCGGCAGCACGAACTGCTCGAAGGTCTCGCTGTCCATGAAGGTGAGGTTGTCGCCGTCGACGAACAGGAAGGTGCACTCGCGCTCCTCGACCATCAGCTTCTCGACCGAATCGGCGGTGCGCCAGCGTTCGTTGGACTTGATGCCGGTGCGGATGTCACGCATCTCCACCTGGATGAAGGCGCCGCCCTTGCCGGGCTGGATGAGTTGAATCTTCAGCACCGCCCACTGCTTGCCCTGGTGCTCGATGATGTTGCCGGGGCGGATGGTGTTGGCCTGGATTTTCATGGACCGTTCGCCTGAATGCCGGGGAAACTCGGCGCGGAAGCTAACAGCCTTCCCGCCGGCAGGCAACGCTTCAGGGCAACCGCGGATAGGGGTGCCGCCCTCCCTGCCAGTCCTCGACCCAGCCGTCGTCGCCGACATGACTGGCCGCCACCGGCACCTTGCCGTGCCCGCCGGGGATGTCGAGGACATAGGTCGGCCGGCACAAACCCGACACCCGCGCCGACAGCCGCCGCACCAGGTCGCGGCCTTCCTCCAGGCCCAGGCGGAAATGCCCGGTGCCGCGCGCCAGGTCGGGATGGTGCAGGTGATAGGGCATGACGCCCAGGGCGACCAGATCCCGCATCAGCGCCTCCAGCGCCTCGACGCTGTCGTTGACGCCCCGCAGCAGCACCGTCTGCGCCAGCAGATGCACCCCGGCGGCCCGCAAGGCGTCGAAGGCATCGCGCGCGGCCGGGGTGAGTTCGCTGGCGTGGTTGCAATGGATGACGGCATAGATCGGCGCCCGGCAGGCGCGCGCCGCCGCCGCGGGGAACCGCATCCGCGGCGGGTCGGCGACCGGCAGGCGGGTGTGGATGCGGATGACGCGCACATGGGGGATGCCGTCCAGTTCGGCGACAATGCGCCCGAGGCGCTCCGGCGGCAGGGTCAGGGGATCGCCGCCCGACAGGATCACCTCCCAGACCTCCGCGTGGGCGCGCAGATAGGCCAGCGCGGCGGCAAGCTCGTCGTCGTTGAGGCGCGCGTGCGGGCCGCCCACCGCCTCGCGCCGGAAGCAGAAGCGGCAATGCACCGGGCAGGCCATCACCGGGGTCAGCAGCGCGCGGTCCCCATAGCGGTGGACGACGCCCTTGACGGGGCTGTGGGCGGCGTCGCCGATGGGGTCGGCACGCTCCTCCGGGCGGGTCTCGGCCTCGCGCGGGTCGGGCAGGTACTGCCGGGCGATGGGGCCGTCCGGGCCCTCGGCCGCGATCAGGTCGCGCAGATACGGGGTCAGGCGTTCGGGGAAGGGCGACATGGCGTCGGCTTCATGCTAGGTGGAGCGGCGGTGGCCGAGTCATAGAGGAAACGGCGATGACCGAAAAGCCGTGGTGGCGGCCCGAGGTGCTGGGGCCACGCCTGCCGATGCTGCGGCGGCGGGCGGCCGTGGTGGCGGCGGTGCGTCATTTCTTCGCCGCCCGCGGCTTCGACGAGGTCGAAACCCCGGCGCTGCAGGTGGCGCCGGGGATGGAGCCGCATTTGCGTGCCTTCGCCACCGATCTCGCCGAACCCTTCGGCGCCGAGCGGCGGCGGCTGTACCTGCACACCTCGCCCGAATTCGCGATGAAGAAGCTGCTCGCCGGTGGGCTGGAGCGCATTTTCCAGGTCGCCCGCGTCTTCCGCAACGGCGAGCGCTCGGACGTGCATCATCCCGAGTTTTCCATGCTGGAGTGGTACCGCGCCGGTGCCTCCTACCGCGACATCATGGACGACTGCGAGGCGCTGGTCCGCGCCGCCGCCGAGGCCGCCGGCAGCCGACAGATGGTGTGGGGCGGGCGCGTCTGCGACCCCGCGCGCCCCTGGCGGCGCCTGACGGTGGCGGAGGCCTTCGCCGAATATGCCGGGATCGACCTGCCCGCCTGCCTGCAAGGCGACCCGCGCGACCCCGACCCGGCGCCGCTGGCGGCGGCGGCGGCGCGCCTGGACATCGCCACCGATGCCGCCGACCGCTTCGAGGACGTGTTCTTCCGTATTCTGCTGGACCGCATCGAGCCGCATCTGGGCGTCGGCGCGCCGGCGGTGCTGTATGACTACCCCGTGAGCATGGCGGCGCTGGCGCGGCCGAAGCCCGAGGACGGCCGCTGGGCGGAACGCTTCGAGGTCTATGCCTGTGGCGTCGAGCTTGCCAACGGCTTCGGCGAGCTGACCGACGCCATTGAGCAGCGGCGGCGCTTCGAGGCCGACATGGCGCTCAAACGGCGGCTCTACGGCGAATGCTGGCCCGTCGACGAGGACTTCATCGCCGCCGTCGGCGCAATGCCGCCGGCCGCCGGCGTGGCGCTGGGCCTCGACCGGCTGGTCATGCTGTTGCTGGCGGCGGGCGATATCGAGGCCGTGCTGTGGGCGCCGGTGTCGGCTATGGTGCGCAACTGATGGGCGCGCGAACACTCTTTCTGATGGCGGGGCTGGTCTGGGGCGTGGCGCTGGGCCTGCTGGCGGCGGCCATGGCGGCGGGGCTGGCGGCGGCGGTCTTCTGGGGCCTGCTCTACGGCGACGGCCCCTGGCCGGCCTGGAGCGGCCCGGCGATGGCGTCGCTGGCGGTGGCGGCGGGCGCCGCCGCTTTCCTCGGCGCCCTGGCGGCGGGCCGGCGCCTGGGCCGCCGCGCCGAGGCCGCCGACGCCCCTGGATCACAGCGCCGCCGGGCCCTGGTGCTGCTGGTATTGGGCCTTCTGGCCCTGGCGGCGGTGGTGGCGCTGGGCCGGGCGGAGGACATGCCCGAGATCGAAAGCCCCGCCGCCGGCGGCGGGAATTAGCGGGACGACGCCCCGGGGCGGGGGCGGCGCTCCATCCGCGCGAGTCGATTGCGCTTGCAATGCGGGCGTGGTTGCCCCATTGTCTGCTGGTCGAACGCGTCTTGGGCGTTCCGTGATCTTCCTGCCTCGTGTCGGATTTTCCTTTCTCCCAAAACGTGATTTGATGCCCGACGCGGCGTCGCGGCGGGCGATTCATCAAGCAGAGAGAAGAAAATGTCGACTGGCACCGTCAAATGGTTCAACCCCACCAAGGGTTATGGCTTCATCACGCCCGACGATGGTTCGCAGGATGTGTTCGTGCACATCTCGGCGGTCGAGCGCGCCGGCATGGCGAGCCTCAACGAAGGCCAGAAGGTCTCCTTCGGCCTTGAGACCGGCCGCAACGGCAAGACGGCGGCGACCGACCTCCGCGCGGTCTGAGCTTCTGGGCGGGGGGCGGCCTGTGCCGCCCCTCTGCTTTGTTGGCATCCCGCGAGGAGCGATTGTGGCGAAGGAAGACGTCATCGAAATGGAGGGCGTGGTCAGCGAGGTGCTGCCCGACGCCCGTTTCCGGGTTCGCCTGGATACCGGCCAGGACATCATGGCCTATGCGGCCGGCAAGATGCGCAAGCACCGCATCCGCATTATCGCCGGTGACCGCGTCACCCTGGAAATGACCCCCTACGACCTGACCAAGGGGCGGATCAACTTCCGCCATAAGGACGAGCGCGCCGGCCCCTCCGGCCCCCGCCGTCCGCCGCCGCGCCGGCGGCGCTGAGCCGCCGCGGCGGCCGCGCCGCCCATCGCCGCGCCGCAGGGGCGCCACCAAAGCCTTAATCGGCCTTGCCAAACGCCCTGCAAGCGGTTATCTACGCCACCCATCAGAAACCCGCACGCGGGACGCGCGGCCCAGCCGGTTTGACGGCGGTCGCTCCGGTGTCGGGCCGTCCCGGACATATGGTCGTGGACGGCGCCGGCGACTTCCCGCGGAGGCCCAACCGGAGAAGGAAGGACTTCCCTCATGGCTCTGCCGACGTTCACCATGCGCCAGCTTGTCGAGGCCGGCGTGCATTTCGGCCACAACACCCGCCGCTGGAATCCGAAGATGGAGCCCTACATCTACGGCGTCCGCAACGGCATCCACATCATTGATTTGCAGCAGACCGTGCCGCTTCTGCACCGCGCGATGGAAGCGGTGCGCGAGGTGGTGGCCGGCGGCGGCCGCGTGCTGTTCGTCGGCACCAAGCGCCAGGCGGCCGAACCGGTCGCCGAAGCGGCGCGGCGCTGCGGCCAGTATTACGTCAACCATCGCTGGCTGGGCGGAATGCTCACCAACTGGAAGACCATCTCCAATTCGATCAAGCGCCTGCGCGACCTGGACGACCAACTCTCCTCCGGCGCCCTGGCGGGGCTGACCAAGAAGGAGCAGCTCAACCTCGACCGCCAGCGCGAGAAGCTGGACCGGGCGCTGGGCGGCATCAAGGAGATGGGCGGCCTGCCGGACATCCTGTTCATCATCGACACCAACAAGGAGTCGCT
>JAWLGJ010000040.1:0-26648 GCA_041685145.1 Magnetospirillaceae bacterium | reverse complement strand
TGGACGCCGGAGGATGACTATTTCGCCGGCGGCGGCTGGCTCCCGTTGGCCGGCGACGGCTGGGCGGCGGTCTCGGTCCGCCTGCCCAAGGCCCATGTCGCCGCCGGAATTGCCAGTTTCCGGACCGCTGCCCTCAGCGGGCTTGTGGTGGTGGCGCTGGTGGTGGGGCCGCTGGGGGTCTATTTCATCAACCGCACCCTCAGTCGTCCGGTTGAACGCCTGAAGGCGGGTATTCACGGCCTGGGCGCCGGCCGCTACGAGGCCCTGGAGGCGGCCGGCGTCGAGCCGCAGGAAATCCGCGACGTCTTCGAGGCGCTCAACCTGATGGGCGACGCCGTGGCCCGGCGCGAGGCCGAGCTGCGCGAAAGCCGGCGGCGCTATCACGACCTGTACGAAGGCGCGCCGGTCGCCTACGCCTCGGTCGACGACGCGCGACGCATCGTCGAGTGCAACGGCGCCTTTGAGCGCCTCAGCGGTCGCCCACGCCAGGAACTGATGCAGACCGACGCGCTGTCGCTGTTCGGCGCGGCCGCCAACGGGCGCGTCATGGCCGAGGGCGTCTTCCGCCGCGCCGAAGAGGGGCTGACATCGGAGAACGTCGAATTGCGGCTGGAACGGCGCGACGGTCGTTTGCTCTGGGTGTCGGTGACCGCCCGGCCGGTGCTCGACGGGGACGGCCGCACGACCGAGACCCGCGTCGCCCTGCTGGACGTGACCGAACGGCGCGAGGCCCAGCACAGCCTGATGCGCAGCCTCGACGAACTGGCCCGCGCCAACGCCGAACTGGAGCGCTTCGCCCACATCGCCGCCCACGACCTCAAGGAACCGGTCCGTCAGATCGTCACCTATGCGCAGCTGCTGTCGCGGCGGCTGTCGGCGGCGCTGACGCAACCGGACCCCGATCTCGACACGCTGCTCGGCTACATCGTCGAGGGCGGGCAGCGCCTGTCGACGCTCATCGACGACCTGCTGTCCTACGCCGAGGCCGGCCGCAATGAACCCATCCTGGAGCGGGTCGAGATGAACGAGGTGGTGGCGATTGCGCTGGAGAACCTGCGCGAGACGGTGCGCGAACGCGGCGCCCGCATCCGCGTCGACAGCCTGCCGGCGGTGCGCGGCGAGCAGTTGCAACTGGTGCAGCTTGTGCAGAACCTGCTCGCCAACGCGGTGAAATTCGTGCCGCCGGAACGCGCCCCCGAGATTCACATCGAGGCGCGGCCGGACGACAGCGACTGGCACTTCACCGTGCGGGACAACGGCATTGGCATCGAGGCGACGCACCTGACGCGCATCTTCGACGTCTTCCACCGCGTCCACCCGCGCAAAAGCTATCCCGGCACCGGCGTCGGCCTCGCCATTTGCAAGCGGGTCATCGAGAATCACGGCGGCCGCATCTGGGCCGAATCGGCCCCCGGCGACGGCACCAGCTTCCATTTCGTGCTTCCGGCGGCCGACGACACGCTGGCCAGACACATGGCCGGCGGGGCGGCGGCGGGCCCCGTCGCCTGAATCAGCAGCCGGGGGTGAGCAGCAGCCGTTTCAGATCGGCGGACACCGGCCGTACCCCGACCCACATCTCCAGCAACGCGGCGATGGGACCGTCCCCCGGCTGCGCGGCCACTTGGCGGCCGCCGATGGTGATGGTCGTCCCGCTGTCGGGGGTATAGGCGACGGCAATGACGTCGCCGGTCTTGACGTCGGCATAGGCGTCCTGGAGGGCGGCACGCATCTCGCTGTCGAGTTCCTCGCGCAATGCCTCGCTCCAGTCGTCGGGCACCGCGTCGGGCACCCGCCCCTCATACACGACCTGGACGAGAACGCCCTTCGCGACGTCCTCGCGCACCGCCTGCCGCGGCTCGGCTTGCGGCGGCAGGTACAGGGCGACGACGTAAAGATCGGCGATGGATTCCTCGCGCAGCGCGCAACTCGCCAGCGGCAGGACTGTGTCGGCCACGGTCATCTCGTCGGGAACCACATGCCCGTCGACGCTGGCCGACCATGCGGGCTGTGCCGCGGCAAGCCCGCCCAACAGGATCAGCAGGGGCCCCATTCCGGTCCTCCCGGTTGCCACCAATGTTCTTGAAACCCGTCCCGGGGCGGCGGGTTCGCCGCCGGCGCCCGATGCGCGCCGCCGGTGCTGGGAGTGGTAGCGGCGACTCCCCCGGTGAAGAGTGAACACCCGGCGACGGGAGATGTTGGCGTGACTGGGATATCCAGCCAAGAAGGGAGACACATCCATGCAGCACACAACCGGCCGTTTGGCACGCCGTCTGGTGGGGTCGGCGCTGGTCGTCGGTCTCGCCACCGCGCCCGCACTGGCGCAGCAGTTCGGGCAGCAACAACAACCCTGGCAGCAGGAGCAGCAGAGATCCGGCCAGCAGCAGCCGTGGCAGCAGCAGCAGTTCGGGCAGCAACAACCCGGCCAGCAACAGCAACAGCCGCAGCAGCAGTTCGGCCAGCAGCAGCCCTGGCAGCAACAGCAGCAGCAGCCGCAGCAGTTCGGCCAGATGCAGCAGGGCGGGCCGCAGCAGAGCCTGCAACAGACGCAGCAGCAGCTCAGCCAGCTCCAGAACCAGATTCAGGACCAGCAGGCCCGCCAACACGTCGATCAGGCACTGCAGAACGTGCAGCAGGCCATGCAGCAGCTACAGCAGCAGCAGGGCGGCCAGCAGCAGGGCGTGCAGGGCCTGATGCAGGCCCGCCAGCAGCTGTCCTCCGCCCAGTCCCAGGCGCAGGACCAGCAGACCCGCCAGTACATCGACCGGGCGTTGCGCGAGGTGGAACAGGCGATGCAACGGCTGCAGTCGGGCCAGCAGCAGCAGCTTGGTCAGCAGCAGCAACAGCAACAGCAGGGCGAACAGCAGCAGGGCGGCGGCCTCTTCGAGTAGGGCAAAGCCTCGGCAACGACGCCCGATCATGCGGGCGGGGCGCGACGGCGCCCCGCCCCCTTTTTCGCCTTTGACTTCTTTGCGAACAAAATAGGAACATGATCGGATGCGCCGCATCGTATCGCTCTGGCTGCCCCGCTTTGCCACCGACCGCCTCACGCGGCCGGGAGGGCCGCTGGCGGCCTGGCGGCAGGCGCCGCTGGCCACCGTCGGCACCGGCGCCGGAGGGCTGCGCGTCGTCGCCGCCAATGCCGCCGCGACGGCACAGGGCGTCGCGCCGGGGCTGTCGGCCGCCGATGCCCGCGCCGTCTGTCCGGGGCTGAAGACGGTCGAGGCCTCGCCGGCGGCCGACCTGCGGGCGCTGGCGGCGCTGGCGGAGTGGTGCGGGCGCTGGTCGCCGCTGACGGCGGCCGAGGGCCTCGGCCAGGACGGCGGCGGCGGGTTGTGGGTGGACAGCACCGGCTGCGACCACCTGTTTGGCGGCGAGGCCGCGATGCTGGAAGACATGATCGGCCGCCTGGCGGCCCTGGGCGTCGAGGCCCGCGCCGGCCTGGCCGACACCCCCGGCGCCGCCTGGGGCGCGGCCCGCTTCGCGACCGCCCCCGACCGCCCGGCCGAGATCGTGCCGGCGGGGGCCGTGCGGCAATGGCTCTCGGGCCTGCCGGTGGCGGCGCTGCGTCTGCCGGCGGAGACCGCCGACACCCTGCATCGCCTGGGGGTGCGGCGAATCGGCGACCTGCTCGCCCTGCCGCGGGCGCCGCTGGCGAAGCGCTTCGGCCGCGCCTGCCTGCGGCGGCTGGATCAGTTCCTGGGCCACGAGTCCGAGCCCATTACCCCGCTGCGGCCACCGCCGGCCGCCGACGCCCGCCTCGCCTTCGCCGAACCCATCGGCCGCAGCGAGGATGTTGCGGCCGCCCTCGACCGCCTGCTGGCGGGGATATGCCGGCAACTGGAGCGCGCGGACCGGGGCGCGCGGCGGCTGGAACTGGCGCTGTACCGCGTCGACGGCAGCCATGTCCGGCGCGCCGTGGGCACGGCCCGGCCGGTACGGAACCCCTCCCACCTGGCACGGCTGTTCGGCGAGGCGCTGAAGGACATCGACGCCGGCTTCGGCATCGAGGCCATGAGCCTTGCCGTCACCGCCGCCGACGCCATGCCCGCCATCCAGCCCGCCCTGCCCCGCCAGACGGACGAGCGTGGGGGCGAGCAACTCGGCCTGCTCATAGACCGGCTGGGCAACCGCCTGGGGCGCGGACGCGTCTTTCGGCAGGCAGCGCGGGCCAGCCACCTGCCCGAGCAGGCCGTGCGTCCCGCCGCACCCCTGGACCGGGCGCCGCCGCCGTCCTGGCCGCCGGCGCTTCGCCCGCCGCGCCTGCTGGCCCGGCCCGAGGCGGTGGGGACCGAGGCGGAGAGCAACGGACCGCCCCGGCGCTTTCGCTGGCGCGGCACGATGCATGAAATCGCCCGCTGCGACGGCCCCGAACGCATCGCCGTCCCCTGGTGGTACGGCCCCGCCCCCACGCCCTATGACGCCGCCCGCGACTATTGGCGCGTCGAAGACGCCGCCGGGCAGCGTTTCTGGCTGTTCAAGGACGATGCCGCCGGCGTCTGGTACGTGCATGGGATGTTTTCGTGAACGGACCGATGGGATACGTCGAGCTTCAGGTCACCAGCAATTTCAGTTTCCTGCGCGGCGCCTCGCATCCCGACGAGTTGGTGCTGACGGCGGCGGCGCTGGGGCATTCGGCGATCAGCATTGCCGACCGCAACACGCTGGCCGGGGTGGTGCGGGCGCACAACGCGGCGAAGCAGGTGGGCATCCGGCTGGTGGTGGGGGCGCGGCTGGATTTCGCCGACGACACCCCCAGCCTGTTGTGCTTCCCCACCGACCGCGCCGCCTATGGCCGCCTGGCGCGGCTGCTGACCCTGGGCAAGCGCCGCGCCCCCAAGGACGAATGCCATATCGGCTGGGACGACCTGGTGGCCCACGCCGAGGGCCAGGTGGTGGTGGCGCTGGCGCCTGATTGTTCCCAGGTACCGCCTTCCGCCGTCACCCCCGCGAAAGCGAGGGTCCAGAAAGGGTCGGCGCCGGCCCTGGATGTCCGCTTTCGCGGGCATGATGCCATGCCGTCCCACCTCCACCGCCTGCGCGCCGTCTTCGGCGACCGGCTTTACCTCGCCGCCCAGCACTTCCTCGGCGCCGACGACGCGGCGCGGCTGGAGGCGCTGGCCGCGCTGGCCGAGGAAACCGGCGTGCCGCTGGTGGCGACCAACGACGTGCACTATCACGCCCCGGAACGCCGGGCGCTGCAGGACGCGCTGACCTGTATCCGCGAGGGCTGCACCATCGACGCCGCCGGCTGGCGCCTGTTCCCCAATGCCGAGCGGCACCTGAAGACCGCCGAGGCTATGGCGCGGCTTTTCGCCCGCTTCCCCGAGGCCGTGGCGCGCACGCTGGAGATTGCCGAACGCTGCCGCTTCTCGTTGGACGAATTGCGCTACGAATATCCGATCGATCCCGTCGCCGACGGCGAGACGCCGCAGACGCGGCTGGAGCGGCTGGCCTTGGCCGGCGCCGCCGGACGCTACCCGGACGGCGTGCCCGCGCCGGTGCAAGCGCAGATCCGCCACGAGCTGGCGCTGATCGCCGAATTGGATTTCGCCCCCTATTTCCTCACCGTCCACGACATCGTCCGCTTCGCGCGCTCGCGCGGCATCCTGTGCCAGGGGCGCGGCTCGGCGGCCAATTCGGCGGTGTGCTACGCGCTGGGGATCACGGCCGTCGACCCGGCGCGCACCGACCTGTTGTTCGAGCGTTTCGTCTCGGCGGCGCGCGGCGAGCCCCCGGACATCGACGTCGATTTCGAGCACGAGCGCCGCGAGGAGGTGATCCAGTACGTCTATGCCAAATACGGCCGCGAGCACGCCGGCATCGCCGCCACCGTCATCACCTACCGTTCGCGCAGCGCCCTCCGCGACGTCGGCAAGGCGCTGGGGCTGTCGGTCGACACCGTCGGCGCCCTGGCCGGGCAGGTGTGGGGGCATTCGCGCGACCCGGTGACGCGGGCGCAGGTGCGCGGGCTGGGCATGGACCCCGACGCGCCGCGGCTGCGCCTCGCCCTCGACCTCGCCGACGCCATCAAGGGCTTCCCCCGCCACCTGTCGCAGCATGTCGGCGGCTTCGTGGTGACGCGCTCGCGCCTCGACGAGGTGGTGCCGGTGGCCAATGCGGCGATGGCCGAGCGCACCGTCATCGAATGGGACAAGGACGACCTCGATGCGCTGGGGATGCTCAAGATCGACATTCTGGCGCTGGGGATGCTCACCTGCATCCGCAAGTGCCTCGACCTCGTCGCCCGGCACCACGGCCGCCGCCTGACTCTGGCGACCGTGCCGGCCGAGGATCCGGCGGTTTACGACATGCTGTGCCGGGGCGATTCGCTCGGCGTCTTCCAGGTGGAAAGCCGGGCGCAGATGAGCATGTTGCCGCGCCTGAAGCCCCGCACCTTCTATGATCTGGTGATCGAGGTGGCGATCGTCCGCCCCGGCCCCATCCAGGGCGACATGGTGCACCCCTATCTGCGCCGCCGCGCCGGGCTGGAGCCGGTGAGCTTCCCGTCGGAGGCCATGCGCAAGGTGCTGGGCAAGACCCTGGGCGTGCCGCTGTTCCAGGAACAGGCCATGCGCATCGCCATCGAGGGCGCCGGCTTCACCCCCGCCGAAGCGGACCGCCTGCGCAAGGCGATGGCCACCTTCCGCCGCGCCGGGCTCATTCACCAGTTCCGCGAAAAGTTCATGCGCGGCATGAGCAAAAATAGCTATGAGGCTGATTTCGCAAAGCGTTGCTTCGATCAGATCGAGGGCTTCGGCGAGTACGGCTTTCCAGAGAGCCACGCCGCCAGCTTCGCATTGCTGGTCTATGTCTCGGCGTGGCTGAAGCGCCACTACCCTGCGGCCTTCGCCTGCGCGCTGCTCAACAGCCAGCCGATGGGCTTCTACGCCCCGGCGCAGATCGTCCGCGATGCCCGCGAGCACGGTGTCGAGGCACGCCCGGTGGACGTGAACTTCTCCGACTGGGATTGCACGCTGGAAGCCTCCGCGCTGCGCCTGGGCTTCCGCCAGGTCAAGGGGGTGCCGGAGGTTGAGGCGCGGCGGATCGCCGAATTGCGCGGCAGCGGCTTTGGCGACATCGAGCGGATGTGGCGGCGCGTGCGCGGGCAGGTTTCGCTCGCCACCCTCGACCGCCTCGCCAAGGCCGACGCCTTCGCCTCGCTGGGGCTCAACCGTCGCGAGGCGGTGTGGGCGGTGCGCGGGCTGCGGGCGGGCCCGGCCCTGCCGTTGTTCGCCGCCCGGCGAACGGCGGAGGCCGGCGCCGAACCCGCCGTCGCCTTTCCCGAGCCCCGCCCCGGCGAGCAGGTGCTGGCGGACTATGATCTGCTGCGCCTGACCCTGCGCGACCATCCCCTGGCCTTGATGCGGGAGGCTTTGGCCGGCGAAGGCGTCCTGCCCGCCCGCGCCCTGGCCGATCCACGCACCCGCGGCACGGTGCGGGTGGCGGGGCTGGTGACCTGCCGGCAGCGCCCCGGCACCGCCAGCGGCGTCATTTTCCTGACCGCCGAGGACGAGAGCGCCACCGCCAATATCATTGTCTGGCCGCAGGTGTTCGAGGCCCACCGCACGGCGGTGCTGCGGGCCTCGCTGGTGGTGGCCGAAGGGCCGGTGCAGCGCGAGGGCCTGGTGGTCCACCTCATCGCCCGGCGCATCGAGGACCACACCCGCCGCCTGGCCGCACTGGCCCCCGAGGCCACCCCGCCCTACGCCCGCTCCACCATAACGCGCATCCCATCGCGGGACTTTCACTAGAAAATATCACCGCCAGTCTGGATGTTCTCTAATAAAAATTCCGCCGCTCCCACCTCGTTCGTGCCTTTTCACGCCGACTCCCCTGCCTTAATACGAATCTGACGCGTATATCTTTTGGTGAGTTGGTTATATCCAAAGGCATTTTCTTGATCGATGTCAAAATTCCGGCCCTCCGCGTCCGCATCCTGCTTCGCGAAAGTCCGCGGACAGGGAGTAGGATTTCAATGAGAGGAAGCTTTCGCGTGCCGGCCGCCCTTCTGACCGCCGCCGTGGCGGCGTCGTCGCTGGCGTTCGCCGCCCAACCGGCGGTCGCGTACGAGCCGGAACCGATCACCGAGGAAGAGTTCGAGCAGGCCACCGACATCTATTTCCGGCGCTGCGCCGGTTGCCACGGCGTGCTGCGCAAGGGCGCCACCGGCAAGCCGTTGACCACCGACATCACGCAGGAGCGCGGCGTCGAGGCGCTGAAGGCCTTCATCACCTACGGCTCGCCCGCGGGTATGCCCAACTGGGGCACCTCCGGCGAACTCAGCGAGGAAGAGGTGGACCTGATGGCCCGCTTCCTGACGCATCCGCCGCCGGAGCCGCCCGAGTTCGGTATGCCGGAGATGCGCGGCACCTGGAAGGTTCTGGTGCCGCCGGAAGAGCGCCCTGGCGAGCCGCAGCACGACTACGACATCGACAACATTTTCTCGGTCACCCTGCGCGACGCGGGCGAGATCGCTCTCATCGACGGCGACAGCAAGGAGATCATCACCGTCCTGCCCACCGGCTATGCGGTGCACATTTCGCGCATGTCGGCCTCGGGGCGCTATCTCTACGTCATTGGCCGCGACGCCCGGATCAACCTCATCGACCTGTGGATGGACCCGCCGCAGACGGTCGCCGAGATCAAGATCGGCCTGGAGGCGCGCTCGGTGGAGACCTCCAAGTACAAGGGCTACGAGGACAAATACGCCGTCGCCGGGGCCTACTGGCCGCCGCAGTTCGTCATCATGGAAGGCGAGACGCTGGAGCCGCTGAAGATCGTCTCCACCCGCGGCATGACCGTGGACGAGCAGGTCTTCCACCCCGAGCCGCGGGTGGCGGCCATCGTGGCCTCGCACCATCACCCGGAGTTCCTGGTCAACGTCAAGGAGACCGGCAACGTCCTGATGGTCGACTACACCGACCTCAACGCGCTCAAGACCACCACCATCACCGCCGAGCGGTTCCTGCATGACGGTGGCTTCGACAGCACCGGGCGCTACTTCTTCGTTGCGGCCAATGCCCGCAACAAGGTCGCGGTCATCGACACCAAGGACCGGGAACTGGTCGGCCTGGCCGAAACCGGCGATACCCCCCACCCCGGCCGTGGCGCCAATTTCGTGCATCCCGAATACGGGCCGGTGTGGGCGACCAGCCACCTGGGCAGCCCCGAGATTTCGCTGATCGGCAGCGACCCCGAAGGGCATCCCGACAACGCCTGGCGCGAAGTCGCCTCGCTGGAGGGCCAGGGCGGCGGTTCGCTGTTCATCAAGACCCATCCCAAGTCCAACAACCTGTGGGTCGACACGCCGCTGCATCCCGATATGGATGTCTCTGGTAGCGTCGCCGTCTTCGACATCACCGACCTGGACGCGGGCTTCGAGGTGCTGCCCATCGCCGAATGGGCCGAGATCGACGCCGAACAGCCGCGCGTGGTCCAGCCGGAATACAACAAGGACGGCACCGAGGTCTGGTTCGCGGTCTGGAGCGGCCAGGAAGAGGAATCGGCCATCGTGGTCGTGGACGACAAGACCCGGACCCTTAAGGCGGTCATCAAGGGCCCCGAGATCGTCACCCCGACCGGGAAGTTCAACGTCTACAACACGATGCACGACGTCTACTGATCCGGGTTGCCATGCCCCAAGCGGGCGGACGGCTGTTGCCGTCCGCCCGTTTTCCTTGCCGCCATCTGGGTTATCCCTCTGCCCCGTTGTCGAGGCGACGGCTCCGTCCTTAGCCTGCGGATGACCGGCCTCGACGGAGGGAAGAACCATGAGAAGCGCATTGGCGGCCGCGAGCGCCGTCGTTCTGGCCTGGACCGCCGGTTCGGCCCCGGCGCAGCAGCCGACCCCCGGCGACGACGAGGCGCCGCCCGCCCACCAGACCGAGCCCGAGGACCGCTACACCCCCGAGCACGACGTCCTGCGCGACGTCCCGATGGAGCAGCCGGGCGCCCAGCCGGGCATGCCGACGCTGACGCCGGCGGAATTCGACAACGCCAAGGAGATCTATTTCCAGCGCTGCGCCGGTTGCCACGGCGTGTTGCGCCAGGGAGCCACCGGCGCACCGCTGACCACCGACATCACGCGCGAGCGGGGACTGGAGGCGCTGAAGGCGTTCATCACCTATGGCTCGCCCGCGGGGATGCCAAACTGGGGCACCTCCGGCGAGCTTACCGAGGAGGAGGTGGACCTGATGGCCCGCTACCTTCTCCACGACCCGCCGGAGCCGCCCGAATTCGGCATGGCGCAGATGCGCGAAAGCTGGCAGGTCACCGTGCCGCCCGAGGAGCGGCCGTCCGAGCCGCAGCACGACTACGACATCGAAAACATCTTCTCGGTCACCCTGCGCGACGCCGGCGAAATCGCCCTCATCGACGGCGAAAGCAAGGAAATCATCACCATCATCCCCACCGGCTACGCGGTGCATATCTCGCGCTTTTCGGCCTCTGGGCGCTACCTCTACGTCATCGGCCGCGATGCCAAGGTCAACCTCATCGACCTGTGGATGGACCCGCCGCAGTCGGTGGCCGAGATCAAGACCGGTCTGGAGGCGCGGTCGGTGGAGACGTCGAAATACGAGGGTTTCGAGGACCGCTACGCCATCGCCGGCGCCTATTGGCCGCCGCAATTCGCCATCATGGACGGCCTCACCCTGGAGCCGCTGCGCATCGGTTCCACCCGCGGCATGATCGTCGAGGAGTGGGAATACCATCCCGAGCCGCGGGTGGCGGCGATCGTCTCGTCGCACCACCACCCCGAGTTCATCGTCAATGTCAAGGAAACCGGGCACGTCCTGCTGGTCAACTACACCAACCTCGACGCGCTCCAGGTCACCGACATCTCGGCCGAACGCTTCCTGCACGACGGCGGGTTCGACAGCACCGGCCGCTATTTCTTCGTCGCCGCAAATGCCGAGAACGAAGTCGAGGTCATCGACACGCAGGAACGCCGGCTGGTAGCGCAGGTGGAGACCGCCGAAACCCCCCACCCCGGCCGCGGCGCCAATTTCGAGCACCCCGACTTCGGCCCCGTTTGGGCCACCAGCCATCTGGGCAGCGCCGCCGTTTCGCTGATCGGATCCGACCCCGAACAACGGCCGGACCACGCCTTCCGCGAAGTGCTGCGCCTGGAGGGACAGGGCGGCGGTTCGCTGTTCATCAAGACGCACCCCAACTCGCGCAACCTGTGGGTCGACACGCCCCTGCATCCCGACCCGGCGGTGTCGGGAACCGTTGCCGTTTTCGACATCGATGACCTGGAGGCGGGCTACGAGGTGCTGCCCATCGCCGAATGGGCCGAACTGGAAGCCGAGCAGCCGCGCGTCGTGCATCCGGAATACAACAAGGACGGCTCCGAAGTCTGGTTCTCGGTGTGGAGCGGTCAGGACGAGGAGTCGGCCATCGTGGTGGTCGACGACGCCACCCGCCAGCTCAAGGCGGTCATCAAGGGGCCGCAGATCATCACGCCGACGGGCAAGTTCAACGTCTACAACACCACGAACGACGTTTACTGACCGCCGGCACCGGACTTGACGGTTTCCGCCGGCACGCAAAACGGATAGCCTCGGCTCCGAACGGAGGAGGCACATTCATGCCCGCACGCGTCATCACCGTCGCACAGCAGAAAGGCGGGGCCGGCAAGACCACGGTCGTGGCCCAGCTTGCGGTCGCCTGGGCCCGCAGCGGATTTAAGGTGGCGGCGCTGGACATCGACCCGCAAGGCAGCCTGGCCGCCTGGGGCGCCGCCCGCCGCGCCGGCGGCGGCGCCGAGGACGTGCCCCTGGTGCTGTCGCTGTCGGGCTGGAAGCTGGGCACCGAGTTGAAGCGCCTGAGAGACACCTTCGACCTGGTGCTGATCGACACCGCCCCGCACGCCGAAACCGACGCCCGCAGCGCCGTGCGCGCCGCCAACCTCGTCGTGGTGCCGGTGCAGCCCAGCCCCATCGACCTGTGGGCCATCGGGCCCACCCTGGCGCTGGCCGAGGAACAAGGGGCGCCGTTGATGCTGGCGCTCAACCGCGTGCCGCCGCGCGGGCGCATGTCCGAGGCCGTCCAGCACGAACTGGGCCGCCTGGGGCCGCCGGTGGCGCGGGCCACGCTGGGCAACCGCGCCGCCTTCGCCGCCAGCATGATGTCGGGGCGCGGCGTGGTCGAGGCCGCCCCGCGCAGCACCGCCGCCGACGAAGTCCGCGCATTGGCGACGGAACTGTCGGGGCGAGTTGAGCCATGATCGCCATTCCCGCCGCCCTTGCCCTGCACATGCTGGGCGCCATCGTCTGGGTCGGAGGCATGTTCTTCGCCCACATGGCGCTGCGCCCGGCGATGATCGAGGAAATGGACGCCGAGCACCGCCTGCGGCTGTGGCGCCGCATCCTGCCGCGTTTTTTCGCCTGGGTCTGGCTTTCGGTCGTGGTGCTGCTGCTGACCGGCTACGGCGTCGTGTGGTGGGGGTATGGCGGGCTGGGCAGCCTGCCGCTGCATGTCGACATCATGCAGGGCACGGGGCTGCTGATGGTGGCCCTGTATCTGTGGATGTATTTCGGCGCCTACCGGCGCTTCCGCGCGGCGATGGCACGGGGGGAAACCGCGGCCGCCGGCGCCGCCCACGCCCGTATCCGCGGCGTCGTCATGGTCAATCTGGCGCTGGGGCTGTTCACGTCGGCGATCGGCGGCACCGGCCCTTTATGGGGCTGAGCGATCAGCCGCTGGCCGGTTCCCGCCGCGCCACCTTGTGACGCTTCGCCACCGGCACATGCTCCCGCCGAACGACATAGAGCGGGCGCCCCTTCGTTTCGAGGAAGATGCGCCCGACATATTCGCCCAGCAACCCGATCCCCACCATGTTGACGCCGGCGAAGAACAGCAGCGTCACCATCAACGAGGCGTAGCCGGGCACATCGACCCCCAGGATCAGCGTGCGCACGAAAATGAACGCGGCGTATGCCATTGCGGCCGCGGCGACCGCGAAGCCCATCCAGCTCCACACCCGGATCGGAAAGGAACTGAACGAGGTAATGCCGTCGACGGCAAAATTGACCAGCCGCCAGGAACTCCACCGCCCCGGTCCGCCGTCGGCGCGCTCGGGCCGGGTGTGCGGAATGTATTCCTGCCGGAAGCCCAGCCACGCGAACAGGCCCTTGTTGAAGCGCACCCGTTCGGGCAGGCGCCGGTAGGCGTCGACGACGGCGCGGTCGAAAAGCCGGAAATCGCCCGCGTGCGGCTCCAGACGGACATCACCGATGCGGTTCATCAGCCGATAGAAGGCGGCGGCGGTGAGGCGCTTGCCGAGGGTGTGGGCGGTGCGGTCGGAATGCCCCGCCACCACGGTATCCGCCCCCTGCCGCCAACGCTCCAGCATCTCCAGGACAAGCTCGGGCGGATCCTGGAGGTCGGCGTCCATCGTCACCACGACATCGCCGGCGGCGCTGTCGAGCCCAGCGGCCAGCGCAGCCTCCTTGCCGAAGGACCGCGACAGCTCCACCACGCGCAGCCAGCCCGCTTCCGCCTGACGCGCCAGCAGCCGTTGCAGCGTGTCGTCGGTGCTGCCGTCGTCGACGGCGACGAGCTCGAAGGCCAGGCCAGCCTGCTCCAGCACCGGAAGCAACGCGTCAAACAGCGCCGCCAGTCCGGCACTCTCGTTCTTGAAGGGAATCACCACCGAGAGCAGCGAACCCGCATCCCTGTTGCCCGGCGCCTCGCGCATAGCTACCTTCGCCTCCCTGGCCCGCCACCGACAGGATTGGATCCGTGACGCTGCCGGCGACAATTCGCCCACCCGGATCGGCAAGTCAAGCGCACAGCGGCGACGAATTGCCCCACTGGCCCCCGGTGCGGCTGGCGGTGCTGTTCGTGGCGGCGCAGGTGCTGCTGTGGACGGCGGTTCCGGCCCTCACCCACCATGCCCTGCCGCTGGACGTTGTCGAGGGGTTGGTGTGGGGCCATGAATGGCAATGGGGCTATTGGAAGCACCCGCCCCTGCCCTCCTGGCTGCTGGCGGCCACCGACGCCGGCTTTGCGGCCCCCTTCCTGCTGAGCCAGGTTTTCGTCGCCGGCACCTATGCGGCCGGTTGGCTGCTGGCCCGCGATGTCCTGGGCGCGCGGGCGGCCACCCTGGCGCTTCTTCTGCAAAGCGGCGTTCTGTACTTCACCTTCCTCAGCCCCGAATTCAACCACAACGTCGCGCAGATGCCGCTGTGGGGCTTGGCGATCCTGGCGTTGTGGCGCGCCCGCAACGGCGGGTCGCTGCGCTGGTGGCTGGTCCTGGGCCTGGCGCTGGGGTTGGGCGGGCTGACGAAATACAGCATCGCCGTGCTGGCGGCGACGATGCTGCTCTACGCCCTCACCGGGCGCGCCACGCGGCACCTGCTGGCTTCGCCCGGCCCCTGGCTGGCGACGGCGGTCGCGGCGCTGCTGGTGCTGCCCCATCTTTCCTGGCTGGCGGCGAACGACTTTCTGCCGCTTACCTATGCGCGCGATCGGGCGGCGGCGGACCCCGGCCTGTGGCCGCGTCTCGGCGAGGGTTTGGGCTTTCTGGGCGCCCAGGTGCTGAACCACCTGCCCCTGCTGTTGCTGCTGGCGGTCGCGGGGCTGGTGGTGCGGCGGCGGCAGCCGGACGGGCCGGCCGATGCGCCCGCTCGTGGTCTTCATGCCGAGACGCGGCGTTTCCTGTTGTGGATGGGCCTGGGGCCGGCGCTGCTGACGGCCGCGGCCGCGGGGCTGGCCGGCGCCGGGCTGCGCGACATGTGGGGCGCGCCGATGTTCAGCATCAGCGGCCTGCTGGCGCTGGTCCTGCTCCGCCACCGCCTGCCCGTGCTGCAGGCACGCAGGCTGGTGGTGGCGGCCTTCGGCCTGTTGCTCCTGGGGGCGCTGTCCTACGGTGTCATGGTCGCGGGCGGCCCGGCGCTGACGGGCGAGCACAAGCGTGCCAACTGGCCGGCGCGGTCGATCGCCGGCGACCTCGCCCGCGCCTGGACAGAGGCGACCCGGCAGCCATTGCGGATCGTGGTGGGCGACGTCTGGCTGGCCGGCATCGTCGCCGTGCACGCCCCTGGCGGCGATCGGCCCTCGGTCCTGATCAACGGCGACCGGCGCATTGCGCCGTGGGTCTCGGAGAGCGACCTGGTTCGCCAGGGGGCGCTGGTCGTCTGGCGGCATGACCGCGAGCGGGACCGCTTGGCCAGCCGTTTCCCCGCCTTGCAGCCGCAGCCGCCGCTGAGCGTACCCTGGCCCGACCGGCGCGGCGAGCCTTTGCGGATCGGTTGGGGGGTGGTGCCGCCGGCGGCGGCCGCTCAGCGATAAAGGACGACGATCTCGTCGGGGTGCCCGTAGCCGAGCATCAGGCGGGCGCGCTCGTCCAGCATGTCGGCGTCGAGGCTTTCCGAGCGCAGCAGCGCCACGCGGTGCTGCAGCGCCGCGCGCCGGGCCTCCAGGCGCGCCAGGTCCACCTCGGCCCGCGTCATCTCGTGCCGAAGCTGCCACCACGCCACCAGACCGCGATCGCCGTTGATCGTGTGATAGCCGAAATAGGCCAGCGCCAAAGCGCCGGTAAACGGAAGCAGCGCACGGCGAAACTGGCGACGCAGGTGAAATGTTGCAGTCATTTAATCAATGAATCACGCCGGATTCGAGCGGTCAACGCAAAAGAACCGGCAGCGGCCTAGACCAGATCGCGTTTGATCGCCCGATCCCAGCTTCGGGCGAACACCCGGCGTTCACCCTCCCAGGCGTCGAGGTCGGCGCGGATGTAGAACTGGTCGGCGTCGGAGGTCATCACCGTGCGGCCGATGGTTTCCACGCGCCAGGAACCGCGGCCGAGGCCGCGGCGATGGTAGGTCTCGCCGCGCACACTGCCGAAATCGCCCGACCGCGACGAATACCACTCGAAGGCCTGTTCCCTGACGGTCAGGCCCGCCCCCTCCAGACGGTAGACGCCCTCGTCCTTGATAACCTCCAGGGTCGAGACATCGCTGGCCAGGTCGCGGATGACCCGCCAGTTGTGATGCGGCGGCGCGATCATGCGGGTGGCCAGCGGCGGCGCCTGCTCGGCACCCGGAAACCGGATCAGCCCATCCTCGGCGGGGCGGCGCGGGCGCACCGGCAGCACCATCCGGCTGCCCGCCAGGTGGATGCACAGACATGCCGGCCGCGGCGGCGGCCAGGCCAGGGGCCAATAGGAGGTCGACAGGGACAAGCGCAGGCGGTGACCCTTGGGGAACACCTGCGCGACGCCGTTCATGCGCAGCCGCACCGGATAACGGCGCCCCGGCTCCAGCGGCGTCGGTTCCGAGTCGCTGTCGCGGTGGGTAAGATTGAGCAGCCCATAGGTGACGCGCGTGGCCTCGTCGCTGCGGGCCACGTCGGAGAGGCGCGCCGCCAGCATGGCTACGGGCTCGCTCGCCTCCAGTTCCAATTCCACCAGCGGCGCACCCAGGATTTCGAGGTCTTCCTCCAGGGGCAGCGTGTCGAAGATCAGCGCGCCGCCATCCTCCTGGCGCTGGTCGTGCGCCAGGTCGGGGCCGGCGGCATAGGAGCACCACTTGCCCGCGAACAGGCCCACCGTCAGCGGCGACTGGATGGTAACGACGGCCGGATCGGGCCGCAGACGGGCGCGGTCGTCACTCAGCCGCCCCGGCGCCATGTACAGCGGGCGCTCGTGCAGATGCGGTGACGGCCACGACGTCTCGCCCACCCAGCGGCCCGGGCGCTCGTCGAAGCCGGTGGTGGGCGGCACGCTGTCCTGCATCCACACCCGCAGCATCGGCTCGTCCATGATGCCGGTGTCGCGGCCCTTCATCCAGCAATCGAACCAGCGCAGCACCTCCTGCAAAAAGCCGATGGCGGGGCCGGGAACGCCCAGATGCGGGTATTTATGGCTCCACGGCCCGATGAGGCCACGGCGAGGCACCCGCAGATGCTCCATGAGGCGGAAGACGGCGTTGGAATAGCCGTCGGCCCAGCCGCTGGCCGCCAGCACCGGCGCCCGCACGGCGCTGAAGTCCTCGCAGATGGAGCCGTGACACCAATAGCCGTCGCGGCGCTGGTGGCGCAGCCAGACATCGGCCCACAACCCGCTGCGCTCCAGGCGCTCCAGCCAGTGCTCGCGCCACGCCTCCCCCATCGCCTCGGGGTCCGGCGGCAGGCTGTTGTAGGCGAACATCACCGAGGCCCAGGAGAGATTGTCCCCCAGCAGGCAGCCGCCCATGTAATGCACGTCATCGGCATAGCGGTCGTCGGTGGAGGCGACGCTGACCACCGCCTTCAGGGCCGGCGGGCGCAGCGCGGCGATCTGCAGGGCGTTGAACCCGCCCCACGAAATGCCGATCATGCCGACGCTGCCGTCGCACCAGGGCTGCGCCGCGATCCAGGCAATAACCCGCGCGCCGTCGTCCAGTTCCTGCGGCAGGTACTCATCGGTGATGACACCTTCTGAGTCGCCCGAGCCGCGCAAATCCACCCGCACGCAGGCATAGCCGTGCCCGGCCAGATACGGGTGATTGCGCGAGTCGCGCAGCGCGGTGAAGTCGCGCTTGCGGTAGGGGATGTATTCCAGGACCGCCGGCACCGGCGCGGCCTCCGCCCCCTCGGGCAGCCACAGCCGCGCCGACAGCCGCGTTCCGTCCGGCATCGGAATCCAGACGTGATCGACCACCCGCACACGGTGGGGGAACGTTTCGACCACCAGCGCCGTCACGGCCCCACCTCCTCGAATTCGAAGGGCAGCATCCGCTCGACCTCGCGTTCCTTCTCGCGCACCTCGCGGCCGTCGCGGCCACCGACGAACACCGCCGCGTATTCGAAGCTGTAGCTGTCCTGGTCTTCCAGTTCCGACAGGCGGCACCCCTCCTTTGCCTCGACGGCGATGCGGGTGCCGGGAACGCGGCGTTCGATGGCGGCAATCTCCTCCGGCCGCGGCACCCGCCGCACGAAGGCATCGTGGGGGCGCCGCAGCATCCATTTGCTGGCCAGGTCGAAGGTGCCTTCCTTGCGCGGAAACCGCGGCTGCCGGTCAAAGGCCAGATCCACCAGCACTTCATGATGCGAGGCACCCGCCACCAGTTCGAACAGCGGACAATGCGACTTCGAAATGCGCGCGTTGATCTCCAACAGCCGAATGCGATCGGTCTCCTCGTCCCAATAGAACTCGATATTGAAGGGCGATTCGTCGAGGTCGGATGCCTCCAGCACCCGCGCGGCGGCATCCGCCATGCGGAACTGGACAATCCGCGGCAGGGCCGACGGGTAGCGATAATGCGTCAGCACCGACGCCACCGGCCCGTCGCGCAGGGTGTCCACCACCCCGTAGATCACCACCTCGCCCCGGCGCACATAGCCTTCCAGGGTGCACTGCCGGCCCTGCGAAATGATCTCCTCGGCGATGCACCAGCCGCCGTCGATCCCCGCCACCTCGGGCGGCAATCGCACATGGCGCAGAAAATAGTCCAGCGGAGCCTTCAGGCGCCCGATACGCGCCCGGATGATGCCCAGCGCGCGCTCGAATTCCGCGGCGTCGTGGATGTGAAAGCCCAGATAGGACGAGTGCGCCTTCACCGGCTTGATCCAGAAGGGGAAATCAACCCCCGCGTCGCGAACACAGGCCGCCGGATCGTCGCCGAAGGGATCGAAGGCGGCGAAACGCGGCACCATCTCGGGGACGCGGTCGCGTTGCAGCAGGCGGTTCCAGTATTTGTGCTCGGTCTGGACGACGCCGACCAGACTGGGGCCGGGCATGGCGTAACGCTGCCGCAGCAGCGGCACCATCATGCTGACCGGGAAATCCCAGTGGGCGATGATGGCGTCGATGCCGCCCTCGAAGGCGTTCAGGGTTCGGATGGCCTCGTCCATCAGTTCGGCCATCGGATATTCGCGCGGGCTGACGATGCGCTCATACGGGATCAGGCCGTGAAAGGCGTAGGCCTCGGCATCGCGGATGGTGCAAAGCTGGTGGAGGTTGAAGGCGTCGAGCCCGACCACGAAGACGTTGCGCTTCGATGCCATGCCACCTGTCCTGGCCGCCGCGGGGATCGTATCCCAACAGGATGGGGGGCGGTCCGCCGGCCCACAACCCGGCCGCCGGCGCGCAAACGAAAACGGCGCCCGCTGGGGGCGCCGTTTCAACAACCACCGCAGACCGTCTCAGGCGTGCAGGCGCTCGTACTTGGCCTTGAGCTCGTCCTGCGATTCCTGGTGATCGGGGTCCGGAATGATGCAGTCGGCGGGGCAGACCAGCACGCATTGCGGCTCGTCCTCGGCGCCGACGCATTCGGTGCACTTGTCCGGGTCGATCACATAGATGATGTCACCCTCGGTGATCGCCTCGTTGGGGCAGACGGGAACGCAGGCGTCGCAGGCCGTGCAGTCCTCGGTGATCGTCAAAGCCATCGCACTTTACCCTTCTTCGTCCTAAGTCCATGCACCAAACGGCGCGCCCGCGACCGGGCATGTGCCGGGCACGCCGTCATTAGCATAACCCCATCGGCCACGCCAATCGGCTTGAGAAGAATCTTATCCAAGGTCGAGGCGCGCCCGCCGGGCCACGATTGGGGAAGCATCGCGCCGCCATTGCCGCTATGCTGGTTCGCAAAAGCGACGAGCGAGAGGGAGCCGATGAACCACGCAACCATCACCACCACCGACGCCCTGCACGCCGCCCGCCGCACGATGGAAGAAGGCGCGGCCGAGCAGTACGACGACATCGCCGAATCCTTCGCCGCGGCGAACAACGAGGAGACGGCGGCCATATTCCGCGACCTGGCGGAGTGGGAGCGGGGCAATCGCGGCACGGCGCCCGACGGGCCGGTCCTCGCGGGCTTCAACTGGTACGCCATCGACCCCGGCGACCCCGACGCCCTGCACTACCTCATGCGCCCCTATCACGCGCTGAAACTGGCGATGGCGAACGAACGCCGCGCCAAGGCGTTCTTCGAGGGCATCGCCGCCGGCGACGCCGGCGCGGACGTGCAGGCACTGGCGCGTGACCTGGCCGCCCGCGAGCAAGACCACCTCGACCAGTTGCGGGCGTGGCGCGACCGCCTGCCCGCCCCCGAGGAGGGCTGGGACGACGACCTCGACCCGCCGCGCTTCGACATGGAGTAACGGCGCCACCGGCCGCCAAGGCATCGGAGGAAGCTTCGATGCCTTGGTGGCGCTCGCCCGCCCTACCAGATGATGCGCGCGTAGAGTTCCTCGTCCTCGACCATTTCGACGAACTCCGCCCAGGCCGCCTCCTTGCTTGTCCAGCCCGGGCCGGCCTCCACCACCTCGCGCATCCCGTCGGGGTCGTCGGCGGCCGAATGCCGGTGGTGGGGCTCCAGGGCATAGACCCGGCCCGCCCGCGCCTCCAGCACCGCATAACCGCCCCGCCCGTCCGCCACCAGACGGTACTGGCCGTCATCGGCCAGAATCGACACCGACACCTTCATGGCCGCCTCCGCGCATAGCCCCACGCGCAAAGAGGTGGGCACGCCGGGCCCGCAACGGAAGTGCGCCGCGGGCGCGGTCTACCGGCTGGGTGCCGGCTGGTGCCGGCGCTCGTCGCCGCCCGCGTCCCTGACCGGCGTGCCCCCTTCGTCGTCATCGGGCAGGCTGCGGTGGATCACCACCCGGTTCTTGCCCTGGCGCTTGGCGGCGTAGACGCCTTTGTCGGCGGCGTTGATAAGGTGGTAATGGCTGTAGCCATGAATGGGGAAGGCGGCGACGCCGACGCTGACCGTCACCCGGGGGATGCCGTCAAGGCCCTCCTGGTCCCACTGCACGCCGGCCACGGCTTCTCGCAAACGCTCCGCCACCACCACGGCCGTATCCAGGTCGGTGTCGGGCAAAGCCACGACGAACTCCTCGCCGCCATAACGGGCGACGATGTCCGAGTCGCGCACGGCATCGCGCATGGCCCGCGCCACGACCTTCAGCACCTGATCCCCGGTGGTGTGCCCGTACTCGTCATTGAGGCGCTTGAAGTTGTCGATATCGATGACGAACACCGCCAGATCCTTGCTGCCGCGCTTGGCAAGGTTGGTGATGTTCATCAGATATTCCATGATGTAGCGGCGATTGTAGAGCTTGGTCAGCGCGTCGGTGACCGCCTGGTTCTTATAGGAATCCAGCAGCGAAAGATTGCTGAGACTGAGCGCCGCCAGGCTCACATAAGGCCGGAGCAGCGAGCGCACCAGGGTCAGCCGCTCCTGCGGCGTCTCCACGCCCGGCGCCCACCGCTCCAACTCGGCCCGCGAGACCACCAGGCGGCAGACGCCCATCTCCGTGCCGCCGGCGACCAGCGGCACGCAGACGAAGGCTTCGTCCCCTTCGGGCAATTTGCAGCAGGCCAGGTGGTCGGTGGCTGTCTGCACAAGCGGCGTGCCCGATCGGTAAACGAAGCAGGTCTCCGGCGCCGCCAGGAAATCGTCGGGGTAGTCGTCGCCGCCCGAATCGAAGATCGGCTCCAAACGGTTGAGGCTGTGATTGACCTCCAGCACCGCCATCGCCCGCAGCGGCAACTCCTGCCCCAGGATGCGGAACAGGTTCTCGGCGAGGTGGCGCTTGTCGCTCTCCGAGATCGAGACGGTCAGGAAGCGGTCGAGATTGGCCTTGTGCTGGGCGGAGATCTGCAACAGCGCCAGATGCCGCCGGACGTTCTCGGATACCCCCGACGGCAGCAGGTTCAACGGTTCGTCCTCGGCTGCGTTCGCGGGCGGCGGGCTGGCGCCGGTCAGCAGGCCGCGCACCGTCGCGTTCAGCCGTCCCTCCAGGAACCGGGTCAGCGGCGCCTGCACCTGCGCCCTGAAGTAGTAGAACAGCAGAACGTAATAGACCGCCAGGCCGCCGGCCACGACCGCGACCAGGTAGGTCAGCCGCTGGCCGAGGGGGCTCCAGACGCTGGCCTTGCTCAGCCCCAGCACGACCTGCAGGCCCTCGCCCTGCCAGCCCCGGAACAGGATCAGGCCGTCCACCTCGACGTCACTCCCGCCGATGCGGGTGTCCTGGCCTTCCAGGAACACGCTTGCCGCCTCGCCGGACAGGCCCGAGGAGGCCAGCACCGTGCCCTCGTCATCAAGGACGGCGGCCACCACCGACAGGCCCGGCACGGCAACAAAATGTTCGGCCGCATGGCGCAGCAGGCGCTCGGCCGAGACGTCCTCGGCCTGCTCCAACATCGCCGGAATATCGTGGTGGGCAAAGGATTTGAGCATGGCCATGGCGTGGTCACGCTGGAAGCGGTAGGCCGCCGTGTACTCGAAGGCAATGCCCGCCACGGCGACGGCCAGCGTCCCCAGCACCGCCAGCAGGCCTAATCTCGTCCGCGTCGTCAGCATGCCCCCCTCGCCAACCGCCGTACCGCCCCTTTCGGCGCTTTCTTAAACCATATGCAAGGTTGACGGCAAGGCGCCGCGGGCGTCTACCCCGGCAGCTTGAGGCCGCTTTGCTCAAGCTGCGCGGACAGCGCCGCCTTGAGGCGCTTCAGGCCCTCGACGCTCTTGGCTTCGGCGCGTGCCACCAGCACCGCCTGGGTGTTGGAGGCACGCAACAGCCACCAGCCGTCATCGGTCAGCACCCGCACGCCGTCGATGTCGGCCACCTGCGCACCGGCCGTTCGCAGGCGTTCCTTGACCTCCTCGACGACGGCGAACTTGCGCTCGTCGTCGCAGGGGAAGCGCAGTTCGGGCGTGTTGACCATGTGGGGGAGCGAATCGTAGCGGCTGGCCAGCGATTCGTCGCGCCAGCGCGAGACGATAGAGATCAGCCGCACCGCCGCATAGAGGGCGTCGTCGAAACCGTAATAGCGGTCGGCGAAAAAGATGTGGCCGCTCATCTCGCCGGCCAGGGGCGCTTCGAGTTCGGCCATCTTGCTCTTGATCAGCGAATGCCCCGTGCGCCACATCAGCGGCTTGCCGCCCATGCGGGCGATTTCGTCGAACAGGGTCTGGCTGGCCTTGACGTCGGCGATGACGGTGGCGCCGGGATGGTCCTTCAGCACGTCCTCGGCCAGAAAGACCATGAACTGGTCGCCCCACAGGATGCGCCCCTGCCCGTCAACGACGCCGATGCGGTCGCCGTCGCCGTCGAAGGCGATGCCCATATGCGCCTGCTCGGCCAGCACGGTGTCCTGCAACTGTTCGAGGTTTTCGGGGTCGGTGGGATCGGGATGATGGGCCGGGAAGGTGCCGTCGACGACCTCGTTGAGCAGCACATGCCGTCCCGGCAGCTTGCCGACCAGCTTGACCAGCGCCTCGCCTGTGGCGCCGTTGCCGGCGTCCCAGACCACGGTGAGGGCGCGGCCGCCGTCATAGTCGCGTGCCAGGCGCTCGACATACTCGTCGATGACCGGCGCGTCGGCCACGCGCCCCTCGCCCTCGACGAAGTCGCCGGCGGCGGCGATGCCGCCCAGGCGCTTGATGTCCTCGCCGAAGAACGAACGGCCGCCCAGCATCATCTTGAAGCCGTTGTGGTTGGGCGGGTTGTGCGAGCCCGTCACCTGCACGCCGCCGTCGGCCTCCATGACCTTGGTGGCGTAGTAGAGCATCGGCGTCGGCCCCCGCCCCACGCGCCGCACCTCCAGGCCGCAGGCGGCCAGCCCCTCGACCAGCGCCGCCTCCAGTTCGGGCGAACTCAGCCGGCCGTCATAGCCGACGCACACCAGCCGCCCGCCGCCGCGCACCACCTCGCTGCCGAAGGCACGGCCCAAAGCGCGCGCGTCCTCGACGCCCAGGGTCTCGCCGACGATGCCGCGAATGTCGTACTCACGCAGGATGCTGGGATGGAAGCCGTGGCCGCTCATGCTCGTCTCCTCTGGTGGTCGCGGGGCCCGCAACCGCTGTGAACCCGATCAGCCGGCAGAGGTTGCCGGCCGCCGGTCGATCGGCGCCGCCTCGCCCGCCGCCGGCGCCTCGCTTCCCGGGCGGCCGACGCAATAATAGCGGAAGCCCTGCGCGATCATGTCATCGGGATTGTAGATGTTGCGCAGATCGACGATCACCGGGGCGCGCAGCGCCGCCTTGACGCGGTCCAATTGCAGGGCGCGGAATTCGTTCCATTCCGTCAGGATGGCCAGCGCGTCGGCGCCCGCCATCGCCTCGTAGGCGCTGTCGCAGTAGGTGATGCCGTCGCCCAGCAGCCGGCGGGCCTCGTCCATGCCCTCGGGGTCGTAGGCGCGCACCGCCGCCCCCGCCGCCCGCAGCGCAGGCACGATGGCCAGCGCCGGACTCTCGCGCATGTCGTCGGTGTTGGGCTTGAAGGTCAGGCCCAGCACGGCGACGGTCTTGCCGTCGGCGCGGCCGCCGCAGGCGGCGACGATCTTGTCGGCCATGCGGTGCTTGCGCTCGTCGTTGACGGCCACCACCGTCTCGACGATTCGCAGCGGCGTGCCGCAATCGCGCGCCGTGCGCACCAGCGCCAGGGTATCCTTCGGAAAACAACTGCCGCCATAGCCCGGGCCGGGGTGCAGGAACTTGCGCCCGATGCGGCCGTCGAGGCCGATGCCCCTGGCGACGTCGTGCACGTCGGCGCCCACCCGCTCGCACAGGTCGGCGATCTCGTTGATGAAGGTGATCTTGGTCGCCAGGAAGGTGTTGGCGGCGTATTTGATCAGCTCGGAAGTCTCGCGGCTGGTGAAGACGATGGGCGTCTCGATCAGGTAGAGCACACGGTAAAGCTGGCGCATAACCTTGCGGGCGCGCTCCGCCTCGGTGCCGATGACCACCCGGTCGGGGCGCATGAAGTCGTTGATCGCCGAGCCCTCGCGCAGGAACTCGGGGTTGGAGACGACATCGACATCGGCCTCGGGGCGCTCGGCGCGGATGATGCGCTCGACCTCGGCGCCGGTGCCCACCGGCACCGTCGATTTCGTCACCACCACCGTATAGCCGCGCAACGCCGCCGCGATCTCGCGCGCGGCGGCGTGCACATAGGATAAATCAGCGTGGCCGTCGCCGCGGCGCGACGGGGTGCCGACGGCGATGAAGACGGCGTCGGCCTGCCCCACCGCCTCGGCGAGGTCGGTGCCGAACCGCAGCCGTCCCGCCTCGACATTCGAGGCCACCAGCTCGTCGAGGCCGGGTTCGTAGATCGGAATCTCGCCGCGCCGCAGGCGCTCGATCTTGCGCACGTCCTTGTCGATGCACGTCACGTCGATGCCGAATTCCGAGAAACAGGCGCCGGACACCAGGCCGACATAGCCGGTTCCGATCATCGCGATGCGCATCTAGGGCCCCCACATGCGGTTGGCGCGGCCGCCGCCGCCCCTATACCACATCGCCGCGGCCCTGCGCGACCTCGCGCACGAAGTTCAACAGGGGGTCGCGCAGTGCTTCACGCTGCAGGGCATAGGCGATGTTGGCCTGCAGGAAACCCTGCTTGTCGCCGCAGTCGAAGCGCCGTCCCTCGAAGCGGTAACCGTGGAAGGGAATGTCGGGAATGGTGGCCGCGATGGCATCGGTGAGCTGTATCTCGCCCCCGGCGCCGTGCTGCTGGCGGTCCAGATGCTCGAACACCGCCGGGTCAAGGACATAGCGCCCGGTGATCGACAAGGTAGAGGGCGCCTTCTCCGGTGCCGGCTTCTCCACCAGGCCCTTGGCGCGGGCAATGCGGCCGTCGTCGGCGTCGACGTCGAGGATGCCGTAGCGGCTGGTGTGCTGGCGCGGCACGTCCATCACCGCCACGACATTGCCGCCCACCTGCTCGTGCACCGCAATCATCTGTTGCAGGCAGGGGGTGTCGGCGAGGATCAGGTCGTCGGGCAGCAGCACGGCGAAAGGCTCGTCGCCGACCAGTTCCCGCGCGCACCACACGGCGTGGCCGAGGCCCAGGGCCTCGTGCTGGCGCACCACCGAGATGGTGCCGGAGGTGTAGTTGCAGTCGCGCACCGCCGCCAGTTCGCGGGCCTTGCCGCGCGCCTCAAGGGTGTTTTCCAGGTCGGGCTGGGCGTCGAAATGGTCCTCGATGAGGGTCTTGCCGCGGCTGGTGACGAAGATGAAGTGTTCGACCCCCGCCGCGCGCGCCTCCTCCAGCCCGTACTGGATCAGCGGCTTGTCGACGACGGTCAGCATCTCCTTGGGCATTGCCTTGGTGGCGGGAAGAAAGCGGGTGCCCAGGCCCGCGACGGGAAAGACGGCCTTGCGAACACGTTTTGCCATCGTCTCCATACCCCATTCATTTTTGGCACGGTCGCGGGCGCCACCCACTTCCCGGCGCTGCACCGCAACGCGCGGGCGATTTTCTGCCATGCGGCCCCGACGGTGGCAACCGCCGGTAAGTATGTAGTGCGGATGCAGGGGTGTTGCCGCCTCAGCGGCGCTGCCCGGCGAGAAGAACCTCCTTTGCCTCGTTAAGGCGCGCCGCGAGATAATCCGAACCGCCGTGGTCGGGGTGCAGGCGGCTCATCAGGCGCCGGTAGGCGGCCTTGATGTCGTCGCGGCTCGCCCCTTCCGCCAGCCCCAGCACCGCCAGGGCCTCTTCGCGGCTCATGGCGGCGGTGCGGGTGCCGGCGCCGCCGCCGGCACCGCCCGCGTGGGGTTCCTCCTCGCCTTCGTGCAGGCGGGACAGCCAGTCGGGATGTTCGCGGTCCAGCCACGCCTCCACCAGTTGCTGCGAGTCGGCGTCGGCACCGCTCTCGCGCCACAGCGCCGCCGCCTCGCCATAGGCCAGCGACGACAGGCGCCGCC
>JAWLGJ010000039.1:0-26868 GCA_041685145.1 Magnetospirillaceae bacterium | reverse complement strand
GACGCCAACCGCGTGCGCAAGCACGAATTCACCCGCCCCGACAAGGAAGACGACCGCGTGCGCCAGATCGACGCCTGCGACGCCCAGACGGGGCCGGTGCTGCTGGCGCACCGCCAGACGCCCGAAATCGCCGCCATCGTCGCCGCCGCGACCGCCGGGGAGGCGGATTGCGAGGTCGAGGCCGAGGGCGCCGTGCACACGCTCTGGACGGTGGCGGCCGACGACGCCATTGCCGCGCTGACCGCCGCCTTCGACGCCATGCCGGCCATCTACATCGCCGACGGGCACCACCGCTCCGCCGCCGCCTCGCGGGTGGCGGCCAGCCGCCGTGCCGCCGATCCCGCCGCGCGCGGCGACGAGCCCTATGAATCCTTCCTGGCGGTCAGCTTTCCCATCGAGGAAATGAAGATCCTCGACTACAACCGCGTCGTGCGCGATCTCGGCGGCCTCGACGCCAAGGCGTTCCTGCGCCGCCTGGAGCCGGAGTGGACGGTGACGCCGGCCGAGGGCCGCGCCCGCCCCGCCCAGGCGCACGAGGTCGGCCTCTATCTGGCGGGGCATTGGTACCGCCTGGCGCCGCGCCGCCCCCTGCCGCCGGAAAGCGAGCCGGTGGCGCGCCTGGACGTCAGCCTGCTCACCGACCGCCTGCTGGCGCCGGTCCTGGGCATCGAGGACTTGCGCAAGGATCCCCGCATCGATTTCGTCGGCGGGCGCCGCGGCCTGGAGGAACTGGAGCGCCGGGTCAATTCCGGCGAAATGGCGGCGGCCTTCGCGCTGTATCCCACGCGCATGGAAGACCTGATCGCCGTCGCCGAGGCCGGGGAGGTGATGCCGCCCAAGTCCACCTGGTTCGAGCCCAAGCTGGTGGATGGGCTGGTGTCCTACCCGCTGGATTAGGCGCATGGGGCCGGCGGGCAAGGCCATCGTCATCGCCGGCCCCACCGCCAGCGGCAAGTCGGCGCTGGCGGTGGACATCGCCGAACGCCTCGACGGCACGATCATCAACGCCGATTCGATGCAGGTCTACCGCGACCTGCGCATCCTGACGGCGCGGCCGCCGCCCGCGGACGAGGCGCGGGCGCCGCATCGGCTTTATGGTGTCCTCGACGCCGCCGAGGATTGTTCGGCCGGGCGCTGGCGGGCGATGGCCGAGGCCGAGATACGCGCCGCCTGGGCGGCCGGGCGGCTGCCGCTGATCGTCGGGGGCACGGGGCTTTACATCCGCGCGATTATGGAAGGCCTCGCCCCCACCCCCGAGGTGCCGGCGGCGGTGCGCCGCGCGGCCCGCGACCTGCAACGGAGCATCGGCACCGCCGCCCTGTTCGAGCGCCTGGTCGCCGCCGACCCGCGCACCGCCGCCGGGCTGGACCCCGCCAACACCCAGCGAGTCCTTCGCGCCTGGGAGGTGCTGCAAGCCACCGGCCGGCCCCTGGCCGACTGGCAGGCGGAACCGCCGGCGGGGCGGCTGGAGGCGGAGTGGCTGGTGGTGACGGTGCTGCCGCCGCGCGAGGCCCTGTACGCCGCCTGCGAGCGCCGCGTGGAAGCGATGTTGGCGGCGGGCGCCCTGGAGGAGGTGCGGGCGCTGCTGGCGCGGGGGCTCGACCCGGCGCTGCCGGCGATGAAGGCCCTGGGCGTGCCCGAACTGGCGGCGCATGTGCGTGGCGAAACGGGGCGGGAGGCCGCCGTCGCCGCGCTGCAGCAGGCCACCCGGCGCTACGCGAAGCGGCAACTGACCTGGCTGCGGCACCAGCTTACCTCCAATGTGAAGGTCTCCGCGCAATATTCGGAAAGTTTGCGCGCCCAAGTCTTGCCATTTATTCGCGCCTTTGTGTTGACCGGCGAAAGTGGACCGTCTAGCTTGGGCGCTCCCCGCGCCGGGAAAAACCCCAGGCGCGATGGGGACTGACTCCTATTCAATCGAACACAGCGGAGAGGCGCTGCGATGTCTCAGCAGACACTGACCGGTTCCGAGATCATCCTGAAAGCCCTGGCCGATCAGGGCGTGGATGTAATCTTCGGCTATCCGGGCGGCGTCGTACTGCCGCTGTACGACGAGATTTTCAAGCAGAACCGCATCCGCCATATCCTGGTTCGCCACGAACAGGCGGCCGTGCACGCCGCCGAAGGCTATGCCCGCTCGACCGGCAAGGTGGGCGTGGTGTTGGTGACCTCGGGCCCCGGCGCCACCAACACCATCACCGGCCTGACCGACGCGCTGATGGACTCCATCCCCCTGGTGTGCCTGACCGGCCAGGTGCCCACCAGCCTGATCGGCAACGACGCCTTTCAGGAGGCGGACATCACCGGCATCACGCGCTCGTGCACCAAGCACAACTATCTGGTCAAGGACGCCGACAAGCTGGCGCGGACCCTGCACGAGGCCTTTCACGTCGCCCGCTCGGGGCGGCCGGGGCCGGTGGTCGTGGACCTGCCCAAGGACATCATCACCGGGCGCGCCGCCTATCTGCCGCCGGCGAAGGTGAAGCACAAGTCCTACAACCCGCAGGTCAAGGCCGACATCAAGCAGGTCGAGCAGGCAGTGGCGATGATGGCCGCGGCCAAGCGGCCGATCCTCTATTGCGGCGGCGGCGTCATCAATTCCGGCCCGGCGGCCTCGCAGCTCCTGACCCAGTTCGGCCGCATGACCGGCTTTCCGCTCACCCTGACCCTGATGGGGCTGGGCGGCTTCCCGGCCTCCGACCCGCAATATCTCGGCATGGTGGGGATGCACGGCACCTACGAGGCCAACCTCGCCATGCATGAATGCGACCTGATGGTGTGCATCGGCGCCCGCTTCGACGACCGCGTGACCGGCAGGCTGTCGGCCTTCGCGCCGCAAAGCAAGAAGATCCACATCGACATCGACGGCTCGTCCATCAACAAGAACGTCGCCGTCGACCTGGGCATCATCGGCGATGTCGGGCATGTGCTGGAAGACATGATCAAGGTCTGGAAGGCCCGGCAGGCGCGCCCCGACGAGAAGGCGCTGCGGGCCTGGTGGGCGCGCATCGACACCTGGCGGGCGCGCGACTGCCTGCGCTATGCCAATTCCGAGCGCGTCATCAAGCCGCAACACGCCATCCAGCGGCTGTACGAGGCCACCAAGGACCGCGAATCCTATATCTGCACCGAGGTCGGCCAGCATCAGATGTGGGTGGCGCAGCATTACCGCTTCGACAGCCCAAACCGCCTGATGACCTCGGGTGGGCTGGGCACGATGGGCTACGGCCTGCCGGCGGCGATGGGGGTGCAGGTGGCCCACCCCGACGCGCTGGTGGTGGACGTGGCCGGCGAGGCCTCCATCCAGATGAACATCCAGGAGCTGGGCACGCTGTGCCAGTACAACCTGCCGGTGAAGGTGTTCATCCTCAACAACGGCTACATGGGCATGGTGCGCCAGTGGCAGGAGCTTCTGTACGAGGGCCGCTATTCACAGAGCCACACCGAGGCCCAGCCCGACTTCGTCAAGCTCGCCGAGGCCTACGGCGCCGTGGGCCTGCGCGCCGAGAAGGTCTCGGAACTGGACGAGGTCATCGAGCGGATGCTGGAGGTGCGCAAGCCGGTGGTCGTCGACGTGCGCGTCGACCCGTCCGAGAACTGCTTCCCGATGATCCCCGCCGGCGCCGCCCATAACGAGATGCTGCTGGGGCCGGAGGACGAGGCCGACGCCTCGGTCTCCGACTCCGACGAGGGCATGGTGTTCATCTAGGCAGGGGGCGCAGGTGGTGATGATCCAGAAGGAAGAAACCCGTTTCCACACCATCGCCGTGCTGGTGGACAACGAGGCCGGGGTGCTGGCGCGGGTGATCGGCCTGTTCTCGGGCCGGGGCTACAACATCGAAAGCCTGACGGTGGCCGAGGTCGACAAGCGCGAAAACCTCTCGCGCATCACCGTCGTCACCTCGGGAACGCCGATGATCATCGAGCAGATCAAGGCGCAGCTCAACCGCCTGGTGCCGGTGCACAAGGTTTCGGACCTGACCATCGACGGCCCCTCGGTCGAGCGCGAACTGGCGCTTATCAAGGTGGTGGGCACCGGCGAGAAGCGCGTCGAGGCGCTGCGCATCGCCGACATCTTCCGCGCCCGCGCCGTCGATTCCACCAACGAGTCTTTCGTCTTCGAGATCGTCGGCTCAACCGAGAAGCTCGACGCCTTCATCCGCCTGATGGAACCCCTGGGCCTGGTCGACGTCGCCCGCACCGGCGTCGTGGCGATGGCGCGGGGGCAGGGGGCGATTTAGGGGGGCGCCCCTACTTTACTCTTGGTTCGCGAAGAGGGCGCCCGCTCAAGGGCCGCCGCGAATTCTGGCGCGGCGGCCCTTGTTCGGCTCAGGCTGCCCGCTGCGGGCGGCGAGCGGGGGCGGAAGCGCCGGCGGGGGTGATGCTGCGGCCGATCAGCCTCTCGATGCCGCGCAGCAGCTTGCGTTCCGCCGGATCGCACAGCGAGATGGCGGTGCCGCTCTTGCCGGCCCGCGCGGTGCGGCCGATGCGGTGAACATAAGACTCCGGCACATGCGGCAGCTCGAAGTTGACCACATGCGAGACGCCGTCGACGTCGATGCCGCGCGCGGCGATGTCCGTGGCCACCAGGATCGTCACCTGCCCGGAACGGAACTTCGCCAGGGTGCGCTCCCGCTGGCTCTGGCTCTTGTTGCCGTGGATGGCGTCGGCCTCAAGGCCGGCGTTGCACAGGTGGCGGCTGACCTTGTCGGCGCCGTGCTTGGTGCGGGTGAAGACGATGGCGCGCTCGACCTGCGGCCCGCCCAGCAACCGGACCAGCGCCGCGCGCTTGGCGGCGGTGTCGAGGTGCATCACCGTCTGCTCGATGCGCTCGATTGGGCGCGCCGCCGGGGTGACGGCGATTTCGACCGGGTCGGTCAGGAAATCCTGCGCCAGGGCGCGAATGGGGGCCGGCATGGTCGCCGACAACAGCATCGTCTGCCGCTTGGCCGGCAGCTTGGCCATGATGCGGCGGATGGCGGGCATGAAGCCCAGGTCCAGCATCTGGTCGGCCTCGTCCAGCACCACCGTCGTCGTCTTGTCGAGGCGCACCACGCCCGAGGCCATGTGGTCCAGCAGCCGCCCCGGCGTGGCGACGACGATGTCCACCCCCGGCGTCAGCGCGCGGATCTGCGGCCCCGGCTTGACGCCGCCGATCACCACCGCCGCCGTGTGGCGCACGAAGCGGCCATAGGCGCGGATGCTGTCGGCGATCTGCGCCGTCAGTTCGCGGGTGGGCGACAGGATAAGCACGGTGCAGCGCCTGGCGCCGGGCGCGCTGCGGGCGCGGGCCAGCCGGTCCAGCAGCGGCAGCACGAAGGCCGCCGTCTTGCCGGTGCCGGTCTGGGCGATGCCGACGACGTCGCGCCCCGCCAGCATGGCCGGAACCACCTTGGACTGAATGGGGGTGGGGGTGGTGTAGCCTTCGGCCGCCACCGCCTTGAGGACGGGCTCGGCGAGGCCGAGGTCATTGAATGTTGTCAAGTGATAGCCTTTGTCTGCCGCTGCGGCCGAACGCACTCGTCGGCGCGGCCGCGCGGTGTGTTGCTTGGGGGGAGCTTGCGTAGACCAGCCGCCGGGAGTGTCGATGCGCCTTGGGCGCCGCACGGCAACGATCTGTAGGGAAGGTTGCGTCGAACCGGCGCCGCCGACGACGGCTGTCGTCCTCTACGCGCGGCGCGGGTTGGCGCCCAAAGACCACGAATCGCCGCCGATGGCAAACGAAATCGCCGCCCACCTGCCGCTTCCCTCCGTCCGGCGAAGCGTGTAAGGTCGCCGGCTATCGCAAGAAATCTCGTCAAGAAACCGGGGAACAGAGGACATGCGCGTTTATTACGACCGCGACGCCGACGTCAGTCTCATCAAGGGCAAGAAGGTGGCCGTTGTCGGCTATGGCAGCCAGGGCCATGCCCACGCCCTCAATCTGCGCGACTCCGGCGTTGCCGAGGTGGCCGTCGCCCTGCGGCCGGGGTCGGGCTCGGCGAAGAAGGCCGAGGGCGAGAACCTGAAGGTCATGGCGCCCGCCGAGGCCGCCGCCTGGGCCGATGTGGTGATGATCCTCACCCCCGACGAAGGCCAGGCCGACCTCTACACCGACCACCTCAAGGACAATCTCAAGGAAGGCGCCGCCATCGCCTTCGCGCATGGCCTCAACGTGCATTTCAAGCTCATCGAGCCACGCCCCGACCTCGACGTGTTCATGGTGGCGCCCAAGGGCCCCGGCCATACCGTGCGCGCCGAATACCAGAAGGGCGGCGGCGTGCCGGCGCTGGTGGCGGTGGCGCAGAATGCCTCGGGCAATGCGCTGGAGCTGGCGCTGTCCTACGCTTCGGCCCTGGGGGCCGGGCGCTCGGGCATCATCGAGACCACCTTCCGCGAGGAATGCGAGACCGACCTGTTCGGCGAGCAGGCGGTGCTGTGCGGCGGCCTGTCGCACCTGATCGCCGCGGCCTATGAAACCCTGGTCGAAGCCGGCTACGCGCCGGAAATGGCCTATTTCGAGTGCCTGCACGAGGTCAAGCTGATCGTCGACCTGATGTACGAGGGCGGCCTGGCCGACATGCGCTATTCGGTGTCCAACACCGCCGAATACGGTGACTACAAGTCCGGCCCGCGGGTTATCACCGACGAGACCAAGGCCGAGATGAAGCGCATTCTGGACGACATCCAGGGCGGCCGCTTCGTGCGCGACTGGATGCTGGAGTGCAAGGCCGGCCAGCCCAGCTTCAAGGCCATGCGCCGCCGCCACGCCGAGCACCCCATCGAGGAGGTCGGCGAGCGCCTGCGCGGCATGATGCCCTGGATCGGCAAGAACAAGCTTGTCGACAAAAGCCGCAACTGATCGGTTCCCGCGCCGCTCCTACACGGTCTGGGAGCGGCGCGGCCGCCGCGGCGTGACGCCCGCTGGGGCACCGGGCGAAGGGGCGTAGCTGATTTATGCGGAGGTCCCGGGAGCGGCGCGAGCCGCGAGTGCGCCGGTAGGGGCGTCAGCCCTTCTCCCAGCGGGCGGTGAAGTCGTCATCCTGGGCGCGGGCGTCGACCCATTTGGGGCCGTCGGGGGTGTCTTCCTTCTTCCAGAAAGGCGCCTTGGTCTTCAGCCAGTCGATGAGGAAATGGCAGGCCTGGAAGGCGGCCTCGCGGTGGGCGGAGGCGGTGGCCACCAGCACGATGCGCTCGCCGGGCTCCAGGCGGCCGTAGCGGTGAATGACCAGCACGTCCTCCAGCGGCCAGCGCGCGCGCGCCTCGGCCTCGATGGCCTCAAGCTGGCGTTCGGTCATGCCGGGATAGTGCTCCAGTTCCATCGCCCGCACGTCCTGGCCCTTGGCGTGGTCGTCGCCGGCGAAGTCGCGCACCAGCCCCACGAAGCTGGTCACGCCGCCGACGCGGCCGTTCCCTTCGGCAAGGCGGCCGACCTCATAGCCGACGTCGAAGTCCTCGCGCTGCACCCGCACCGCCATGTCAGCCCCCGGTCACCGGCGGGAAAAAGGCGATCTCGTCGCCCGGCTTCACCGGATGGTCCAGGGGCACATATTCCTGGTTCACCGCCACCCGCACCACCGACAGGTCGGCCAGCGCCTCGGCATGGCCGCCGCCGCGCCCCTTCAGCCAGGCGATGAGGCCCGAGACGTCGGCGACCTCCGGCGGCGGCGTCACGTCCTCCTCGCCGATGCCGGTCTTCTGGCGCAGCCAGGCGAAATACAGAACCTTCATCCGAACACCTCGCGGAAAGGCAGGAAGTCGAGCGGCTGACCGGGCGTCACCTGCTCCAGATCCTCCGGCAGGTCGATGAGACCGTCCGATTCCGTCATCGACGAGAGGATGCCCGAGCCCTGGGCGGCGAAGACCTCCACCGCCAAGCGGCCGTCGCGGTGCACCAGACGGCCGCGCTGGAACTCGCGCCGGCCGGGCTTCTTGCGGAACGAGAACGCCGCCGGCACGCGGTAGCGTGGCGGGGCCTCCGCCGACGCCCCCATCAGCCCCAGCATCAGCGGCCGCGCCACCAGGGCGAAGGTCACCATCGTCGCCACAGGGTTGCCCGGCAGCCCGACAAAAGGCACGTCGCCGACCTGGCCCAGCGCCACCGGCCGCCCCGGCTTGATCGCCAGGCGCCAGAAATGCAGCGCCCCTTGCGCCTGCACCGCCGCCTTGACGTGATCCTCCTCGCCCAGCGACACGCCGCCGGAGGTCAGGATGAGGTCGTGGTCGGCGGCGGCGGCGCCCAGGGCGTCGCGCACCGCGTCCAGCCGGTCGGGCAGAATGCCCAAATCGGTCACCGCGCCGCCCAACCCCTCGGCCAAGGCCATGATCGCATAGCGGTTGCTGTCATAGATGCCGCCCTCGGGCAGATCCTGGCCGGGGTCGCGCACCTCGTCGCCGGTGGAGAACACCGCCACCCGCAGCGGCCGATAAACCTCAAGCTCGGTGACGCCGACGGCGGCGGCCAGCGCCACCTCTTGCGGGCGCAGGCGGCGCCCGGCGGCCAGCACGCGGCGCCCGGCGGCGACATCCTCGCCGGCGAAGCGGCGGTTGGCACCGGCCTTGATGCGCCCGGCGAAGATCACCGCGCCGTCCTCCTCGCGGCAGTCCTCCTGCATCAGCACCGTGTCCGGGCCGGCCGGCATGGGCGCGCCGGTGAAGATGCGCACCGCCTCGCCCGGGCCGACGGTGCCGGCAAAGGGGTGCCCGGCGGCGGCGCGCCCGGCGATGCGCAGCCGCGCCTCGCCCTCCGGCGGCAGGTCGGCATGGCGCACGGCATAGCCGTCGACGGCGGAGTTGTCGTGGCGCGGCACGTCGATGGGCGACGCGACGTCGGCGGCCAGCACCCGCCCCGCCGCCCGGCGCAGGGGCACCCGCTCGACCCCGACCGCCGCGTTCACCCGGCCCGTCAGGTCGGCCAAGGCGTCGTCCAGGGGCATCAGCGCATCACCGATGCCGAATCGATCGTCGCGCCCGTCGTCGTCCGCCATGTCGCTCCTATTCCAGATCGAGTTGGGACAGGATCATCCCGCCGATCGCCGCCACGTCGCCAAGGGCCAGTACCGGCACCCGCGCGTCGGCAAGGCGGTCGTCGCTGGCGACCGCCACCACCCGCGGGTCGTCGGGATACAGCGGCGGCTTGCCCAAAGCCGGACGGTACACCTCCAGGCGCGGGTGCGGCCAGTGGCGGAATCCTTCCACCAGCACCAGGTCCACCGGCGCCAGGCGTTCCAGCAGCGCCGCCATGTCGGGTTCGTCGGGCTCGTCGCCGGCGCGCTCGTGCATCAGCGCCCAGCGCTGTTCCGAGACCACCATCACCTCGCGCGCGCCGGCCTCGCGGTGGCGATAGGAATCCTTGCCGGGCTTGTCGATGTCGAAATCGGGGCGGGCCTGCTTGACGGTGGCAACGCGCAGGCCGCGGGCGCCCAGCCAGGGCAGCAGGGCGACGATCAGGGTGGTCTTGCCGCTGCCGCTGCGGCCGGTGATGCCGAAGACGTTCATTGCGGCGTCCGCTGTTCGGCCGAGCCGGAGGCGGGTTGGGTCGGGGTCGGCTTGGCGTCGATGTGGCGCAGCCCGGCGCGCATGTAGTCATAGCCGGTGATGAGGGTGATCACCGCCGCCGCCCACAGCCCCACCTCGCCGATAAGCTGCGCCGGCAGCCCCCAGGGGGCGGCGGCGCCCAGCAGCAGCGCCGGGATTGCCACCATCTGGATGGCGGTCTTCCATTTCGCCAGCCCAGTGACGGGCACCCCGATGCGCAATTCGGCCAGGAACTCGCGCAGGCCCGACACCAGGATCTCGCGCAGCAGGATCACCACCGCCGGCAGGATCGACCATTGGCTCATGCGCTCGAACCCCACCAGCATCAGCAGGACCGCGGCGATCAGCAGCTTGTCGGCGATGGGGTCGAGAAAGCGGCCCAGCGCCGAGGTCTGGTTGCTGCGCCGCGCCAGCCAGCCGTCGAAGAAGTCGGTGATGGCGGCCAGCACGAACAGTCCACAGGCGACCCAGCGCGCCGTGTCGCCCTCGACATAGAAGGTGGCGACCACCAGCGGGATCACCAGGATACGGGACAGCGTCAGCAGGTTGGGCAGGCTGGTGACCATGAGCGGGGGCGCGGCCGATTATCGGTTCAACGGGGGCGCGATCTTAGCCCGGAACTCTTGCCAAGGTGAAGGCCGGCGTTCATCCGCCGGGGTGGAAGTGCTCGTAGATGCGCCGGGCGATGGCGCGGTTGATTCCCTCCACCGCCTGGAGGTCGGCGAGGCCGGCGCGCGCCACCTCCTGGGCGGAGCCGAAATGATGCAGCAGCGCCTTCTTGCGCCGGGGCCCGATGCCCGGCACCTCGTCCAGCAGCGACAGGCCCAGCCCCTTGGAGCGGCGGGCGCGGTGGGTGCCGATGGCGAAGCGGTGGGCCTCGTCGCGCAGGCGTTGCAGGAAATAGAGCACCGGGTCGCGCGGCTCCAGCGTGAAGGCCGGGCGGCCGGGAAGGTGCAGGCGCTCGCGGCCGGCGTTGCGGTCGGGCCCCTTGGCGATGGCGGCGACGGGGATGTCGTCCAGGCCCAGATCGGCCAGCACCTCTTGCGCCACGCCCAACTGGCCGGGGCCGCCGTCGATCAGCACCAGATCGGGCCAGGTGCCGCCGGCGCGCTCGGGATCCTCCTTGACGGCGCGGCGGAAGCGCCGCGTCAGCACCTCGCGCATCATGCCGTAGTCGTCGCCCGGCTCCAGGTCGGCGGCGCGGATGTTGAACTTGCGATAGGCGTTCTTGGCCAGCCCCTCGGGCCCGGCGACGATCATGGCGCCGACGGCGTTGCTGCCCGAGATGTGGCTGTTGTCGTAGACCTCGATCCGTTCGGGCGCCGCCGGCAGCCCGAAGACCCCCGCCACCCCCTCCAGCAGGCGGCGCTGGCTGGCGCTTTCGGCCAGGCGGCGGCCCAGCGCCTCGCGGGCGTTGGTCAGGGCGTGCTCGACCAGGGCGCGGCGGTCGCCGCGCTGGGGAACGCGGATGTCGACCTTGCCGCCGGCCTTTACCGCCAGGGCCTCGGCCAGCAGCCCCTGGCGCGCGACCGCGTGGCTGACCAGCAGCAGCCGCGGCGGCGGCCGATCGTCATAGAACTGGCCGATAAAGGCCGCCAGCACGTCGCCGGGCGACTCCTCGGCCGCGTGGGCGGGGAAATAGGCGCGGTTGCCATAGTTGCAGCCGGCGCGCAGGAAGAACACCTGGATGCAGCTTTGCCCGCCGGCTTGGTGCATGGCGATGACGTCGGCGTTGTCGGATGAGCGCAGATTGATGCCTTGCTGCGCCTGCACGCGCGCCAGGGCGCGGATGCGGTCGCGGAACAGGGCGGCGGTCTCGTAGTCCAGCGCCTCGGCGGCGGCGTCCATGCGCCGGGACAGGTCGCGCTGGATATCCTGGCTGTGGCCGGACAGGAAGGCGCGCGCCTGCTCGACCAGGGCGAGGTATTCGGCGTGGTCGATGCGCCCGACGCAGGGCGCGCTGCATCGCTTGATCTGGTACAGCAGGCAGGGGCGGCTGCGGCTGGCGAAGACGGAGTCCGAGCACGAGCGCAGCAGGAAAGCCCGCTGCAGGTGCGACAGCGCCTCGTTGACGGCGCCGGCCGAGGCGAAGGGGCCGAAATACTCGCCCTTGCGGCCGCGGGCGCCGCGATGCTTGACGATCTGCGCCCACTCATGGTCGCCGGTGATGAGGATGTGCGGGAACGATTTGTCGTCGCGCAGCAGGATGTTGTAGCGGGGCTTCAGGCGCTTGATGAGGTTGCTTTCCAGCAACAGCGCCTCGACCTCGGTGTGGGTGACCACCACCTCCATCTGGGCGGTCTCGGTCACCATGCGGCGCAGACGCGCCGGCAGGCGCTCCAGCCGGGCATAGGTCGCCACCCGCTTCTTCAGGTCGCGGGCCTTGCCGACATAGAGCGCGTTGCCCCGCGCATCCAACATGCGATAGACGCCGGGGCGGCCGGGCATGGTGCGAAGCTGCGCCTCGACCACCTCCACCCCGGTCAGGGGGCGCTCTTCGACCATGCCGTCCGTGCGGTGCTGCCCTGTGGTTGTCATCGTCCTGTCAGGCTTTCCGGGCCCGCCGCCCGGGCCGTGCCGACCTCGCCATTCGGATATCCACGGACTCTGTGGATATCTCTGTTGGTAAGTGCGAGTCTGTGCTGCGGGCGGCAAGAGTCCCCAACGATTTCGCCCCTTTGCCTAATTTGTGGGCATTCGCAAAAAAATAAGGAAATACAAGCAGTTAAACAAGTCAAGGGGAAATCCCAGGTAAAACATCGAGTCGCGGCTTGACATCGCAACCGGTTTGCGACAAGGGGGCGGGGCCTGTGCACAAGTTCCCGGTTTTCCCTGCAAACCCGCGGCCTTGCGGGGGTGGACTTCGCCTTTCGGGTAAAATCCTAAAGGTTGAATCGTTCGATTTCGACACCGACGCTGGTGGCGTCGGGAAAGACGTCCAGTTTCTCGACCCGCACCCGCGCCGCGCGCACGCGGCGGTCCTCCAGGCACATGGCGGCGACGGTTTCGGCGAAGGTCTCGACGAGGTTGATGTGGCCCTGGGCGGCGATGGCTCGCACGCCGGCGACAATGCCCTCATAGCAGACGACATTGGCGATGTCGTCGCCGAGGTCCGGGGCGTCCTCGGCCACCGCCAGGTCGAGATTGACGCGCACGCGCTGGGGCCGCAGGCGCTCGTGGCCGTGCACGCCGATGCTGCATTCCAGAACCAGGTCGCGGACAAAGACGTGGCGCACCGCGCTGCGGGCGTCGGCGATCCGCAAGGGGTGGACGTTGCGGGGCGGGCTGACGGTCACGGGAGTCATTCCTCCGGCAGGCTGTGCGCGGCGGACCAGCAGAGGTGCTGGCCGCCGTCGAGGGCGATCATTTGCCCGGTCATCGACGGGGCGCGCAGTATGAACAACACCGCCTGCGCGAGTTCCTCCGGCGTGGTGCCGCGCCGCAGGGGCAGGCCGCGGCACTGCTCGGCGAACTGCTCCTGGGTCTGGCGCTTGCTGGGCAGGGCGGGGCCGGGGCCGACGGCGTTGACGCGGATGCTGGGCGCCAGCGCCAGGGCCAGGGTCTGGGTCAGGGTCCACAGCCCCGCCTTGCTGAGGGTGTAGGTGGTGAAAAAAGGCGTCAGGTTCCACACCCGCTCGTCGATCATGTTGACCACGGCGCCTTGCCGCTCGATGGGAAGCTGCGCCGAGAACGCCTGGATCAGCACGAAGGGCGCCCGCAGGTTGACCCCCATGTGCAGATCCCACGACTGCCGGGTGGCGGTGGTGGCGGTGTCCCACTCGAAGGCGGAGGCGTTGTTGACCAGGCAGCCCAGCGGCCCCACCGCCTCGACGGCGCGCGGCACCAGGGTCAGAACCTCGTCTTCGCGCTCCAGGTCGGCGGCCAGCGCCACGGCGCTGCCGCCGGCGGCCTGGATTTCGTCCACCACCTCCTGCGCCGGCTGGGCCGAGCGGTTGTAATGCACCGCCACGGTCCAGCCCTCGCGCGCCAGCGCCAGCGCCACCGCGCGGCCGATGCGCTGGGCGGCGCCGGTGACGAGGGCGGCCTTCGGCATGGTCTCGGGCATGGGCGGAGAATGGCCCGGCCGCGCGCGCTTTGCAAGCCGCCGGCGGCGTGCCTCAGCCGCCGGCGGGCGAGAGCGTGCACACCGCGCCGGGATCGTCCACGCGCAGCACGACGCTTTCGATCAGGTACAGATTGGCGTGCACGCCGTCCTGCCCGGCGAAGCCCGCGCGCAGATCCTGGCCGACGATCAGCTTGCCGACCCGGGGGTCGACCACCACCGCCGCGTCGATATCGGCCTTGTGGATGCCCAGGGTACACAGGCGGGCCAGATGCTCGACCTGCAGCATGTCGGTGTTCTCGTAACGCCGGAACAGGCCGTTGTAGAGGCGCGGCGCCAGCACCAGCGCGTAGGGGCCGCGAAAACCGCCCGTGTCCAGCGTGCTCACCGCCGTCAGCACGTCCTGCAGGGTGCGGTCCAGCGTAGTCCAGTCGCCGCCGTCGACATGGTTGCGCCCCTCGGCGGTGGTCAGGCCCGGCAGCCCGAACTCGGCGTTGCCGACATAGACGAACTCCTCCTCGCGGCGCGCCACCGCCTCGGCGGCGTCCTCGACCGGGGTCAGGTCGAGGGGCTGGCCGTTGTCGACATGCCCGGCCAGGCGCCGCAGGCTGATCTGGAACGTCTTGCGCAGCATCGGCACGGGGATGGCGCGCCCGACGATGGCCCCGGCCTCGTCGCCCGAGGGTTGGCGGCAATAGGTGTCGTTGCCGCGCTCGATGGCGGTTAGCCCCGGCCCGAACGGTCCTTCGACCTCCAGGAAGCGCCGGCCGGTGAGCGTGGCGCGCGCGGCCTCCACCGCCGCTGCGTCGATGGCACGCCACAGATCGGTGCCGAACGGCGCCTGAAAGCGGTTCAGGCCGTCCATGTCAGTATTCCCCGCCGCGTCCCGGCGCCTTCATCGGCCCGACGGTAAAGCCGCCGCCGTCGCCGTCGCCGCCACCGTCGGCGTCCCCGCCGTTGTCCTCGCCGGCGCCGTCCTCGCCCGCCTCGATGCGTTCCTCAAGGGTGGGAATGTGGCCTTCGCTGAACAGATAGGTGCGCATCTGGGCGTCCCAGTCGGAATCGTTGCGCCGCAACCATTCCAGCACCATGCAGGCGTGCTCGATCTCCTCGCGCATGTTGTGCAGCAGGATGTCGCGCAGGTGCTCGTCGTCGGTGTCGTCGGCGCGCTGGCGATACCAGTCGACGGCATCCATCTCTTCCATGATGGAGACGATGGCGTGGTGCTGGGTCAGCGCGTGCCGCGACAGGCGCTCGCGCGGCGCGTGCAGGCTTTCGCTCGACATCGGCTCGCTCTTCGGTTTTGGTGCCCAGTGTGCAGGTGGGCGGAGGCTCTGGGATGCCAACCTGACCTTAGGTACAGTTCGTCCGGCCGCGTGCGGCCGTTACCGTCTGGATAGTCGTAGCGCGCATGAAGTGAGCAGCAGCCCATGACCCTGATCCGCCCCCAGGACTGGCATGTCCTCCCGGCCGAGGAGGCGATGGCGCGCCTTGCCGTCGACGATGAAGGGCTCGCTCCCGAGGAGGCCGAGCGGCGCCTGCGCGAGGAGGGGCCCAACCGCCTGCGGCCGCCCGAGCGGCGCACCCTGCTGCGCATGTTCCTGACGCAGTTCCACAACGTGTTGATCTATGTGCTGCTGGCGGCCGGCGTGGTGACGGTGGCGCTGGGACACTTCGTCGACGCCGGGGTCATATTCGGCGTCGTCATCATCAACGCCGTCATCGGCGTCGTCCAGGAGGGCAAGGCCGAGAAGGCGATGGACGCCATCCGCGCCATGCTCTCGCCCACGGCGCTGGTGGTGCGCGGCGGGCACAAGTATCAAATTCCGGCCGAAGACCTGGTGCCGGGCGACATCGTCGCCTTGCAGTCCGGCGACAAGGTGCCCGCCGACCTGCGCCTCGTGCACGCCCGCAGCCTGCAGGTGCAGGAGGCGGCGCTGACCGGCGAATCGACTCCGGTCGAGAAGGCGTTGGCGCCGGTGCAGGCCGAGGCGCCCCTCGCCGACCGCGTCTGCATGGCCTATTCCGGCACCGTCGTCACCTATGGCCACGGCCGCGGCGTCGTCGTCGCCACCGGCGACGCCACCGAACTGGGCCGGGTCAGCCGCATGATCTCCGAAGTGCAGACGCTGGAAACGCCTCTGCTGCGCCAGATGGCGGTGTTCGGCCGCTGGCTGACGGCGATCATCCTGGCGGTGGCGGCGGCGACCTTCTTTTTCGGCTGGCTGCTGCGGGACTATTCCGCCGGCGACATGTTCCTGGCCGCCGTCGGTCTGGCGGTGGCGGCCATCCCCGAGGGCCTGCCGGCGGTGATGACCATCACCCTGGCCATTGGCGTGCAGCGCATGGCGCGGCGCAACGCCATCATCCGCCGCCTGCCGGCGGTGGAGACCCTGGGCGCGGTGACGGTGGTGTGCTCCGACAAGACCGGCACCCTGACCCGCAACGAGATGGCGGTGCGCAGTGTCGTCGCCGCCGGCGAGGTTTTCGATGTCACCGGCGTCGGCTATGGCCCCGAGGGCGAGATCCAGCGGGACGGGACGCCGGTGGACCTCGACCGGCATCCGCTGTTGCGCCACCTCGCCCGCGGCGGGCTGCTGTGCAACGATTCGGAGCTGCAGGAACGCGACGGGGTGTGGGACGTCGCCGGCGACCCCACCGAAGGGGCGCTGCTGACCCTGGCGGCGAAGGCGGGGCTGGACCTGGGCCACGAGGCCCGCGTCTGCCACCGCACCGACGCCATCCCCTTCGAATCCGAGCATCGCTTCATGGCCACCCTGCACCACGACCACGAGGGCCACGCCTTCATACATGTCAAGGGGGCGCCCGAGCGGGTGCTGGCGATGTGCGCCCGCCAGGCGGGTGACGACGGCGATGAACCCCTGGATGCGGACGTCTGGCACCGTCGGGCCGAGGATCTGGCCCGCCAGGGCCAGCGGGTGCTGGCGCTGGCGTGGCGCCGGGCCGACGACGACAGCTTGCGGGCGCTGACCTTCGAGGACGTCGAGGGCGGCCTGACGCTGCTGGGGCTGTTCGGCCTCATCGACCCGCCGCGCGACGAAGCCGTCGTCGCCGTCCGCAAGACCCACGCCGCCGGCATCCGGGTGAAGATGATCACCGGCGATCACGCCGTCACCGCCGGCGCCGTCGCCGAACAGCTTGGGCTGACGGCCGCGCGGGTGCTGACCGGCGCCGATCTCGACCGCCTGGACGAGGCTGAGTTGCGCACGGTGGCAGCGGAGGTCGACGTCTTCGCCCGCACCAGCCCCGAACACAAGCTGCGGCTGGTCAAGGCGCTGCAGTCCGGGTCGCAGGTGGTGGCGATGACCGGCGACGGCGTCAACGACGCCCCGGCGCTGAAACGGGCCGACATCGGCGTGGCGATGGGGCAGAAGGGCACCGAGGCGGCGAAGGAGGCCGCCGAAATGGTGCTGGGGGACGACAATTTCGCCTCCATCACCCACGCGGTGGAGGAGGGGCGCACCGTCTACGACAATCTGAAGAAGGCCATCGCCTTCATCCTGCCCACCAATGGCGGCCAGGCCCTGACCATCATCGCCGCCATTCTGGTGGGGGCCTCGCTGCCCATCACGCCGGTGCAGATCCTGTGGGTTAACATGATCACCGCCGTCACCCTGGCGCTGGCGATGGCCTTCGAGCCCACCGAGGCGGGGGCGATGGACCGCCCGCCGCGCCGCACGGATGAACCGCTGCTGTCGCGTTTCCTGGTGTGGCGCATCGTCTTCGTCTCGCTGCTGCTGCTGGCGGCGACCTTCGGCATGTTCCTGTGGGAACTGGAGGGCGGCGCCGAACTGGCGATGGCGCGCACGGTGGCGGTCAACGCGCTGGTCGCCGCCGAGATCGCCTATCTGTTCAACTGCCGCTATCTGTATCGCACGGTCATCAGCCGCGAGGGCCTGCTGGGCAGCCGTCCGGTGCTGATCGCCGTGGCGCTGGTGGTGGCCTTCCAGCTCATGTGGACCTATCTGCCGCCGTTGCAGCTCTTGTTCGACACGCGCGGCATCGACCTCGCATCGTGGGGCCGCATCGCGGCGGCGGCGGCGGTCATCTTCGTGGCCATCGAGGTCGAGAAGGCAGTGGCGGCGCGGCTAGCAAGGCGGCGCTAACCCTTTGGGGATTATCCTGGGCCCCTCACCACGCCGGGAGGGGACATGCGGTCCAAACACGCGCTGCGCTTTCTGCTGGCGGCGGCGGCCGTGGGGCTGGCGCCGCGGGGTGCCGCGGCGGCCCTGGCCGGCGCCGAGCCGCGGCATGTCCTCCAGCTTGGCCTCGTCGGCGCCGTCGCCCTCGTCGTTGCCGCCTGGCGTTTCAAGAAGGGCGACGCCCCGCTGGGAATGCTGATCTGGGTGGCCGCCGCCAGCGCCCTCGTCGCCTTCGTGCTCTACCCGCCGCCGGGCGTGGCGCGCCTGTTCATGTAGTGCCCCCTATCGACAACGCCGCCGGCGGTACCAACTTTCTTCTGGCGGGGATGCCGGATGAAGGGAGGGTCGATGTCGGCCGCCGATCCCAAACTGTGGATGTGGGCGGAAGCCCTGGAAATGCTGGACCGGGCCGAGCGCCTGCAACGCCGCTTTTTCCACCCCCCCGCCCGCGCCGCGCGCCCGGCCTGGGAGCCGCCGGTCGACCTTTACGAGACCGCCGAAGCCTATTGGATCGTGGTGGCGCTGCCGGGCGTGCCGCCCGAGGGCGTCGAGGTGGTCATCGACGGCGGCGTCGTCACCGTCAGCGGCGAGCGCCCCCTGCCCCTGGCGGCGCGGACCGGCGACATCCACCGCATCGAGATTCCGCACGGGCGCTTCGAGCGCCGCATCGCCATGCCGCCGGGTCGCCTGAGGCTGGGCCGGCGCGACCTGGCCGACGGATGTCTGGTGCTGACCCTGCACAAGGCGGAAAGGTGAGCCCGATGGCCGCGCAAGGAAACGGACCCGACCGGCGCGCCGAAACGGCGACGGCGCTGCCGCAGGATGCCCTGGTGGTGGTGCCGGTGCGCAACATGGTGCTGTTCCCGGGGCTGGTGGCGCCGTTGACGCTGGGGCGCCGGCGTTCGGTGGCGGCGGCCCAGGAGGCGGCGCGCCACGACCGACCCCTGGGCGTGCTGTTGCAGCGCGATCCCGAGGTCGAGGAGCCATCCTTCAACGAACTGCACCGCATCGGCACCCTGGCCAATGTCATGCGCTACGTCACCGGCGAGGACGGCAGCCATCACGTCGTCTGCCAGGGGGTGCAGCGGTTCCGGGTGCTGGAGTTCCTGGACGGCCACCCCTTCTTCGCCGCCCGCGTCGAGCGGCTGGAGGAGCCGGAGGCCGAGGGCACCGAGGTCGAGGCCCTGTTCCACAACCTGCGGCGACAGGCCCTGGAGGCGCTGGAACTGCTGCCGCAGACGCCGCAGGAACTGGTCAACGCCGTCAGGGGCATCGACGCGCCGGGCCTGCTGGCCGACATGGTGACCAGCTACATGGACCTGAAGCTGGAGGAAAAGCAGGAGATCCTGGACACCCTGGCGCTGGCGCCACGCCTTAAACGGGTGTCGGCGTTTCTCAGCCATCGCATCGAGGTGCTGCGCCTGTCGCGCGAGATCGGCGAGAAGGCGCGCGAGTCCATCGACGAGCGCCAGCGCGAATACATGCTGCGCGAGCAACTCAACGCCATTCGCGAACAGCTTGGCGAGGGCGATGAACGGTCGGCCGAAGTGGAGGCGCTGAGCGAGGCCGTCGCCAAGGCGGGGATGCCGGAAGAGGTTGAGCAGCACGCCCGCAAGGAGCTGAAACGCCTGGAGCGAATGCCCGAGGCGGCGGCCGAGCATTCCATGCTGCGCACCTATCTGGAATGGCTGACGGAACTGCCCTGGGCCGAGGGCGAGAGCCCGCCCATCGACATCGAGAAGGCACGGCGCATCCTGGACGAGGACCATTACGGGCTTGAGAAGGTCAAGCGCCGCATCCTGGAATATCTGGCGGTGCACAAGCTCAACCCCGAGGGCAAGAGCCCCATCCTGTGCTTCGTCGGCCCGCCGGGGGTGGGCAAGACGTCGCTGGGGCAAAGCATCGCCCGCGCCACCGGCCGCCCCTTCGTGCGCCTGTCCCTGGGCGGCGTGCACGACGAATCGGAAATCCGCGGCCACCGCCGCACCTATGTCGGGGCGCTGCCGGGCAACATCATCCAGGCGGTGCGCAAGGCCGGCGCGCGCACCTGCCTGATGATGCTGGACGAGATGGACAAGCTGGGCGCCAGCTTTCACGGCGATCCCTCTGCCGCCCTGCTGGAAGTGCTGGACCCCGAGCAGAACCATGCCTTCCGCGACAACTACCTGGCGGTGTCATTCGACCTGTCGAAGGTGATGTTCATCGGCACCGCCAATGTCCTTGACGGGGTGCCGGGGCCGCTGCGCGACCGCATGGAGGTGATCGAGCTTCCCGGCTACACCGAGGAGGAAAAGGTGCAGATCGCGCGCCGCTACCTGCTGCGGCGCCAGCGCGACAATGCAGGCCTGAGCGAGGATCTGGTGCAACTGCCCGAGGAGACCGTGCGGCGCATCATCCGCGACTACACGCGCGAGGCCGGGGTGCGCAACCTGGAGCGCGAGATCGGCGCCGTCATGCGCCATACGGCCGTGAAGGTCGCCGAAGGCCGGACGGAACCCACCCGCATCGGCCCCGACGATCTGCCGGCCATCCTGGGGGCGCCGCGCTTCGAGGCCGAAACCGCCATGCGTACCTCGGTGCCGGGGGCGGCCACCGGCCTCGCCTGGACGCCCACCGGCGGCGACATCCTGTTCATTGAGGCGACGCGCACGCCGGGGGCCGGCAAGCTCATCCTGACCGGCCAGCTCGGCGACGTGATGAAGGAAAGCGCCCAGGCGGCCCTGAGCCTGGTGAAGAGTCGCGCCGCCGCCTTGGGCGTGGATGCCGCCCTGTTCGAGAAAAGCGACATCCATGTGCATGTCCCCGCCGGCGCCATCCCCAAGGACGGCCCCTCGGCGGGGGTGGCGATGTATTGCGCCCTGGTGTCGCTGCTGACCGAGCGTTGCGTGCGCAGCGATACCGCCGTCACTGGCGAGATCAGCCTGCGCGGCCTGGTGCTGCCGGTGGGCGGCATCAAGGAGAAGGTCACGGCCGCGGCGCGCGCCGACATTCGCCGCGTGCTGCTGCCGTCGCGCAACCGCAAGGACTTCGACGACATCCCCGAGGATGCCCGCCGGCGGCTGGACTTCGTGTGGCTGGACACGGTGGATGACGCCGCCGCCGCGGCGCTGGAAGAACGCGAGAAGGAAAAGAGCCCGAAGACGTAGGAAGACCGCGAGGTCAGGGGAAGACCGCGAGGTCAGGCGGCGGCGGGGGCGGCGGGGTCGTCGTTGGCCGCCGCCGCCTTGATCGCCTTCTCCAGCTTCTCGAAGGCGCGCGCCTCGATCTGGCGGATGCGTTCGCGCGAGACCGAGAACCGCTGGCCCAGTTCCTCCAGCGTCGCCGGATCATCCTTAAGTCGCCGTTCGGTGACGATGACCCGCTCGCGGTCGTTGAGGACGCCCAGGCCCTCCTCCAGCCAGCGCCGCCGCTGCGACCGCTCGCCCTCCTCGACCAGCAGGTGTTCCTGGCTGGGGGCCTGGTCCACCAGCAGATCCTGCCACTCGACAGTGGAGTCCTCGCTGCCGGCGAAGGCGTTCAGCGACCAGTCGCCGCCCAGGCGCCGGTTCATGTTCACCACCTCGTCCCTGGGCACCTGCAGTTCGGTGGCGATCTGGGCGACCGTTTCGGGCGACAGGTCGCCGTCCTCCAGTTCCTGCAGCCGCGCCCGCAGGCGCCGCAGGTTGAAGAACAGCTTCTTCTGGGCCGCGGTGGTGCCGATCTTGACCAGCGACCAGTTGTGCAGGACGTATTCCTGGATGCTGGCGCGAATCCACCACGACGCATAGGTGCCGAAGCGGAAGCCCCGCTCGGCGTCGAACTTCGTCACCGCCTGCATCAGGCCGATATTGCCCTCGGCGATCAGATCAGTCATCGGCAGCCCATAGCCGGAGAACTGCCGCGCCATCTTCACCACCAGCCGCAGATGGCTGCCGACCAGCAGGCGCAACGCCGCCTCGTCGCCGCTTTGCTGCCAACGCAGGGTTAGGTCGCGTTCCTGGTCCGCCGTCAGCAGCGGAAAGCGCCGCACGTCGTGCAGATATTGCCCGAGGATATCCCCGGGAACGTGGTTCGTGGACGTCATGTTCATCTCGACCGCTCCTCTCCGGACACCCCGACCACCGCGCCGCAAGCGCGCCGACGCCCCACGGCTCCTGCCGCGGTCGCCCATGCTTGCGGGTGGTTTCCGGGGACACACCCGATATAGGAACAGACAGGGAACCTTTCAAGGTCCGCAACCCGGTCGGCATTTGCGATTGGCGCCGCCGTCTGCCCGTGTATAACCGCCGATTGTGTCGGGAATTTGGCTTGGACGAGTGGCGGCATGGACCTGGTCGAGATTTCCTACGCGGGCGCCGCTCTTGCCGGGCTGCTGAGCTTCGCCTCCCCCTGCATTCTGCCCCTGGTGCCCGCCTATCTGTGCTTTCTGGGCGGCGTCAGCCTTACGCAACTGTCGGGCGACGGCGACCGGCCGCCGACCGGCCGGGTGACGGCCGCCGCCTTCGCCTTCGTGCTGGGGTTCGCGACGGTGTTCGTGGCGATGGGGGCCACGGCCTCCTATCTGAACCGCCTGCTGCTGGCGCACATGGACTGGCTCGCGGTGGTGGCGGGCCTGGTGATCATCGTTTTCGGCCTGCACTACATGGGGGTGCTGCGGGTTGCGGTCCTCGATGTCGAAAAGCGCCTCCATCCTGCCGCCCGGCCGGCGGGACTGGCCGGCGCCTATCTGGTGGGGCTGGCCTTCGCCTTCGGCTGGAGCCCCTGTGTCGGCCCGGTCCTCGCCGGCATCCTCGTCGTGGCGGCGAGCAACGATTCCCCCTGGTACGGCACCAGCCTGCTGGGCACCTATGCCGCGGGCATGGGGTTGCCGTTCCTGGCCGCGGCGCTGGCGGCCGGGCCGGCGCTGAGGCTGTTCGCCCGCCTGCGCCGTCACATGCGTGCCATCGAACTGACCATCGGCGGTCTGCTGGTGGCCACCGGGCTGCTGGTCATGACCGGCCGGATGGCGGCGATCGGCCTGTGGCTGAACGGCGTGTTTCCGAGCCTGGGCACGATGGGCTGAGACGCCGGTACGACAAGCGTTTGTTTCGCTATCCGACGACCGTCGAGGGGGTGGGGGCGGCATAGGCCGTTAACCCTGGGTGGATCGGCCAGTTTCGGCTTGACACTCACAAGGGCATCGGCCGCAATACTCGCCTTGATGCCGGGTGTGCGGCGCGCGCTGCCCGGCAAAAAGACGCGAATATTTTATAGGGGAGAGATGATGAAACTTGCCCGGTATGCCTTCATGGCGGCGGTGGCGTTGAGCACCCCCGCAATGGCGCAACAGCAGTTGTCGATCGCCACCGGCGGCACCGGCGGGGTCTATTACCCGTATGGGGGCGGCCTTGCGGAACTGATCGGCAAATACATCGACGGCCACAGTGCCGTGGCCGAAGTGACCGGCGCCTCGGTCGAGAACATGGGCCTCATCGCCCGCCGGGACAGCGACCTGGCCCTGGCGCTGGCCGATACCGTCTATGCCGCCTATACCGGCACAGGCCGCTTCGAGGGGCGGCAGCTTCCCCAGATTCGCGCCCTGGCGTCCATCTATCCCAACGCGGTGCAGATCGTCACCCTGGCCGACAGCGGCGTCAGTGGCCTGCAGGATCTGCGCGGCAAGCGGGTCTCGGTGGGTGCGCCGGGCAGCGGCACCGAGGTCAGCGCCGCCACGCTGCTGGAGTCCAACGGCATCACCTATGACGACTTCACGCCGCAGCGGCTGAACTTCAACGAAACCGCCGACGCGCTGCGCGACGGCGACATCGACGCGGGGTTCTGGAGCGTCGGCCCGCCGACCAGCTCGATCATGAATCTGGCCGCGACGCGCGACATCGCCCTGGTGGCGCTGAGCGAGGAGGAAATCGCCAACGCCCTGGAGGCCGAGCCGACCTTCGCGCCCTACACGCTGCGGGCGGGCATCTATGAGGGCGTCGCCGAGCCGGTGCCGACCATCTCGACCCCCAACGTCCTGGCCGTCAACGAGGCGATGGACGAGGAACTGGCCTATCAGATCACCAAGGTGCTGTTCGAGCAGGTCGAGGAACTGATCGCCATTCACCCGGCGGCCAACGACACGACGGTCGAATTCGCCCTGGCGTCGACGCCGGTGCCGCTGCATCCGGGCGCCGTGCGCTATTATGAGGAGATTGGCGCCGAGATCCCGGACCGGCTGCGGCCTTGATCAAGCGCGTGCCGACAGGGCGGCCCATCGTGGCCGCCCTGGTCTTTTCGGCGGCTTTGCTGGCCGCCGGCGCCGTCCGCGCCGCCGATCGCCTGGAGGTGGTGGACGCGGACGGCGCCGTGCTGGCGGGCATGGACGTGCCGCGCGGCGGCGGCTGGTGCCTGCACTGGAATCATTCGGTTACCGGCGACGCCGTTGCCGACTGCTATGTCAACGACGGCGGGCGTATGGTGCTCAGCCATGCCTACCAGCCGGATTTCGCCGCCGGGCTGGGGCATTTTCCCGGCCGCGGCACATTGACCGGCGCCGCCGATGGCGGCTATTGGATTATCGACATCGACGAGCCGGTGGCCGGTGACGCCTATCTGTTGCGGGTGGGGCAACCGGCGGTGCGCCACCGGCTGGTGTCGGGAAGCGCGGAACTTGACCTGTCCGCGCTGGCGCCCGGCCACCGTGTCACGATACGCTTGCGCCGCGGCGGCGAGAACTAGGGGAGGCTCCGCCCGATGAGCGACAAGACAACGCCCTCGTCGCGCCCGACGCCGGTTGGGCAGCCGAGGTTTCTGCTTGTCGCCACCACCGTCGTCGCCGTCGCGCTTTCCCTCTTCCAGCTTTACGCCGCCGGGATACAGCCGCTGGGGTTGTTCTACCAGCGCAGCATCCATCTCGGCTTCATCATGTTTTTGGCATTCCTGGTGTTTCCCGCCTTCGGACCCGGACGGCGGCGCGGCTGGCTGGGCTGGCTGATCGACCTGGTGTTCCTGGCGGGGGCCTTCGCCACCGGCTTCTACATCTCGTTCTTCCTCGACGAGATCGTCAACCGCGCCGGCTTCTGGAACCGCACCGACATCGTGATGGGGATCATCGCCACGGTGACGGTGCTGGAGGCCGCCCGGCGTACCGTCGGGCTCGGCATGACCGCCATCGGCCTGGCGGCGATTCTCTACGCGCTGGCCGGCCCGCGCGGGGCGCTGCCCTGGCTGGGGGAAGGGCTGCCGGGCATCCTGTCGCACCGCGGCAGTGACCTTTCGCGGCTGGTCGGCCAGCTTTATCTGGGCCAGGAGGGGATCTTCGGGCTGCCGCTGGGGGTGGCGGCGACCTACATCTTCGTCTTCGTCCTGTTCGGTTCGTTCCTGGAGGTCACAGGCGCGGGGCGCTTTTTCATCGACAGCGCCTATGCGGCCACCGGCCGCAAGCCCGGCGGCCCCGCCAAGGCGGCGGTGCTGGCGTCGGCGGGGATGGGGTCCATCAGCGGCTCGGCCATCGCCAATGTCGTGACCACCGGCGCCTTCACCATTCCGCTGATGAAGCGCCTCGGCTATCGCCCCGCCCAGGCAGGCGGCATCGAGGCGGCGGCATCCACCGGCGGGCAGATCATGCCGCCGTTGATGGGGGCGGGGGCGTTCCTGATCTCGGAATACACCAACGTCCCCTACATCCACATCGTCATGGTGTCGATCTTCCCCGCCGTGCTCTATCTGGGCACGGTCTACCTGTTCGTGCACATCGTGGCGCTGAAGCAGGGAATGCAGGGGATGCCGCCCGACGAACTGCCGCAGATGCGCCAGGTGCTTGCGCGTGGCGGGCAGTTCATCGTGCCGCTGGGGGTTCTGGTCTATCTGCTGGTGATGAACATCTCGCCGATGCGGGTGGGGTTCTGGGCGATCATGTCGGTGATCGGCGTTGCGGTGGCCCGCTATGCGTTGTGGTTCTTCTTCGTGGCGCCGCGCAGGGGCGAGGAGGCGACGACGGCGCGGGTGTGGGAGGCCCTGCGTAGCGGCCTGCGCATTCTCGTGACGGCGCTGGAGGTCGGGGCCCGCAACGCGGTGGCGGTGAGCATGGCCTGCGCCGTGGCCGGCATCATCGTAGGCGTCGTCGGCTTGACCGGGCTGGGGTTGAAGTTCTCCTCGATGATGCTGGCCTTCTCGGGCGGCAACGTCGTCCTGGCGCTGGTGCTGGTGCTGATCGCCAGCCTGGTGCTGGGCATGGGGCTGCCGGTGACGGCCTCCTACATCGTGCTCATCGTGCTGGTGGGGCCGACGCTGAGCAACGAGTTCGGCATCCCCCTGCTGATCGCGCATCTGGTGGTGTTCTGGTACTCGCAGGACAGCAACGTCACCCCGCCCATTGCGCTGGCGGCCTTCGCCGGCGCCGCCATCGCCGGCGGAAAGCCGCTGGAGACCAGCATTCAGGCGTGGAAATTCGCCAAGGGCCTGTACCTGATTCCGCTGTTCATGGTCTTCAATCCCGAGATCATCATGGGCGGGCCGCTGCCCAAGCTGCTGTGGACCGGCGCCATTGCCATCCTGGCGCTGGCGTCGTTCGCGGCGGCGCTGGAGGGCTTCCTTTTCACCCGCATGGACCTGATCTCGCGGCTGCTCGTGGTGCCGGCGACGGTGGCGGTGTTCCACCCCGAATTGGAGGTGGAGGCGGCGGGCGCGGCGGTGCTGGCGGTGGTGCTGGCGCTGAACTGGTGGCGGGCGCGGCCGAGCGCCCCGGCGGCCAAGGTCTCGCGACCATGAGCCCGCGCCGACGGGATACGTGTGCCGAGGCGCCGCGCCTCGCCCTGACTGAAATCGCGGCCGGACACACCCTTTGCGGACGCTGGCAGCGGCGCGGCTTGGCGCGGGCCGAAACCCCGCACCGGCGCCCGTCCGCGCGGGATGTCCGCGGCGGCGGTTTCCTTGGCGGTTATTGCAAAACAGAAGCGTTGTAGAACAAAAGTCTTTCAATTTGTTTCGGAAAAATGCAATTTTTGTATCACATGAAAGTGCGGACCGAACCCGCCCATAGAGGGAGGAAGCAATATGCGAACTTTTCTAAAGAGAGGAATGCTGGGGGCGTTGGCTGTGTTTGGCGGCGTTTGGGCCGTCTCGGCGCAGGCGGCGGACCCGGTCCGGGTTGGCGCGACGCTGGCGGTGACG
>JAWLGJ010000038.1:0-27578 GCA_041685145.1 Magnetospirillaceae bacterium | reverse complement strand
CGAAGCGGTTGCGGCGCCGGAAGAGGCTGAGCCCGAGAAAAAGCGGCCCTGGGAGGCCTGATTCCACAGGGCGAGGGATCAGGGCCGCGCGGCGCCGTGGCCCCGCCGCTGTCACGTCCCCTTTACCCCGAAGTCTTCGGCCGCCTCCTTGATGGAATGGGCGGCAAGCAGGGCATCGACGGCAAATGCTGCCCTCGGCCGCGCCCACAATAGTTCCAGCATCGCCCACTGCCGCTTCCCGAAGGGCGCCGCGAGGCGGCGGATGGGCGTGGGGATGAGCGAGAAATAGGCGGCGAGGAGGGCGGGGGCGTCGTCGCTGCGCCCCTTCGGCACCAGCCAGACGCCGTCGGGGCCCAGCACGGCCTCTCCCAGGCGCACCGGCGCGCCGTCGGCGTTCCAGGCGCCGAAGCGGCGGTCCCAGCGCCCCAGGCTCAGCAGTTCGCCGCCGCGCGCCACGCGCAGGGCCGCCTCGTCCAGCCACAGCCTCTCGACCGTCTCCCACACGGGTTCCTCAACATCTCGTCCCGTCGCTCCCGAACACTACCAGATCACGGGCGCGTGCCAAAAGCGGTCACTTTTTGTTCTCGTCCGGAATGGCCTGGGCTTTTTCGCGCCTCGATTGTGTGACAGAATCGGGCACCAAAGGGAGAGGGCGATGCGCTTCGAGAAAGCCGACAACCTGCTGCAATTGGCGCTGGAGATGCAGGCCTCGCGCGCCGGCTTGGCGCTGATGGACATCCAGGAGCGCTTCGGGGTCAGCCGGCGCACCGCCATGCGGATGCGCGACGCGCTGCTGCGCAACTTCCCCCAGGCCGAGGAGATCGTTGGCGATGACCGCGTCAAGCGCTGGCGCCTGCCCGCCGGCGTGCTCGACCGGCTGGTGGCCTTCACGCCCGAGGAACTGGCCGATCTGGAGGCGGGCATCCGGCTGCTGCGGGGCGCCAACCGTGGCGACCAGGCCGACAATCTGGCGGGGCTGAAGGCGAAGCTGACGGCGCTGATGCGCCCCGAGGCGCTGCGGCGCGTCGAGCCGGATCTGGAGGCGCTGCTTGAGGCCGAGGGCCTGGCAATGCGCCCGGGGCCGCGGCCGCGGATGCGCATTCTGGTGGTCGAGGAATTGCGCGATGCCCTCAAGAAGGGCTGCAAGGTCAAGCTGCTGTACCGCAACCGCCGCAACCGCCACCGCAAGGAGCGGCTCGTGCACCCTTACGGCTTCCTGCACGGCCACCGCAACTATCTGGTCGGCTTCCACGAGCATCCCAAGGCCGACAAGGTGGTGCTGTTCAGCCTGCCCTACATCGAGGAGGTGACGGTGCTGGACGACCAGCCCTTCAGCCGTGATCCGGATTTTTCGCTGCGCGACTTCGCGGCGCAGAGCTTCGGCGTGTTTCAGGAGCAGCCCTTTGACGTGGTGTGGAGGTTCACGCCGCAGGCGGCCCCGGACGCGCGCGAGTTCGTCTTCCACCCCGAGCAGGAGACGGAAGAGCGGCCCGACGGCTCCCTCATCGTGCGCTTCCGCGCCGGCGGCGACCTGGAGATGGCCTGGCACCTCTATATGTGGGGCGATCAGGTCGAGGTGCTGGAACCGCCGCACCTGGCGGCGCTGGTGGCGGGGCACCGGCGGGCCTGGCCGGCGCTGCCTTAGGCGCTTCAACCGCGCCCGGCGGCTTCGTGAATGCAGGCGGTGGGGAAGCGGGAATAGTGGATGTAGCCGACGCAGGCCGAAACCACCCCGGCCACCTGGGCGCGGGGCAGCGATGCCGCGTAGGGCAAGGCCGCCATCGGGCGGTGAATCACCGGCACGTCGTGGCCGAAGACACGCCGAATGTCCTCGACGTGGTGGGCCTGCACCAGCAAATGCTCGGCGCGGATGCCGTCGGCGACGATGCTTAGTGCGGCGCCCTCAAGGAAAATCCACATATCCGTCCCTCTCGTCCGCTTCCCTCCTCGGACAGCATGGGGCGCGAGGGCGTCAATTCCGGTCACCCGGAAGGCGGCGACCCCAACGGCGGCCGCCGCCCGCCTCCGACGGAGGTCTCATCCGGTGGGGTGGCGCAGCTTCGTGTGGACCAGCGACTTGATGTTGTCCCGCTGCACGCCCATGTCCCGCAGCGTTCGGTCGTCCAGCGCCTCCAGTTCGGCGACGGCCCGGTGCAGGCGGTAGCGTCGAATCGCTGCGGCCCACAGGGTGCGGGCCGTGGTGGCGACGGTGTGCCAGGCGTGCCGCAGGCGTGCCGACATCGGAGGGGCCGCCACGGCGGCAGGCATCCCGGCCGTTGCCAGGCGCGTTTCGGATCGGGTGGGATCGATCATGGTCGTTCTCCGGGTTCGCGGGTGCGTTGCGGCCACCGTCTCAGGCGCCGGTCACGCGGCCGTCACCGGCGCCGTCAAAAGAACGTGAAAAATACGGGACGGGAGGAGCCGGGTGCAAAAGGCCCGGCTTGGGAGCGATGAATGATGAACCGGCACCTGCGCACCTAGGGCTTTATGTGCTGGGGCCCTTGCATATTGGCGAGGGCCTGCGGCTGCCGACCCGCAAGGCCGAGGCCCTGCTGGCCTATCTGGCCCTTCCCGCCGGAACGCCCCACCGGCGCGACGCCCTTATGGGCCTTTTGTGGGGCGATCGCGGCGAACGACAGGCCCGCCACAGCCTCAGCCAGACCCTGTTCTCTCTGCGCCGCGCCCTGGCGGAAAACAGCGACACCGCCGCCGAGGTGCTGATCGCCGACGGCGACACGGTTATGCTCGACGCGGCGCGGGTGTATGTCGACGCGGCGGCCTTCGAGCGCGCCCTCACCGCCACCGACCCGGATGCCCTCGCCGCGGCGGCGGACCTTTACCGCGGCGAACTGCTTCAGGGCCTGCATCTGCGCGAACTGGCCTTCCAGGACTGGCTGGCCACCGAACGCAGCCGCCTGCGCGAAGGGGCGCTGGGGATTTTTCAGCGCTTGATGGCGCACCACCAGCGCCGCGGCGCGCTTGACGCCGCCGTGCAGGCGGCGGTGCGGCTTTTGTCCATCGACCCCTTGCAGGAGGAATTCCAGCGCGCGCTGATGCGCCTCTATGCCGCCCAGGGGCGCCCGGCGGCGGCCCTGCGGCAATACGAATCCTGTGCCGAGATCCTGCGCCGCGAACTGGGCGAGGAGCCAGAGCCGGAAACGCGGAGCCTGCGCGACGAGATCGCCCGCCAGCGCCACCGCCGCCGGCCGGTGATGCCGGCGGCCGTCCCGGCGCCGGAGCGGCCGGCCCCGCCGCCGGCGGAACCCGTGGGCCTGGAGGCGCCGCTGTTCGGCCGTGAACATGCCGCGCGGCTGCTGCGCGACTGGTTGCAGGCGGTGGCCGACAATCGCCGGCGGCTGGTGTTCATCCGAGGCGAGGCGGGCATCGGCAAGACGACCCTGGTCAATGCGCTGGTGCGCAGCGCCCAGCAGCAGGGGGTCGCCGTCGCCCGCGGCCAGTGCATCGACCTCCGCGGCCCCGGCGAGCCCTATCTGCCGGTCCTGGACGCCGTGTCGGGACTCTGCCGGGCGCGCCCCGACGTTCTCGGCATACTCCAGGCGCACGCGCCCAGTTGGCTGGGGCAACTGCCGTCGCTGGCCTTGGCGGGGCCGGCGGAGCCGCTGCCGGTAACGACGCCGGAGCGGATGCTGCGTGAAATCGTCGAGGCGCTGGAGGCGGTGACGGCGAACGAGGCGTTGCTGCTGGTCATCGAGGACATCAACTGGAGCGATCGTTCGACGCTGGATCTGATCGAGGCGCTTGCCTACCGGCGCTATCCGGCGCGCTTGCTGGTCGTAGCCACCTGCCGCGAGGCCGACGCCGCCACCAGCAGCCATCCCGCCCACACCCTGGCCCGCACGTTGAGCTTCCGAGGATTGGGCGAGGAGATCGTTCTCGGCCCGCTGGACGAAGCGGCGGTGGAGGCCTGCCTCGCCAGCCGATTCCCCGGCGCGCCGCCGCCGCCGGGCCTAGCGCGGGTTTTGTGCGAACGTTCCGGCGGCAATCCGCTGTTCACCCAGGATCTGCTGCGGTTCTGGCTGGACAGCGGGGCCCTCGGCGTTGAGGACGGTGCCCTGCGGGTGCGGGACGACAGCCTTGGCGCTCTCCAAAGCGGTGTTCCGGCCAACCTCGCCTTCACCGTCGAGCAGCAACTGGACGGCCTGCCCGAGGCGCAGTGCCGGGCGCTGGAGGCGGGCAGCGTGGTCGGCATCGAATTTTCCGCCGCCGCCGTCGCCGCCGCCCTGGCGGCGCCCGAGGAGGAGGTGGAATCGCACCTGAGCGAGATGGCGCGGCGGGCGGTCTTTCTGCGCAACGTCGGCGCCTGCGAATGGCCGGACGGGACGCTCAGCAGTTGCTTCGCGTTTCGGCATCAGCTTTACCGCGAAGGCATCTACGAACGCCTGCCGGCGGGGCGGCGGATGCGCCTGCATCGCCGCATCGGCGAGCGGCTGGAGGCGGCCTTCGCCGGTCACACGCCCCCCGCCACCGAATTGGCGATGCACTTCCTGCACGGACGCGACCTCGGCCTTGCCGCCGATTACTTCGACAAGGCCGCCCGCCAGGCCATGCGCCGCAGCGCCCACGGCGATGCCGTCGATCTGCTGCGCCAGGGGCTCGCCCTGCTGCCGTCCGTGGACGAGCCGCAGCGCGCGCATCTGGAACTGCGGCTGCGATCGGCGCTGGGGCCGGCGCTGGTGGTCACGCAGGGCTGGGCGGCCCCAGAGGCCGAGGCCACCTATCGCCGCACCTGGGAACTGGCGCGGGAACTGGGCGATGGCCGCCGCCTGTCCTCGGCGATGTTCGGGCTGGCCACGCTGCTGGAGTTCCGGGCGCGCTTTGCCGAAACCCAGGACATCCTCCGGCGGCGCATCAATCTGCTGGAGCGGCAGCCCGACGATTCGGCGCTGGTGGAGTCGGAGGAACTGATGGCGTGCTCGACCTTCCATCATGCACGCTTCCGCGCCGCCACCGAGCACGCCCGCCGGGCCCTGGCCGGGTATGACGCCGCCCGCGACCGCGCCATCACCGCCGAAGTGGGCGACAATCCCGCTGTCTCGTGCCTCAATTGGGCGGCGCGCGGGCTGTGGTTCCTGGGCCGGCCCGACGAAAGCCTGGCCAACGCGCAGCGGGCGCTGGCGATGGCGGAAGGCGACGGCTATTCCTTCGCCCTGGCCGTGGCGCACGAGCACATGGCGCGGCTGCGCCAGCACCGCCACGAAGCCGCCGCAACCCTGGAGCACGCCGGCCGCGCCGTGGCCCTGGGCGAGGAATACGGCTTCGCCTACCGCATGGGCACCGGGTTGGTGCTGCGGGGCTGGGCGCGGGCGATGCTGGAGACGGGGGAGCGGGAGGCGGTGGCGGCGGGGCTTGCCGACATCGACCGCGGCCTGGCCCACTGCGACCGCTTGGGGGCCCTGCTGGAGCGGCCTTATTTCCTGACCATGCGCGCCGAGGTTCTGCTGCAGGCGGGACGCCCCGGCGAGGCCGACGAAGCCCTCCGGCGGGCGCTGGCGGGGGCGCGGCAAAGCGAAGGCTATTTCTACGAGGCCGAGATCCTTCGCTTGCGGGGACGCCTGCACCTGATGCGCGATCCCGACGACGCCGACGGTGCCGCCGAGGCCTGGCTGGGCGAGGCGCTGGAAATCAGCCGGACGCGCGAGGACGCCGTCACAGAGATGCGCGTCGCCGCCGACCTGGCCCGCCTGTGGCTGCGCCAAGGCGGGCGCGGACGGGCGCTCGATCTGCTGACGGCGGCGGACGGAAAGCTGGTTGGCGGCGGCGACCTGCCGGACCTGCAGGACTTCCGCAGCGTGCGCCAGCGGGCGACCGCGGCCTGACCGGCCTCTACTCTTGATGCCGGAAAGGCATTTTTTGAGCGGACGGTGAGGGCGGCTGTGATCGCCCGGTGAGGGGAGTCTCCTAGGTGTCGGGGCGGCAAGCCGGCCTTGCGGCCGGCCCCCCGAACAGCCAGGAGGCTCATGACATGACCGCTCACCCCCGATTCATCGCCCGCATTGCCGCCGGCGTTTCCGCCATCGCGCTCGCCGCCGGCGTCGCCGCCATTCCGACGTCAGCCGCCCGCGCCGACGAAACCTGCCAGTCGCCCTACATGGCGCGCATAACCGGGCAGGAGGAGTTCGTCTATGTGTGGACGCTGGGCGTCGAGGGCCTCGGCGACGGCTCCGACAAGCTTGTAACCGTCGATGCCCGCCCCGACTCGCCGACCTATGGCCAAGTGGTCGACAGCGACCCCGTCGGCGGCCGGCACGAGGCCCACCACGGCGGCTTCACCGACGACCGGCGCTTCCTGTGGCTCGCCGGCCTCGACACCAGCCGCATCTTCGTTTTCGACGTCCATTCCGATCCCGGCAACCCGCGCCTGGTGAGGACGATCGACGACTTCGTGGAACGCAGCGGCGGCGTTGTCGGCCCCCACGGCGCCTATGCGCTGCCGGGACGGATGTTGATATCCGGGCTGTCCAACGACAGGGACAAGGGCGGGCGCACCGGGCTGGTGGAATACACCAACGAAGGCGAATACATCGCCACGCACTGGATGCCCACCAGCGAGACGGCCGGCGACCTGCCCGGCGGCGAATTCGCCGACGGCTACGGGTATGACGCCCGCGTCCTGCCGCGCAAGAACGTCATGCTCACCTCGTCCTTCACCGGCATGGCCAACTACATGACCGACTTCGGCGAGATGCTGCAGGACGAGAGGGCAATGCAGCGCTTCGGGCAAAGCATGGTGCTGTGGGACTTCCACGCCCGCGCCCCCAAGCAGGTCTTCCACGTTCCGGGCGCACCATTGGAGATCCGCTGGGCCAACCGGGACGGGCACAATTATGCCTTCACCTCGACGGCGCTGACCTCGAAGCTGTGGCTCGTCTACGAGGACGACCAGGGGGCGTGGCAGGCCGAGGAGGTCGCCGACATCGGCGATCCGTCCCAGGTGCCGTTGCCGGTGGCGCTGACGCTGTCGTCCGACGACAACACCCTGTTCGTGGATACCTTCATGGACGGCAAGGTGCGGGTCTACGACGTCAGCGACCCCCACCGCCCCCGGCAAATTCACGAGCAGCAGATCGGCCGCCAGGTCAACATGGTCTCGCAAAGCTGGGACGGCGAGCGGGTCTATTTCACCAGTTCGCTGACCGCCAACTGGGACAAAAAGGGCGACGACAACGAGCAGTTCCTCAAGGCCTATGACTGGGACGGCGAGCGATTGACCCATCGCTTCACCGTCGATTTCACCGCCGAGGAACTGGGGCGGCCGCATTTGATGCGGTTCGGCGCCGCCAGCCTCTACTCCGCCTGACCGCGACGGGAGGGTGGGGGCGGCCGCGCGGCCGCTCCCTCCGGGCCGATGGAGACTGCCATGAAGACCACCATCATCGCCGGCGCCGCCGCCGTTGCCGTTGCCGCCGTCCTTGCCATCGGCGCCCCGCCGTCCCATGACGCGGCACCGGCGACGGCCGCACCCCCGCACCCCTATGCCTACGAGCCGCCGGCGCCCGGCACCTACCGGCTGCCGCCGATCCGCGCCGCCGCCGACGGGCGGGTGCTGGACCACAACGGCCGTCCGCAGCGCCTGCGCGACCTGCTCGATGGTCGCATCACCGTCCTGGCCTTCGTCTACACCCGCTGTGCCGACGTGTGCCCCTTGGCGATGACCCTGCTGCACGAACTGCACGCCGCCGCCTCGGCGGACCCGGCCTTGCGCCAGGCGCTGCAACTGGCGACGCTGAGTTTCGACCCCGCCCACGACACCCCCGAGGTCATGGCGGAGCACGCGGCGATGGTCGCCGGCGCGGCCGCCGTCGACTGGCGCTTCCTGACGACCGGCGGGCCGACCGACCTTCAGCCCATCCTCGACGGTTACGGCCAGCCGCTGGCGGCACGGCCAAGCGGGGAGGGAGCCGACGGCGACCGCTTCGCCCACCAACTGCGCGTGTTTCTCGTCGATGCCCAGGGCATGGTGCGCAACATCTACAGCGTCGGTTTCCTGGATCATCGGCTGGTGCTCGCCGACGCTCGCACGCTGCTGGCGGCGCCGGCGGGCGCGGCGGCGATGCGCTGACCGCCGCGGGTGGCGAGAAAAAGAGGGCCGCCGGGGTGCCGGCGGCCCAAGTTCGTGAGGAGGGAAGGGAGGAGGAAAGCCAATCTATTCCGCCGCCTTGCGGGCGGGGTCCGCCTCGATCACGGCCATGCGCTCGCGGTAGCGGCGCACCGTTTCGTCCATCGCCGCGTTCAGCGTGCGGGCCAGGTTTTCGGCGGGGGTTTCGCGCGTGGTTTCGCGGGGGGTGAAGGCGTTCATGCTGCTCTCCCGTGAGGTGGCGTCCGAAGATGCGCCACACTCGCAGCCTGGCCTCACCCGCCCGTCACGGCCGCCGTCAAGCGACCGTCAAAAACGCGCCGACGGGGAGAAACCGCGTCAAAAGCTCATGCGCACGCTGACGCTGACGATGTGGCCGATCACCGCGCCACTTCACCGGTTCGTCACCGCTACAGGTCGCCGCTGGGATCCTTCTGTTCGGATGATATGTTGGAAAGGTCGATTGAGGACGCCGGCGTGTCGGTCTTGATCGAGTCGCCATCGAGCGACTTCGTGTTGATTTTCACGACGGCCTCCAGGGTCTTGTGCAGAAGCTCCATCCGCTCGTCGCGGTTCATGTTCAACCGGGATTCCGCCAGGCACGTCTGAAAGAAGATGTCGCGTGTGATCAAGACGTTGGGGTTGCGACCGCCCAAAGGTGTTTCGATCTGGCCCTCGCCGCCGGAAAACGAGCTGACGCCGATGGTGTTGACGCCGCCGGACACGCCTTCATCGAGTGCCGCGTCAGGCATGGGGCCATAGCAGAAGGTGCCGTCGTCGTTCCTGACGATCGGCAGCCCCCCGGCCCCGACGAGCGTGATCTGCTTCTCCAGGTCGATATCTTTGTGAGTCCGATCGGCCAGCCCGCCGGGCGTCGAGGAGCAGGCGGCCACCAACGCCAGCAACGGCAGCATGGACGCCCTGAAGAGAGAGCGTGGGAATCTTCCTGGGAGCATTTGCGAGCCTCGCGAGTGGTGTCGAAGCCGATGGAAGCGGCTGCCAAATCTCACATCCGGCAACCACTTCCACGGGAGGTTCAATCAGCGGCAGGCATGGGGCTTGATGGCGACGTGCCCCTTCGGCGGAACCGCCTCGGCCTTGCCGTCGACGACCATATCCATCCCGCCCTTGCAGGACTCGCCCAACACGACCGCCGCCGTTACCAGCGATGCCTCGCAAACGCCCCCGGCGGCGGCCGCCAGGGCATCGGCGATCACGTCCTCCGGACCACCACCGGCGGCGATGATGGCGGCACCCAGCGCCGTACATGCGGCGGCCCCGGCGGCCGCTCCACCGCCGTCGATGAGCGCCGTCTTTGTTTTCTCCGTGAGATACAACGTGCAGTGAAGTTTTTCGCCCGTGGTGAAGCGCTTGCCCAGGACCTTCTTGCTCAAGGTATGAATGTCGCAATGCGCCCGGTTGCCGTCCTTTTCCTTGGTGGCGCCCGCGAGGGCAGGACTGGCGAGGGTGGTGGCCATCGCGATCACGGCCAAAGTCTTTACAAGTGCGCGCATGTCTTTTTTCTCCAACTTGGTACATTCGGCAGGGCTCCTGCCGACACGCCTACGCTGTCCGCGGCGGATAGAGCAGACGTTAGGCGACCTCCGTTAGAGCTCCGTCAGTAAGTTTTTTTCGCGCCGCGAGGGCCCCTATGCCAGAATGGATACTCTTTCCCCGGTCCGGGGGCGGGATTCTATGAAGACGCGCGATTGGCAGGGCCCGATTGTCCTGCGGTTCTTTGGGGCATCGGAAATCACCCGGGCTGGGCGCCCGGTTCTGCGCGGCCTTCCGCGCAAGGGACGGGCAATGCTGGCAATGCTGGCGGCGGGGCCCGGCGCCTCGTTCTCCAGGCAGTTCCTCGCCGACGCCTTTTGGCCCGATCTCTCCAAGAATGCTGCCCGCAGTAATCTGCGCCAAGTGGTTCTCGTTCTCCGGCGCGCCCTGGGCGAACGCTTGACGGCCGACCGAGAGGCGATTCGCCTCGTGCTTGCACCACAGGACTATTGCGACGTTGTCGAGTTCGACGTACCTCTGCCGCGCTGTCCCCCGGACCTGTCGCCACAACGGGACTGCACGCCTTGCCTTGCGGCGATGGAGGCCCGGTTGTCCCTCTACCGGGGTGGCCTCCTCGAAAGCTTCGTCGTAACAGACTGTCCGGAATTCGCCGACTGGCTCCAGGTGCGTCGCGAGGCGCTGCTGCGGCAGGCGCAGTTGCTTGCCGAGCGCTTGGCCGATTGCTGCGAAAGTATGGGCGCACTGGATCACGCGCTGGCATTTGCCAGGCGGCTGGTCGAGCTGGAGCCTTGGAACGAGGCGGCTCAGCGCCGGGCCATGCGGTTGGCGGCCCGCGGCGGCCATGCCGGCACCGCCCTCGGCTATTACCATGCCCTTGTTCGCCTCCTCCGCGAAGAACTGGGCGTGCCGCCGGAACCGGAAACGCGCGAACTGGCGCGGCGCATTCAGGCAGGGGAATTCGAGCCTCACCGCGTGGCGGCGGCGGCGCCGCCGCCGATGGAGCGACGGCAGGTCACCGTCCTCGCGTGTCGTCTCCCCGTGGACAGCGACATTGAGCCCGAGGACGCGCTTACGATCCTGCAGGAGCGCCGGAGGCAGTGCGCCGCCGTCATCGGCCAACACGGCGGCCACGTCACCCGCGTCCAGGACGGGGCCCTGCTGGCCTTCTTCGGCTATCCCGAGGCTCAGGAAAACGCGGCGCGCCGTGCAGTGCAGGCCGCCCTGGCGCTTGCCGCCGAAAGCTGGCCCGATCGCGCTCCGGGCCTGGGACTGCACAGCGGGTTGGTGATTGCCGGCACCGACCCGGCCACGCCCGACGCCGTCGGCCACACCGCGGGCCGCGCCGCCCTGTTGGCGCGGCACGCGAAGGATGGTGATATTCTTGTCAGTGCCGCCACCCATCGGCTGGTGGCGGGCTTCTTCATGACCACGGCCGTGGGCGCCGTCGATCCAGCCGATTGTGACACCCTTGAAGGCTTTCGCGTTCTTGGCCCCAGTGGCGCCGAGGATCGCCTGGAAGCGGCGGCGGAGCTTAATCCCTTGGTTGGACGCGCCAGGGAGCTGGCACGTCTGGGCGCGGCCTGGCAGGCAGCCCGGAGCGGCGGTCATCGTGCCCTGCTTGTGCAGGGCGAGCCGGGGATTGGTAAATCCCGCCTCGTCCACTCGCTACGTCAGATCGCCAGCGAGAATCCTTGCACCGTGCTCACGCTGCGCTGCTCCGCCGAAACGAGCGGCACGCCGTTCCATCCGGTGTTGGACCTTCTCGCCCGGCGCTTCGACCTGCGGGCGGAGGAATCACCGCAGCGGCGCTTCCAACGGTTGGCGCGGCGCCTGGAGAGGGACGAGCCGGAGCAGGCACCCGACCTGATGCCGCTGTTCGCCGAGATGCTCTCTCTGCCCGTGACCCTCCCTTACAGGCCGCTGCAGCTCGCCGCCGCCGATCGGCGGGCCCAGTTCATGACGGCGCTGCTGGAGCGCCTCACGCGGATGGCGGCGCTGCGTCCGCTGCTGCTTGTGGTGGAGGACCTCCACTGGGGCGATCCGACGACGCTGGAACTTCTTGTTCGGCTTGCCGAGTTGCAGCCGCCGCACGTGATGAATCTCTGCACCGCGCGGCCGGAGTTCGACCCGCCGTGGCCGGAGGCGGCGGTGGCGCTGCTGCCCCTGGGACCGCTGGCGGCGGCGGATGTGCACCGCCTGATTTCCGTCGCGTCCAGGGCCGCGCTCCCCGCTCCGCTGCGCGAGGCTATCGCCAGCCGGGCCGACGGCGTCCCCCTCTTCGCGGAAGAACTGGTGCGGATCGCGAGCGGGACGCAATCCGGCGCTTTGCCGGCCATCCCGGCCAGCCTGCGGGATTTGTTTGCGGCCCGACTGGACGGGCTGGGGGAGGCGCGCGGCCTCGTCCAGTTGGCCGCCACGATCGGACGCACCTTCCCGTTAGAGCTGCTTGAAATACTGTATCCCGGCGGGCGCGAGGCGCTGCTGCCCCTGTTGAACCATCTTCGCGAAGTGGGGCTGGTCGTCGGGTCGGTACACGACGGCTTTCGTTTTCGCCACGTCCTCATGCGGGACGCCGCCTATGACGTGCAGCCGCGCGGCAGCCGTCAGGCCCTCCATCGCCGTATCGCCGAAACCATGGAGTCCCGGTTCCCGGAAATGGCGAACAGGCAGCCAGAAATCCTTGCCGGGCACTGGGGCGCGGGTGACGCCCCTGAACGCGCGGTCGACGCCTGGATTCGGGCGGGCCGCCGCGCCCATCGGCACGGCGCCTTCCGCGAGGCGCTGCACCATTTTCGGGCGGGACTTGAACAGCACGCCCGGCTCGCGCCTAGCCTCGAGACCGATCGGCGAGAATTGGCCCTGCAGATCGGTCTTGGCGCGACCGCCTATGCCGCGGCCGGATACGCGGCACCGGAAGGGTGGTGCGCCTACAACCGTGCCGCCGAGCTTAGCGAGCAGATGGGCGGGGATGAGGAAGCGTTTCAGGCCCTGTGGGGCGTATGGGCCAGCACCAGTTCGCAAGCCGACCTGACGCGCTCGCTGGACGTGGCCCGCCGCCTGGTTCGCATGGCCGAAAGAAGCGGCGACCCCGTCCAGCTCCAGCAGGGACACTTCGCCGTGGGCAACATTCAGTTCTGGCGCGGGGCCTTCCGCGAGTCCCGTCACCATCTTGAAACCGCCATCGCCCCATACGAGCCGCGACACCACGAGGAGCTTGTGAGCGGTTATGGCGAGAATGCCTATGTGACCGCCGCGGCATTTCTATCCTGGACGCACTGCTTTCTCGGCAATCCCGAAAGCGCGCGCGCCGCGGCACGGCGGTCGGTGGCCGAGGCACGCCGCGTGGCGCACCCTTTTACCCTCGGCTATTCACTGACATTCGTAACGGTACTCCACCGGATGCTGCGCGAACCCAGGCTCGCCTTCGACCGCGCCGAGGAAACCATCGCGCTCGCCAAAGCCCATTCAATGCCTCTCTGGGAGACGGGGGCGCGCCTCAAGCGCGGCTGGTCGCGCGTCATGCTTGGGGATGCCGAAGGCGTGGGCGAAATGCGGGCCGCCGTCGAGAAAGTGCGAGGCCTGATGAGTGGCATCTCCCTGATTTTCTTGGAAACGCTGGCCGACGGCCTGCTTGCCGCCGGACGGACGGGGGAGGCCCGGGCGGTGCTGCAGGAGGCCTTCGACGTGGTGGAGCGCATCGACGATCATCACGTCGAGGCCGAGTTGCACCGCCTGGAGGGAACCTGCCTCCTGCGCGAGGGCGATGCGTCGGCCGCCGAAGCGGCATTCGGGCGCGCCCTCGCCATCGCTGCCGATCAGGAAGCGCTTCTGCTCGAGTTGCGGGCCGCCACGGCGCTCGCCGCCCTGTGGCACGACCGCGACGAGATCGAGCGGGCGCGGGCCCTGCTCGCCCCGATATACGGACGCTTCGAAGAAGGCCGGGACATGCCGGACATGGCAGCGGCCGCGGTCTTGCTGGAGCGGCCCTGACCGCCGATGCCGCGGGGGCGTCGGGAGGAGGTGCGCGGATGCCGGAGAGCAACGTTGACCACAGCCTTTCCGCCGTGACCGGAACTTTGCTGGTCGCTTTGGCCCTCGGCGGGTCGGCCTGGGCCGGCGGCGGGGGTGGAGAAACGGCAGTGACATGTGATGACGGCACGCGGCTGAGTGTCGATCATGCAGCCGACGGGCACACTGTCACGGTCATCTTCGAAGGGGAGGAGATCGTCCTGCGGCGTGCGAGGGCGGCGTCCGGTGCCCGCTACGCAAGCAACGGACACGAGTACTGGGAGAAGGGTGAGACGAGCCTTTGGACCTTCCCCGGGCGGGCAGTCACTCTTTGCAGGCCTGCGGACGGCGGCAAGAACCCCTGAAACGCGGTGCGTTTCAGGGGCTTGCATTGGTGGGCGCACAAGGACTCGAACCTTGGACCCGCTGATTAAGAGTCAGCTGCTCTACCAACTGAGCTATGCGCCCCTCCGAGAGAGGCGGATCATCTAGCATCCAGCCGATTCTGATTCAAGGGGGAAAAGCCCGCGCCCGCCGCCCACGGGAATTCCGCGAAAGGCACTGGACGACACGAATATATCGGCGTTATGTGTTTGTGTTACAATTGTTTCGAATTTACGGCGCCAGGGAGGCTTGGTCCGCATTGAGCGAGAAATCCGAGGGCGCGGACGTCACCGCCGTTTCCGAACGTATTCGCGGCGCCTATGACGGATTGAGCCCGCAACTGCGGCAGGCGGCGCGGTTCATCCTCGACAATCCCGAGGATCTGGCCCTGCAGTCGATGCGCCAGCTTGCCGAGCACGCCGGCGTCAATCCCTCGACGATGGTGCGCCTGGCCCGCGCCCTTGGCTATGGCGGCTTCGATGAATTGCGCGCGCCCTATCGGCACTGGCTACGCGGGCGGACCGAATACGCCGCCCGCGCCCGCCGCCTGCGCCGCCGCGGCGACAATTCCGCGGGCGCCGACCGGGTGCTGCGCGATGTCATCCGCGCCGATATGGCGGCCCTGCACGAGACGGTGGGCCGCGTGCCGGCCGAGACCGTCGCCGCCTTCCGGCAATCGCTGTTGGGGGCGCGGCAGGTCTATGTGCTGGGGCTGCGCAGTTCCTTTGCGGTGGCCTACTACTTTCATTACGCCTACCGAATGCTGCGCGGCAACGCCCTGTTGGTGACCGGCGTCGGCGGCACCCTGTTCGACGGCCTGCGCGGTATCGGTGCCGGTGATGTGCTGCTTTCCTTCAGTGTGCGCCCATATACCAGGGAGACGGTGCTGGCGGTCGAATTCGCCGCCCGCGAAGGGGCGACGGTTCTGGCCGTCACCGACAGCATGGCCTCGCCGGTGGCACGTTCCGCGCAGCACGCATTGACGGTGCTGGCGGAAAGCCCCAGCCTTTTTCAATCGCTGGTGCCGGCGCTGTCGATGGCGCAGGGCCTGTTGGCGGTGCTGGTTGCCGGCGCCGACGAGGCGGCGCTGGCGACCATCAGCGAGAACGAACGCCAGCTTGCGGGGCTGGAGGCCTACTGGCGTGATAACGGCGAATAATGACCGGCGCAGCGCCGCAACGGGTTGAGGTTTGCCGGAAGGCCGCGGCCGCCCGGCAATGGAGGCGGCGGCAGCATCGCTGTCGTCGATCGTAACGTCCAATCGCGGAGAGGTGGACATGAAGAAGCTGGTAGCATATTCCCTGGCCGCGGGCCTGATGGCCGGCGTCGCCGGCACGGCCCAGGCGCAGGATGAGTTCATCACCATCGGAACCGGCGGTGTCACCGGCGTCTATTACCCGACCGGCGGCGCCATCTGTCGGCTGGTGAACCAGAACCGCGCCGAGCACGGCATCCGTTGTTCCGCCGAGAGCACGGGCGGCTCGATCTACAATCTCAACGCCATCCGCCAGGGCGAGCTGGATTTCGGCGTCGTTCAGTCGGACTGGCAGTATCATGCCTATAACGGCACCTCGCGCTTCGAGGACCAGGGGGCGCACGAGGGCCTGCGGGCGGTGTTTTCGGTGCACCCGGAACCCTTCAACGTCGTCGCCCGCGCCGACGCCGATATCTCCACCTTCGAGGATCTGAAGGGCAAGCGGGTGAATGTCGGCAATCCGGGCTCGGGCCAGCGCGGCACGATGGAGGTGCTGATGGAGACGATGGGCTGGAGCATGGACGATTTCGCGCTTGCCTCCGAGCTGAAGTCCGCCGAGCAGGCCCAGGCGCTGTGCGACAACAAGGTCGACGCCATCGTCTTCACCGTGGGCCACCCCAACGGTTCGATCATGGAGGCGACGACCTCGTGCGATTCCGTGCTGGTTGACGTCGACAACGACGCCGTTCGCGCGCTGGTGGACGAGAATCCCTATTACTCGATGGCCACCATCCCCGGCGGCATGTATCGCGGCAATCCCGACGACACCACCACCTTCGGCGTGCGCGCCACCTTCGTCGCCTCGACCGACGTGTCGGAGGATGCCGTCTACACGCTGGTCAAGGCGGTGTTCGAGAACTTCGACGACTTCCGGCAACTGCACCCGGCCTTTGCCGCCCTCGAGAAGGAGGAGATGGTGACGGCCTCGCTGTCGGCGCCGCTACACGCCGGTGCCGAACGTTACTACCGCGAAGCCGGTCTGCTGCCGGCCGCCGGTAACTGATGACGGTTCCGGCCCCGCGCTCGCCGGGCGCGGGGCCGGCCCTTTCCGGAGCGTGGGACACGAGGGTGGAGTATGAGCGACGGCAAGGAGGCTGAAGTCGACCGCCGGGGGCTTGAGGACATGGTGGCCCAGGTGGAGACGGGGGCGCGGCAGCCGGAAGGGCTTGCCGGCCGCGTCCTGGTCGGCACGGCGCTGGCGTGGTCCCTGTTTCAGCTTTGGTACGCCTCGCCACTGCCTTTCGTGTTCAATGTCTTCGTGCTCAATGATACCGAGGCGCGGTCGATCCATCTGGCCTTCGCCGTCTTCCTGGCGTTCACCGCCTATCCGGCCCTGAAGCGATCGCCGCGCGAACGCATTCCGGTCCAGGATTGGCTGTTCGCTCTCGCCGGCGCCTTCTGCGCCGGTTACTTGTTCCTGTTCTACGATTCGCTGGCACAGCGGCCGGGACGGCCGATGGATGTGGATGTGGTCGTGGGCGTCGCCGGGCTGCTGTTTCTGCTGGAGGCCACCCGCCGCGCCTTGGGGCCGCCGCTGATGGTCGTGGCGGTGATCTTCCTCGGCTATACCTTCCTGGGGCCCTGGATGCCCGACGTCATCGCCCACAAGGGCGCCTCGCTGTCCAAGGGCATGTCGCACTATTGGCTGGGCACCGAGGGCGTCTTCGGCGTCGCCCTGGGGGTGTCGACCAGCATGGTGTTCCTGTTCGTGCTCTTCGGGGCGCTGCTGGAACGGGCCGGCGCCGGCAACTATTTCATCCGCGTCGCGTTTTCGCTGCTGGGGCACATGCGCGGTGGCCCGGCGAAGGCGGCGGTGGTGTCCTCGGGCATGACCGGCATCATCTCCGGTTCGTCGATCGCCAACGTCGTCACCACCGGCACCTTCACCATCCCGCTGATGAAAAAGGTCGGCTTCCCCGGCTACAAGGCGGGGGCGGTGGAGGTGGCGTCCTCGACCAACGGCCAATTGACGCCTCCGGTGATGGGGGCCGCGGCCTTCCTGATGGTGGAGTTCGTCGGGATATCCTATGTCGAGGTCATCAAGCACGCCCTGCTGCCGGCACTGATCTCGTATGCCGCCCTGGTCTACATCGTCCATCTTGAGGCGCTGAAGGCGGGGATGGAGGGTCTGCCTCGCCGTCACGAGCGCACGTTCCTCAGCGCCCTGTTCGGATTCATGACGACCTTTGTCGGCCTGATCGTGCTGGGTGCGCTGGTCTATTACGGCATCGGCTGGGTCAAGGGCGTCTTCGGCGGCGCGGCCTCGGCCATCATCGCGGTGGCGGCCGCCGCGGCGTATGTGGGGCTGGTCTGGTACGCCACCCGCTTTCCCGAACTCGAACCCAGCGAACAGATCGAGGAGTTGCCCGACCCGGGGCCGACCATCAAGGCGGGGCTGTATTTCCTGCTGCCGGTGGTGGTGCTGGTGTGGTCGCTGGTGGTCGAGCGGCTGTCGCCCGGCCTGTCGGCTTTCTGGGCGGCGGTGTTCATGATGCTCATCGTCGTCACCCACCGGCCGATGAAAGCCTTCTTCCGTCGCCACGGCCACATCGCCACCGAGTTCCTCGCCGGCCTGTGGGATCTGTTCCACGGCCTGGTCAACGGCGCGCGCAACATGATTGGCATCGGCGTCGCCACGGCCGCCGCCGGCGTCATCGTCGGCACGGTCACCCTGACCGGCATCGGGCTGGTGATGACCCAGTTCGTGGAGTTCATCTCCGGCGGCAATATCCTGCTGCTGCTGCTGTTCACCGCCGTCATCAGCCTGATCCTGGGGATGGGGCTGCCGACAACGGCCAACTACATCGTGGTTTCCAGCCTGATGGCGCCGGTGATCGTCACCATCGGCGCCGAAAACGGGCTGATCGTGCCGTTGATCGCCGTGCACCTGTTCGTGTTCTATTTCGGCATTCTCGCCGACGACACGCCGCCGGTGGGCCTGGCCGCCTTCGCCGCCGCCGCCATCGCCCGCAGCGACCCGATCCGCACCGGTATCCAGGGCTTCACCTACGATATCCGCACGGCGATTCTGCCCTTCCTGTTCATCTTCAACACCAAGCTGTTGCTGATCGGCATCGAGGGGCCGTTGGACCTGGCGCTGACGGTGTTCGGGGCGGCGACGGCGATGCTGTTGTTCGCGGCGGCGACGCAGGGATGGTTCCTGGTGCGCAGCCGCCTGTGGGAGACGGCGGCGCTGCTGCTGATCGCCTTCACCCTGTTCCGCCCCGGCTATTGGATGGACAAGGTCGCCGACCCCTGGGAGCACCTGCCGGCCGGGCAGGCATACGAGGTTGCCGAGGCGCTGCCGCCCGGTGGGCACCTCAACCTGCGGGTGGTCGGCTCCACCGTCGAGGGGCGCGACGTCGACCGGGTGGTGGTGCTGCGGATGGGGCCCGAGGGGCCGGGCCAGCAGCGCCTGATGCAGGCCGGCCTGATGCTGGCGCCGCCGCTGGAGGAGGGCGGGGCGATGAGCGTGCAGATGGTCACCTTCGGCACCCAGGCCGACCGCGTCGGCGTCGAAATGGGCTGGCGGGTACAGGAGGTGCTGATGCCCGCCGACCGCCCGGCGAAGGAATGGTTCTACATCCCCGGCCTGCTGCTGCTGGGCGTCGTCGTGCTGGCGCAGTGGCGCCGGCGCGGGCGGCAGGCGGCCGCCGAGGCGAGCCCGGCGCGCGTGCGGGCCTGAGGAGGGCAGACACAGCGATGTATACGGAAATCCTGATCGCCGTCGACCTGGAGGCGGAGGTCGACTGGCAGAAGACGCTTCCCGCCGCCGTCCACCAGGCCCGCGCCTCCGGCGCGCAGCTTCACGTCCTGACCGTCATGCCCGATTTCGGCATGAGCATCGTCGGCCAGTTCTTCCCCAAGGGCTATGAACGCCAGATGACCGCCAAGGCGATGGAGCGGCTGAAGGAGCGGGTGAACCAGCATGTCCCCGAGGGCGTTCCCGTGCAGCACATCGTCGGCGAGGGCAATGTCTATGAAACCGTGCTGCGCGTGGCGCGGCAGGTGAAGGCCGACCTGATCGTCTTGGGCGCGCACCGCCCGGAACTGCGCGACTACCTGCTGGGCCCCAACGCCGCCCGCGTCGTCCGCCACGCGCAATGCTCGGTGCTGGTGGTGCGGGGGTAGGAGAAGGCGGAGACTGGCGACCCCGGCAGGACTCGAACCTGCGACCGTCTGCTTAGAAGGCAGATGCTCTATCCAGCTGAGCTACGGGGTCGGTGTCCTCAGATCACGCGGTCGAAACGGAAATTGTCGGCGTAGCTCTTCGGCCGGATCTCGGTGCGGACGTTGTCCTCGATCACCTCGTATTCATAGCCGCGCCGCTCGGCATAGGCGACGGCTTCCTCCTTGGAATCGAAGCGCAGGCGTATCTGCCGGGTGGTGTCGCGCGAGCTGACCCAGCCCATCAGGGGGTCGATTTCGCGGCCCGTGCGCGGCTCGAATTCAAAGGTCCAGTGCCGTCCGACCCCCGGCCCGGACTGGGTTGCCGACTTGGCCATGCGATAGATGCGCGCCTTCATGGTCCGTTTCCTCGCCTGAGATTGTGGTCGGGGAGACTGGATTCGAACCAGCGGCATCCAGCTCCCAAAGCTGGCGCTCTACCAGGCTGAGCTACTCCCCGTCGGCGGCCAGAATCTAGGCCCCGGGGCCACGCTTGGCAAGCGTTCTCGGCCGGCGCGGGGTGGAGTGCCCTGCGACTTTAGGCAGTATTGCCTACCAACCTGGACCCGTATAGGCTGCCGCCATGAGCGTTCGCGGTTTGTTCGTTTGCGCGGCAATGTCCCTGGCGATCACGGCGGCAACGGCACCGGCCGGCGAGACTCTGCCGGGCCCCGTGGTCGTCGACGACGTGCTGGAGGTCATCGACGGCGACACCTTGGCGTTACGGCTGCGGGTATGGCTGGGCACGCGGGTCGAGACGCGGGTTCGCATCGCCGGTATCGACACACCCGAGATGCGCGGCCGCTGCGAGGCGGAACGCCGGGCGGCGCGGGCGGCGCGCGAGCGCCTGGTGGCACTCGTCGACGCCGGGGTGGTGCTGCGCGACATCGCTTACGGGAAATACGCCGGGCGGGTCGTGGCGCGGGTGCTGCTGCCCGACGGCCGCGACGTCGCCGCCCTGCTCATCGCCGACGGCCTGGGTGTTCCTTATGGTGGCGGGCGCCGCCCCGACTGGTGCGCCGGCGCTGGCGGATGAGCGCCTATCCCGAAACGCGCCGTGCGCTCTCGCCTGGATAGCTGGATGGCCGGGCGTGAAACGACCACCTGTGGCCGAAACCGTAACGGGAGGATCGGCTGGCCACCCATCGCGCTTGTATTGAAAGGGACCTCCCATGAACTTTCGCAGGGTTCTTGCCGCGTCCGCCTTTTTCACCGCCGCCGCGGCCCCGGCCTGGGCACAGCATGTCTGCGCCGACCGCGACACCTTGACCGACAGCCTCGCCGACGAATACGCGGAACGACAGACGGCGCGCGGCATGTCGGATTCCGGCAACGTCATCGAGGTGCTGTCCGACAAGGACGGCAAGACCTGGACCATCATCATGACCATGCCCGACGGCGTGAGCTGCATCATCGCCACCGGCCAGGATTGGGAAGACGTGCCGGAGCAGTTGGCGGGCTCCGATACCTGAGCCCGGACGGTCAGTCGGTGGCCTCGCCGGCGTTTGCGAACAGCGGATGCCGCACGCGGTCGCCGGGACGGATGCCCAGTCGGCGGGCCGTGCCTCCCGCCAATTCCAGCACGGCGCGCACCGGCCCGCCGCTGGAGCGTATCGTCAGCGATTCCGGCGCGGCCTCGTGCTCGATGCGCCGGATGCGGCCATCGCTGGTGATGAACAGCATGTCCAGCGGGATGTAGGTGTTCTTCATCCACATCGATACCGGCATGTCGCGGCCGAAATCGAACAACATGCCGGCGTCGGGTGCCAGGCTGCGGCGAAACATCAGGCCGCGGCCGCGTTCGGCGTCGGTTTGCGCCAGTTCGACCCGGAAGGCGTGGGCGGCCCCGATGGCCGTCTCGACCACCAGCGTTTCCCGGTCCTGGGCCGCCGCCGGTGCGACGAGCAGCAGCAACGACGCCAGCAGGACGAGGAGGCCCCGCCGGTTAGTCCCTGGGCACCGGGCGGGGGCGGCGGTCCTTGTCGATGGCGACATAGGTGAAGGTTCCCTCGGTGACCTTGATGTGGCGATGGGCCTCGCGGGCGCGGCGGACATAGGCGGTGACGCGAAGGCTCAGCGACGTGCGCCCGATGCGCGCCACCTCGCTGTAGCAGGAAAGCTCGTCGCCCACCAGCACCGGCAGATGGAAGGTCATCGCCTCGACAGCGACGGTGGCGACGCGGCCCTGGGCGACGCGCTCGGCATGGGTTCCGCCGGCCAGGTCCATCTGGCTCATCAGCCAGCCGCCGAAAATGTCGCCCGACGGATTGGTGTCTCCCGGCATGGCGATGGTGCGGATGGACAACTCGCCGCTAGGGGCAAATTCGTCGTCTTCGGCCATGTCAGCTCCTCTCGCCTGCGATTGGCACAAGATATTGTGGCGCGGCGCCTGCCCGTGATACAGGATGCCTAGCCGATCATCCACCCGCTTTTTATCATGGCGTCATGACCGACCTCTTCCAACACGTCGTTCCCAAGGCCGGCGAGTATTCCGCCAAGGACATCGAGGTTCTGGAAGGACTGGAGCCGGTGCGCCGGCGGCCCGGCATGTATATCGGCGGCACCGACGAGCGCGCCCTGCATCACCTGGCCGCCGAGGTGCTGGACAACGCGATGGACGAGGCGGTGGCCGGCCACGCCAATATCATCGAGTTGCGCCTGGACGCCGACGGCGGCGTCACCGTGCGCGACAACGGCCGCGGCATTCCCGTCGACCCGCACCCGAAATTCCCCGACAAGTCGGCGCTGGAGGTCATCCTCACCACCCTGCATTCGGGCGGCAAGTTCGGCGGCGACGCCTACAAGACCTCGGGCGGCCTGCACGGCGTCGGAATCTCGGTGGTCAACGCCCTGTCGCAGCGGATGACGGTCGAGGTGGCGCGCGACCGCCAGTTGTGGCGGCAGGCCTTCGCCCGCGGCGCGCCCGCCGGGCCCCTGGAATCGGCCGGGCCGGTGCAGAACCGCCGCGGCACCACCGTTACCTTTCATCCCGACCCGGAGATATTTGGCCCCAGGGCGCATTTCCGCCCGGCGACCCTGTACCGCATGGCGCGGTCGAAGGCGTATCTGTTCCGGGGCGTGCGCATCCGCTGGTCCTGCGACCAGGCGCTGCTGCGCGACGACAGCATCCCGGCCGAGGATGTGCTGCACTTCCCCAACGGCCTGCGCGACTTCCTCGACTCGGTGCTGGACGGGCGCGGGCTGATGACGGGCGCCCCCTTTGCCGGCGAGGCGGATCTCGCCGATGGGCAGGGGCGCGTGGAGTGGGTGGTGGCGTGGCCCGAGGACGAGGACGGCTTCGTCAATTCCTACTGCAACACCGTGCCCACGCCGGAGGGCGGCACCCACGAGGCCGGGCTGCGCAACGCCCTGGTGCGCGGCTTCAAGGCCTATGGCGAGATGGTCGGCAACCGCAAGGCGGCGCAGGTGGCCGCAGACGACGTCACCGGCGGCGCCTGCGTGCTGCTGTCGCTGTTCATAGCCGAGCCGCAGTTCCAGGGCCAGACCAAGGAGAAGCTGGCGTCGCCGCAGGCGACGCGGCTGGTGGAGAACATGGTCAAGGACCATTTCGACCACTGGCTGTCGGCCGATCCCGACTCCGCCAACCGCCTGCTGGCGCGCATCCTGGAGCGCGCCGACGAGCGCCAGCGCCGCCGCCAGGCCAAGGATCTGTCGCGCAAGACCGCCACCAGCAAGCGCCTGCGCCTGCCGGGCAAGCTGGCCGATTGCGCGCGCACGGCGCGGGCCGGGTCGGAAATTTTCCTTGTCGAGGGCGATTCCGCGGGCGGCTCGGCGAAGCAGGGGCGCAGCCGCGAGACCCAGGCGGTGCTGCCGCTGCGCGGCAAGATCCTCAACGTCGCCTCGGCGTCCGCCGACAAGCTGGCCGCCAATCAGGAACTGCGCGACCTTATCGAGGCGCTGGGCTGCGGCGTCCGCGACCACTACGACGACGACAAGCTGCGCTATGACAAGGTCATCATCATGACCGACGCCGATGTCGACGGCGCCCATATCGCCTCGCTGCTGATGACCTTCTTCTACCGCGAGATGCCGAAGCTGATCGAGAACGGCCACCTCTATCTGGCGCAGCCGCCCCTTTACCGGCTTTCGCAGGGCGGCACGGTGGTTTACGCGCGCGACGACGCCGACCGTGAGAAGCTGCTGCGCACCCGCTTCAAGGGCAAGGGCAAGGTCGAGGTCAGCCGCTTCAAGGGCCTGGGCGAGATGCCGCCGGCGCAATTGCGCGAAACTACGATGGACCCCAAGAGCCGCGTCCTGCTGCGGGTGGTGGTGCCCACCGGGCGCACCGAGGAAGACCACGAGGACGCCAAGGAGACGGCGGAACTGGTGGAAAGTCTGATGGGGCGCAAGCCGGAACTGCGTTTCCGCTTCATCCAGGAACGCGCCCGCTTCGCCCGCGACGCCTTGGACGTGTAACGGGCGTGACGCGATGACCGGCGACGAAGCGGCGGGACGAGGGGCGGAGGAGGCGTCGCTCCTTGACATGGCGGTGCTGCCGCTGCTCTCGCCGGCGCGCGGCGCCCGGCAGGTGGGGCGGCGGGGAAGCCATGCCTTTGCCTGGATGCTGCTGGGGGCGATGGCCGTCGTCACCGCCGTCAACACCCTGAACCTTCTGTATTACCACCAGCCCGCCCCACTGCTGCCGGTTCCCCTCGGCGTGCCGCTGGAGGAATGGCGCAGCGTGCAGCGGTTGTGGTTCGCGCCCTACGCGCTGCTGGTGGCGGCGGGGACGGCGGCCCTGCTGGCCTGGGACTCGCCGCGTCTGGCGGGGGCGGCGGTGGGGTTCCGGGCGATGGTGCAGGCGATGGCGGTGGCGGGCTTCGGGCCCTGGCTGGTGACGATGGCGCTCGACGCCTTCCTCATCGCGGCCGATCTGGGTGACGGCGCGGTGTTGGCGGCGGTGCACCTGGCGGCGCTGGGCTGGAGCGGGATGATCCTCATCGTCGTGCTGCGCGAAGGCTGCGGGGTGCCGCAACAGGGGGCCCGCACCGTCGCCGCAACTGGCTTCGTGCTCGTCACCGCCTTTCTGGGCATGGTCTTGCGTTAGCGTCGATGCAGCCGGCGCGTTGACATCGCCGCCGGCCACCAAACATCAATCGCCTGGCCGAACCGGGTTGGATGGCGAGGGAAGCGATGGCGCCGCGCGAAGACGTCTCAGTCGAGGACCACGCCGCGCTGTTGCGGCGGCTGGACCGGTTGGCCGACCTCATGGACTCGCGCTGGCGCATTCCGGGAACACCGGTGCGCATCGGCCTGGATGGTATCGCGTCCATAGTGCCGGTGCTGGGCGACACGCTGACGGCGGCGGTGTCGCTTTATCTGCTGGCCGAGGCGCGGCGCCTGGGGATATCAAAACTGACCCTGCTGCGGATGCTGACCAATGTCGGCGTCGACTGGGCGGTGGGCTCGGTGCCGGCGGTGGGCACGCTGTTCGACATCGCCTTCAAGGCCAACCAGCGCAACATGGACCTGCTGCGCCGCGAGCTCCTGCGCCGCGCCGCGCCGGTCAGGCAAGCAGGCGTGCGGCCGGAAGCGTGACGGTGACCGTCGTGCCGGCGCCCGGCGTGCTGTCGATGGCCAGTTCGCCGCCGTGCAGGCGCGCCAGCCGCCGCGCCAGGGGCAGGCCCAGCCCCGTTCCGGTTTCCTGGCGTCCCGCATGGCCCTGCCCGAACGGCTCCAGGGCGATTTCGATCTCCTCGGGGGTCATCCCGGTGCCGTTGTCGGCAATCGTCATCGCCACCCCGAGGGGGTCGCGGCCGGCGCGGACGGTGACGCGGCCGCCCCTTGGCGTGAACTTCACCGCGTTCGAGAGGAGGTTGATGACCACCTGGCGCAAACGCCGCTCGTCGGCCAGCAGACGCGGCAGGCGCGGGTCGATCGCGACATCGATGGCGATATCCTTGCGCGCCGCCTGCTCCTCGACCAGGCGCGCCGCCGCCTCGACGAGTTCGGCGGGATCTACGGCCTCCTCGTGAAGCTCCATCCGCCCGGCCTCCAACTTGGATAAATCGAGGAGGTCGTTGATGAGCGCGAGCAGGTGCGCCGCCGATTCATGCACATGGCCCAGATAGTCGCTGTACCGCTGGTTGGCGACGGGACCGAAGATCTCCATTCGCATGGTCTCGGTAAAGCCGAGAATGGCGTTCAGGGGGGTGCGCAGCTCGTGGCTGACATTGGCCAGGAACTGGGACTTGCTGCGGCTGGCGGCCTCGGCCAGATCGCGGGCGCGGCGAACCTCCTCCTCGCTGGCGCGGAGCATTGCCTCGCGGCGCTTCAGATCGGTGATGTCGGTGTGGATGCCGACAATACCGCCGTCGGCCATGCGATGCTCGTTGATCAGCAGCCAGCGCCCCCGGCAGGCCTGCAATTCGATGTTGCGCATGGGGCGCTGGGGCAGGGTGGCGACCGTGGCGCCGTCGCTGATGTCCTCGCACTGGGTGAAGGCGGTGGCGATATGCCGGAATGCGACGCCGGGGCGCAGCAGATGTGCGATGCCGGGGTAGAAGTCGCGCAGACGGTCGTTGCAGGCGACCAGCCGGTCCTCGGCGTCGAAGATCACGAAGCCTTCGGCAAGGTGGTTGACGGCGTCGGCGAAGCGCCGTTGCCTGGCGGAATGGGTGTCCGCCAGGCGGGCGAGGCGTTCTTCCTCGCGGCGCAGAAGCGTGCAGTCGCGGGCGCGTCCGCAACCGAGCGCGCCGTTCGGGTTCTCGATCGCCAGCGGCAATGCGCGTCCATTGTCCATCGTTCCCACCCATCGTTTGCGCGAACGCCTAATACCTTAGCGCAACACTCGGGAAAGAATTTGACGAAAGTCAATGGCGCGCCGTGGGGCCGAGCCGGCATCGAGCGGAGGCGGTTCTAGGCGGGCGCCGCCGCCGGAGCAGGGGTTCCGCTGTCGCAGACCACGCGGGCCTTGCCGGATTGCTTGGCAGCGTACATGCGCTGGTCAGCCTTCTCGACCAGCTCCGCCCAGCTCTCGGCGCCGTCGCGGTCGCGCTCGGCGATGCCGATGCTGGCGGTCTGCGGGGTGCCGTCGGGGCGTTTGCCGAGGCCGCCGTCGCACAACCGCTCGATGGCGATGCGGGCGCCGTCCATGCCGGTGTTGGGCATCACCACCAGGAACTCCTCGCCGCCCCAGCGCACCAGGATATCCGCCCGGCGCAGCACCCGCCGCATGGCGGCGGCGGCGGCGCGGAGCGTGCTGTCGCCTTCCTCGTGCCCGTAGCGGTCGTTGATCTTCTTGAAGTCGTCAAGGTCGACGAAGACCACCGCCAGGGGCAAGCTGCCGCGCTGCGCCTGGCTGAATTGCAGGTCCAGCATCTCCTCGCCGACGCGGCGGGTATAGGCGCGCGTAAGGCCGTCATGCGAGGCCTGCCGCACAAGCTGCATCATGAAGTGAAGCTGGCTCATGCCCGCCAGGGTGGCGACCACGGCCAGCAGCGCCAGCAGCCACAACGCCCCCAGATGGTTGGCGAAAGGCAGCACCGCGAAGCCGAAAAACGGCTCCACCGCCGCCACCACCCACAGCGGCACCGACAGGACCACGCCCTCGATGGCGGTGATGGGAAACACGCTCAGGCCCGCCACCATGACGAAGGGCAGGAAGGCGTAGCCGGTGGCCACGAAGCGCGCCGGTTCCCCCTCGACCGGATAGACTCCCAGCAAGGGCAGGGTGAAGACGAAGAACACCATCGGGATGGACAGCATCAGGAACAGCGACGCGCGCGCCTGATGGATGTCGTCCGACTGACGGAACGAGACGGCCAGCACGCCGAACGCCACCGTCGCCGCCACGCGCAGGCCCGCCAGCCACACGCCCAGTGCCGAGTCGAACAGGATCAGGTCGACCGGAATCCACAACGGCGTCAGCAGGGCGAAGGTGGCCGCCACCATGCGGACGCGCGAAATGATCAGGGCGGCTCGCCGCCGTTGGACCAACGGCGACTGTGAAACCGGCAGGAGCAAGTCCCGCAACTCGGCGCCGGTCATGTTGCCGAATAGCATCGCCAGCCGGCCCGCGACCCACGACCGCAATTTGTCTGCGTGCGGCATGTCCCCCCCAGGATCGACTCAAGCACCTGCGCAGTCCCCGTCGCTTCGGTTGGACGCGTTCCCCCCATCGAGTTCATTCAA
>JAWLGJ010000037.1:17064-27610 GCA_041685145.1 Magnetospirillaceae bacterium | reverse complement strand
CATCCCCCCTGCCTCGCGCTGTGCGTTTCGCTGTCGGGCCCGGCCGCGCGGCCAAACCACACGGGCATCATGGCCAAATAAGCGGCCGCCGTCATGCGCGAAATGTCTGCGTCCCAGCCAGGGGCGCGGCCGCCGGGTTGTCCAAGCAGCTTGATGTAAAGGAACAATGGCGGAGGGGGCGGGATTCGAACCCGCGATACCCGGTTAGGGTATACACGCTTTCCAGGCGTGCGCCTTCGACCGCTCGGCCACCCCTCCGCTGGCGAGGGCGCACGTTATACGAGGCGACGGCGATATGCAACGGGGCGGCGGGTGGCGGCGCCTTGCGGGCGGGGGTTGAATATCCTGTTGATTCCGCCGGTATTTTCATGCGATTCTGTATCCGGCCATCCACGACTTGCTTCTGGGGCCGATTAGTGCGGCGTTTCGTGGGAATTATATGACGCTGGGGCGGTTGTTCGCTTGGAGCCTTTTATCGGCGGCGATCCTGTTCGGATCGGCGGACATGGTTCTCGCCCTGGGCCCCGGCGACCGCATCGGCATCGACACCGGCCACATCCTCACCCTGCTGTCCGGCTACACGCCGGAGAACGCCGGCGCCGCCTCGTTCATGACCCTGCTGTGCGCCGCCCCGGCCTGGCTGGCCTTCGGCGCCCTGGGCTTGGTGATGCTGGCGCTGTCGCGGCCGCGCCCGCGCCGCCGCCGCCGCTATCGGGTGCGCACCGCCGAGGCGGCGCCCTAGTCGGATCCCTCTTTGCCCTCGCCGGGCGCTCGCTCCGCTCGCTTGGCCGCCGCCTCAACGGCGGCTGTATTTGTGCGCCCTCGCCGGGCGCTCGCTCCGCTCGCTTGGCCGCCGCCTCAACGGCGGCTGGGACGTGATAGCGCGTGAGCGGGTCGAGCCTTGGCCCCCGGGGTCGCCCTACTCGCTCATCTTCAGCGCCTCCAGGAAGGCGGACTGGGGGATTTCCACCTTGCCGAACTGGCGCATCTTCTTTTTACCTTCCTTCTGCTTCTCAAGCAGCTTGCGCTTGCGGGAGATGTCGCCGCCGTAGCACTTGGCGGTGACGTCCTTGCGCAGGGCGCTGACGGTCTCGCGAGCGATGACGCGCCCGCCGATGGCGGCCTGGATGGCGATCTGGAACATCTGGCGCGGAATCAGCCCCTTCAGCCGCTGGCAGATGGCGCGGCCGCGCGCCTCGGCGCTGGCGCGGTGGGTGATGAAGGCCAGGGCATCGACCGGCTCGGAATTGACCAGGATGGTCACCTTGACCAGTTCGCTGTGGGCGTAGTCGGCGATCTCGTAGTCGAAGCTGGCATAGCCGCGGGTGACCGACTTCAGGCGGTCGTAGAAATCGAAGACGATCTCGTTCAGCGGCAGGCGATAGACCACCATCGCCCGGCTGCCGGCATAGGTGAGGTCGAGCTGCACGCCCCGGCGCTCGGTGCACAGTTGCAGCACCGGGCCCAGGAACTCGTCGGGCACCATGATGGTGGCCTTGATCCACGGCTCCTCGATGCGGTCGATCTTCACCGGGTCGGGCATGTCGGCGGGGTTGTGCAGTTCCACCAGGCTGCCGTCGGTCAGATGCACGCGGTAGACGACGCTGGGGGCGGTGGTGATGAGGTCGAGGTTGAACTCGCGCTCCAGCCGCTCCTGGATGATCTCCAGGTGCAACAGCCCCAGGAAGCCGCAGCGGAAGCCGAAGCCCAGCGCCGCCGAGGTCTCGGGCTCGTACTGGAAGCTGGCGTCGTTGAGGCGCAGCTTGGCCAGCGAATCGCGCAGATCCTCGTAGTCGGCGGCGTCGATCGGAAACAGGCCGCAGAACACCACCGGCACGCTGGGCTTGAAGCCGGGCAGCGGCGTCTCGGCGGGGCGGCGGTCCTCGGTGATGGTGTCGCCGACCTGGCAGTCGGCCACGGTCTTGATGCCGGCGGTGATGAATCCCATCTCGCCCGGCCCCAGCGCCGCCACCGGCGTCATCTTGGGCGTGAAGACGCCGACGCGGTCGAGGTCGTGGGTGGCGCCGGTCTGCATCATGCGCAGGCGCTGTCCCTTGCGCAGCACGCCCTCGCGCACCCGCACCAGGATGACGACGCCCAGATAGGGGTCGTACCAGGAATCGACCAGCAGCGCCTTCAGGGGCGCCTGGGCGTCGCCGACGGGCGGCGGCAGGCGGCGCACCAGCGCCTCCAGCACCTCTTCCACGCCCAGGCCGGTCTTGGCCGAGATCATCACCGCGTCGGCGGCATCGAGGCCGATGACGTCCTCGATCTGCTCCTTGACGCGCTCGGGCTCGGCGGCGGGCAGGTCGATCTTGTTGAGGACCGGGATGATTTCGTGGTTGTGCTCGATGGCCTGATAGACATTGGCCAGCGTCTGCGCCTCGACGCCTTGCGAGGCGTCGACCACCAGCAGCGAGCCCTCGCAGGCGGCCAGCGACCGGCTGACCTCATAGGCGAAGTCGACATGGCCGGGCGTGTCCATCAGGTTGAGCTGATAGGTCTCGCCGTCGCGGGCCGTGTAGTTCAGGCGCACGGTCTGCGCCTTGATGGTGATGCCGCGTTCGCGCTCCAGATCCATCGAATCGAGGATCTGCTCCTTCATCTCGCGCTCGGTCAGGCCGCCGCAGACCTGGATCAGCCGGTCGGCCAGCGTCGACTTGCCGTGGTCGATATGCGCGATGATCGCGAAATTGCGAATGTGCCCGAGATCGGTCATGCCTGAAAGAATGCCCCCGCAAGGTCCAGCGGGAACATAGGGCCAAACCCCGCCCGGAGCAATGATTGGCGCCGGGCGGGCTCAGGCCGCCGCCTGGCCCGGATCCAGCAGGTCGACGATGTCGCCCATGATCCGCGTCAGGTCGTAGTCCTTGGGCGTGTAGACCCGCGCGCAGCCGGCCTCCAGCAGGGCGCGGGCGTCGTCGGGGGGGATGATGCCGCCCACCACCACCGGCACCGCGCCCAGGCCGGCGGCGCGCATCCGCTCCATCACCTCGCCGACCAGCGGCCGGTGCGAGCCGGACAGGATCGACAGCCCCACCACATGCACGCCTTCCTCCAGCGCGGCGTTGACGATCTGCGCCGGGGTCAGGCGGATGCCCTCATAGACCACCTCGATGCCGGCGTCGCGGGCGCGCACGGCGATCTGCTCGGCGCCGTTGGAATGGCCGTCCAGGCCCGGCTTGCCGACCAGCATCTTGACGCGCCGGCCCAGGCGGGCCGAGACCTCCTCCACCCGCGTGCGCACCGCCTCCAGCGCCTCGCCGGCGCCGGCGGCGGCCGAGCGGCCGACCCCGGTGGGGGCGCGGTATTCGCCGAAGATGGCCCGCAGCGCTCCCGCCCATTCGCCGGTGGTGACGCCGGCATGGGCGCAGGCGATGGAGGGCTCCATGATGTTGCGCCCCTCCGCCGCCGCCGCTTTCAAATCGTTCAGCGCGCGCTCCGCCGCCGCCGCGTCGCGGGCCGCCCGCCAGGCCCCCAGGCGCTCGATCTGCTCGCGCTCGGCGGCGGTGTCCACGGCCAGGAAGCCGCCGTCGTCGGCGATCAGCGGGCTGGGTTCGGCGTCGGTAAAGGCGTTGACCCCCACCACGGTCTGCTCGCCGGCCTCGATGGCGGCGAGGCGCCGGGCGTTGGACTCCACCAGCCGCTGCTTCATATAGCTGGAATCGATGGCGGCGATGGCGCCGCCCATCGCTTCGATGCGCGCCATCTCCTCGCGGGCTCGGCGCTTCAGTTCCTCGACCTGCTCGGCGATCACGCGCGAGCCGTCGAAGATGTCGCCGTGCTCCAGCAGGTCGGTCTCATAGGCGACGATCTGTTGCAGGCGCAGCGACCACTGCTGGTCCCAGGGGCGCGGCAGGCCCAGGGCCTCGTTCCAGGCCGGCAGCTGCACGGCGCGGGCGCGGGCATCCTTGGACAGCACCACCGCCAGCATCTCCAGCAGGATGCGGTAGACGTTGTTCTCGGGCTGCTGTTCGGTGAGGTTGAGGGAGTTCACCTGCACGCCGTAGCGGAAGCGGCGCAGCTTCTCATCCTCGACGCCATAGCGTTCCCGGCAGATGTCGTCCCACAGCTCGGTGAAGGCCCGCATCTTGCACATCTCGGTGATGAAGCGGATGCCGGCGTTGACGAAGAAGCTGATGCGCCCCACGGCCCTGGGGAAGTCGGCCGCCGGCACCGCCTCGCGCACCCGGTCGAGGACCGCCTGCGCCGTCGCCAGCGCGAAGGCCAGCTCCTGCTCGGGCGTCGCCCCCGCCTCCTGCAGGTGGTAGGAGCAGACATTGATCGGGTTCCATTTCGGAACCTCGCGATAGGTGAAGGCGATGACGTCGGTGGTCAGCTTCATGCTGGGCTCGGGCGGGAAGATGTAGGTGCCGCGCGAGAGGTATTCCTTGACGATGTCGTTCTGGGTGGTGCCGGCGAGATCGGCGCGCTTCTCCCCCTGGCGCTCGGCGGCGGCGATGTAGAGGGACAGCAGCCACGCCGCCGGGGCGTTGATGGTCATCGAAGTGTTCATCTGCGCCAGCGGGATGCCCTCGAACAGCGCCTCCATGTCGCCCAGATGGCACACCGGCACGCCCACCTTGCCGACCTCGCCCTTGGCCAGCGGGTGATCGGAGTCGTAGCCCGTCTGCGTGGGCAGGTCGAAGGCCACCGACAGGCCCGTCTGCCCCCGCGCCAGATTGGTGCGGTACAAGCGGTTGCTCTCCCGGGCCGAACTGTGGCCGGAATAGGTGCGGAACAGCCACGGCCGGTCCTTGCGTCGCTCCTCGCCCGTCATGCTTTCTTTACCCTCTTCGCCTTGCGCGCGCGGCGCCCCGGCCGCAACCCACGGAACGCGCAATAAAATTGCCCACGACTCTCATCGGACGCAACAAACTACCATTTTGTGCATTGCAAAAAAAGAGACAAGGCGCTAAGAGTGCGAAAAAGCGCCGTCATAAGGCAAGGAGCGCAGGGACAAGGAGTTGCCACCATGAGCGACGCGGCGAAGGTGATCGACCGGCCGGCCGGCGAGCGGCCGGTGAAGGACTTGTACGAGATCGGCGAGATTCCGCCCCTGGGGCATGTGCCCGCGAAGATGTACGCTTGGTGCATCCGCCGCGAACGGCACGGCACGCCCGACAAGGCCATGCAGGTCGAGGTCGTCGACACCCCCGCCATCGATTCCCACGAGGTGCTGGTGCTGGTGATGGCGGCGGGCGTCAACTACAACGGCGTCTGGGCCTCGCTGGGCAAGCCGATCTCGCCCTTCGACTACCACAAGGCCGAGTACCACATCGCCGGTTCGGATGCCTCGGGCATCGTCTGGGCGGTGGGCAGCAAGGTCAAGCGCTGGAAGGTCGGCGACGAGGTCGTCGTGCACTGCAACCAGACCGACGGCGACGACGAGGAGTGCAACGGCGGCGATCCCATGAACTCGCCCAGCCAGCGCATCTGGGGCTACGAGACCCCCGACGGCTCCTTCGCGCAGTTCACCAACGTCCAGGCGCAGCAGTTGATGCACCGGCCCAAGCACCTGACCTGGGAAGAGGGCGCCTGTTACACGCTGACGCTGGCCACCGCCTATCGGATGCTGTTCGGGCACCGGCCGCACATCCTGCGGCCCGGGCAGAACGTGCTGGTGTGGGGCGCCTCGGGCGGCCTGGGCTCGATGGCGATTCAGCTCATCGCCACCGCCGGCGCCAATGCCATCGGCGTCATCTCCGACGAGTCGAAGCGCGACTTCGTCATGAGCCTGGGCGCCAAGGGGGTCATCAACCGCAAGGACTTCGACTGCTGGGGCCCGCTGCCCGACGTCGACGACACCGAGGGCTACAAGGCCTACATGAAGAAGGTGCGCGCCTTCGGCAAGGCGATCTGGGATATCACCGGCAAGGGCACCGACGTCGATTTCGTCTTCGAGCACCCCGGCGAGATGACCTTCCCGGTCTCCTGCTTCGTGGTCAAGCGCGGCGGCATGGTGGTGTTCTGCGCCGGCACCACCGGCTACAACCTCACCTTCGACGCCCGCTTCGTGTGGATGCGCCAGAAGCGCATCCAGGGCAGCCACTTCGCCAATCTGATGCAGGCGGCCCAGGCCAACCAGTTGGTGATCGAGCGGCGCCTCGACCCCTGCATGTCGGAGGTGTTCGCCTGGGAGGACATCCCCGCCGCCCACATGAAGATGCTCAGGAACGAGCACAAGCCCGGCAACATGGCGGTGCTGGTGCAGGCCAAGCACCCCGGCCGGCGCACCGTCGAAGACGTGGTCGAGGGGTGAGGCGATGGCGGTGCTGATTCCCGACCTTCTCGCCACCTGCCGCGGCGCCCTGGTCACGCTGGACAAGCTGGAGGCGGCGGCGCGGGAGGGCGTGCGCGGCATGGTAACCGGCGAGGACGGCCGCCTCGACGCCGCCAAGCTGGAGCGCCACCAGTTCGCCGCCCACGGCTACGCCTGGTTCGTCACCTATGTCCGGGCGCTCGAACAGATGCTGCACTGGGCCGAGCGCCTGGAGGAGGCCGGCCGCCTGGGCGATCTGGAGCGGCTGATGCTCCAGGCCGCCTTCGGCGAGTATCTGGCCCAGATCTATGGCGGCATCCCCATGAGCCAGGGCGAGGTGGTGCGGCTGGGCGATTTCGGCCTCGACGCCACCGCCCGCCACCGCCATGTCGGGCCCGAGGTGTCGCGGCTGCGCAACCACGGCAACACCGAGGCGGTGCGCGCCGCCCTCGCCGAGATGATGAAGGACGGCCATTTCGGCGAGCCCGGCCTGGGCGACGAGACCCTGGAGATGGTGCGCGACCAGTTCCGCAAATTCGCCGAGGCCGAGGTGGTGCCTCACGCCCACGACTGGCACCTGAAGGACGAGCTGATTCCCCTGCCGGTGGTCGAGCAGATGGCCGAGCTGGGCGTCTTCGGCCTGACCGTGCCCGAGGAGCATGGCGGCCTGGGGCTGGGCAAGACGGCGATGTGCGTGGTCACCGAGGAACTGTCGCGGGCCTATATCGGCGTCGGCTCGCTGGGCACGCGCTCGGAGATCGCCGCCGAGCTGATTCGCCTCGGCGGCACCGAGGAACAGAAGGAGCGGTGGCTGCCGCGCATCGCCTCGGGCGAGATTCTGCCGACGGCGGTGTTCACCGAGCCCAACACCGGCTCCGACCTCGCCAGTCTTCGCACCCGCGCGGTGCGCGCGGGCGACGCCTACAAGGTGACCGGCAACAAGACCTGGATCACCCACGCCGCGCGCACCGACCTGATGACGCTGCTGGCCCGCACCAACCCGGACGAGAAGGGCTACAAGGGCCTGTCGATGTTCCTGGCCGAAAAGCCCCGCGGCACCGACGCCGACCCCTTCCCGGCCGAGGGCATGAGCGGCGGCGAGATCCCGGTGCTGGGCTATCGCGGCATGAAGGAATACGAACTGTCCTTCGACGACTTCACGGTGCCGGCGGAAAACCTGCTGGGCGGCGAGGAGGGCCAGGGCTTCAAGCAGCTTATGGCCACCTTCGAATCGGCGCGCATCCAGACGGCGGCGCGCGCCGTAGGCGTCGCCCAGAACGCCCTGGAGGTCGGCCTGCGCTACGCCCAGGAACGCCAGCAGTTCGGCAAGCCGCTTTATGCCTTCCCGCGCGTGCACGGCAAGCTGGTGTGGATGGCGGTCGAGACCATGATCGCCCGTCAGTTGAGCTGGTTCGCCGCCCGCGAGAAGGACTCCGACCGCCGCTGCGACATCGAGGCCGGCATGGCCAAGCTGCTGGCGGCGCGGGTCGCCTGGGCCAACGCCGACAATGCCGTGCAGGTCCACGGCGGCAACGGCTACGCCGAGGAATACCCCGTCAGCCGCATCCTCTGCGACGCCCGCATCCTCAACATTTTCGAGGGCGCCGCCGAGATCCAGGCCCACGTCATCGCCCGCGGCCTGCTGGGGCGCTGACGGCGGCGGCCCGGCGCATGGCGGCGCCGCTTTCTTGACCCGCGCCGCCATCCGGCCTATGTCAGCGAACGCAGTGACCAACGGCTTGCAGTGCGCTCATGGCGATTCTTCCCATCCTCACCGCCCCCGACCCCCGCCTGAAGGTCAAGGCGGCGCCGGTCGAGGCCGTCGACGCCGACATCCGCCGGCTGATGGACGACATGCTGGAGACGATGTACGCCGCCCCCGGCATCGGGCTGGCGGCGCCGCAGGTGGGGGTGGCGAAGCGGGTGCTGGTCATCGACGTCGCCAAGGAAGGGGAGGCCCCGCGGCCGCTGCGCCTCGCCAACCCCGAGATCCTTTCGACCTCGGACGAGATGGCGGTTTATGAGGAGGGCTGCCTGTCGGTGCCCGAGCACTACGCCGAGGTCGTCCGCCCGGCGCGGGTGCGGGTGCGCTTTCTCGATCACGAGAACGAAATCCGCGAGATCGACGCCGACGGCCTGCTCGCCACCGTCATCCAGCACGAGATGGACCACCTGAACGGGGTGCTGTTCATCGACCACCTGTCCAACCTCAAGCGCGGCATGATCCTGCGCAAGCTGACCAAGGCGAAAAAGGCCGCCGTCGGCGCCTGACGGCGGGGAGCACATGCGCATCGTCTTCATGGGCACCCCCGATTTCGCCGTCCCCAGCCTGGCGGCGCTGATCGAGGCGGGGCATCAGGTCGCCTGCGTCTATTCGCAGCCGCCGCGCCCCGCCGGGCGCGGCCACAAACCGCGGCCCTCGCCGGTGCACGCCTTCGCCGAGGCACGCGGCCTGCCGGTGCGCACTCCGCGCACCCTGCGCGACGGCGCAGAGCAGGAGGCGTTCGCGGCGCTGGCGGCGGATGTGGCGGTGGTGGCCGCCTATGGCCTCATCCTGCCGCCGCCGGTGCTGGCGGCGCCGCGTCTGGGCTGCGTCAACGTGCACGCCTCGCTGCTGCCGCGCTGGCGGGGGGCGGCGCCCATCCAGCGGGCGATCATGGCCGGCGACGCCCACACCGGCGTCAGCATCATGCAGATGGAGGAGGGGCTGGACACCGGGCCGGTGCTGCTGGCCGAGGCGGTGCCCATCGGCCCGGCCACCACCGCCGGCGACCTGCACGACACCCTGGCGGCCCTGGGGGCGCGGCTGCTGGTGGCGGCCGTGGACGGGCTGGCGGCCGGAACCCTGGCGCCGCGGCCGCAGCCGGCCGAGGGGGTGACCTACGCCCACAAGCTGGAGCGCGACGCCGGCCGCCTCGACTGGCGCCGCCCGGCCCAGGATTTGGAGCGCCTGGTGCGGGCGCTGGCGCCGGCGCCGGGCGCCTGGTTCCTCCACCGGGGCGAGCGCATCAAGGTGCTGCGGGCCGAGGTGGTGCCGGTCACCGGCGCGCCCGGCACGGTTCTGGACGAGCGCCTGACCGTCGCTTGCGGGCGGGCGGGGCTGCGGCCGCTGGTGGTGCAGCGCCCGGGCAAGGCGCCGGTGGGCGTGGAGGCCTTCCTGCGCGGCTACGCGGTTCCGCCGGCGACGCGGCTGGAGGGCCCCTAGTCCGGGCCGGAGCGCCGGCGCCAGGGGCGCGGCAGGCGGCGCAGCCGCTGTCGTGCCCGCAGATACAGGTTGTCGGCGCGGGCGAAGGTGCCGGGGAAGCGGCGGCGCAGCCGCGCGTTCAGGCGTTTCCCCCACGCGGTTTCGTGCTGCAGGATGGCCAGCCCCAGCGCCAGGAACAGCACCCCCTGCAGGACGGGGAGGAACAGGCCCAGCACGCCCACGAACAGCAGCAGATAGCCTGCCGTCAGCCTTAGCAGTCGCAAGGCGGCGTGTTTCATGGGGCGCGCGTCGGGGGCGCGGGTCAACAGCATGGCCAGCGGCCCCAGCAGCCCCACCGCCGCCAGCGAGGCGAAGGCCATTCCCCAGGCCGCCACCTCCTGCCGCCCGCCGGCCAGATCCAGGACCCACCCCACCGCCACCGGCCCCAGGAAGGCGGCGCCGAAGCCCAGCAGCGAGTGCAGGGCCAGCGTCGCGCCGCGCAGCCCCGCCGTCGCCGCCTGCACCGCGCCGGTGGTCAGCACCGCCGAATCCAGTTGCACCGCCGCGGCATAGACCAGGCTGAACACCGCCACCGCCACATAGGGGCTGCCGGCCAGGAACCCGATGGCCGCCGAGCAGGCGGCCGAGGACAGCATCGCCCCGATCACCAGCCGCGGCCGCCCCACCCGCGCCGCCAGATCGGCGCCGACGATGCTGGCCACCATCGCCACCAGGGCGCCGGCGGTGGCGACGGTGGTGGGGCTCCAGGCCCCCGGCGCCGGCGCCAGCGTCAGGCTGAAGGCCAGGAAGGCGACGATCCAGGCCCGCATCCCGAACAGTTCCCAGCAATGCACGGTATAGCCGAGGATGTAGGCCAGCGCCGGGCGGTTGCGCCACACCGGCCGGAAGTCCAGCAGGTGGTTGTGGTCCGGCGGCGGCTGCGGGCGCACCGGCGCCAGCGGCACCACCAGCAGCACGGCCAGCGCCGCCGCCAGCGCCGCGGCGCCGAAGGCCCAGCGCCAGCCCAGGGCGGCGGCGATCTCGCCGGCGACGAAATAGGAGGCGGCGGTGCCGAGGCTGAAACTGGCGGTGTAGAAGGC
>JAWLGJ010000037.1:0-17054 GCA_041685145.1 Magnetospirillaceae bacterium | reverse complement strand
GGCGATGGCGCGCGGCTGGTGGGGGCCGTCGAAACGATCGACCAGCGCCCGCAGTCCCGGCATATAGGTGCCGGCGAGTCCGACGCCCGCCAGCCCGCGCAGCGCCAGCGCCGTCCAGAAGCCGCCGGCCACCAGCGCGAAGCCCAGGGCGGAGATGCCGGTCACCACCGCCCCCAGCAGCCATATGCGCCGCGCGTCCCGGCGGTCGGTGAGGCTGACCAGCACCGGCACCGCCAGCGCGTAGGCGCCGAAATAGACGCCGCTGATCCAGCCGGCCTCGGTGTTCGACAGCGTCCACTCGGCGGCGAACTGCGGCAACAGCGCCGGAAAGGCGAAGGTGCCGAGCATGGTCAGCACCTCGGCGGTGCACAACAGGACGACCACCCGCCAGCCGGCGGCGCCGTGGCGCCCGGACGGCGGCATGTCAGACGTGGATGGGATGCCCGTCGACCGCCAGCGCCGCCTCCTTGATCGCCTCGCCAAGCTGCGGGTGGGCGTGCGACGAGCGCGCGATGTCCTCGGCGGCGGCGCCGAACTCCATGCCGACGACGACCTCCTGGATCAGGTCGCCGGCGGCGGGGCCGACGATGTGGGCGCCCAGCACCCGATCGGTGCGGGCGTCGGCGAGGATCTTGACGAAGCCGTCGGCGTCGGCGTTGGCGCGGGCGCGGGAATTGGCGCTGAAGGGGAACTTGCCGGTTTTGTAGGCGATGCCCGCGGCCTTCAGCGCCTCTTCGGTGCGCCCCACCATCGCCACCTCGGGATGGGTGTAGACCACCGAGGGAATGGCCTCGTAGTTCACATGCCCGGCCTGTCCGGCGATGGTTTCGGCGACGGCGATGCCTTCCTCCTCGGCCTTGTGGGCCAGCATGGCGCCGCCGACGACGTCGCCGATGGCCCAGACGCCGTCGGCGCCGGTGCGCAGTTGGCCGTCGACCTTCACGAAGCCGCGATCGGTGAGGGCGACGCCGGCGGCCTCCAGGCCCAGGCCGTCGGTGTAGGGGCGCCGGCCGATGGCCACCAGCACCACGTCGGCCACCACCTCCTCGGCGTCGCCGCCCTTCACCGGCTCCACCGACAGCACGACACCCTTGTTGGTCTGCCTGGCCCCCGTCACCTTGCTGGACAGCCGGAAGTTCAGGCCCTGCTTGCCCAACAGGCGCTGCACCTGCTTGGACACCTCGGCGTCGAAGGGCGGCAGGGCGCGGTCCATGAATTCGATGACCGTGACCTCGGCGCCCAGCCGCCGCCACACCGACCCCAGCTCAAGGCCGATGACGCCGGCGCCGATCACCGCCAGATGCCCGGGCACCTCGGGCAGCGCCAGGGCGCCGGTGGAGGAGACGATGCCCTTCTCGTCGATGTCCACGCCCGGCAGCGGCGCCACATCCGAGCCGGTGGCGATGACGATGTTCTTCGCCGCCACCTCCTCCTCACCGCCGCCGTCGCCGTTGACGGCCACGCGGCCGGGCGCGGCGATGCGGCCGGTGCCGCGCAGATAGTCAACCTTGTTCTTCTTGAACAGGAACTCGATGCCCTTGGTCAACTCGGCGACCACCTTGTCCTTGCGGCCCATCATCGCCGCCAGGTCCAGGTCGACCTTGTCCAGCTTGATGCCGTGGGCGCCGAACTGGTGGCGGGCCATCTCGTAATGGTGCGAGGACTGCAACAGCGCCTTGGAGGGAATGCAGCCGACATTGAGGCAGGTGCCGCCCAGGGCACCACGCTTTTCGACGCAGGCGGCCTTGAGGCCAAGTTGCGCCGCCCGAATGGCGCAGACATAGCCGCCGGGGCCGCCGCCGATCACCACCACGTCGTACTGCTTCTCGGCCATGAGAAAATCCCTTGAGCTTTTACGCGGTAAGAAGAATTACCGCAGAGGCACAGAGAACCGAGGACGCGCGGAGAAGAATTAATGTGCGCATCTCGGTGCCTTCCCTGTCTCTCTGTGCCTCTGTGGTTGTCAAGGACCTACATGTCCAGCAGCATCCGCTGCGGGTCTTCGAGGCACTCCTTTACGCGGACCAGGAACGACACCGCCTCGCGGCCGTCGATGATGCGGTGGTCGTAGGACAGGGCCAGATACATCATCGGGCGCGCCTGGATGGAGCCGTCGGGCATCACCACCGGGCGCTGCTGGGTCTTGTGCATTCCCAGGATGCCCGACTGCGGGGGGTTGAGGATCGGCGTCGACAGCAGCGAGCCGTAGACGCCGCCGTTGGAAATGGTGAAGGTGCCCCCGGTCAGTTCCTCCATCGACAGCTTGCCGTCGCGGGCGCGGCGGCCGAGGTCGGCGATGGTGCGCTCGATGTCGGCGAAGGACAGCGTGTCGGCGTCGCGCACCACCGGCACCACCAGCCCCTGCGGCGTGCCCACCGCGACGCCGATGTGGTAATAATTCTTGTAGACCAGTTCGTCGCCATCGACCTCGGCGTTGACCGCCGGCCATTCCTTCAGGGCCGTGATGCACGCCTTCACGAAGAACGACATGAAGCCCAGCTTGATGCCGTGCTTCTTCTCGAAGCCGTCTTTGTACTGATTGCGCACCGCCATCACATTGGTCATGTCCACCTCGTTGAAGGTGGTCAGCATGGCGGCGGTGTTCTGGGCTTCCTTGAGGCGCTCGGCGATGCGCTTGCGCAGCCGCGTCATCCGCACCCGCTGCTCGCGCTCCGGCTGGACGGCGGGGCGGGCGGCCGGCGCCGGGGCAGGCTCGGCGGCGGGCGGCGCGGCCGGTTGCGGCGCGGCCTCGGCCCGCGGGCGTTTGTCGAGGTAGTCGAGGACATCGCCCTTGGTGATGCGGCCGTCCTTGCCGGTGCCGGCGATTTCGGCGACGTCGACGCCCCGCTCCTCGACCAGCTTGCGCACCGCCGGTGACAGGCTGTCGGCGGCGCGGGCGGTTTCGGCGGCGGCCGGGCTGGTGGTGACCTTTTCCGCCACCTGCTGATCGCCGCCGGTGGCGGCGGAGGCGGGGGTCTCCTCGACTACGCGCGCCGGTTTCGCCTCGCGCGCGGTCTCGGCGGCGCCTTCGCCCAGCACCCCCAGCACGGCGCCGACCTCGACGGTGTCGCCTTCCTCGGCGGCGATTTCCGCCAGCACGCCGGCGGCGGGGGCGTTGACCTCGACGGTGACCTTGTCGGTTTCCAACTCGACGATGGGTTCGTCGGCCTTGACCGTGTCGCCGACCGCCTTGAACCAGGTGGCGACGGTGGCCTCGGTGACGGATTCGCCCAGGGTGGGAACGGTGATCTGGGTGCTCATGGCCTCCTCGTCACGGCGTTGCGGCGTTCATCTGCGCCATTCGGGTGGTGCGGCGGAACGGCTGGCGCGCGGCGGCCAGATCCCCCTTCAACGCCGTCTGCACGATCCAGGTCTGCTCGGCGATGTGTTGCTTGAGCAGCCCGGTCGCCGGCGACGCCGCCGCGTCGCGGCCGACATAGACGGCGCGGCGGGCGGCGTGGCCGGGCAATTCCTCCAACGCGAACTCCAGGCGCCGGTCGACGAAGGTCCAGGCGCCCATGTTGGCCGGTTCCTCCTGGCACCATACCACCTCCGCGTTTTTGTATCGCCCGATTTCGCGCTGCACGGTCAGCATCGGCCAGGGGTAAAGCTGCTCGACGCGGATGATGGCGACATCGTCGAGGCCGCTTTCAGTGCGTTCCTGCAGCAGGTCGTAATAGACCTTGCCGCTGCACAGCACCACGCGGCGGACCTTGTCGTCGGGCACCAGTTGGTGGCGTTCGGGCAGCACGCGGCGGAAACGGGTGCCCTCGGCCATCGCCTCCAGGCGCGACACCGCTTGTTTGTGGCGCAGCAGCGACTTCGGCGTCATCAGCACCAGCGGCTTGCGGAAGTTGCGGCGCACCTGGCGCCGCAGGGCGTGGAAGTAGTTGGCCGGCGAGGTGATGTTGCAGACCTGCATGTTGTCCTCGGCGCAGAGCTGGAGGTAACGCTCCAGCCGCGCGGAGGAGTGCTCGGGCCCCTGGCCCTCGTAGCCGTGCGGCAGCAGCAGCACCAGCCCAGACATGCGCAGCCACTTCACCTCGGCCGAGGCCAGGAACTGGTCGATGACCACCTGGGCGCCGTTGGCGAAGTCGCCGAACTGCGCCTCCCACAGCACCAGCGCGTGGGGCTCGGCCAGGGAATAGCCGTATTCGAAGCCCAGCACCCCGGCCTCGGACAGCGGGCTGTCCCAGACGTCGAAGGGGGCCTGGTCGGGGGCGACGTGGCGCAGGGGGATGTAGCGCTGCTCGGTGTCCTGGTCGACCAGCAGGGCGTGGCGCTGCGAGAAGGTGCCGCGACCGACATCCTGCCCCGACAGGCGCACCGGCGTGCCCTCGGCGACCAGGGTGCCGAAGGCCAGCGCCTCGGCGGTGGCCCAGTCGATGCCCTCGCCAGTCTCCAGCATCTTCTTCTTGGCCTGAAGCTGGCGCAGGATCTTGCGGTTGGCGTTGAAGCCCTCGGGAACCGAGGTGATGGCCTCGCCGACCTGGCGCAGCCGTTCCAGCGGCACGTCGGTGGGGGCGTCGCGCAGCTCCTCCTCGCCGGTGGCCTTGGCCATGCCGGCCCATTTGCCCTCCAGCCAGTCGGCCTTGTTGACGCGGTAGCTGCGCGCGGCCTCGAACTCCTCCTCCAGCCGCCGCTGGAACCCGGCCACCAGGTTGTCGCCCTCGTCGGCGCCGATCACGCGCCCCGAGGTCAGCTTGCGGGAATAAAGCTGGCGCGTGGTGGGGTGCTGGGCGATGCGCCGGTACATCAGCGGCTGGGTGAAGGCGGGCTCGTCGGCCTCGTTGTGGCCGTGGCGGCGATAGCAGATCATGTCCACCACCACGTCGGCCTTGAAGTTCTGGCGGAACTCGGTGGCGATGCGGGCGACGTGGACCACCGCCTCGGGGTCGTCGCCGTTCACATGGAAGATCGGCGCCTGCACCATCTTGGCGACGTCCGAGGAATAGGTGCCCGAGCGCGAATATTGCGGCGCGGTGGTGAAGCCGATCTGGTTGTTGACGATGAAGTGGATGACGCCGCCGACGGTGTAGCCCTGAAGCTCCGACATGGTCAGGCACTCGGCCACCACCCCCTGGCCGGCGAAGGCGGCGTCGCCGTGGATCAGCAGCCCCAGCACCTGCGCGCGCTCGTGGTCGCCGCGCTGGGCCTGCTTGGCGCGCACCTTGCCCATCACCACCGGGTCGACGACCTCCAGATGCGAGGGGTTGGCGGTCAGCGACAGATGCACCGTCTGGCCGTCGAAATCGCGGTCCGACGAGGTGCCGAGGTGGTATTTGACGTCGCCCGAGCCCTGCACGTCCTCGGGATTGGCGGGGTTGCCCTGGAACTCCGAGAAGATGGCCGCGTAGGGCTTTTTCATGAAATTGGCCAGCACGTTGAGGCGCCCGCGGTGGGCCATGCCCAGCACCACCTCGCGCACCCCCAACTGCCCGCCGCGCTTGACCACCTGCTCCAGCGCCGGGATGAGGCTCTCGCCGCCCTCCAGGCCGAAGCGCTTGGTGCCGGTGTATTTCAGTTGCAGGAAGCGTTCGAAGCCCTCTCCCTCGGTCAGGCGCTCCAGGATGGCGTGCTTGCCGCGGTCGGTGAATTCCGGCTGGTTGTGGATGCTCTCGATGCGCCGCTGAATCCAGGCCTTCTGCTCGGGATCCTGGATGTGCATGAACTCGACGCCGATGGTGCCGGCGTAGGTGCTGCGCAGGATGGCCAGGATCTGGCGCAGCGTCGCCGTTTCCAGCCCCAGCACCCCGTCGATGAAAATGGGGTGGTCGAGGTCGTGATCGGTGAAGCCATAGGTGCGGTAGTCGAGTTCGGGATGCTCCGGCCGGCGCATCAGCCGCAGCGGGTCGAGGTCGGCCTGCAGGTGCCCGCGCACGCGGTAGGCCCGAATCAGCATCAGCGCGCGGATGGAATCCAGCGTCGCGCGGCGGATCTCGTCGGTGGTGGGGGCCTGCCCCGGGCCGGCGACCGCCAGGGCCGCCGCCGGAGGGGCGGCCGGGACGGTGCCGGCGCCGGCGTCGCCATTGCCGATGACCCGGGTGTCGCGCGGCGCCCAGTCGGCGCCCTGCAACTCACGCAGGATGCCGCGGGCATCGTCGTCCAGGTCGCGGAAGAATCCCGCCCAGCTCGAATCGACGGCGGCGGGATCCCGCAGATAGCGGGCATAAAGCTCGGCGATGAAGGTGGCGTTCTGCCCGTACAGGAAGGACGTGCGTTCGAATTCGTCTGCCTTGCCCATGCCTCGCGGCGCGGCCGGGGCCGCGCCCCTTCTCGACGTTGTATCTGATAGCGATACTAATGTGGTGTCGCGAACTCCGCCATCACCCCTTGAGAACCTTGAGCATGGTGCTGCCCAGCGCGGCGGGCGAATCGGCGACGGTGATGCCGGCCGCGGTCATCGCCGCCATCTTGTCGGCCGCCGTGCCCTTGCCGCCTGAAATGATGGCGCCGGCATGGCCCATGCGGCGGCCCGGCGGGGCGGTGACGCCGGCGATGAAGCCGACGACGGGCTTCTTGGTCTTGGACTGCTTGATGAAGTCCGCCGCCTCTTCCTCGGCGGTGCCGCCGATCTCGCCGATCATGATGATCGCCTCGGTCTCGTCGTCGCCCAGGAACAGGTCCAGCGCGTCGACGAAATTGGTGCCGTTGACGGGGTCGCCGCCGATGCCGATGCAGGTCGACTGCCCCAGGCCGGCGGCGGTGGTCTGGGCCACGGCCTCGTAAGTCAGGGTGCCCGAGCGCGAGACGATGCCGATCTTGCCGCGCTGGTGGATGTGGCCGGGCATGATGCCGATCTTGCAGGCGCCGGGGGTGATGATGCCGGGGCAGTTGGGGCCGATGAGGCGGCTGGCCGAGGTCTGCAGCTTGCGCTTCACCCGCACCATGTCCAGCACCGGGATGCCCTCGGTGATGCAGACGATGAGGTCGATCTCGGCCTCGATGGCCTCCAGGATGGCGTCGGCCGCGAAGGGCGGCGGCACATAGATCACCGAGGCATCGGCGCCGGTGGCCTCCTTGGCCTCGGCGACGGTGTTGAAGACCGGCAGGTCGAGGTGCTTGCTGCCGCCCTTGCCGGGGGTGACGCCGCCGACCATCTTGGTGCCGTAGGCGATGGCCTGTTCGGAGTGGAAGGTGCCCTGGGCGCCGGTGAAGCCCTGGCAGATGACCTTGGTGTTATCGTCGACGAGAACCGCCATGACTACGCAGCCTCCTTCACGGCCTTGACCACCTTCTCGGCGGCGTCCGCCAGATTGTCGGCGGCGATGATCGGCAGGCCGGACTGATTGAGGATCTTCTTGCCCAGTTCGACATTGGTGCCTTCGAGGCGCACCACCAGCGGCACGTTGAGGCTGACCTCGCGCGCCGCCGCCACCACGCCGTCGGCGATGACGTCGCAGCGCATGATGCCGCCGAAGATGTTGACCAGGATGCCCTCGACATTGGGGTCGGACAGGATCAGCTTGAAGGCGGTGGTGACGCGCTCCTTGGTGGCGCCGCCGCCGACATCGAGGAAGTTCGCCGGCTCGCCGCCGTAGAGCTTGATGATGTCCATGGTCGCCATCGCCAGGCCGGCGCCGTTGACCATGCAGCCGATATTGCCATCCAGCTTGATGTAGTTGAGCGAGTGGCGCGCGGCCTCCAACTCGGCCGGGTCTTCCTCGCTCTCGTCGCGCAGTTCCTCGATGTCCTTGTGGCGGAACAGCGCGTTGTCGTCGAAATTGACCTTGGCGTCGAGGGCGATGACCTCGCCGGCGCCGGTGACGACCAGCGGGTTGATCTCCACCACCGAGCAGTCGAGGTCGGTGAAGGCGCGGTACATGGCCATGATGAACTTGACCGCCGCGCCCACCTGCTTGCCCTCCAGGCCCAGGCCGAAGGCGAGGGCGCGGCCGTGATAGGGCTGGATGCCGGTGATGGGGTCGACCACGACCTTGAGGATCTTCTCCGGCGTCTCGGCGGCGACCTCCTCGATCTCCATGCCGCCCTCGGTCGAGGCCATGATGGTGATGCGGCTGGTGGCGCGGTCGATCAACATGCCCAGATACAGCTCGCGCTGGATGTCGCAGCCGTCCTCGATATAGACGCGCTTGACCTCCTTGCCGCCGGCGCCGGTCTGCTTGGTGACCAGGGTCGAGCCGATCATCTGGTCGGCGTTCTCGACCACCTCGTCGACGCTCTTGCACACGCGCACGCCGCCCTTGTCGCCGGCCTCGGCCTCCTTGAAGGTGCCCTTGCCGCGGCCGCCGGCGTGAATCTGCGACTTGACGACCCAGATGGGGCCGCCCAGCTCCTTGGCGACCTGCCCGGCCTCGGCGGGGGTGTAGGCGACGCCGCCCTTCAGCACCGCCACGCCGTATTTGGCCAGCAGCTTCTTCGCCTGGTATTCGTGAATATTCATCCGTCCGCGTCCTTTCGCTTACAGGACGTTCATGCCCTTGACCTTCTCGACCAGCGCCTTGACGGCGTCGGCCGACTTCTGGAAGCCGGCGCGCTCGTCGTCGTTCAGCTCGATCTCGACGATGCGCTCGACGCCGCCCTCGCCGATCACCACCGGTACGCCGACATAGATGCCGTTCTGGCCGAACTGGCCGTCGCACCACGCGGCGCAGGGCAGCACGCGCTTCTGATCCTTCAGATAGCTTTCCGCCATCTGGATGCCCGCCGCCGCCGGGGCGTAGAAGGCCGAGCCGGTCTTCAGCAGGCCGACGATCTCGGCGCCGCCGTCACGGGTGCGCTGCACGATCTCGTCGAGCTTCTGCTGGCTGATCCAGCCCATCTTGACCAAGTCGGGCAGCGGTACGCCGGCGACGGTGGAATAGCGCGGCAGCGGCACCATCGTGTCGCCGTGGCCGCCCAGCACGAAGGCGCTCACATCCTCGACCGACACCCCCATCTCCTCGGCGAGGAAATAGCGGAAACGGGCGGAATCGAGCACGCCGGCCATGCCCACCACCTTGTTGTGCGGCAGCCCCGCCACCTCGCGCAGCGCCCACACCATGACGTCGAGCGGGTTGGTGATGCAGATGACGAAGGCGTCGGGGCAGTTGGCCTTGATGCCCTCGCCCACCGACTTCATCACCTTGGCGTTGATCTCGATGAGGTCGTCGCGGCTCATGCCCGGCTTGCGCGGCACACCGGCGGTGACGATGACCACGTCGGCGCCGGCGATGGCGCTGTAGTCGTTGGCGCCGGCATAGGCGGCGTTGACGCCCTCGATGGCGGTGGATTGCGCGATGTCGAGGGCCTTGCCCTGCGGAACGCCCTCGGCGATGTCGAACATGACGACGTCGCCCAGCTCCTTGATGCCGGCGAGATGCGCCAGCGTGCCGCCGATATTGCCGGAGCCGACCAATGCAATCTTCTTGCGTGCCATCGATTACCCCTCGAAGGTATTGGTGCTGGATGAAGTCAAACAGCCACGCGCGACGCGGCCAGAACCGATCGGGGGCTCTTCCTAACGCGATTTCGGCGCCGGGGCAAGGGCCTGTCCCCGGCGCCCCAACACATTAGGAAGGCTTCATTCGCAAGCATTTTCGGCACCGCTTGTGATATTCGGAACGCGCCTGGCGACTAAGCCTTTGATGCGGCGCACAAAACACCTACCCGGTCCAGGTTTTGGCCTACCCGTGCGGGTGGGGCTCAGGTCAGGTGCTCGCGTTCCAGATAGTCGGCGGACTGCATCTCCATCAGCCGCGAGACGGTGCGCTGGAACTCGAAACTGCCCTCGCCGGCGGGGTAAAGCTCGTCGGGCGGCGCCGCGGCCGAGGCGATCAGCGTCGCCTTGTGCTCGTACAGCGCGTCGACGAGGGTGACGAAACGCTTGGCCTCGTTGCGCTTCTCGGGGCCCAGGCGCGGGATGCCGTCGATGATGACGGTGTGATAGTGGGTCGCCAGCGCCAGATAGTCCGCCGGCCCCAGCGGCCGCTCGCACAGTTCGGCGAAGCTGAAGCGCGCCACGCCGCGCGCCGCCGCCCGCACCGGCACCACCCGGCCGTGCACGACGAAGCTGTCCGCGCCCGTCGCGGCGCCGTCGGTCAGGCGCGCGAAGGCCTCGTCGAGGGCCTGCTCCGCCGCCGGTCCCAGGGGCGAGTGATACACCCGGATGCCGCGCTTGCGGTCGAGCCGGTAGTCGCGGGCGCTGTCCAGTTCCAGCACGTCGAGCTTGTGGGTGATAAGGTCGATGAAGGGCAGGAAGCGCTCGCGCTGCAGCCCGTCCTTGTAGAGGTCGTCGGGGGCGCGGTTGGAGGTGGCGACGATGACGACGCCGTGGTCGAACAGGGCCTCGAACAGGCGTCCGACGATCATGGCGTCGGCGATGTCGAGGATCTGCAATTCGTCCAGGCACAACAGCCAGGCGTGGGTGGCGATGTTGCGGGCGATGCGCGGCAGCGGGTCGGCGTCGGCGCGGCCGCTGGCCTGGCGCCACTGGTGTACCTCCTTGTGCACGTCCTGCATGAACTGGTGGAAATGCACCCGGCGCTTGCCGGCGATGGTCGCCGATTCGAAGAACAGGTCCATGAGCATCGACTTGCCGCGGCCGACGGCGCCGAATATGTACAGACCCTGGCGCCGGCCGGTGGAGGCGGCGTCGCCGCCGGTCCAGCGCAGGCCGCCCTCCGGGCGCCGCCCCAGCCCGAAGCGGGCCAGCCAGCCGGTCTCGCCCAGCGCCGGGCGGTAGTCCTTCAGCGCGTGGTGCAGGCTTTGCAGCTTTTCCGCCGCCAGCGCCTGCGCCGGGTCGGGCTTCAGCGCGCCCGCGGCCAGCTTGCGACGATAGGCGGCGAGGGGGCCCTCGGTGGTCATGCGGCGTCCATGACGGGTGAAATGCGGCGCGGGAGGATAGCCCCACCCGACCCGGCGGGCAACCGGCGCCTGCCGCGACTTGACCGCCATCAAAGTGGTGCGGGGGCGGCGGGGGCTATGCACCCTGTATGACTGCTTTTGCCCCCCACCCCAACTGGACCAGGCTGCCGATGCTGCTGCAAGCTCCCCACCGGCCCTTCTTCCTCGCCGCGGGTTTGTACGCGGCCCTTGCCATGCTGTTGTGGGTGCCCGCCCTGCACGGGGCGCTGCCCCTGACGCCGGCCTGGCACGGCCATGAGATGCTGTTCGGCTTCGGCACCGCCGCCCTGGCCGGGTTCCTGCTGACGGCGGTGCCCAACTGGACCGGGCGGCCGCCGCTGCGCGGGCTGCCGCTGGCGGCGCTGGCGCTGCTGTGGCTGCTGGGGCGCCCGGCGGTGGCGGTGCCGGCGCTGGCGTTGGCCGACCTGCTGTTCCTGCCGGTGCTGGCGGTGGTGGTGGGGCGGATGATCCTGGCCGCCGGCAATCGCCGCAACCTGATGGTGCCGGTGGTGCTGCTGGCGCTGGCGGGGTTCAACCTGGCCTGGCATCTGGGCCATGCCCCGGCGCTGGGCGCCACCGCCTATCTTTACGGGGCGCTGATCGCGCTGATCGGCGGGCGCATCGTGCCGGCCTTCACGCAGAACGCCGTGCGCGCCGCCGGCGATCCCCAGGCCGCCGCCACGACGCCGGCGGGGCTCGACCGCCTGGCGGTGCCGGCGGCGCTGGCGGTGCCGTTGCTGGAGCTTGTCCTGCCCGGCCACGCCGCCACCGGCGCCGTGGCGCTGCTGGCGGGATTGCTGTTGCTGGCGCGGATGCGCGGCTGGTTGAGCCTGCACCCGACCACCCTGCGCACGCCGCTGCTGTGGGTGCTGCACGTCGGCTATCTGTGGCTGCCGGTGGCCCTGCTGCTGAAGGCGGCCGCCGACCTGGGCGGGCTGGTGGCGCCGACCACCGCCCTGCACGCCATGACCGCCGGCGCCATCGGCACCATGATTCTGGCGGTGGCCTCGCGCGCCGCCCTGGGCCACGCCGGGCGGCCGCTGCGCGCCACGCCGCCGACGGTGGTCGCCTATGTGCTGGTCATCCTGGCGGCGCTGGTGCGCCTGCTGTTCCCGACGGCGCCGGGGCTGGACGCCGCGGGGGCGCTGTGGGTGGCCGGCTGGGCGCTGTTCAGCGTCGCCTATTGGCCGATCCTGACCCGTCCCCGCAACGACGGCCGCCCCGGCTGAGGCGCCGTCAGCGCCGCGGCAGCGTCTGCAGATAGGCCAGCAATTCCCCGGCCAGGTCCTCGCCCAGGCCGCGCAGGGCCGGCATGTCGGCCGAGGGGTGCCCGTTGAGGATGGTGTGCAGGGCGTTCCAGGGGCTGACGGCGGCGATGTCGCCCAGCGGCGGCACGCCGACGGCGCGATCGCCCTTGGCCCCGTGGCAGTTGGCGCACATGGCCCCGTAATAGGATGTTGCCTTGGCCGTCGCCGGCCGCAGCGCCGCGCCGCTGGCGGCGTCGATGAAGGCGTCCATGTCGACCTGCCCGCGGCCGACGAAATTGGCCAGGTCCAGCAGATCCTGATAGGGCAGCACGCGGTCGTAGCGGTGGGTGGCGTCGGTGAGCACCTCCACCACCGCCGCCGCCTCGGCGCCCGCCATGCCGCGGATGCCCTTGATGCCGGTGGCGTGGCGGCCGTCGGCGTACTGGCCGTCGCGGCCCTTGTAGTCCCAGCCGTGGCATTCCTTGCAGCGCCAGGTGCGGGCCGGCTCGTCGGCGAACCGGCCGTCGAGGGGATAGGCGGGGTGGGCCCGTGTCGGCGCCAGCGCCCCGAGTTCCTTCACCCAGTTGTCGTAAAGGCGCCCGCCGCGCACCAGCGACAGCAGCGGCTCCACCGTCGGCAGCGCCTGGAGATAGCCCAGCAGCCCGGCGACCTGGTCCTCGGGCAGCACCCGCAGCGCCGGCATCGGCGCCCCGGCATGGCCGTTGAGCATGTTGTGCAGCGTGCGCCAGGGGGCGTCGCGCGCCACGTCGCCCAGCGGCGGCATGGTGTGCAGGGCCAGCCCGTCATAGCCGTGGCAGTTGGCGCACACCGTCTGGTACAGCGCCTCGCTGTCGCCGCCGGCGCCGCGGGCGCGGCCGCCTTCATCGACGAATCGGGCCGTGTCGCCCTGGCCACGGGCGACGAAGGCGGCCAGCGCCTCCAGCGCCTCCCGCCCCAGAACGCGGTCATAGCGGTGGCCGTCGTCGGTCAGCACCGCCATCACCGCCTCGGGCGTCGCGCCGGCCATGCCGTCGATGCCCTTGACCAGCCGGCGGCCACCGGCGTCGCGGGCGCCGCGATAGTCCCAGCCGTGGCAGTTTACGCAGCGCCAGGTGTCGCCGGCGGTGGCGGCGCCCAGGCCCGAAGGGTAGCCGGGATGCGGCGTTACCGGGTCGCTCTCGCGCGCCTCCAGGGGCCAGTCGGCGTAGAGCCGCCCACCGTGGCCGAGCACGCCGGCGCCGCCGTTGTCCTCCGCGGCCGGCGCCGCCGCCGCCGCGCCCAGCCCCACCATCATCGTCACCATCGCCAGCGCGGCACGCCCCCGCACTCCTGCTGCCAGCCGGGCCATCCCTACCTCCTTCGGGTAATTTACCGTGGAAGTTTCGGGGAATTGCGCCCGCGGCGCAAGGGCCGGTCCGGGCCTGGAGCATGATCCGGCCACGCCGGATCATCAGCCGCCATTGCGGCGGCGGCCAAGGGAGCGGAGCGACCGCCCGGCGAGGGCAGGAGAAAACCCTTCTTCTAGCCGTCTTCGAGATACAGCAGCGCGGTGACGCCGACCAGCGCCGCCACCAGCGCCGGGCTCCACGCCGCCAGCGGCAGCGGCAGCGCCGCCGAGGCGCCGAAGGCGTAGATCACCTCCGAGCCGGCATAGAACAGGAACCCCGCCCCGACGCCGCCCGCCACCCGCAGCGTGGTGCCGGCGCGGCGCAGGTTGTGGTGCAGCATGAAGGCCGCCGCCAGCAGCGCCATCGCGCACAGCACCGCCGGCTTGGCCAGCAGCGTCTGCCAATACATGCGCTGGCGATGGGCCGAGAACCCGGCGCTTTCGTAAAAGCTGATGAAGCCCGGCAGCTCCCAGAACGACAGGTTCTCGGGCTTGTTGAACTTCTCCTGGATCTTGCTGACCGTCAGCGCGGTGGGGTGGGAATAGCTGTCCAGGTGCCGCGCCGTCTGGCCCGGCTCGAAGCGCCAGACGTCGTTCAGCCGCAGCCCGCCCTCCTCCAGCAGCGCCTCGCGGCCCTCCAGGCGATAGCGGTATTCGCCGCCGTCGCCCAGGACCAGCACGCTGACCCATTCCAGGCGCAGGCGCCCCTGCGTGGCCTGGCGCACGGTGTCGGCGTGCACCAGTACCTGGTCGTCCTCGCGCACCTCGCGCAGCCACAGGCCGCCCTCGGACAGACTCAAGGGGGTGTCGTCGCGCCCGAAGGCGCGGCTCTCCATGCGTTCGTAAAGCGAGAACATCGCCGAGGACAACGGGTTGAGCGCAACCACCTCGACGACGCCCAGCAGCAGCGACAGCCCCAGCACCGGCGCCAGAATCTGCCATACCGAGACGCCGACGCTGCGCGCCACCACCAGTTCCGAACTGCGCGTCAGGCGCCAGAAGGCCAGCATCGCCGCCACCATCACCACGAAGGGCATCGTGCGGTGCACGGTCTGCGGCGCCTTCAGGGCCGACATCGCCACCACCGCCCACAGGTCGATGTCGGTGCGCGCCCCGGCGCGGCGCAGCATCTCGATGGTCTCGAACAGCAGCACGACCCCGGCGGTGAAGGCCAGCACCGCCAGCATCGACACCAGGAAGTGCCGCCCCAGATAAAGGGACAGGATGGGCAGGTAACGGGCGATGATGGCGCCGGTCCTCCGAACGGGTTTCCGCGATTCCGCCCCGCCCCTATAGTGGGCGGGCAGGGCCGGAAGGGACGAGAACGCGATGGTACGACTAAGCCGGATTTACACACGCGGCGGCGACAAGGGCAAGACCTCGCTGGCCGACGGCCGGCGGGTGGGCAAGGACGACCTGCGGGTCGAGGCCTATGGCACCGTCGACGAGGCCAACGCCGCCGTGGGGGTGGCGCGCCTCCACGCCGCCGGCGAACTCGACGCCATGCTCGCCCGCGTCCAGAACGACCTCTTCGACCTGGGCGCCGATCTCAGCACGCCCCAGGACGGCGACTCGACGCCGAAGGGGGCGCTGCGGGTGGTCGAGGAACAGGTGGCGCGGCTGGAGCGCGAGATTGATGCCGCCAACGCGCAACTGGCGCCCCTGACCTCCTTCGTGCTGCCGGCGGGGGCGCCGGCGGCGGCGCATCTGCACCTGGCGCGCGCGGTGGTGCGCCGGGCGGAACGCCTGGTGGTGGCGCTGGCGGCGCGCGAGGCGGTGAATCCGCTGGCGGTGCGCTATCTCAACCGCCTCTCCGACCACCTGTTCGTGATGGCGCGCGCCGCCAACGCGGCGGCGGCGGGCGACGTGCTGTGGACTCCGGGCGGCAACCGCTGACGCCCGCCTACCCTTTCGCACCTGCGGCATGGCGTTGACAGGGCGAAAGCGACGGAATACGTTGCGATGCAATACTACTTTTTTCCGCCCGCGCGGAACGCCCGTTTTCCGCGGTCTCCGGCGGCACAATCCAGGAGGGTCGCGAGAGGTCGATGAAGATACTCGTCGCCGTCAAGCGGGTCGTTGACTACAACGTCAAGATCCGGGTCAAGTCGGACAACACGGGGGTCGAGACGGCCAACGTCAAGTTCTCCATGAATCCCTTCGACGAAATTGCCGTCGAGGAGGCCGTGCGCCTGAAGGAAAAGGGCGCCGCCACCGAGATCGTCGCCGTGTCGATGGGCCCGCAGCAAAGCCAGGAGACCATCCGCACCGCGCTGGCGATGGGCGCCGACCGCGGCATCCTGGTGCAGACCGACGATGCCCTGCAGCCGCTGGCGGTGGCCAAGCTGCTGAAGGCCATCGTCGCCGAGGAGGCGCCGGACATGGTCATCCTGGGCAAGCAGGCCATCGACGACGACTCCAACCAGACCGGGCAGATGCTGGCGGCGCTGCTGGGCTGGGCCCAGGGCACCTTCGCCTCCAAGCTGGAGGCCGGCGACGGCAAGGCCACCGTCACGCGCGAGATTGACGGCGGCCTGGAGACGGTCGAGGTGACGCTGCCGGCGGTGGTGACCACCGATCTGCGCCTGAACGAGCCGCGCTACGCCTCGCTGCCCAACATCATGAAGGCGAAGAAGAAGCCCATCGACGTCAAAACCCCGGCGGATCTGGGCGTCGACACGGCGCCGCGGCTGACGACGCTGCGCGTCGAGGAGCCGCCGGCGCGCAAGGCGGGCATCCGCGTCGAGAGCGTCGCGGAGCTGGTGGACAAGCTCAAGAACGAGGCGAAGGTCATCTGATGGCGATTCTGGTCGTTGCCGAACACGACAATGCGGCGCTGAAGCCCGCCACCCTCAACACCATCACCGCCGCCCGCGAAATCGGCGGCGAGGTGCATGTGCTGGTCGCGGGCAAGGGTTGTCACGGGGTCGCCGAGGCCGCCGAGGGCCTGGCCGGCGTGGCCACCGTGGTCCTGGTCGACAGCCCGCTCTACGAGCACCCCTTGGCCGAGCCGCTGGCGCTGTTGGTGACGCGGCTGGCGCAGGGCTACAAATATGTACTCGCCCCCGACGACACCTTCGGTAAGAACGTGCTGCCGCGGGTGGCGGCGCTGCTGGACGTGGCGCAGATCACCGGCATCGTCGCCGTCAAGGGCCACGATACCTTCGTGCGCCCAATCTATGCCGGCAACGCCCTGGCGACGGTGAAAAGCGACGACCCCATCAAGGTCATCACCGTGCGCACCACGGCCTTCGACCCCGTCAAGCAGGACGGCGAGGCCCGCATCGAGACCGCCGAACCGGCGGACGATCCGGGCGTGTCGCGCTTCGTCGGCCAGGAACTGAGCAAGTCCGAGCGCCCGGAACTGACCAGCGCGCGCGTGATCATCTCCGGCGGGCGCGGGATGCAGTCCGGCGACAATTTCACGCTGCTGGAGGAACTGGCCGACAAGCTGGGCGCCGCCGTGGGGGCCTCGCGCGCCGCCGTTGACGCCGGCTTCGTTCCCAACGACCTGCAGGTCGGCCAGACCGGCAAGATCGTCGCGCCCGAGCTTTACATCGCGGTGGGCATCTCCG